>CAUEFX010000001.1 GCA_958477465.1 uncultured Bacteroides sp.
CGCAGGCGTATCCCATCGCTTTATTGCCTTCAGGGTCTTGTTCCGGGGTAAAGCCTTTGGCGGATAATAAGTCCGTGAACTGCTCTTCCTGTTTATTGCATTTATAGGGTTTTTCCGTCAGGCGCAGATAGGCTTCGGCCATGTCGGCATCTATCTCCTGCTTGCGGTCGGGAGAACCGGCGAGTGCCATGGTGGCGTAATGTACAGGGATCAACTCTCCTTTTCCATTGGGATGACGTCCGGACATAGAGAGTGGGAAACTCCGCTTGTTGCAATAAAAACGCATGGTAAGCAATACGTTTTTGACAGTCCGGTGAGCCAGCTCGGAGACGGAAAATCCCGTGTGGCTCAGCAGATAAATCATATTGGTGGCTCCGGTCAGTCCGCCTGTGGCATAAGCCGGATAGTTGTTGCAGTGATGATAGGCGGAACCGTCCGCTTTGAAAGCATCGTTCAGCCCTTCGGCCGGCAGGCAACCGTTGTCTACCCAGCGCGAGAAAGACTTCAGGTATTGTACTTTTTCCGGTGTGTCCTCCATAAACAGGATACTGGCGATACGTCCGGTACTGAGGGTATTGAAAAAGTCGATGTCGATACCTGCTGTTTTAGGTTTGTTATATACATCATTTACGGTCGAGTACCAAAGCATTGCTCTTTCGGCTTCTTCCTGCTTGCCCATTTCCTGGAACACCTCTTTCATCAGAAAGTAGGCGGTAAAGAAAGGGCGGAAGCTATAACCGTAGTGGGTGATGTTACCCAGGCAACTGCCATACGCCACCCCTTGGTCGGTGATATGGTCGTACATTGCCATAAATATCTGTTTGAGTGTTGTTTTGTATTGAGTGTTTATTGTATTATTGTAGGCTACGGCTATTCTGTTCATCAGATTGAAGAAGCTGCTTACTTCCATGTTATTGGCAGATAACATAGCCCCCCCCTTCCAGTCCGGGATGATGCGCTCATAGGCTTCGGCGGCACGTCCGTAAAAAAGCGGGAGTCCGGATACTTTTCCGTCTTTGTATACAATGCCATAACGTTCGTAGGCCTTACGCAATTCGGCTATGGTCTGTGGAGTGACTTCGCTCGCAGGACAGATGATGCTCCTCAATCGCTTTTCTATCATTTGGATTTCTTGCTTTTGAGTATCGCTGACGGTTGCTTCCAATGGAATATCCGGAGTCAGTCTGGAATACTTCAAGGCAAACAGCCAGTGATTGCCGGTCTCTTTATTCACGAACGGCACCTGCAGATCGGCTGTTTGGTAACGATGATCCATTTTGGCTGCGGTGAGCAGGTGATCGATGTAGATTTCACCGGCTGCTTCGGGGGCTGTGATGCGTATCTCATTCATCCCTTCCTCAGGGATGCCTTGCATGTCTCTCTCATAAGAGACCCAGGCTGCACGCCACCCCTGAAAGTTCAGTCCGAACGGGAACGAGCTACATGTCTTTCCGTCTTTCAGAAATTCGAATTGAAGGGTTTGTTCGATCGGAGTTTCATTGTATATCCATACAACAAAGACAGACAAATACTTGTCTATTCCCGTGGGGTCTTTTTTCTCAAATTTCAAGTCTTTATGAATGACAAGGCTTCCTTTCGGTTGGAATTTCCACTGAAGAGAGTGTGTCCCGTCTTTATAATGCCGGTCGGAGATGGATAAGTCGGATCCTGTACCGGTAATGAATGAAGGGACTTCTGTCGATTCGAAGGACAGCAGTCGGTCGTGTTTCACTAATTGGGCCGAAAGTAGAATCGGACAGAATGCCATGACAAGAGTACAAAGACTATTTCTGAGCAGGTTGTATTTTATCATACGGATATGGTTTTTAATGGTAAAAAATTATTTGGTCTTCTGGATGAGTTCTATTCTCATTACCCGGACATTGTTTTCACTTTCACCTTGAAGGTCTTCTCCGAAAAAGCCGAGTCGGGTAAATGTCCCGATTTTATCGATAGACAGTTCCAGGTTCTGTGTACCTTTTTTCTTGAATGTAACGCTTCCGATGTTGCTCCAGGTTTCCGGATAAGAATTTTGGCGTACATTAACCAGTTCTCCATCTTTGGTGAGCAGACGGTTTTCGAAGACATTCTTTCCGATTTTCAGAGTAATGTATGTCCCTTCTGCAAATGATTTTCTCCAGTGACGACTGGTATATAGCTTCACTTCATACTCTCCCGGGGTGTCTACTTCGCATTTTAGCAATAAACTGCCGGTCTGCGGGTTGAAGTTCTCGGTTGTCCCTCCTTCGGCAAAGGTGATTTTTCCTTTTGAACCGGCCTTGACTGTGCCGGAAGCTGCCGGAATGGAGATAATCCCTTCGTTCATCAGATTTCTGGTATCTACTTTAAGAGGGGTCGTACAGACGAGTTTGATGACCGGCACTTTTTCATAGTCCAACCCGTTGGGGAGGTCGATCGTTGGAGATGCACCTCGGTTATTCACAGTAACCGGTTGGCGGGTTGCCAATATCGTGGCTTGCCGGATATCCGAATGCAGACCTTTTAATTGAATCCGGTTGTTCCGGGGGCATTGTGTCAGGTGCAGGTATAGACTGTTTCCCTTTCGGGTAACATATCCCCAAGGGAAATTATCATTAAAGGGATTGCCTTCCGTACCGTAAATGGATTCGGAATTGTCTGCCATCCAGTCTCCTACAAACCTTAGAATATCGATGCTCGGTGTCGGTATTGTCCCGTCTGCCATCGGGCCGATATTGACCATGTAGTTAATGTTGCGGCTTGCCGACTCGATCAAAGAACAGAGGATGTCTTTTTTCCCTTTCCAATGATTGTCATTCTTTTTATATCCCCAGGTACGGTTTAGAGTGGCTACCATCTCCAAATCAGTGGTGGCTTTACTGCAGGGCATCTCGTTGTCTCCCAACGGTCCGTAGTCTCCTAAATTGTATCCTACACGTCCGTTGATGATACAGTTCGGCTGTAACTCCCGTACGGCATTGACAAAAGCCTGGCTCTGCTCACGGGTCAGATCGAAAGGAGTATCATACCATATAACATCGATGTCACCGTAACGTGTCAAAAGTTCACGCACTTGTGGCAGTGCTTTCTGTTGGATATATCTGTCGAGGTTGGGCTTAACTTCCTCTTTGGGCTTACCGTAGTGTCCGTCATATTCGTTAGCCATGACGGCTGCGTCCTCTTCATGCCAGTCCTGACGGTGGGAATAGTAGATTCCCACTTTGATTCCGGCTTTCCGACAGGCAGCAATCAGTTCTTTCAACGGATCTTTGGGATATGGAGTCATCCGTATATTGAAATCACTGACATCACTTGGATAAAGAGCGAATCCGTCGTGGTGCTTTGCTGTAAAAACAATGTATTTGGTACCTGTCTGTTTGGCTAACGCAACCCACTCTTCCGGATGGTAGTTGAGAAGGGTGAAGTCTTTGGCCAATTGATTATACTCGCTGTTGGGTATCTTTGCAAAGTTTTGTATCCATTCACCTATACCGTCTATCTCTTTTCCATTCCATTGTCCGGCAGCTACAGAGTATAATCCCCAATGGATAAATAGTCCGAACCGGGCTTCACGCCACCAGTCGAGCCGGGTCTCTGCTGTTGTGTTATTGGGTTGTGCAATAATGAGTTGATTGGAAATGCAACTCAATACAATCAAAAACACAAGCAAATTCTTTTTCAATAGTAAGTTCATCTTTTTTATAGTAGAATTGAAGATTGGAAGCTCTATTTTTTTACTTCTTCCAACAAGGCGGACAGCTCTTTTGCGATATCCGGATGCTCATTGATAACATTCTGTTTCTCGGCAGGATCGGACGACAAGTTATATAATTGCGGCTGCCGGTCGTTGCCCAATTCCATCTTTGTCCAATATTCAATGGCCGGACCGTCACTGGGCTCAATGTATTTCCACTGGCCTTTGATGATGGCGAGTGTATTGTTCAGATTCTGTTGTACCACATATTCGCGGTTGTCTGCTTCCTTACCCAATAATACGTTTAAGTGTTCCTGGCTGTCGGGAGCTGCTCCTTTGCGAAGAGGTTGTTTCAGTAGGGAAGCAATTGAGGCATAGACGTCAATCTGTGAGAATAGGGCTTGCTGTTTGTTGGGCTTGATACATGCCGGCCAGCGAACGATGAACGGAATGCGTGTACCGGCTTCGTAGACACTGTATTTACCTCCTCTGTAAATGCCCATCGGGGTGTGGCCGTTTAGCATTTCAAAAGCCTGATCCTGGTATCCGTCATCGATTACCGGACCGTTGTCACTTGTGAAAATCAACATCGTATTGTCTGCCAGATTCAGGCTGTCCAGTGTATTCATGATTTCACCGATTGTCCAATCCAGTTGCAGGATGACATCACCGCGGGTACCCAGTCCGCTCTTTCCGGCAAAGCGGGGGTGGGGGACACGGGGAACATGTATATCCTGCGTACCCATATATAGGAAGAAAGGTTCATCCTTATGCTCGGAAATGAATTTCTTGGCTTTGTCGGTGATGACATCGGCAATGTCTTCATCTTTCCAGAGGGCGGATTTTCCTCCTGTCATCCATCCGATGCGTGGAATTCCGTTAATGATGGTGTTGTTGTGCCCTTGACTGGGTTTGAGAGTGACCAGTTCGGGGGTTTCTTCACCGGTAGGCCAGTCTCCTACCTTGTGCTCGTAGTTTACTGTTATCGGATCATCCGGATCGAGCCCTACCACACGGCCGTTTTCCACAAACACACAAGGTACGCGGTCTACTGTGGCGGGGATTACAAATTCATAATCGAAACCGATATCTTGGGTGTTGGGAGAAATCTGTTTGTTGAAGTCCGTACCTCCCTTAGGACCTAATCCTAAGTGCCATTTCCCTACCACTCCGGTGGCATATCCTGCATCTTTCATCATATCGGCCATTGTGACACAAGCCGTGTCGATAATCAGCTCGGAATTTCCCGGGGCAATGCCGGTGTTTTCCTGTCGCCAAGGATACATACCGGTCAGTAACCCGAATCGGGAAGGGGTACTGGTTGCAGATGTGGCATAGGCATTCGTGAATTGAACGCCTTGGCCGGCCAACCGGTCGATATTGGGAGTACTGATTTTGGTGGCTCCGTAACAACTGAGATCGCCAATACCGAGGTCGTCTGAGAAAATATAGATGATATTAGGCTTTTGTTGTTTGCAACCTTTTGTTCCTTTGTTGTTGGTGTTCCCACAACTACTCATTAAGGTGATACCGGATAGCAGGGGCAAAGTGTACAGGATTTGTTTCATGATCTTTCTTATTAAGAGTTTCTCGATAGTGCAAAGATAATCCCAAAAAGAAAGAAAAGGGGGCAATGAAGTCCGGATTATAGGCAAGAAAAGTACATAATAACCACTTATCGCGGCCTACTGTTCGTTCTCTTCCTCTTCTTCGCTCTCCTTGCCTTTCCGGTAACTCATCGGACTGACACCGTACACGTCTTTGAAGCATTTGCTGAAATACCGTGAAGACGAGAATCCTACTTTATCGGAGATTTCCGTAATGTTCAGTTCCGGATTATTCCGTAACATGATGGCTCCTTTCTTCAGCCGGATTGTAAGGATGAAGTCATTGGGTGTCTGTCCCGTGACGGCCTTTAGTTTACTGAACAGGTTTGTCCGTGCCATTCCCATTTCACGGGCAAAGGTGTTTATATTGAAATCCGAGTCATCCAAATGTTTTTCTATAATGACCATGGCACGGTCCAGCATCTCTTTGTCCATCGGGTTGGTTGCCAGGATTTGTGCAAATGCCTGTGGCTGTTTGGAGAATTTCTCCTGCAGTTGGATACGTGAGTTGACAAGATTGTTGCAACGGGAAACCAATATATTGATGTTGAAAGGTTTCGTGATATAATCATCTGCACCGATGCGTAACCCTTCTATGGTGTGCTCTACGGCAGTCCGTGCAGTGAGTAGCACTACGGGGATATGGCAGGTGTTGAATTCTCCCTTTATTTTTTTACACAATTCCGTACCGGACATCCGGGGCATTACCACATCGCTCAATACGATATTCGGCATCTCTTTTTCTACCAGCTCCATCGCTTCCACACCATCGGAGGCTGTGATAACCTGATAGAATGTTCGGAAAATATCTGCCAGCATTTCACGGATGGATGCATCGTCTTCAACAATCAGCATTTTTGCATCTGACGGATGAGACGGAATCACTTCATTATCGAGGGCTGCTTCCGCCATTACAGCGGCAGTTCCCGCTTGGGGTGTCTCTTGCTGTTGCACGATTTCTTCTTTCAGAGAGATCTGGTCCGGTGTGAAATGCTCTTTACCCAGTTTTAACGAAATGATGAAACGGCTGCCTTTGCCGAGTTCGCTCTCTACGGCTATCGTTCCATGATGTAATTCGATGATACCTTTGGTTAAAGCCAGTCCGATGCCGGTTCCTGCACCTGCGGTTAAAGAATCGAGTTGCTCGGTCTGATAAAAGCGGTCAAATATCTTGTCGATTTCTGCTGCGTCGATACCTGCCCCCGTGTCTCGTATTTCGATAATCGCATTGTCATTCTGCTTTTTTACGGTGATGGAGATGGTATCTTCTGCTTTGGTGTGTTTTAATGCATTGGAAAGTAAGTTGTTGATTACTTTCTGCATCTGCTTCTGGTCATACCATACTTCAATGTTATCACATTCTTTCTTAAAATTGAAATTTATTTTCTTGCTGCTGGCGTATTCCAGAAACAACAGATAATTTTCGTACAGGAAAGACACGATGTTGTGCCTGCTTACCTTGATTTTCATGTGTCCCTGCTCCTGTTTGCGGAAGTCCAGCAACTCACTGATCAATTCCCGCAACTGCAGGCTGCTTTTATAGATTTTCAGAATCTTATTGTATACGTTGGGTGTAAAGGTCTGTAACTGCAATAAGGTTTCAATCTGCCCCACGATAAGTGTAAGCGGAGTACGGAACTCATGGGAGATATTGGTAAAGAAACGGAGCTTGGATTGATTCAATGCTTCAAGATCTTCGATGTGCTGTTTCTCGTATTTAAGAGACTCGCGCAGGCGGATTCTTGAATTATAGACTTGTATGAGGTATATCAGCAAACCACCGATTGATATTGTATAAATAAGATAAGCCCACCAAGTCTCGTACCAGGGTGGAAGGATGTGAATCGTTAATTTGACATCCTTTATTTCATCCCGTTTCGATTTGATGATGAATGTATAGGTTCCCGGATTTAAATTTGTATAGGTAATGATGTTTTGCCGGCGCTGTACATTGTTCCATTCATCGGAGAATCCTTCAAGGCGATAAAGAATCTGATCCCGGTTGGCCGGAATATAATTGGAAGTGGCATACTCTATACTGAACATGTTTTGATTCGCTTCCAAAGTGATTTCGGGGGTATATAATAAGGCTTTTTGCAGAATTCCGGTCTCATCTCCGGGGATTACTTCCTTGCCGTTGACAATCAGCCGTGATAAGAGAATGTTGTATGATTTGGGGGTGAAATAGAGATTCTTCTCATAGAAAGAGATCATTCCCTGTACACCTCCCAGGAACACTTCACCGTCACGGGTTGTGTATAGTGCATTTTCGTTGATTGCGTTTAATGGGAATCCGTTTTCAATGCTGTAATTATAGAATGTTTTCTTGTGGATGTCAAATCTGGAGAATCCTTGGTTGGTAATGAGTAACAGACAATTCTTTTCGAAAGACGATTCGCATACCTCATAGATACAATCGCTGGAAAGCCCGTTCTGCTGCATGTCATAGTTTTCGAAACTATCGGTCTCTTTACGGTATAGGTCGAGCCCGCTACCGGAAGTCGAGAACCATAAGTTACCTTGGCTATCCTGCATGATACTGTTTATGTTATTGTTACTGATACTGCCGGAAATTTCGGAATCGTGGCGATAATTGGTCAGATGCCCGGTATCGAAACGGTAACTGTATACCCCTTCTCCGGTTACGGCAACCCACAGGGTACTGTCTTTATCCACAAATAAGTCTGCCACCATTTTGATGGCTCGTCCTTCTTTTGTGTCCTTAAAAAGCTGCTGGCATATTCCTGTTGCCGGATCAAAAAGGCATACTCCGTTTTGTGTACCGATAATTAACTGGTCCTGATAAGGCGTTATGTCACGGATGATATCCGAAGGTAATGAGCTCGGGTCATTCTCTTTCATCCGGTATTGAGTGAAGCGGTTGGTGCGTAAATCCAATTTGTTGACTCCTCCCAAATGGGTGCCGAACCACATTATTTCCGCTTTTTCATCATAATAGATTGCTTTGACATTGTTGTGCGAAATGCTGTTTTTACCTTCTTCATGACGGTACCACCGGAAAGTGCCCTCTTCCCTGTTGTAAACATTCACACCACCCCCTTCTGTACATATCCACAGATTTCCGTCCTTGTCTTCTGTCATGCGACCGATAATAGGACTGCTTAATCCGTCCTTTTCCATATCGGTAGCTTTGTACCGGGTATAGATTTCGTATTCCGGATTGAAATAGTTGACACCTCCGAAGTAAGTGCCGAGCCATAAAGTGCCTTGAGCATCTTTCACAATGCACCAGATAGAAGAGTGGGTAAGGCTTTCCGTTCCGTTGTCTGCTACGTAATTGTCAAAGCGTCCGCTACTTTTATGGTATCGGTTTAAGCCGTTGAATGTACCGATCCAGATGTTACCGCAATTGTCTTCGCAACAACCTCTTACGAAATTCGAAGAAACACTGTTCGGATTCAGCGGATCATGTCGCATGTTGCTTATCACACCGTCTTTGTCTACGTGGTATAATCCGTATTCCCAGCTTCCTATCCACAGTTCATCTGAGGAATCCTGATAGATGCTTGTAATGTTTCCTCTCTCGATGGGGTGAGTGAGGTTTTTATTCTTGTCCAGTTTGTATACACCGCTGTTTTCGGTTCCCATCCATAAATTGCCTTGATTGTCAATGTGAAGACAGGCGATGGATATATTTTTTCCTGCCAGGTGATAGGACAGGTCAAAGTTCTTCGTCTCTTTGTTGTATACGTAAACTTCATCTTTCTTCCCGATAAAAAGCCGCTTGTTGAAATAGATGCTGGTAACATTTCCTTGCAGGAGGGTTGTGAATTTTTGCGTGGTAAGGTCGAATTCGGCAACACCTTCCGTACACAATAAAAAGACCTTCCCTTGCTGGTCGCCCGTAATACGGAGGACTGTGTTGCAGAACAAACTGTTCGGGTTATTCTTCTGTAGTTTAAAAGTCTGGATGTCATTCCCGTTGTAACGGTTCAATCCCTCGCGTGTACCGATCCAGAGTACGCCTTGTTCATCCACATAAAGACTGTTTACAGAAAACTGCGACAATCCGTCATCGGTAGTCAGATGATTGAAAATGATGTTCTGCTTTTGGGCAGAAATGACGGTTACATTCAGTATAATTGAAAATAAAAGAATTAATTTTTTCACTTTTTATCGGGTTTAAGGTGAAACTATTCACAAATATATTACTTTTGTTCGACTTATAGAAATACAAAAAGCTATGAAAGTAAAAAAAATCAGTGTAGCCAATGTGGAAGTCAGTTCACTTCCCAAATTGCTGGATGAAGAAAAGATTGGTTTCCAGCCTATCAGCAAAGTGAATTGGAAGGAATACCCTTACTGTCCGAAAGTGGAGTTTCGGGTAGCCCACACGGAAGATGCCATTTTGCTACATTTCAAAGTAACGGAAGCCAGTGTGCGTGCCCGTTATGGAGAGGATAACGGTTCGGTATGGACGGACTCCTGTGTGGAGTTTTTCTCTATTCCGGCCGGTGACGGAATCTACTACAACATTGAGTGCAACTGTATCGGTACGATTCTGGTAGGAGCGGGACCTCAACGGAACAACCGCGAACATGCCCCTGCAGATGTTACAGCACAGGTGCAACGCTGGTCAAGCCTGGGGCGTACTCCCTTTGAAGAGCGTGTAGAGGAGGTGACTTGGGAGGTTGCTCTGGCTATTCCTTATACGGTATTCTTCAAGCATCAGATAACTTCCTTGGATGGAAAGGAGATCAAAGCTAACTTCTATAAATGCGGTGATGAACTTCAAACTCCGCATTTCCTCTCTTGGAATCCGATAGAAATCGAGAAACCGGATTTTCACCGTCCGGATTTCTTTGGTACGTTGGAAATGGAATAGAAGATATATGAGGCCAAAATACCTGAAATACAGAAATCACCCTTGTTGCAGTTGTTTGTAGCAAGGGTGTTCTGTTAACAAGAGGGATTGGATACCCTTATGTTTTGCATCTTTTTCGATCAGAAAAGACGGATAATGGTGATTATACCTCTTTCCTTAAGTTTCATGAGGATTCTTTCCTCTTTCCTGTTTCGTGCCTTTGATCTATGTGCCAAATTGTAAACCCGCCATGGGGTGGATTTGTACTCAAACGCAATCTTAATGTACTCATTTCTATTTGCTGAAAATAGAAAATTACCAAACCATCTTGTCATAAGCCACTTTCTCTATATTAATTATGTATTTTGCGGGCTTTTCTGTTACTTCGTAGGTAACGGAAAATCACAAAATACGTCTCTGGAAGCGTTTGGAGAGGCTACTATTCAATTGATTTATTGTTTGACGCAGGATATATGCCATAGCGATGTACTCCATATTTACCGGAAAGAATATGGAGAGAGCTCTTTTTGCTCTTGCGGATAAACTCTTTTCAATCGTCGGGGAGAATATTTGTTAAATGGCTGATATGGGGGGGCTATTCTTTTCTCTTTGATAAAAAAGTGTGATATTTTTTGGCTTTTACGAAAAATACATTGATATTTGCGATAGAAATAAATTCCGTTACCTACGAAGTAATGTGTTATAATTTATGGGTTGGAATATGTTGTGCTATCGATGAGATGACTTTCCTGTTGGCAGCATCTATTTTCGTTGCATTGAAAGGTTTTAGATAGGTTTCCGTGACGGCTATGGACGAATGTCCCATGGCTTCCGAGATAATTCCCGGATGAATTTCATTGTAATAGGCGAGGGTAGCCCATGTATGGCGCGCGGTGTAAGAGCTTAAATGGGTTTTCAGATGAAGCACTTCTTTGAGTTGCTTGAGTTGCTGATTGAAAGTGCGTAAGGCCCATTGGTATTCACGATAGGATTCTATGCTGCCCTCTTTACCAGTGAGAAACGGAAACAGGTAGGGCGATCGAGGGTCGGTATCCATGTATTCATTTAGAATAGTCCATGCTTCCCGGGGGATGTCGACGGTTAGTTGCCTGCCGGTTTTACGGCGCCGGTAAGAGATTGTATTTCCGTTCAGGTCTTTCTTGTGCAAATTTACCAGGTCTGCAAAAGGTAAACCGCGAAGTAGGAACATGAGAATAAACAGACCGTGAGTGCGGTTGTGTGCCTCCGATGCATTCCGGCTTTTCCAACTTTGAAATATTTGCGCCATTTCATCGGTGCTCAGTGCCTTTTTCCGATCTGCACGTGTACCTGTGTATACTTGTTTGAACAACCGTGGAATGTAGGGCGCCAAACGCCTGTCGACGGCCCGGTTATAAGTAGCCCGGATGGTGCGTAAGTAAGTGGATACGGTATTCCAACTGAGTTGTTTCTGTCTTAGGTAGAACTCGAATCTTTTCAGCAATTCCGGAGTTATTTTCTTGAATGGTATCCTGTCAGCGCGATAGAATGCAATAAAATTGCTCAGGCTGTTTTTGTATATATGCGCTGTCCCATAGCTGTTTCCCTGCTCAAACGTGCAGATCGTTGCACGCATGAAACTCACGAAATCATTTTGTCTCATATTTTCCCAAATTTAGTTTATGAATAACGGATAAAAATCTCTTGTCCTTCCATTTCAATGAATAATGGTATAATCATTACAAATTGTGGAGATGGAAGAGGATAGAGAACAAATATGGAGGGAAGTTATCTTATTTTTTCAGACTACTTAGCTTATAGAGGAAGCTATTAACTTTCATTTTTGAAAATGAAACGCAGTGTTTCTTGGAAAGTTCAAGAAAGGGAAAGAGCCGTGTCATTACTCAAAACTGAGTTTGACACGGCTCTTTTAAGTTTGGTTGTTGCACTGCAACTTATTTTACAATTCCTCGTTCGGAAGCCTTCACGAAATTAACGATATTCTCGATCTCTTCGCTCATCGGAACCTGATCGACAATTTTCTGTACGGCATCTGTGATGCTGAAGTTTCCTTGATAGATCAGACGGTAGGCATTGGCTATATGGCGTAAGATGCGTTCTGAGGTATTGTGATGCTGGGTGAGCACTACGGCGTTTACTCCATGATAAGTGGTGGGATTGCCGGACATGATTACATACGGGGGGACATCCTTCGAAATACGGCATCCGCTCTGAACCAATGACCAGTTGCCCACACGGCAGTACTGGTGTAAAATTACATTGCCGCTCAGGATGACACAGTCATCGAGTTTGCATTCACCGGCAATGGTCGTTTCGATACCGGCTACACAGTTGTCACCTATCTGGACATCGTGGCAGATATGTACTTTGTCCATCAGGAAGTTCTCATTACCGATGCGGGTTGCATTTCCGGAGAATGTGGCACGGCTGATAACTACATTCTCGCGGATATGATTATGGTCACCGATAATCAGGTTACTGTCCTCTCCTGTATAATGAAAATCCTGAGGCTCGGAACCCAATACTGCATGGTGGTATATTTTATTGCCTTTTCCCATGCGGGTACCATTCAGAACACTGGCATAAGCCATGATTACACAGTCGTCTCCGATTTCGACATCTTTCTCTATATAGGCAAACGGTTGGATAGTGACATTCTTTCCAATTTTTGCTCCGGGGTCTACATAAGCTAACGGGCTAATCATGATATTTACGATTTACAATTAATACCTTTTAATTTTCTCTTCCGCCACCTAATGCCTGGTAGAGGCTGACTACAGCCTGCATGCTGTCGAAACGGTCGGATACTTGTGACAAACGTGCGCTCAACAGTGATTGCTCGGCCGAAAGAACTTCCAAATAGGTTGACGTGCCTAAATTAAACAATTCTTTTGTGTATTCGGCTCCTTTTTCGGCAGATTCTACTTGAAGCTGGCGTGCAGAGGCTTTTTCGGCGGTAGTCTGGTATAAAGAGAGCGCGTTGCTTACTTCACTGCCGGCATTTAAGATGGTTTGCTGGAAAGCGAGTTTGGCTTCTTCCTGCTGTGCCTTGGCTATCTTTAAACGGGCGATGTTGGCACCGTGATAGAAGAGTGGTTGGGTCAGCGAGCCGATAGCGGAAGCAAGGAGCTTGCCCGGATTGACAATTGCACCTCCGGCACTGTTTGTCCAACCGGCTGAACCGCTGATTGTGATTTGCGGATAGAAAGCGGCATGGGCGGCATTGGTATTGTAATAAGTATTTGCCAGATTCATCTCGGCGGCTTTCACGTCCGGGCGGTTGGATAATAACTGCAAGGGTACGCCGACAGAGAATTGTGTGGGCAATTGCTGCTCTTCCAATGTGCTGCGTCTGATAGCCTGTGGTGCTTGCTTCAAGAGCATACAGAGGGCATTTTCCGTTTCGCGGATACTTTGGCGGATAGCCGGCAGAGAGGCGATAACCTGTGCATAAGCGGCTTCACTTTGTGCTACGGCAGCGGCATTGGTCATTCCAGCGTCTTTCATGGCGCTCATGGTCTCTACGTTGCGTTTCATGATACCGGCTGTCTCTTCGGAAATCTCCAACTGCTTGTCCAGCATCAGCAAGGTGTAGTACGTATTGGCAATGCCGGAGATAATCTGAGTCTGTGCGGCCTGGCGGTATGCTTTCGTCTGTACGAGAACAGCCTGATAGCCTTTTTTGACATTCATGAACTTGTTGAAGAGGTCGATTTCCCAACTGGCGGTTATCGGCAAGGAATACGTTTTGGTTGCAGCGCTTTTATCGAAGCTGCTGATCGTACCTTGAGGAGATAAGGTAAGCGCAGGAGCATAGGCAAGACAGGAAGTCATCAAAGTGGCCTCTACCTCTTTTACCTTCAGTATGGCTGTTTGCAGATCGGTATTATTGGCCAATCCCTGCTCGATGAGTGCCTGTAGCTGAGGATCGGTGAAAACCTCTCTCCAGGGCAGATTCCCGAAGTTGGCTGTATCGGATACTAACGTATCACCTCCTGCCACCGTGTCACGGTATAAACCGGAGATCTCTATATCCTCGGGCCTTTCGTATGATTTATAGATGTGGCAACTGCTTAAAAGGGCAGTTGCACACAACATATATATGATTTGTTTTTTCATGCTTGATCTTTATCTAATTTTATTTAGCATATTGTTCTATTTCAGTTTCCGCATCGGAGTTGTCGATATCTTCCCATTCCATCGGTTTAACCTTTTCCTGCAGGTATTGGAAGATTACGAACAAGGCGGGTACGACGAAGATCTGACAGATCATACCGATGAACATACCGCCTACGGCAGCTGTACCCAATGCACGGTTACCATTGGCGCCTACTCCCATGGCCAGCATCAACGGAATCAATCCGACAACCATAGCCAATGAAGTCATCAGAATCGGACGCAAACGGGCACCTGCTCCTAATACGGCAGCCCAAGTGATGCTCATACCCATCTTACGGCGGTCGAGGGCAAACTCTACAATCAGAATGGCATTTTTGGCCAAAAGTCCCATCAACATGATCAAGGCAATCTGCATGTAGATGTTATTGGTTGCTGCTCCGAGTATCGGGAGGATGTTGTTCGCCAATCCCATCAGGTGGGCGAAGATGAAGCTACCTGCCAAACCGAACGGAATGGAAAACAATACCGCCAGAGGTAGAATATAACTTTCGTACTGTGCACTCAACAACAGGTATACGAAAACAAAACAGAGAATGAAGATCATTGCTGTACTGCTTCCGCTGGAACTTTGTTCTTCACGGGTCATACCGGAGAACTCATAACCGTAACCGGTAGGCAGTGATTCCTGAGCCACCTCTTGCATAGCCTGAATAGCCTGACCGGAACTGTAACCGTCAGCGGGGGAACCGTTGACCGTCATGGCGGTAAACATATTGAATCGCTTGATGTTATCCGGTCCGTAGATACGCTTGACACTCATGAACTGGGTGATCGGTGCCATTTCGCTTCCGTTGCGCACCTTGATGGATTTCAAGGACTCGAGGTTGGTACGGCTGTCGGGATCTGCTTGGATCATTACACGATACAACTTACCGAACCGGTTGAAGTTGGAAGAGTACAGACCACCGTAATATCCCTGTAAGGTTGTCAGAATGTCGTTCGGTGAAAGACCGGCCTTTTTACAGGCGGCAGCATCGATATCGATCATGTATTGTGGGAAACTCGGATTGAAAGAGGTCTGTGCGGACTGGATTTCCGGACGCGCCTGCAATTTGGCAATGAAGTCCTGCGCTACTTCGTAGAATTTATCCAGACTACCACCCGTCTTATCCTGCAAGTTCAACTCAAAACCGTTGGACACGCTATATCCCGGAATCATAGGAGGTGCAAACAGCAATACGCGGGCATCCTTGATGACTTCACGGGCTTTCAGGTAAAGCATTCCGGATACGAAGTCGGAACGTTGCTCGATGCTTCGCTCTTCCCAAGGTTTCAGCTTACAGATAAATGAACCGTAACTCGGACCTTGTCCGGCAAGGAAACTGTAACCGACAATCATTGTCCGGCTTTCGATAGCCTGGTCGGAACCCAATAAACTGTCGATGCGTTGCATAACCTCGGTGGTGCGCTCCATAGAACTTCCCGGAGGCATGTCGACAACTGCCATGATGGTACCGGTGTCTTCATTCGGCACCAGACCGGTCGGGGTGATATTCATCAGGAATATCAACAATGCGATACCGGCTATTACACAACTTATAGTCAGCCAGGGCTTGTGGATGAAACGGAGTGTTCCTTTTTTATACCGTTTCAACAGATTGTCGTAATAGACATTGAATGCTGTATGGAAACGGCTGACGAAAGTTGATTTTTTCTTTTCGTCTTCTTTATGCGGTTTCAGCAGGATGGCACAAAGCGCTGGGGTCAGTGTCAATGCGTTGACTGCCGACAAACCGATGGAGATAGCCATGGTCAAACCGAACTGGCGATAGAATGTACCGGAAGTTCCCGTCATGAAACTAACGGGGATAAATACGGCCATCATTACGAGGGTGATGGATACGATGGCACCCCCCAATTCATTCATGGCATCGATGGAAGCCAACCGGGATGATTTGTATCCCTGATCCAGTTTGGCATGGACACCTTCGACGACCACGATGGCATCATCGACCACAATCGCAATGGCAAGTACCATCGCACACAGTGTCAACAGGTTAATGCTGAATCCGATGAGGTAAAGCACAAAGAACGTACCGATCAGCGCTACCGGAATAGCGATGGCAGGGATCAATGTGGAACGGAAGTCCTGCAAGAAGATGTATACTACGATGAATACCAATAAGAATGCTTCGAGCAGCGTCTTGATTACTTCATGGATAGAGGCAAACAAGAAGTCGTTGGCATTTTGGGAGATATTTACTTTTACACCCGGAGGGAATGTCTCTTCGGATTTTTGCAGCAATGCTTCGATGTCTTTGATAATCTGCGTTGCATTCGATCCGGCTGTCTGGAAGATGATACAGGTAACACTCGGGTGCCCGTTAACGTGGTTGGTGTATCCATACGTCAGACGTCCCAATTCCACTTCGGCGATGTCTTTCAGGCGGAGCACTTGTCCGTCCGAGGTGGCGCGGATGACGATGTTCTCAAATTCTTCCTGGCTTTGCAGGCGTCCTTTGTATCTCAATGTGTACTGGAAAGTCTGATTACCCTGCTCACCGAGTGATCCCGGAGCGGCTTCTATATTCTGTTCGGACAAAGCGGTGGATATATCGGTAGGCATCAGGTGGTACTGAGCCATCTTATCCGGTTTCAACCAGATACGCATAGAGTAGTCGGCTCCGAGCACCATCGCATCACCCACACCGGGCACACGCTGCACTTCGGGGATTACATTGATTTTGGCATAGTTCTCAAGGAATTCATTGTCGTATTTGTCATCTGAACTATACAATGAGAATACCAGCAGCATACTGGTCTGGCGTTTGGAGGTGATCACACCTACTTTGGTTACTTCGGCCGGCAGGAAACCCTGTGCTTTGGCTACACGGTTCTGTACGTTGACCGCAGCCATATCCGGGTCTGTTCCCTGTTTGAAATAAACGTCGATACGGGCTTCACCTGTATTGGTTGCAGTAGATGTCATGTACATCATGTTCTCCACGCCGTTGATCTGCTCTTCGAGCGGAGCGATCACACTGTTCAATACCGTCTGGGCGTTGGCTCCCTGATAAGTGGTAGAGACGCTTACCGTAGGCGGTGCGATGTCCGGATACTGGGAAATAGGGAGTGAGAACAGTCCCAATATACCCAGAATGACTATTACGATGGAGATTACCGTAGATAGTACCGGGCGGTTGATAAATCTATCTAATTTCATAGTTTTGTTATCTCTATAAGCTGAATTTACATTTTTCCTTCTTTACGATCTTGCATAGCTTGTTGGAATTTTGCTTCCGATTGGGCAGGAGTAGTCGGTTTGATCGTTTGCCCGTCTTTCAGAGTACCTACATTTTCAATAACGATCAGATCGCCTTTTTTCAGTCCGGAGGTAACTACATACTCTTGTCCGTTGTCAATGTTAAGTATGGTGATTTCGTTCATCTTAACCGTATTGTCCGGTTGCTGCAGGAATACGAATTTCTTGTCTTGTATTTCTGTCGTGGCTTTTTGCGGAACAACAAGAGCGTTTTCTATGTGATAAGGGATGATAAGATTACCCATACCTCCACTTCTCAGCAGGCGGCTACCGTTCGGGAAAGTGGCACGGATGCTGACTGCTCCTGTGTTTGCATTGATGACACCGCTGATGGTTTCTATTTTTCCTTTCTGGTCATAGGTGCTTCCGTCTGAAAGTTGGAGCTGCACTTTGGGATAGGTCTCTACGGCAGCACTTTGCGAACCGTCCTTGCGTACCAGTTCCAGAAGCTCTTTCTCTGTCAGAGAGGCATATACGTGCATTTCAGTAATGTCTGAAACAATCGTCAACGGGGTAGCGATCGAAGGGCTTACCAAACTTCCCAAACGGTAAGGGATATTATTGACAATACCGTCGGAAGGGCTTTTTACACTGGTAAATCCGAGATTCTGTTCTGCGCTGATAAGTTGTGCTTTTGCCGAGGCCAGTTGTGCCTTTGCCGAGGCCAGCGAGTTTTCGGCCATAGCCAGGTCGTAGTCGCTGATAATGTTTTTCTTGTTCAATGCACGTTTGTTGTCAACAGTGATCTGTTGCGTACTTACTGCTGCTTCGGCTGTTGCTACGGCAGCTTTGGCCGAACGTGCGGCAGCCTCGTATTGCGTAGGGTCGATGATAAACAATACTTGCCCTTTACGTACCATAGAACCTTCGTCTACACAGACTTTGGTGATAAAGCCGGATACCTGGGGGCGGATTTCTACGTCTTGTTTTCCTTTGATAGTAGCCGGGTAAGAACTGGTCAGGTCGACTGTTGCGGGTTGCAGGGTTTCTACTGCACATTCCGGGGCTCCTCCCATGTCAAAACCCTTTTTACCACAGCTCGATAAAAGGGCTAAACAAAATGCGAATAATACAATTCTACTTTTCATACTCTATATTCAGTGTTTATTGATAAATTTCTACAAATTAGCGCGTTCATAGTAATGTATAAGGATGGGGGAGAAAACCGAGGTATGCTTTTTTAGTTTTCGGTGCAAAAATACTTTAAATTCTTGTAAAAATGTTGTGTGTCGCCCGCTTTTTTAACTATGTTTTTCTCTTATTAATAGAGACTTTGTTCCGGATACCCTATCAGCCGGTAAATAGCGGCAGGCGGGAGATACCGGAAATGGTATGGCTTGATTTTTCATTAAATTACCGTAAAGTATAGTATTTATTCTCTCGAGAACCTTTATTTTTGCATCATGTTACGTAAAAGACACTATAATATAAAGTTACTTGTCCGCAAGGGATTGACAGTAGTCGCAGGAGTGGCTGCTCTTTATTCATGCGCCAGTATCGGTCGTCCGGACGGTGGTCCAAGAGACGAAACACCGCCCCGGTTTATGAAGAGTACACCTGTTGCCGGGACGCTTAACAGTACCCGGAAGAAAATTTCGCTGGAATTTGATGAATACATAAAATTGGAAAAGGCGAATGAGAAGGTTGTGATCTCTCCACCTCAGGTACAGCAGCCGGAAATTAAACCTTCGGGAAAGAGGATAAGCATAAACCTGCTTGACTCACTGAAGCCCAATACCACTTACACGATTGATTTCTCGGATGCCATTGTTGACAACAACGAAGGAAATCCGTTGGGTAATTTTGCATTTACATTCTCTACCGGAGATGTGATCGATACATTGGAAGTGTCCGGAACCTTGCTCGAGGCCTCTAACTTGGAGCCGGTAAAGGGAATGCTGGTGGGGCTGCATTCCAATTTATCCGATACGGCATTTACAAAACTGCCGTTTGACCGGGTAGCCCGTACGGACAGTCGCGGCCGTTTTGTAATCCGGGGCATCGCTCCCGGGTCATACCGCATTTATGGTTTGATGGATGCCGATCAGAACTTTACATTCAGCCAAAAGAGCGAAGCGTTGGCTTTTAATGACTCATTGGTTATTCCCCGCTGGGAAGAACGGATGCGGCAGGATACGACTTGGGTGGATTCCCTGACTATAGATACGATTGTCGAAAGACAGTACACTTATTACCTGCCGGATGATATCATATTGCGCTCTTTTACGGAGGATATGTTTTCGCAGTATCTTATCAAAAGCGAACGTCTGACTCCAGAGAAATTCACGCTTTACTTTGCTTCCAAAGCAGATACCCTGCCGGTATTGAAAGGGTTGAACTTCGAAGAAGAGGATGCTTTTGTCATTGAGAAGAGCCTGAAGAACGATACGATTCACTACTGGGTAAAAGATTCGTTGGTCTATAAGCAGGATACCTTGTCATTCAGTCTCAGCTATCTGTATACGGATACATTGAATCAGTTGGTACCGCGGACGGATACGTTGAAGCTCGTAGCCAAGAATGTGAAAAAGAATGTGGATGAGCCAAAGAAAAAGAAGAAAAAGAAAGACGAAGAGGATAAACCGGAACCGACCAAATTCCTGTCCGTTTCGTCGCATGTCTCTTCTTCGATGGATGTATACGATTATATCTCATTGGCTTTTGAGGAGCCGATAGCTTGGTTTGACAGTGCGGCGATCCACCTGAAACAGAAAGTGGATACGTTGTGGAAGGATGTGCCCTTCGAGTTTGCACAGGATTCGTTGAATTTGCGTAAGTATAATCTGTATTATGACTGGGAACCGTCGACGGAATATGAATTTTCGGTAGACTCGACTGCCTTTCACGGCATTTACGGATTGTTTACCGATAAGATAAAGCAAAACATAAGAGTACGTTCCCTGGAGGAATACGGGGCAATTTATTTTAATGTTACAGGATGCGATTCCATCGCTTTTGTGGAACTGCTCGATGCCCAGGATAAGGTAGTGCGCAAAGTGCCTGTCGTTGACGGGAAAGCGGATTTCTATTTCTTGAATCCGGGTAAATACTGTGCCCGCCTGATAAATGACACGAATGGAAACGGAATCTGGGATACCGGTGAATACGAAACAAAGCGACAACCGGAAATGGTGTACTATTATCCGCAGATATTGGAACCGAGGGCCAACTGGGAGATCGAACAGACTTGGGATGTGAAGGAAACCCCGTTGGATAAACAGAAACCGGATGAACTCAAAAAACAAAAACCCGATGAAGACAAGAAGAAAAGAGGCCAGAACAGTAGTAGCAGTAGCCAAGGCGGCCGCCGGCGCTAAGAACCGTATAACCCTGCTATGGCTGACCTTTATTGTCAGTGCTTGCTTTTCGATGCCGGCCAAGGCTCAGTGTGAAGCGACGAACGAAGCTTTCAAGTCCGGCGAGCAGGTAATGTACGATTTATATTTCAACTGGAAATTTGTATGGATAAAGGCAGGTTTGGCAAGTCTTACCACCAACGCGACGACTTACCATTCCCAACCGGCTTACCGCTTTGATCTCTTGTCGGTGAGCAGCAAGAAGATTGATTTTTTCTTCAAGATGCGGGATACTCTGACTTGTATTGTCGGTGAGAGGCTCGAACCCCGTTATTTCCGCAAGGGGGCTGAAGAGGGAAAACGCTACACGGTAGATGAGGCGTGGTTCTCTTATAAAGACGGCTTGTGCCTTGTCAACCAAAAACGAACTTACCGGGATGGTGAGATCGTAGAAACGGAGTATAGCGACAGCCGTTGTGTATTTGATATGCTCAGTATTCTGGCACAGGCCCGCTCTTACGACCCGAAAGACTATACGGTCGGGCAGAAGATAAACTTCCCGATGGCTACCGGCCGCAGGGTAGAGGAACAGACCTTGATTTATCGCGGAATGAAGAATATCAAGGCAGAGAATGATACGACTTACCGCTGCCTCGTTTTCTCATTTGTGGAATATACCGATAAAGGTAAAGAAAAAGAGGTGATAACATTCTACATTACGGATGACAAAAACCACCTCCCGGTCCGTCTGGATATGTTTCTGAATATCGGTTCGGCCAAGGCTTTCCTTAAAAGCGTCACCGGAAACCGTTATCCGCTTACATCGATTGTCACAAAGTAAAAGGCACTTGCTGGTCTTTGCGGAATACGCTCGATTGGAATGTAGCGATCAGTTCGTCTTTTTGGTTGGTGATGTCTATCTGGTAATACCCGGTGCTCCGCCCGATATACCGTTCACGGGCTTCTGCATACAACGTATCACCGATACCGCTGGCGCGGAGAAAAGTAATGTTGGATGACAGGGAGAAAGCGAGTTGCCCGTGCGAATTGGCGGCCGCTGCCAGAGCAAGATCGGCCAGGGTAAAGATCGCCCCGCCTTGCGTGCGGTTTCCGGCGTTGAGATGCTCCTTTTTTATCTCCAGCCGGGCTTTACTGTATCCTTCGCGTACTTCCATGAGTACGATGCCTGCCTTTTCAGCAAAAAGATCGTTTTTGAAGAATTCCTGTGGTGTCATGGTCTTTTTTTTTGATTTAATGGGGTAAATGTACAAAATTCGTTCGTTGGTGGAATAAATCTTTATCCTTAATTAACTGGAATTCGGTATAGAAAAGGCATACGGTATGGCTTTTGGTGATTAAAATCACATTTACATAAATATATTCTTGATTCTCTTGTTGTAATGGGAATAAGTCCTTATATTGCGAAAGCACCCTTCCCGATGTTTTGTTAGATCTTAAATATGCCGTGATATTGAAATCCGGTAGGTCTTAAAGAAGAAGTGTGTTGCACCTCTGTTTTTACTCTGTTCGAAAGAATGTTAACCTGATAAATTGATTCTTATGAGTTGGCATTTGCTTCTCCTTTTGTGCCCTTTATGGCAGTTCGCTACACCTGCCATGAGTCAAAAAACGCTTTTTCTGCGTGATGGTAGTGAGCCTTCCGAGGGTATTTCTGTAATCCTACCTACCCGTGAAGTTACTTCGGTTTCAGATGGTGTTCTGGTCACTTACGAGTTCGATGCAGTGATTGTGCAAGACGATCCGTTCTACTTGGGAGCCTGTTTTTGTAAAATAGCCGGCTTTGGACAGAACGGAACGGCAGGTGAGCCGGCTGTCCCGATACGTTGGGATTCGTTTTCCATACCGGATGGTTGGGTAGATGCTTCCATTTCCGTTGTTGAAAGTGCATTTACGGATATTCCTATGCAGTTGTCTCCAGCCCGTCCTCCTTTGCTGGAAGGGAAGAGCGATTCGCTTTCGGAAGGAAATGTGGTAGCTATTATCCCATACGAAGGATGGTTCCCACAGGAGATAGTGCAGGAATGTCCTCGGCAGGTTTACCGTGGAAAGTCGTTACTGGGTGTTGGCTTAACTCCTGTTCAGTATGATTATAAAAATAGGATAGTACGTGCTTATACAAAAATTGTGTATAAGGTGTCTTTTCAGGAACGGAAGAAAATCGGCAGGAGCCTGTTAAACTCTAACATTACTGCCGATGACCACTTTCTGAACAATACGACACTTAATGGGAATGAAATACAGCCGTTGACTTGGAACATACAGAATACAACCTCTTCCGTCAAAGATTATCTGATAATTTCCGTTCCCAAATATGAGGAAGCGGTTAATCGGTTTGCCGACTGGAAAAGGACGTTGGGATTTTGCGTACACATTAAGATGAAAGATTATTGGACCCCCGAGACCATCAAGGCGGAGGTGAGTGATGTGTATCATAGTAATGAATCACTTTATTACTTGTTGATTGTAGGTGACCATGAGGATGTACCTGCACAAAAGGATACGATTTCTAAACGTGTGTTTGTAACAGATTTATTTTATGGCTGTATGGATGGTCCTTCCGATTATCTTCCGGATATTTACCGCGGTCGGTTGTCTGTATCTTCTCCAAGTGAGGCGATGACGGTTGTCAATAAGATTATTAAATATGAAAAGAATCCTGTTCATGATGAAAGTTTTTACAATACGGGGTTACATTGTGCCTATTTTGAAGACGAATTGAATGATAAGAATTATGTTCATGAAGATATATATGATATTGGAGATGGATATGCAGATAGAAGGTTTACGCAGACATCGGAAGAGATAAGAAATTACATGTTATCCAAAAATAAAGCGATCAACCGGGTTTATTTGACGAACGAGTGGATGGTACCTACTCATTGGAATGATGGAAGGTATTCTTTTGGTGAACCTATTCCGGAGGAGTTGCTTAAGCCCGGTTTTGCTTGGAATGGCAATTCATCAGATATAATAAATTATATAAATGAAGGAGTATTTTATGTACTTCATCGTGGGCATGGTGAAGATACTTATTGGGTATATCCTTATTTTACAATTTCCGATATAGACAATCTCCATAATGGTGATAAGCTACCTGTCGTGTTCAGCATAAACTGCCTAACCGGTAAGTTCAATGGAAAAACTTGTTTGGCCGAGACTTTTCTCAGAAAGAAAGACGGTGGTTGCGTTGCTATCTATGGAGCAACGGAAGTTAGTTATTCGGGATATAATGATGCGCTGTCTGAAGGTATGTTTGATGCGATCTGGCCATCGCCCGGTTTGGGTTTTAAGATTCCTGGGTTTAATCCTGTTTTTCCTCAGGCTCCTACTCCTACGCCCACTTATTGTTTGGGGCAAATTCTGGATCAGGGAATGATGCGTATGGAAGAGACGTGGGGAACTCATATAACAGAAGACACTAAGTATACTCGTGAAGTTTTTCATTGTTTTGGTGACCCCGCTATGAAGATATATACAGATATTCCGACCGAATTTAGCAATGCTACCATCAATAGAACTCCTAATAGCATCCATGTAGACTTAGGTACAGAAGTAGGTAATATTATTTTTTATAATGAACAGACCGGTAAGATTTCATTTGGCAGCGGAACTATTGGGGACTATAGTGGTGATGAAAACTATGTACGGGTTTGTATCTCCGGGTATAATAAGATACCTCTTGTAAATCTTCCTTATGATATTCTCTATATTCAGAATGATACTATACGAGGACCAAAGAATTACGAAAGTGATGTTATCAAAGTGGGAGCAAATGTTACGGAGGAGAAACCTGGTGGGAAAGCCGTCTTTGATGGAGGTAAGATCACGCTAAAGGGTAAAAGTGTGAAACTGGATAGAGGGACAATTATTTTGCCGAAAACTCAATTTGAAGTCAAACGAATAAAATAGAATTGGTATGAAAAAGGTTATTATTGGAGTATTGTTATTTTGTGTTTGCAGTATGAGTGCACAGGATGTTCGTATGTTGAAGGAGGATCATTTCTGGGAATATAGCCTTTATTCATATTTTATCGGCGAGGTAGAGCCCGATCCGCCTCTTCCTACTACCGTTACTGAGTCGTTCTATAGGTTTGCATTAGGTGAAACCGAAGTGATTAACGGAAAAACTTATCATAAACTTTATTGGGGTAAGCCATCTGATCCAGACTGTAGAACAGCAGATCTTCACGGTAATGGTTTTCACTTCATGCAGGCTAGTATCCGGGAGGAGGCTGGACGTGTTTTAGTGGATTACGAAATATATAAGGCTTTTTTAGAATATATGTGGTATGATATTCTTACCGGTAGAGCGGATTATATTCCTTATAAAATTACGGACGACGGTGAGATGATTCTTTATGATTTTAACATGCAGGTTGGTGACAAATACAACTCTGTACTAGGACATGACGATGTTTCAGTGGTGAAAATCGAGAAAATCACCACAAATGACGGAATAGAACGTAAATTCTTCATTCTTAGTAATGGATTGAAAATAATAGAAGGTATTGGCTGTATCAATTCCTCCGGAATGTTTCTGAACTATCTAAATCCAGTTATAGACCGTAAAGATGGTCCTTATTGGCTAAATGGTTCTTATTTATCAGTTTTCAGATGGTTCGATGAGTACGATAACCCGATTTATAGTCGCACTCTTGAGGAAGTGATAACAGGAAGTGTTGGCATTGTTCCTGTAACGATGGATAAAGAAGATAACATTTCCACCCCGCTTTACGACCTATTGGGGCGTGAGGTAATTGGTATTCCTGAGCCGGGCATTTATATTCGGAATCGAAAGAAAATATGGGTGAAATAATACGTTTTTTTCTCTTAGTCTGGCCGATGGTTAGTTTTATAGTGGCAATTTTTTTAATATGTTTTGTTGGTTCTTAGAAGATATAACAATTATGAAAAGTAAGATTATTTTTTTAGCTACTTTATTATGTGTATGTACAGCTCCTGTATCGGCACAGTTGGAAGTAGACAGCTTAGGCAATACCCTAATTAGTAAGAATCTGTATTTTGTTAATGAAAGCGGATATACTTCCATGCATTCCCTGTTTAGCAAAGACTCAGATACTTATTGGTGTGATAGCTTCGGAGGAATGAAAATGGGGGTAATGGGCAAATTATTCCTCAACCCATCGGACTTTGGTTGGGACAATATCTTCAATACTGAAATAGATTATACTTTCAATCCTCCTTACGTTTATATACATCCTTATAATGACAATGCCGCTCTGACGATCAGGAGTGGAGCCTGTCGCCCGCTTCATACCATTCTTGGTAATTTTGTTGGAGGACCGCACGAGGGAATCCGTTCGGATGTATACATATCTACGGACAAACCTTTTGTTGCATATTCTGTAGCTACCGTTTCAGATTTAGATAAGCCTACTTCCATGCAGGTCTTTTCAGTAAATGGTACCGGATTGGTTTATGGGATGAGCGGCTTTTCGCAGGCTTCTGACGGGCGATTGAAAAAAGATGTTCACAATATAGCCTCCGGTATGGAGCGAATCAGTGCTCTGCGTGGAGTAAGCTTCCGCTATAAATCTGCCGAAAAGGCCGTTGCTTTGGCGAGTAATGTGAGCGACACTACGGGAGGATATCTTTCAGAAGATATAAAAAGGCAGGTTAAAGAAGAGGAGGGTAGGGCCCGTATCGGATTTATAGCCCAAGAGGTGGAGGACATTGTTCCGGAAGTGATTCGTACCTTGCCGGACGGAACGAAAACCATTATGTATACCGATTTAATCCCTTTATTGGTAGAAGGTATGAAAGAGATGCAAGAAACCATTGCGACGCAAGAGATACGCATTGTCGAACTTGAAACAATCCTGTCAGATACTGAACATAATGTGAAAGTTGCTCGTGCCCGATCTTCTTCTTTGGATGAGGACGGAAGCATGCATCTTCCTGTAGAAGCGGCTTTATGTCAGAATGTGCCAAACCCATTCACTCGAACTACGGAAATTGCTTATCGTCTTTTTCCCAATGCCCGTTCGGCTTCTATCGGTATTTATGATTTAAACGGGAAGCAGCTGAAACATTATCCTTTGCAGCCGGATACTACTACCGGAAAAGTGGAAATAACTGCCTCTGAGTTGGTTTCGGGGATTTATCTTTATGCTTTATTGATTGATGGAACGATGATTGATTCCAAACGTATGATTCTGGAGTAGTTTGTTATACCTTAATTGTGGGGAAGAGGGGTCTGGAACTTGTCTTCCCGACTTTGAAGTACTTTTTCAAATCAAATAGTGGATTGATGTAACGTTGTTCATCGGTGAGAAAGGTATCAGTCCTATTTTTCTTGCGCACGGATATGATACAAAATCATGGCTCTTTCATTTAAAAACTCTTTTAATAGAGTTAAAGTTCTATTTTCCCAGAAAAAAACGGTACATTTACCCACAGCGATGCGGAAGCACCGCTTCGGTGTTTCTTTTTATCGTGCATATTAATTTTTTTATAGCGGAACGCAAATGACAGAGGTCAAAATTGCGTTCCGCTTTTATTTTTGCGTAGCGAAATGTGAATTAAATATTAATATACAGCTTTTTAGTGTTAGTAAATAAGAGAGGAATATTTTGTTTGCCATGACAGAAGTATCATGGCATAGTTGAGAAAATTCGTAAAATCAGTACCGGAATACCGCAGAACCGGAAGGGTAATTTCAAGCATCGTCTTTCCGACTTGCTGATACTTGTAATAGTGGCTCGCTTGAGCAAGTGCGTAACAAGACTGGAAATCCTATCTTTTGGGCGACATAATTTACGGCGTCTGCAGGTAATGGGCTTATTGAAAAGAGGATTGCCCTCCGAACCTACGTTATGCCGTGTATTCAAAAGCATTGATGACGAGGAAATGGCACATTGCCTGTTGGCCCTTTCAGAGAGCTTCAGAAAGGAAATGCGAAAATCGGAAATGGAAATAATCTGTGTTGACGGCAAAGCGATGAAGAGTGTTGTTTATGATAACGACCGTAATCCCGACATCGTGTCCGCCTATTCCGAAGAAGCTGGGATAACTTGATTTAACTTGTTGATTATCATATGCAGAATATTGACCTATGCAGGACTCGTATGGGTGGGGGCTTTATACGCATTCAAATAAGGCTAAATGAAAGAGCCGTGGTTTTAATGATGTTATTCCATGAAAACTTGTCGGATTTTGTTATTACTTCTACTATATTTACTAAAATCTTTCTATTTTTGTTTTCTCAACACGAGTGATATTTACACAAGTTAAATTTGGGTTATGGGTTTATTTATAAAAAAAAGAATGAATAAAACGCACTATTTTCTTATGCTTGCTTTTGTGTACTTGGCCACCATTGGAGCATATGCACAGGATTATACCAAAGATGTGAACAAATTCATAGGAACGGGTGGCAATGGTGGCATTGTACCTGTTGCATGCGTACCTTTCGGCATGATGCAACTCGGCCCCGACACCCAGCCGTACGGGTCTGGCTATCACTATAATTCGCAAAACATTCAGGGATTCAGCCATCTGCATAAAAGTGGGAGTGGCTGTGCCGACTTTCTCGACATCATGTTCATGCCCATGCCACATTCAATTGGAACAAATCTGCCTCAGACCATAAAGACTGGTCATATAGTGTCTCCACTCGACCACTCTAAGGAGAGTGCGTCTCCAGGCTATTCCGTACAGCTGTGTACGGCGGTGAAACAGATGTGGAGCTAACCGCCACACGCCGATGTGGCATACAACGTTATACATGGCACTATCAGGGTGGGCACAATGTGCTTGTCGACCTCGAACACGGTTCCGTTTGCGCATGTACCATACAACCTGAGCACAACGTAGACACCGTATACGATGCCTATATAGAGGTTGTCGACAGTCACACCATACGCGGCTACCGTAAATCCAATGGATGGGTGTACCACCAGCAGATGTTCTTTTACACCATATTCTCCGAACCCATCGACAGTGCCGTTATGTACATTGACAACGAACGTTGGGGAGGATTGTACAAAGCACATGGCAACAATCTGAAGTTGATGCTTACCTTTGCAGGCAACTGCAACGGTATAGAGATAAAGACAGCCATATCCTATGTTGACATGGATGGGGCAAAAGCAAATCTCGAAGCCGAAACAACCGGTATCGATTTCAACACTGCCCGTGCCGCGGCACATCGGCAGTGGCAGAGCAGTCTCGCACAAATCGAGGTGAAGACAACTGATGCCAAACGCCGCACCATATTCTACACATCGTTACACAACTCTCTGTTGTATCCCATGCTGTCGTCTGATGTTGACGGACGTTTCCGCGGACCCGACGACACGATACACAACACCGGTGGATTCGATTACTATGGCGCCGTTGTCGGACTGTGGGACACCTTTCGTGCGCAGTGTCCACTCATGGCAGTGTTACACCCCAACGTTATGAGCGACTATGTAAAGACCGCACTTAGCCACTACCAGGCGTGTGGTCAGCTGCCCATTTGGACATTGGCTAACATGGAAACCTATCAGATGATAGGTATGCACTCGATGCCAATGATAACCAACTGTTACATGAACGGTATACGTAATTTCGACACACACTTTGCTCTGCAGGCCATGATCGCATCGGCCGACCGTGACACCTGCGGCTGGTCAATGGGGTACTTTGTAGGCATGAAGAATTACAAACAATACGGTTATGTACCTTGCGACCTTGAGATGGAGGCCACGGCACGTACACTTGAATATGCCTATGATGATGCCTGCATAGCAAGGTTTGCCAAACTCACACACGCCGACCATTCTATCATTGAACGCTTCAGTCGCCGTGCAAAGAATTACACTAACGTCATCGATCCCACATGTAACTTCGCACGTGGACGCGATAGTCATGCTAATTGGCGCACGCCGTTCCATCCACTTATGTCATCACACCGCAACGATGACTTCTGCGAGGGTAACGCATGGCAGTGGACGTTCTTCGTGCCACACGATATCAGTGGGCTGGCAAAAATCATGGGTGGTAAGAAACAGCTCGAAAACAAACTCGACTCACTGTTCAGTCTCAGCGTAGCTGTCGAGGGCGACAACGCATCGGGTGACATATCGGGACTTATCGGTCAGTATGCTCACGGCAATGAACCGGGTCATCATACTATATACATGTACAACCGACTAGGCGCACCTGCCAAAACGCAGCGACTGGTGCGTCGCGTTATAGACACGCTGTACGACGACACCCCCGACGGCATCTGCGGCAACGAGGACACGGGACAGATGAGCGCTTGGTACGTGTTCAGCGCTTTGGGATTCTACCCAATGGACCCCACTTCGGGACATTACGAGATAGGTACGCCATCATTTGACGAAGCAACCATCCATCTGCCATCGGGTAAAGATTTCACTGTTAAGACCAAGAACCTAGCACACGACAAGTATCTGATAAAGCTGATGTGGCTTAACGGTAAGCGACTGCGCCGCACATACTTGACATTCGATGAGGTACTGGCCAGCGGCGAACTTGTCATTGAAATGTATTAATTGCGGATTTAAGGAAAAACACCAAAGCATAGTAACTCCCCTTGTCACTGAAGGTAGTAACAAGAGGGATTCTACAAACAAGAGAGCTTGTGCGTACCCTCTGTCCGAAGAATGAACCGTGGTACAGAGTTAATTTAGTATTTAAAGTATTTTGTATTTTCATATTGAAATTATTATTTTTGCTAAGCTAATAATATTCGTTTTTATGAAAATAGGAAGAATGTTTACCATTATGTTAAGGACGTACACCATATTCATATACCTTTTTTTTTCATTAAACTATTTAAATGCAAATGAGAAACTTTTCTCTTTTTCAAGGATAGATTATCAACAAGGGCTCTCTAACAGTGCAGTACTTTCTCTCTTTCAGGATAATGAAGGATTGATGTGGTTCGGCACCTATGATGGGATAAATTGCTGGGATGGGAAAACGATGGAAGTGTTTCGTTCAGATTTCTCTAAACAGAAAACATTAAGCAATAATATAGTGCATTCTATTCAGCAGGCGGACAGCAGTTGCTTGTGGATAACCACGCATGCGGGAGCCAATCGCTTTTCAAAAGACTCTCGACAGATCATCAATGATTACAATTTCGAAGGAGACTTCGTCATTCATTCCAATCAGAAAGGAAATACTTGGGTATTGGGTTACGGATGGATTTCTTATTATAATACGTACCACCATCGTTTTGTTAATATTCCTGTACCGGACATCCGTATGCAGGAAGTGGATGTCAGGGCGTTTGTTACTGACGAAGGAGAACTGTATCTTTTCCCTTACCAAAGTGGTGAACTGTATCGTTTTTCATTGAGCTCTTTCGAACAGGATACTCTATCCACTCGGCTTATTACCACTCCTTCTCATTTTCATCAAAAACCAATAGAATATGTGTGTTACCAGAATCATGTGTTCTGCTTTTATGACTCCGACTATGATCTTTTCGTATACGATATCTCAAGGAAGTCTAAAATATATATCCGTAATATCGGTGAATTGGTACGGAAATACGGAGTTATTACCGGTATTGTGCCTTTCTATGAAGATATTATTTTGGCTTTCCATACTAATGGACTGATGCGCTTACCTCTTTCTCGGCGATATGCGGAAGAGGTGATCGATCGTAATATGCGAATTTTCGGTATTTATAATGACCTCCGGCAAGGGATTTTATGGGTGGGAACAGACGGTCAGGGAGCGGTGATGTATTCGTGTAAATATACTATCGCTACTAATTTGATGCTGAACGATTTTTCTCCCAATCTGACCCGGCAGGTAAGAGCAATTATGACGGATAAACAGGGTGGACTTTGGGTAGGTACAAAGGGAAACGGTCTACTTCATGTGAAAAATTATCATGACGGTGTGCAGGCATCTGATGTGGACGTTTATTCATTGGATGGAAAACAGTCTGCGCTGTCTCACGTGAGGCCGGAACGGCAACTGCGAATCTATACTATGCGGGAGAGCCGTTACCGGAACGGTTTCTGGGTAGGAGCTGCTTCGCCGGGTTTGTGTTATTACTCTTTCGATGACGGGCAACTTCATTCCTTGGTAAGGACAGATTCCGGAGTTCCGGTGGAGAGTGGCAAGGAGGTACATTCCATTGTCGAAGAGAATGACAGTGTGCTTTACCTTGGCACAGCAGATGAAGGACTTTGTAAAGTAATTCTCGATAACGGGTACGGACCACTTCGGATAAAAACTTTGGAACATTATAAGTTCTACCATGAGCAAGAGGAACTTAATCTATATTATAGTATGGTACCCCAAGGAGATTCTTTATTGTGGTTGGGGAGTCTGCAGAGGGGATTGGTGCGTTTCAACCGAAAGACAGAGGAATATCAGGTATTCTCTTTGAGTGAGATGTTGCACAAGTCTGTGGACGCTGTATTGAGTTTACATTGGCATCGTGGACAGTTGTGGGTGGGTACTACTGCCGGTCTGGTACGGGTTACTATCAAGGGGAACCGGTTGGAAGCTGTTCACATCGGACGTGAACAAGGATTGCTCAACGATATGATACACAGCATTCTGGAAGATGCAGACGGACTTCTTTGGTTGGGAACAAATCGGGGACTTATCAAATTCAATCCGGACAATTTCTTCTCGCATGCTTATTATTATAGTGGAGGTATACAGATCGGAGAATTTAGTGATGACGCTTATTATCGCTGCCCTTATACGGGAAGACTTTTTTTCGGAGGAATCGATGGACTGCTTTATTTAAATAAGAACACACCTTCTGCTCCAGAATATTATCCGGAAATTCTATTGCGTAAACTGATGATTGAGAAAACATTTGTCAATATTCAAGACTACTATCTGCCGGACAGAAAAGAATTGCAGATGACAGGAGCAAAACTCTCTTTTTCTCTTTCTTTTGTTGTACCGGATTATACCAGTGACGGAGATATAGAATATTCTTATATGCTTGAAGGGTATGATCGGGATTGGGGGGCATTCAGCAGCGTCAATGAAATCTCTTATTTTAGCGTGCCTCCAGGTAATTATCTTTTTAAAGTACGTTATAAGAAAGACGTGTTTACAACAGAATATAAGACGTTTACTATTCCTATTCATGTTCTACCTCCTTGGTATCGAACAGTTTATGCGTACATCGTCTATTTGTTGATCGGAGTAGTACTGGCTGTATATGTTTTTCACTTGTTCCGTAAATATTTCCGTCATGAACGTCTGTTACAGGAGGTGCTGGAAACCGAACGTCGTAATGCCTCACTGGAGGTAGACAGTTATAAAGAACGTGAAGTACTTGACAATTGTACACTTATTTACCAGGCTTGCGACCAACTAAGCGACAAAGCACTTTCACCAGATCAACATGCTGATAAAGTTGCTCAGATCCGGGAGGCTGTTATGGCTTTACTCTTTGGGTGCGGTATTGGTGACGAGTGCTTTCGGTTGTTGCCATCTTTGCAATTCTTTGTTGCGGGACAACAGTCCCTTTCTCAATTAACTGAAGAGGTATTTCGTGTATTGAAGAAGGAGGGGCACGATGTTTCATTCATTCGTACGGATATTCCAGTAGATTTCACTTTTCCGGTTTATAAGAATGCCTTGCGTTGCATTCTCTATTTCTGTGTTCTTTACTTGTCCGATAGGAATACCTGTAAAGTATCGGTTGGAATGAAAGAAGAAGAGAACCGGATGGTACTGACTATCTTTTCTTCGGATAATACAGCGGAAGGACTGTATAAGATACTGACTGAACAGGGGCTATTGTCGGCGAAAGGGAGAGATTCGGATGACCGTTTCCACATTCGAACGATGCAACGCTTTGTGTTCTCGGCATTGAGACAGCAGAACTGTACGCTTTGTTGTGTAGCGGACGAAGTTTTAGGGGGAGATCGGTTGACAATCACTTTCGATCCGGTGACTGTTGTTACGCAAGATAAGACGAAGAAAACCGTTTTGTTATTGGAAGATCGTGAAGAGATTATATGGCTTGTCAGTGTTTTGCTTTCCGATGAATATGACGTTTGTCCGGTGAGAAGTGTACAGTTGGCCTTTGATGAAATACACACTTCGACTCCAGCTTTGTTTTTAGTAGATATGCAGATGTATATAGATGCAGAGAGTACATTTATGAAATACCTTGACAAGAATCGTTCGCTACTCTCGAAAACTGCCTTTGTTCCGATGTTGACCTGGAAAGTCAGTACGGCGATACAACGGGAATTGATTCTATGGGCAGATTCTTATTTGGTTCTTCCTTATGACATACTGTTTCTGAAAGAAATTATTCAGAAAGTAATCTATGGTAAACAGGAGGCTAAGCAGGTATATCTGGAAGAGTTGGAAGGCTGGACGAATTCCATTGTATGTACCACTGTTGAACAAGCCGATTTTGTTCGGAGGTTTTTGCAGGTGGTTGAGAAGAACCTGGATCGGGAGGATTTGGGCTCTACTTTTATCGCGGAACAGATGCTGATGAGTTCCCGTCAGTTCTGTCGAAAACTTAAGGAAATATCCGGAATGACTCCAAGTGATTTGATTAAAGATTACCGGATGGAAAAAGCTGCCCATTTATTACAAAACAGCGATTTGTCTATACAGGATGTCATTTCTGATGTAGGCATTTCCAGCCGTGCTTATTTCTATAAAGAGTTTACACGTAAGTTTGGCGTGACACCGAAGGTTTACAGGGAGACCCATTTGAAAAGTGAAGAATAGAATGGATATAGTTTGAGCATATTGGTGTATGTAGTTGAGCATATAAGTGTAAGAAATGGAATATGTGATGTAGAATTGTGTCGTTTCTTGATATTGGATAGTGTACTCTCTTTTCCTGAGTTAATTATGCATTATATTGATTGATAGCTTTTTATCTTGTACTCTAAATGGCAGGTTGTACTCCGGATGGACATTTTTTTGCCTCTCTGCTATTTGGCGTGTAGGAGTATTTTATTTTCTTTTAAATCCTATTATTTTGTCGCCATGTAATTATTGTATTTGGTAACCTTATTATTAATTTAAAACAAGTAGTATGAATTTGTTTGAAATGAAAAAACATCGTATCAGATCTTTGTGGCTGTTACTACTGTTGTTCGCGCATAGTGTAACAATGTGGGCACAGAGCGGTTCGGTCACAGGACGTATTTCGGATGAAAAAGGAGAAATGCTCATCGGAGTTAGTGTACAGGAGAAAGGGACATCTAATGGTACTATTACCGACACGAATGGTCAGTACACTTTAAAATTGTCAACAGAAAATCCTATATTGATTATCTCTTATATAGGATATAAATCACAGGAAGTAAAAATTACCAAACAGAAAGTGGTGGATATTGTTCTGGTAGAGGATGTATCATCGTTGGATGAAGTGGTAGTGGTAGGCTACGGTAATCAGCGTAAAGTGTCTGTAGTCGGTGCTCAATCTTCATTGGATGCAGCAGCTATTAAGATGCCTGCTGCAAAGTTATCTTCAGCCATTTCTGGACGTATTGCCGGTGTCGTTGCCGTGCAACGTAGTGGTGAACCGGGACATGATGAGTCGGATATCTGGATTCGTGGTATTTCTACATTGATAAAAAATGGGCAGAGTTCTAGTCCATTGGTACTCGTAGATGGGGTAGAACGTAGCTTTAATAATATCGATCCGGAAGATATCGAATCATTTACTGTATTGAAAGATGCTTCTGCAACGGCCGTTTATGGTGTACGTGGTGCGAACGGTGTTGTAATTGTGAAGACAAAACCCGGACGTATCAGCAAACCGACGTTTAGTGTGGATTATTATGAGAGTCTCACTCGCATGACTAAAAAGGTGGACATGGCTGATGCTTACACTTATATGGAAGCGCGTAACGAAGCGCAGATGAATAAGAATAACAACATTGTTTACTCTCAAGCGTATATCGATGCTACAAAAAAAGCGAACGGTTTACTGCCGAATGACAATCCCCGTTTATATAATCCATATCTGTATCCGGCCGTAGATTGGGCAGACGAGCTGTTCAATGATTGGGGGCATAATCGTCGTGCTAATCTCAATATCCGTGGTGGCGCCCCGAAAGCGAGCTATTATGCTTCATTGAGCTATTATGGTGAAAACGGTATGACACGCAACTTCAAATTGGATAATTATAATACATCGATGAAGTATGAACGATACAACTTTACTTCGAACTTGAACCTGAAACCTACCACAAGAACAGCCATTGATTTAGGATTTTTCGGCTATATGGGACAGGGACACTATCCGCAAAGTAGCGCTGCGTCCTTATATGCTTCTTGTATGGATGTCAATCCGGTCATTTATCCGATGGTATTGCCAAATGGCATGATTCCTGGTATCAATACGCAACAAAAATTCAATCCTTACGGCAAATTAGCCCGTGGCGGTTATTATGATGAATTCAGTACTCAGTTGAATTCAAATGTGCGTGTAAAACAAGATCTTGACTTTTGGAAATGGAGTAAAGGACTTTCTGCTTCTGTGATGATAGCTTTTGATACTTATAATTCGCGCCGTAGAAACTACAATCGTAGTGAACCGATGTATAAATTCAAAGGTGTTACAGATGAAAACGGAATTTGGATTGAGGATACTTTATTTGATGAGGAAACAGGAGACTATTTGTACGATGTGTTGGGTGAAGCCGACGGGAATCTGACACTTGATACTCCTACGCATTCAAGCAATCGTACGGTTTATACAGAAGCCTCTTTAAATTATGAACGTGATTTTGGGGCGCATCGTGTAGGTGCATTATTACTTTATAATCAAAAAATATATTGGGATCTGAATGCAGCCGATATTATTGGCGGTATGGCTTACAAGCAGCGCGGTTTTGCCGGACGTGCCACCTATTCTTGGAACGACCGTTACTTTGCTGAATTCAATTTAGGTATTAACGGTTCGGAAAACTTCACTCCCGGCAATCGTTATGGTACTTTTCCCGCATTCGGTTTAGGCTGGGCTGTTTCCAATGAACCGTTTTGGGAACCGATACGTAAATATGTATCATTCTTAAAATTCCGTTATACATACGGATGGGTAGGTAGTGATACGGCTACAGGACGTCGTTTTATGTATCAGGGTGTATTCGGTGGTTTGAATGGAACTTGGTTTGGTACCTCACATAATTCTGCCAGCGGTTATGGTGAAGAAAAGTATGGCGTGGATGTCACTTGGTCAAAATCGTGCAAGCAGGATTTGGGTATTGACTTGAAATTACTAAATGACAATCTTTCATTTGTAATCGACCTCTTTAAAGAGCGCCGTGATAATATTTTCTTGCAGCGTAGTACTGTGCCAAGTTATGCGGGATGGATTGAAAAACCGTATGCCAATTTGGGTATTGTAGAAAATAAAGGTATCGAAATTGCGATGAACTATACGCAGAAGATTGGTAAGAATGCCTTCTTGACCGTGCGTGGTAACATGACCTTCAACAAGGATAAAATTGTAGAAAATGACCAGCCGCCTGTAGATTATCCATGGATGGAAACCCGTGGAACAAACGTGAATGCTACCTGGGGATACATTGCTGACGGGTTGTTTACCAGTCAGGAGGAGATCGACGACCACGCTACTCAGTTCGGTACGCTACATGTCGGTGACATTAAGTATCGTGACTTGAATGGCGACGGCGTGATTGATGATTACGACAAGACGGTTATTGGCCGTGGCGATGTACCGAGAATCTATTATGGATTCGGAGCCGATTTGCAAGTTGGAAACTTATCCTTCAGTGCCTTGTTTCAAGGAAACGCACAGGCAGACCGCTATTTGGATGGTATTTCAGTAAAACCGTTCTGGGATGATGAAGGACGTGACAATGTATTTGCTAACATTACCGATCGTTGGAGTGCGGATGATCCTACCAATCAGGATGTGTTCTACCCCCGTTTGTCAGTAGGAAGCGACGGCAACAACAATAACGTGAAACCAAGCTCTTGGTGGGTAAAAGATGTCAGCTTTTTGCGTCTGAAGCAAGTGAACATTGCTTATAATCTACCTAAGAAATGGACAGATCCCCTGCTGATCAAAAATGCTCAGATCTATTTGATGGGAACAAACTTATTGACTTTCTCGAAATTCAAATTATGGGATCCGGAATTGAATACAAGCAATGGTACGGCTTATCCTAACGTATCAAGCTATTCAATAGGTGTTAAGTTTAACTTTTAACCAAATCTAAAATGAAAAGTATGAAAACTGAAATAAAAAAATATGTTGCAGCTGCTCTTATATGCTTGGGAATGTCGTCATGCAATGATTTCTTCGAGGCTATTCCGGGTAAGCAGTTTGGATTGGAAGAGACATTTACTTCCAAGCAGCGTACCGAACAATATTTAAATAATGTATACAGCTATATCCGAGAGGTGGGTGACGTACTCCATTTGAATGAAAACCAGAACGGAACCATCTTTACCGAAGCATCATTGGAAGGAGCCAATCGCTGGGATAAGACGTATGCAGAATGGACAACGGGGGCGGCAACTGCTTCGTACAGTCAGGCCAATCGCTACTTCACAGATTACTACAAAGCGATAGCTAAGGCAAGTACTTTTATTCAAAATGTGGACAAATGTCAGGAGGTAGGAGCTTCCGTACGTGGACGTTGGAAAGAAGAGGCGCGTGTGCTACGTACTTATTACTACTTCGAGCTGTTTCGCATTTTCGGTCCTGTACCTTTAATTGGTGAAGAGCCGATAGCCTTGAATGCTTCTAAAGAAGAACTTATTAAGGTGCGTAACTCTGTAGACGAATGTGTAGAGTTTATCGCTACTGAATTGCAGAAGGCTATTGATTCGGGCGATCTCCCGAACAGGGTCAGCAAAAACAACTTGGGACGTATGGATTTGGGGATATGTAAAGCTTTGAAGGCTAAGTTATATCTTTATTGGGCAAGTCCGTTGTTTAATGGAAACACGGATATGGCATCTGTTAAAAACTTAGACGGGAAACAGCTTTTCCCACAAACGGAAGATCCTACAAAGTGGGAAAAAGCCAACCAAGCTTATAAAGAGTTCTTTGATTTTGCCGCTTCGCAGAACTACAAACTGACGAAAGTATATACAGACGGTAAACTCGACCCTTACAAGTCCTGTCGTGCTATTGCTTCTTTCTTCACAAAGAACTATGACGTCATTTTTGACGAATTGATTATGGTCAAACTACGAGAGCAATGGGATTATACTTACTGGACTTGTCCTAAGTTCTCAGGTTTCGAAGATACCAGTGTGACTGGTGGTGGCGGTTATTATACTACACAAGAAACAGTAGATATGTTCTTTACGAAGAATGGGTTGACAATAGACCGTGATCCCTCTTATGACAGATTTGAAGGAATTCCTTCTACCAGTAATTTTACTTCCGGACAGTATTATGACGAGAACGATCCTGAACTGAAATATTTCGATGCAGACAATTCTTATGTGCTGAAACAGTGGAAAGACCGTGAGGCACGTTTTTATGTGAATGTTACTTACAACGGTTCTATTTGGCTGAATTATGGTAAACAAAATGAAGAACACCGTACAGACTTTACAAATGGAGCACGTGGAACATGCGGTAAATCAAAAGCTTCCGGTGATTATCCTGACTCTGGCTATCTGATCCGTAAAGGTGCAAAAGGCACGGAAGACGACGGTTACAAAATGTTCTCTCCCACGCTTCGTGTGGCTGACATGATTTTGGGATATGCTGAAACACTCTGTATGTGTGACGATCTGGAAAATGCACTGTTACAACTGAACCAGATTCGTGAGCGTGCCGGTATTCCCGAATATTCATTTACTAATGAAAACGGGAAAGTATTCTGTCCGAAGACTAAGAATGACTTGCTCAACCGTATCCGTCGCGAGCGAATTGTGGAATTGGCGTTCGAGTGGAATCGCTTTTTCGATGTTCGTCGTTGGAAAGTGGCTGAAGGTAACAATGATCCTGAGCATTGGATTTATCCCGAATATCATGTCGGTGGTGAAGGTGGTAATGTGTATGGCATGAATATGGATAAGGATTATCCGGAGTTCTTTGAACGTACTTCGTTCGAAAACCGTGCTAACTTCTCCAAAAAGCAATATTTCATGCCAATTCCTTACGATGATATTCGTCGTATTCCCGAATTAGTACAGAACTTAGGGTGGTAATTTAAATTATTGAATACATTTTAAAGAAAAAGTCATGAATATAAGATATTGGAAAAAAGTGACATTAGGTCTTTGGATATCGTTGGCCTTAGGGGGGTGCTACGGTGAAGAAGACGGATATCAGATCCCTGATCTTTATAGGGGAAGTTGGGAAAATACTAAAAACGGATCAACGGTGGCAGGCTATGCGCCTGCTCCGATTGCTGAGGCAAAGTATGATGCTTACTTAAACGAACTCTATTTACTTTGGGATGGTGGTAATGATGCATGGGAGAAAAAAGATGAGTATGTGGGAGCCGAAGTAGAATTCACGTCCCTGCTTTCCGAGACTAAAGTAAAGCGCGTGATGATTCCCAACATCGGTGATTTCGGTAATCAGACTGTGAAAAGAGACAACGAGCTTCCAAGTGCTACGCTAAACCTGAGTCGCTTTCGTACGGTATTGGTAACAACCAAACACGGTGTATCCGATTGTCGTTTCCGTTCTATTTATGTAGACAAAGAAGAAAACAAGCATTATAGTGATTGGACAAACTTGAACGAACACCTGGCCAATGCTGGTATGACACTGGATATGAATTACATGGCTTGGGAAGTGTTCCGTGAACGCCAGAGTAATCCGTTGAAAATACATTTCGAAAGCAACTCGGATTTACGTACTGTAGAATGGTTGTACAATAGGTATGGTAGTGAAGATGCAACACAGGAGGAGTTCCGCAAATGGTATTACATGGATTGCGCCACCATGTCATTCGATCCTCACAATATAGCCTGTGACCCTTATGAAAATTTGACTTTCATGATTAAAAAGGAACAGACAGGCGGTGCTTATGCTTTTGACTATCCGAGTCACAATGAAGGGCGTGGTATTGTTTATCCTGCATCGGAAAACAACTTGACCAACGATGCCTGGTGGTTGCTACCCGATATGCAGGGTGTAGTGATGCACGAAATGGGGCACTGTGTAGAATGGATGCCTCACAAAGGGCATTATGAGAAGGGTGGTGAAGATTGTGACCGCCAGGGATACCAGGAAGGATGGCCGGATGCACTGAAAGTCTCCAATGGTGGATTCTTCGGACTTGATACGGAAGGTCAGATTAACGAATACAAAGTAGCCATTGAAAGACCGTATAAAGATCCGCAGAACAACAAGGTTTATGTTTGGCAGATCGATTACAATACTTCCGGGGCTTTCATGAGTTGGCTACGAATTTATAATGGTGATTTTGTACGTATGTTACCGTGGACAGTACGGATGGATGCGCTGACCAATGATTGGAGTTTGGAGTATGCAGTGAAATACATTTTGAAAGAAAGTTATCCGAACCTGACTATGGAAGAACTGTGGAAAGAGTATGTAGACGAAGTAAAGGAATTCTTGAATAATCATCAATAAATGTAAACATGAAAAAGTTATCATATATATACGGTATATTGTGTGTGTTACTTCTGTGGGGATGTAACACCATTGATTTGAGTGACATCGGATATGGCGACGGTGATCGGTTGAAATCATCAACCCTGAAAGCAGCCCTTTTTTCTAAAGAAGGATGTTGGAAAGCCGACTATCAGGGGCATACATTCTATTTCCGTTTTCATAAGGACGGAACTGTGGCATTGGATTCCGATTTTCAGGAATTCACAGTGTCGGGAAACATCTCTTGTTCTACAAGTGGAAAAAATGTGGAGATACAGATAACAAACTGCGATGTGCATTTAGGATTACTTGGCAATGGATTGGGTGAAAGTAAGTTCATCGTATCGGAAGTGCCCGGTGAAGGAGAAACGGGAAGTATTTGCTTGGTTGGCGTATTGACAGGTAACACTATTGAATTGATGCCCACAACTGAGGCTGAAATCATCAATGTTGTGGAACCTAAGATTGAATCGCTAATTGCAACCAATATGGCAGAAAACAAAGTGGTATGTGATGGATTTGGTAACCTCATTGCCTATTATGCTACCACGCAAGAAGACAATGGAGAATACTCTATTAAGGTGTTGACGATTGAGAATAAAAGCGGCAATGGCGAAAGAGGACATACACAGTATTACGAATCCAAACTGTCAAGAGAAGGAAACACGTTCCGTCTGCTTACTCCGATTGATGAGATTAAGTCGGTGAATGGTAAGACCTACTTTTTTAAAGCAATAGATTTCGGAGCAGCCGGATTAGAACTTGAAGGAATGCCCAATGTGTCCGTCATTTCCAACGCTGGAGCTGTGGAAGATTTTGATTATGTCACAGCTAAGAAGCAGTTCTCATTTGGTAGCGCGCAGACCAAAGGCGCTGCTTGTGAAGAGATCTGGAACTGTACGGGAGGTAGTTTTACAGAGGGTGGAAGCGTAGCTGATATTAATCTTATGGAATATGACTATGGTTGGGCTAATGCCGATTGTACACAGCGTCCGTTGATCATCTGGACATGGTGGTTTGTCAATCTTGTTTGGCGTAGTAGCGAGCCGGGGGCTAATATTCGGATGAACGATGTGGATACAGACCTGATACATTTCACCAATTTATCGGGTAATGGTGAAAATTGCGGTGGCGGAAGAATGACCGATCAGCAAGTAAAAGATCTGAATGAATATGCAAAGCCTTTATTGGACACTTGGTTCAGTGAGAAAGGACTGTTTGTCGCTCGTGTTAATCGCTTGGGTGTAGGAGATAAATTCTATATCTATCTGTTGAGTCCGAACACAAACGCTACATCAAATGGCGGTATGTGGATGAAGATGCAGAGAAAAGAAGAATAATCCGTTTTTATAGTAGGAGCAACGAAAGACATACTTTGCTTTATAAAATAGGTGGTGCTTGCGGATAGGGTGTGGAAAAGATCTGCCACTATGCCGCAACACCGCCGAACGTTTCGGGGGAAGAAATGAACGGGGATGTTCGGTGATAAACAAGTCTGTCTGACCGGGAATAAACTCAAAAAAACGGAATGTGCTTTTTGAAGAGAATCTGACAGGTTCTAAATAACCGATAACAAATTATTAACGTATAACTACAAAAGACAAGGAAAATCATGAAAAAGCTTCTCGTACTTATCTGTTTATGTATGGTTGCAGTGTTACATACCGATGCTCAGACCAAATCATTACATCAATTGCAACAGGAGTTTGTCGATCTTCGTTGTGGTATGTTCATTCACTTTAACATGCCTACTTTCTTTAATGAAGATTGGCCAGACCCGGATGCTTCTCCTGAGCTTTTCAATCCTAAAAAGATGGATTGTAAACAATGGGCAAAGGCTGCAAAATCTGCCAATATGACCTATGGCTGTTTAACCACTAAGCATCATAGCGGTTTCTGTATTTGGGATACCAAAACCACTGATTATAGCGTAATGAGTAGCCCTTTTAAACGCGATGTTGTAAAAGAATATGTGGATGCGTTTCGTGCCGAAGGATTGGAAGTAATGCTTTATTATTCTATTCTTGACACACACGCCCGTTTGCGTCCGAATTGTATTACCTCGAAACATATCGAGATGATTAAAGGGCAGCTTCAGGAACTTCTAACAAACTACGGAGAAATCAAAGCCATCATTATTGATGGTTGGGATGCACCTTGGTCACGTATCTCTTACGATGATGTTCCTTTCGAGGATATCTATCGTCTGATCAAATCTATTCAGCCTAATTGTTTAGTGATGGATCTGAATGCGGCCAAATATCCTACCGAGGCTTTGTTCTACACAGACATCAAGTCTTATGAACAAGGAGCCGGACAGCATATTTCGAAGGATACCAATCGTCTGCCTGCTTTGTCTTGCTTGCCGTTACAACAGAATTGGTTTTGGAAAGAAAGTTTTCCGACTACACCCGTGAAGTCTCCGGCGCAAATGGTAAACGATAATATCATTCCGATGGGAAAAGCGTATTGTAACTTTATTCTGAACGTAGCTCCCAACAGAGACGGCTTGTTTGATGCCAACGCCTTAAAAGCATTGAAAGAAATCGGAAAACTTTGGAATAATGATGGGCATGTGGCCGATGTACCGGCATGTGATCCTCCCATCATAGCTTCCAACATTGCCAAGTATCGTCCGGCAGAAGGCTCTTGGAGCAATGATTACGCTATTTTTGACTTTGCGAATGATGATAATTTCGGTACTTGCTGGAACTGTAACGACAATGTGAGAAACCCTTGGTTTTCGGTTGCACTTGAACGCGAGAAACCGTTCAATATGATTGTCATTACTGATTGTAATAATGATCGTTTACAGGAATATAGCCTTGAATATCGTACGGGCAATACTTGGAAAACACTATTTGATGGTAAAGCACCTACATCTCAGCGTGTAAAGATTCACCGTTTTGACACGGTATGGGGGGATGCAGTACGTATGAAAGTACAAAAGGCGAACGGTACTGTCTCTATAGCAGAATTTGGTGTATATTGCGAACGGAAATGATATTGTTGTAATAAGTATTGTTTGAAGTTTAAACAGAATAGTACCTTTCTTCAAAACTTATTAATTTAATGTATAATCAATAATTGTGGTGTGTTACGATAACCTGTTTTATGGAATAAAAACAGACTTGATAAACCAATATTAATAGCTTAAGAGAACAATGAACACAAAAAAACGGCTATCTTTTGCAATAGCCCTGTTGTTGGGCGTTTCTTCTGCCTTTGCGCAAAAACAACCGGTCGATTATGTAAATCCGATTATCGGAACAAACGGAATGGGGCATACTTTCCCCGGGGCTTGTACCCCTTTCGGATGGGTACAACTGAGTCCGGATACAGACACCGTTCCGCATAATGTGAACGGAGCATATCAAAAGAATGCGTATGAATATTGTGCCGGTTACCAGTATCGGGACAAAACCATCGTGGGCTTCAGCCACACTCACCTCAGTGGTACGGGGCATTCCGATCTGGGAGACATCCTGCTGATGCCTGCCGTCGGAGATGTGAAATTGAATCCCGGACGGGCGGACCATCCGGAAGAGGGTTACCGTTCGCGTTTCGACCATGCCACAGAGAAGGCGGCTCCCGGATACTACGAAGTGATGTTGGACGACTATGGCATTAAAGCGCAACTGACAGCTACACAACGCGCAGGTATCCATAAATATACCTTTCCGAAAGGAGAAGACGGCCATCTGATTCTGGACTTGGTACATAGCATTTATAATTATGACGGCAAGGTGCTGTGGGCGAATTTGAGGGTAGAAAACGATACTCTGCTGACCGGATACCGCATTACCGACGGATGGGCACGCACAAACTATACCTATTTTGCCATCTCCTTCTCCCAACCGGTCAAGAACTACGGATACAAGGACAGAGAAAAGACCTTGTACAACGGCTTTTGGCGTCGTTTCAATCTGGAGAAGAACTTCCCTGAGATCACCGGGCGGAAGATCGTGGCTTATTTTGACTTCGATACGTCCAAAGATCCTGAGTTGGTTGTAAAGGTGGCCTTGTCGGCGGTCAGCACGGAAGGTGCCGTAAAGAACTTGCATGCCGAAACTTCCGGAAAGAACTTCGAACAGTTGGCGGAAGAAGCCCGGATGGCCTGGAATAATGAATTGGATCATTTTGAAATCGAAGGTACGCCCAACCAGAAGGCGATGTTCTATACCTCCCTTTATCACACCATGATTAATCCATCTGTATATATGGACGTAGACGGTGCTTATCGCGGCCTGGATCATAACATACATCGGGCGGAAGGATTCACCAACTACACCATATTCTCGCTTTGGGACACCTATCGTGCGGAGCATCCGTTCCTTAATCTGGTGAAGCCGGAACGCAATGCGGATATGGTGGAGTCTATGATCAGGCACGAACAGCAGAGTGTGCACGGCATGCTGCCGATATGGAGCCTGATGGGAAACGAGAACTGGTGCATGAGCGGTTATCATGCTGTATCGGTTTTGGCGGATGCAATAACCAAAGGAGTCTTTTCGAATGTGGATGAGGCGCTGGAGGCGATGGTGAGCACATCGACTGTCCCTTATTATGAAGGTGTAGCCGATTATATGAAGTTGGGATATATCCCATTGGATAAAAGCGGTACGGCGGCTTCTTCCACGCTTGAATATGCATACGATGACTGGACGATTTATCAGACAGCCTTGAAGGCAGGTAATGAAGAGGTGGCGGAGACTTATCGGAAACGTGCTCTTAACTATCGTAACATTTACGATACAAGCATCGGGTTTGCCCGTCCCCGTTATAGTGACGGTACATTCAAAAAAGAGTTCGATGTGTTGCAGACATACGGTGAAGGCTTTATTGAAGGCAATTCATGGAACTTCTCTTTCCATGTGCCCCATGATGTGTTTGGCATGATCGACCTGATGGGAGGAGAAAAAATATTCGTGCAGAAACTGGACGAGCTCTTTTCCATGCATCTGCCGGAGAAGTATTATGAGCACAATGAAGATATTACGGAAGAGTGCCTGGTAGGCGGATACGTACACGGCAATGAACCGAGCCACCACGTGCCTTATCTGTACGCATGGACTTCCCAACCGTGGAAAACACAGTACTGGCTACGTGAAATTCTGAACAAGATGTATAAGAATGACATCAATGGATTGGGTGGAAATGATGATTGCGGGCAGATGTCGGCATGGTATCTTTTCTCCGTGATGGGTTTCTATCCGGTTTGTCCCGGTACGGATCAGTATGTGTTGGGAGCACCCTACCTGCCTTATCTGAAACTGATACTTCCGGGCGGAAAGACATTGGAGATTAAAGCGCCGGGTGTCAGCGACAAAAAACGTTATGTACAGTCGCTGAGGCTGAACGGTGAACCTTATGACAAAATGTACATCACACATGAGGATCTTCTGAAAGGAGGCGTACTGGAATTTAAAATGTCAGCGTCACCCAACAAACGCCGTGGAATATCGGCACAGGACAAACCTTATTCATTAACGGACGGAATCAATAACAGACAGAACCAATAACTGATAGAATCATTAACAGACGGAATCATTTAACAACATCAACAAATAATTAGGAAAAGAATATGAAAAAGAGACATTTGGTATATGCAGTTGGCCTGATGGTAGGCTTGGGAGCTTGTGGAGCCGGTACGAAGAAACCGGCCGAAACAACCCCGGACGTATGGAATAACTATAATGTAGGAACGGTCTTGTTTGAAGATAAAGCTCCGGAAACAAAGGGTTCGGATATCTATCACCGGATTATTCCGGATCCGGAGCCTTATATCAAAGAGCAGGCCCGTACCGTATTGGCTACTCTTTACAATTCACCGGAGGACAGCATCCCGGCTGTATGCAAGATACATTATACATTGGAAGATATTGACGGTATTTCGGCCAAAGGCGGTGGCAATGGTGATGTGGCAATTTATTACAGCACACGTCACATTGAGAAATCTTTCGCAGCAAATGATACGGCCAAGTTGTTTTTCGAAACACGTGGGGTACTTTTGCATGAATTGACACATGCCTATCAACTGGAACCGCAAGGCGTCGGCTCTTACGGAACCAATCGTGTGTTCTGGGCATTTATTGAAGGAATGGCAGATGCCGTGCGGATTGCCAATGGAGGATTTGACGGACCGGATGCCCGCCCGAAAGGTGGAAATTATATGGACGGATACCGTACGGCGGGTTATTTCTTCGTATGGTTGCGCGACAACAAAGACCCCGAATTCCTGCGTAAGTTTAACCGAAGCACCTTGGAGGTAATTCCTTGGTCGTTTGATGGAGCAATCAAGCATGTTCTGGGAGATGAATACGGCATCGACGAGTTGTGGCACGAATACCAAGTTGCCGTAGGTGATATAGAGGCGTAATATGAGTATAATAAATAGGACTTGTAATGGGTAAAAGAGGATTGTTTTTGGTCTGGCTGTGCCTGGTGAGTGTTTTGCCGGGCATGGCTCAAATCGAAAGGCTGATTGATTATGTGAATCCATTTGTGGGGACAGATGGTTATGGAAATGTCTATCCGGGTGCACAGATTCCTTTTGGAGGAATTCAGATAAGTCCGGATACAGACAGTAAATTTTATGATGCCGCCTCCGGCTATAAATATAATCATTCTACCTTGTTGGGATTCAGTTTGACTCATTTGAGCGGGACAGGTATACCCGACTTGGGAGACTTCCTGTTCATTCCCGGAACCGGAGAGATGAAACTGGAGCTGGGGACGCGTGAGGAACCGCAAAAAGGGTATCGCTCACATTACTCTCATGATAAGGAATGGGCATCACCTGATTATTATGCGGTGGAACTGTCGGATTATGGCGTGAAGGCTGAAATGACATCGGGGGTACGTAGCGGTATGTTTCGTTTCACTTACCCTCAGTCGGATAAATCTTTTATTATGATTGATATGAACCATACTTTATGGCAATCTTGTGAATGGGCGAATCTGCGCATGGAAAATGATTCTACCATTACCGGATATAAACTGGTAAAAGGTTGGGGACCGGAACGTCATATCTATTTCACGGCTATCTTCTCTAAAAAACTGACCGGCTTGCGCTTTATGCAGAACAAGAAGCCCGTGGTTTATAATACTTCCCGGTTTCGTAGCTGTTATGAGGCTTGGGGGAAGGATTTGATGGCGTGTATCTCTTTTGATACAAAAGCAGGAGAGGAAGTGATTGTGAAAACGGCTATCTCATCGGTCAGTACAAACGGGGCGAAGAACAATATAAAGGAGCTTGCCGGACTCACTTTTGATGCTCTGAAAGTCAAAGGGGAAGCGCTATGGGAAAAAGAACTTGGAAAATATAAGCTTTCTGCCGATCTGAAGACGAAAAGAACCTTCTATACATCGGCTTATCATGCGGCCTTGCATCCGTTTATCTTTCAGGATGCGGACGGGCAGTTCCGCGGGTTGGACAAAAACATAGAAAAAGCCGAAGGATTTACGAATTATACGGTATTCTCTCTTTGGGATACTTACCGGGCTTTGCATCCTTGGTTCAACCTGGTTCAGCAAGAGGTGAATGCAGACATTGCAAACTCTATGTTGGCGCATTATGACAAGAGTGTGGAAAAAATGCTTCCTATCTGGTCTTTCTACGGCAACGAAACTTGGTGTATGATTGGTTATCACGCCGTGTCCGTATTGGCGGATATGATCGTGAAAGAGGTGAAAGGCTTTGATTACGAACGTGCATACGAAGCGATGAAAACGACAGCGATGAATCCGAACTACGACTGCCTGCCGGAATATCGTGAAATGGGTTATGTACCTTTCGATAAAGAGGCTGAATCTGTATCTAAAACATTGGAATATGCATTTGATGATTATTGTATGGCACAGGCCGCCAAGGCTTTGGGTAAGGAGGAGGATTACTGTTATTTCTTGAATCGTGCACTTTCTTATCAGACTTTGATTGATCCGGAAACGAAGTATATGCGCGGGCGCGACAGCAAGGGTGGTTGGCGTACTCCGTTTACTCCCGTTGCTTATCAGGGACCCGGTTCTGTACATGGCTGGGGAGATATAACGGAAGGTTTTACGGTGCAATATACTTGGTATGTTCCACAAGATGTACAAGGGTATATAAATGAAGCCGGCGAGGAGTGGTTTCGCAGTCGGCTGGACGAGTTGTTCACCGTGGAATTACCGGATGATATTCCGGGTGCTCATGACATTCAGGGACGTATCGGTGCTTATTGGCATGGAAATGAGCCTTGTCACCATGTTGCTTATCTTTATAATTACCTGAAAGAACCTTGGAAATGTCAAAAGTGGATACGGACGATTGCTACCCGTTTTTATGGTGATACTCCGGATGCGTTGAGTGGTAATGACGACTGTGGACAGATGTCGGCCTGGTATATGTTTAATTGCATTGGCTTTTATCCCGTGGCTCCTTCAAGCAATGTGTATAATATTGGCTCTCCTTGTGTCCCGGCGATAACTGTCCGGATGAGTAATGGTAAGCTGATTGAAATGACGGCTGATAATTGGTCGCCAAAGAATGTGTATGTAAAGGAATTATATGTTAATGGCAAGAAGTACGACAGATCCTATTTGAAGTATGAGGATATACGTGATGGGGTGAAACTACGTTTTGTCATGAGTAGCAAACCCAATTATAAACGTGCGGTGTCCGATGAGGCTGTGCCTCCTTCTATCTCTTTACCGGAGAAAACGGTGAAGTATAGCCGGCCCTGATAAAGATAATCTGAAGACAATATGAAAAGAACGGTTCAGAAAGTTTCACCTGAAATATAGATGCATTTTCTGGTACATTTGAAAGTGACAAGAGAAGTTGTGTATCGTTTATAAGTACGAGCGTTTAATCAGAGCTTATCTGTAGATACCTTCGATTGTTTGAACTTAAACCGGGCAATACCATTTTCCTATACCGCTTTTGTTGGAATATGGTTTGCCCGGTTTTTCATTTTATTTTAAGCTTTTCTGTCTTTTCTGGTATACGGTTACAGTATTCTTTCAATTTTCATCCGTTTCAGCTGGCAAGATATATAGGAGGAACAAATATCTGCACAATTGTAGCCTTTTGGGGAAAATGTACCAAATCTGTCTCTTAATTGGATTATTTAGTACAGTCAGATCTGCTGGAGTACACTATTTTTGCCATCATGAATTTTATTACATCACAAATAATCCAGGTATTATGAAAACAATTTTAAGTGCATTGGGACTTTCCCTGCTGGTTCTGACGAGTTGCAACAACCCTAAGGCGGTTGAGAAAGACTTTATTCAGGATAACATTGACAATGCTGTTGCGCAGTATACAATCCAGACTGATATTATTGAAAAGTCCGGTAAGATATTGAATCCGCGCACGATTGATAAAGATGGAAATATAGTTTATATTCCCATTGATGATTGGTGCTCCGGCTTTTTCCCGGGCTGTATGTGGCTTACTTATGAACTCTCTGGAGATAAGAAATGGTTGCCTCTTGCCGAGAAATATACGGAAGCACTCGATTCTGTGAAGCATTTGAAATGGCATCACGATGTAGGCTTTATGATTGGTTGCAGCTACCTGAACGGATATCGCTTGGCCGATAAGAAAGAATACAAAGATGTGATTGTGGAAACAGCCAGATCATTGTCTACCCGTTTCCGTCCGAATGCGGGAGTTATTCAATCGTGGGATGCCGACAGAGGATGGCAGGGCACACGCGGTTGGAAATGTCCGGTTATCATCGACAATATGATGAATCTCGAGTTGCTGTTCGAGGCGACTGCACTTTCCGGTGATTCTACTTTCTATAACATCGCAGTAAAACACGCCGACACAACGATGGCCAATCATTTCCGTGCAGACAACAGTTGCTACCATGTGGTGGACTATGATCCCGAAACAGGTGAGGTGCGCAAGAAACAGACTGCACAGGGATATGCTGACGAGTCGGCATGGGCTCGTGGACAGGCATGGGCACTGTATGGCTACACGATTTGTTACCGTTATACCCATGATAAGAAATACCTTGATCAGGTACAGAAAGTATATAATTTCATCTTTACCAATAAAAATCTGCCGGAAGACCTCGTGCCTTATTGGGACTTTGACGCCCCCAATATCCCGAATGAACCGCGTGACGCTTCGGCAGCTGCTTGTACGGCTTCCGCACTGTACGAACTGGAAAACTATCTTCCGGAAAACGGTTATAAGGCGATGGCCGATAAAATCATGAAGAGCCTCGGCTCACCGGCTTACCGTGCAGCAGTAGGAACAAACGGTAATTTTATACTGATGCATTCTGTTGGCAGCATTCCTCACGGCGCCGAAATCGATGTACCGTTGAACTACGCCGATTATTATTTCCTGGAGGGATTGATGCGTAAGAGAAATATGGAGAAAAACAGCCATGAGTAATCAGATAAATTTGTTGTTCGGTGGTTTGAGCCTGTTGGCTATGCAGGGATGCAAAGCCCCACAGGCCGAACAAATCGAACATCCCAATATCATTTATGTCTTTCCTGACCAATATCGCAATCAGGCGATGGAATTCTGGGGGCAGGAGGGGTTCCGGGAGAAGGTGAATTTCAAGGCCGATCCCGTGCATACACCTAATTTGAATGCCTTTGCACGCGAATCGGTGGTGCTGACCTCTACACAGAGCAATTGTCCGCTGAGCAGTCCTCACCGTGGCTGCCTGCTGACTGGGATGTACCCTAACAAAAGCGGCATACCCTTGAATTGCAATTCGAACCGTCCCATCAGCTCTTTGCGTGAAGATGCCGAGTGCATCGGTGATGTGTTTCAAAGTGCAGGATACGATTGTGCCTACTTTGGAAAGTTGCATGCTGATTTCCCGACACCGAACGATCCGGAAAATCCGGGGCAGTATGTAGACGAAAAACGCCCGGCATGGGATGCTTATACGCCGAAGGAGCGCCGGCACGGATTTAATTACTGGTATTCATACGGCACTTTCGATGAACATAAGAATCCTCATTACTGGGATACGGACGGAAAACGTCATGATCCTAAAGAATGGTCGCCCTTGCACGAGGCCGGAAAGGTCGTTTCGTATCTGAAAAACGAAGGCAATGTGCGCGATACGAAAAAGCCGTTCTTCATTATGGTAGGAATGAATCCCCCGCATAGCCCGTACCGTTCGTTGGATGACTGTATGGAGGAGGATTTCAACTGGTATAAAGACCGCCCGCTCGACAGCCTTCTGGTGCGTCCCAATGCGGATGCGAAAATGGAAAAGGCGGAATCTGCCCGTTACTATTTTGCATCGGTGACGGGTGTCGACCGCGCTTTTGGCCAGATATTGGCGGCATTGAAAGAGTTGGGACTGGATAAGAATACAATTGTCGTTTTCTCTTCGGATCACGGTGAGACTATGTGCAGCCAGCGTACGGACGATCCGAAAAACTCTCCTTATTCGGAGTCGATGAATGTTCCGTTTCTGGTGCGGTATCCGGATAAAATCCGTCCGCGGGTGGATGACCTGATGCTCTCTTCACCGGATATTATGCCTACTCTGCTGGGGTTGTGCGGTCTTGGAGACTCGGTTCCCGCTGAAGTGCAGGGACGCAATTTCGCTCCGCTTTTCTACGATGAAAAGGCCGATATCGTACGTCCTACCGGCGCTTTATACATACAGAATCTGGATGGGGAGAAGGATGAAAACGGATTGGTGACCTCTTATTTCCCTTCATCGAGAGGTATCAAGACACATCGCTATACGATGGCGCTTTATATCGACCGGAATACGAAGCAGCTGAAAAACAGTTTGCTGTTTGATGATGAGAAAGACCCTTATCAGATGAATAACCTTTCCCTGGAAGAGCATCCGGAAGTGGTGAAACAGCTCTGCTCGGAAATGGGGGCGATGCTGAAAGAGATAGACGATCCCTGGTATCGGGAACGTATGTTGTCGGACATGATTCCTTATGAATAAATAGGGGTATTAGTGAATAATATCGGTAAAGAACAAAAATGCCGGATCTACTTGTTGGGATCCGGCATTTTTGTTACTGTAAACAGAGCTTTTTCTTTATTTGCTCAACTTCCATTCTATTGGTCCACCTTCCGTTCTATTTGTTCAGCTTCCATTCGAAACCGTCTTTGGTATCTTTGATCTCGAATCCCAGGGCGGTCAGTTCGTTGCGGATGAGGTCGGAAGTAGCCCAGTCTTTGTTTGCTTTCGCTTTCACGCGTTGTTCAAGCAGCATGTCGACTACTTTTCCGTAAGCCGCTTCGCGACTGTCTGAGGAGCCTTTCTCTTCTTTTAAACCGAGAATCTCGAAACAGAACAGATGGAATGTCTCTTTTAGGTCTTTCAGGTCTTCGGCAGAGATGGTGTCGTTTCCGGCAATGATATTGTTGATCATCTTGGCCCCTTCGAACAGGTGAGCGATGACGATAGGCGTATTCATATCATCGTTCATGGCTTCGTAGCACTTCGTACGGATCTCTTTTACATCGACTGTCGTGGTGGCTGCCGGAGTGATCTTCTCCAGATTGTCTACGGCCTCCATCAGGCGTTGCAACCCCTTTTCGGATGCTTGCAGCGCTTCGTTGCTGAAATCTACGGTGCTGCGGTAGTGTGCTTGCAGAATGAAGAAGCGAATGGTCATCGGGGTATATGCCTGCGTCAGCAACTTGTGGGTTCCGTTGAAGAATTCATCCAGTGTGATGAAGTTGCCGAGTGATTTGCCCATCTTGGTGCCGTTAATCGTGATCATGTTATTGTGCATCCAGTAATGCACCATGTCATCGCCTTGAGAGGCCACCGACTGGGCGATCTCGCATTCGTGATGCGGGAATATCAGGTCCATGCCTCCTCCGTGAATGTCGAAGTGCTCACCCAGATATTTCCGTCCCATCGCTGTACATTCGGCATGCCATCCGGGGAAACCGTCGCTCCATGGAGAGGGCCAGCGCATGATGTGTTCCGGTTGCGCTTTCTTCCACAAGGCAAAGTCGGCCGGATTGCGCTTTTCGCTTTGTCCGTCCAAGTCGCGGGTGGTGTTCAGCACGTCGTCCAGGTTGCGGCCGGAGAGTTTGCCGTAATGATGGTCCTTATTGTATTTGGCCACATCGAAATAGACGGAACCTTCACTTTCATAGGCATAGCCGGCTTCCAGAATCTTACCTACCAGTTCGATCTGTTCGATGATGTGTCCGGATGCATGCGGCTCGATACTTGGCGGAAGCACATTCAGTGCATCCATAGCCTTGTGGTAACGGTTCAGGTAATACTGCACCACTTCCATCGGTTCCAGCTCTTCCAGGCGCGCCTTTTTGGCAATTTTATCTTCACCGTCATCGGCATCATGCTCCAGATGGCCTACATCGGTGATATTGCGCACGTAGCGCACTTTATACCCCAGATGAGTGAGATAACGGAAGAGTACATCGAATGTGATAGCCGGACGTGCATGCCCTAAGTGGGCGTCACCGTATACGGTAGGTCCGCAAACGTACATGCCTACATGGGGTGCATGCAAAGGCACAAACAATTCCTTTTTCCTATCTAAAGTGTTGTAAATAGTCAGTTGATGTTCCATAACGTTTGAGATTTATTCTATTTGAAACCACAAAGTTAGAATAAATAATTGATATTTCTTAGAGCCTGTTTGAATTTTGTTCGGAAAAGAATCTTTCTACAACAGCGGCTACACCATCTTCGTCATTGGAGAGGGTGATGTAATCGGCAGCTTTTTTTACCGGCTCCTGGGCATTGGCCATGGCTACTCCCAATCCGGCGAATTTAATCATGCTCAGATCATTGTAGCCGTCGCCGATGGCAACCATCTCTTCCTTTTTCAGGTTCAGCTTCTCCAGCAATACGGCAAGTGAACGGGCTTTATCGATACCCGGTGGCACCAGCTCCAGGAAATAAGGCTCGGAACGGTAGACGCTGATTCTCCCTTGCATCAGGAGTGACAATTCCGACTCCACTGCTATCAGCTTTTCCGGCTTTCCTACTATCAGGCATTTGGGCAAAGGCAGGCGGATGTCGGCAAGGAAATCGTCTGTCTTCCGGATCTGCATCTTGTTCAGGAAAGCCTCTTTCTTTACGTATTCGTCTTCCGGATTCTCGGTGATGATACACTCCTCATCGTAAGTAAGGATGGCAAGCCCGTTCCGTTTGGCACATTCGTATAGTTGAGGAATGGCATCATCGGGCAATACATTCGAATAAAGAACCTCGTGAGTTTTCCAGTCAATGATTTCTCCACCGTTGTAGGAGAGGATGTAGCTTTCGAACCGGTCCATTTGCAATTGGTCGGCCAAAGGGGCAATGCCGTAAGTGGGTCTGCCGGAGGCCAGTACCAGTCGTGTCCCCAGTTGTTGTGTCTGTATCAGCACTTCTCTGTTGCGGGGTGTTATCTCTTTCCGGGTGTTGGTCAGAGTGCCGTCCAGATCGAGAACAAGGAGCTTGTAATTCATTTTTTGTTCAGTGTTTTGATTTATGAAGGCACAAAGATAGCATTATTTCACGAATTCCTTTACCGTATCGGTGCTGCCGTCGCGATAGATGGTACGGATAATGTTCAGGCCTTTTCCTGCATGATTGATGCGGACACCGTTTCCATTGAAGTATTGCCGTTCTGCCACTTCTTTGCTCACGGCAGTCCGGTCGGTGATGCCGGTCGCAGTGCTGCCGTTGGATGCTTGTCCGAGCCCGCCCATCCGGTTGGCTGCACGTATGGTGAACACATCTTCATCGGTTGCATCTGCCGGAATCGCATAGGTGGTCTCGTTGGTAAAGCCGATTACTTTTCCGTTCTTGCAGATGGCGTAACAGAACACATAGTCGCTGGCATTCCACATGAGAACCGATTCGCTGACTGTCAGGACCGGAGCGGCTGCCTGTTCGGTCAATAGGGTCGGTTGCCAGGAATCGTTGCCGCCCAATACGTTTTCGAGTGTAAAGCGGGCGGCCTCTTCTGTGGCAAGTACCGGACTGTACGGGATGGTTCCACCGGTGTATCGGGTCTTGCGGGCGCTGCAATCTACAGCCGTTCCGCTTTCTGTGTGGCTGTTGTACTCTGCAAACAGTTTCGGGATAATTGTTTCGCTCATGTCGCTCCATCCCTCTGCTTTGGGGATGATTTTCATCGTCGTATTGATCCATACACTCATCGGTGCACCTTGCCAGGGGCGTCCCAAGGCATAACTCCCTTTGTTGGCATCGTATCCGTCGATGGTGCAGTCATTGAAAACATATCCCCAGTCGGTGTCACCTGCAGGCGCTGTGATGCAGTTGCCGGAACGGTTTTCCAGATAGAGCAACGTACGGTTGAAGAAGACATCGCCTCCACCGCAGATGAAGTCTACGGTGCCATGAATCTCTGCGTCTTCGAAATACGAGCGCATACGGTTGTTATTGGAATAGTAAGTATCCTGATAGCTTAGCATACGCACGTTCTTATACACGTTTTTGTTCCCTTTGTCTTGCAGGCATACTGCGCGTCCGGTGGTTCCGGTGTAGTCATAGTCGTTCTTCAAAGTGATGTCCTGCATGTATATGTTTTCTCCGGTCGGCTGTAAGGTAGCGCTGACGGAGATTCCTTCGACGGGGGCCTTGTTTACGATGACTGTATTGTCCATGCTTTCACCGATCAGTGATATGTTCGATTTTACGTCTGTCAGGCATTGGCTTCCCAGGTCATAGACTCCGTCATGCAGGAAGATGCGGAACCGTGTGCCGGAAGTGGAAGCGGCGTTCCCTTGTGCCAAGGCTTCAAGCAGCTCGCCGGCATTGCTGACGATGGCGTCATACATGCCCGGAATCACTGTCGGAGGAGCAATGGTGGTGAACCGGATGGTGATGGCCTCTTTTACCCCGTTATCGAATAAGTTGGATACACTATTGGCAGGCAGCGTGAATGTATAGGCCGTGTTGTAGTCCAGGCCCATATACGGGAAAGTGATGGTCTTGCCGGATACGGTCGGGGTCAGTGTCTTGTTGCCTAAAGTTGCTGTGGCACCGTCTGTTGTTTTTACTTTGCTGTCAAAGGTCAGTACGATACGTCCCGTGGCGGAAATCTCTTCGGCATTGTCTGCCGGAAGGCTGGACAGTAATTGGGGTGGCCCGGCCGGAGGAACTCCTTGTTCTGTTCCGGTGATGTAAATGGCGCAGATAGCCGTACCGTCGTTGTCGGATGCTGTTCCTACTATATCGGAACTGTAGTCGGGAATCCAACGGAGATGCAGCGTTGTGGCATGGTCACATTCCGTGGGCAGGGTAGCTTCTAATGGCGTCCACGCTTTCGAACCTGCCAAGGTGATGCGGGCTGCTTCTTTGTAATTGGTCCCATCCAGGGAGTATTCTAATTTCTGCACAGAGTATGCGTTGTAGTTATACAGCATTTTGGAAGTAACTTTGATGCCGATAAAGTCGGCTGCATTTACCTTGGTCTCGTAGTAATATTTTTCGGAGATGTTTTTCCAGTTTACGGCAGCGGGTTCGCCTTCATAGCTTCCTGATTCTTTTGACTTGTCGAGCCAGCTTTGGGTGGTTCCGTCTGCTTTGCGGAGAATCAGTGCGGTTGCTTCGTTTTCGCTTGTGGAGATGAAGTCTGCGGGGCGGCTGTTGTTCCCTTTCAGGATGAAGTCCCAGCCTGCGATGTAATCGGAAGCGCTGTACACGGCGGTATATTCTTTATTGCCGTCCATGGTTACAGACAGTTCATTGGCCGTTTCTCCGCTTTTCCAGTTGGTGAATTTCAGAATGGGGTTCTCTGTTGCCGTAAGCGTGACGAGTGTGCCCTCTTCATACATTTTCTCGCCGTTTACCAAGGTGGCGTCGGGGGCGACGGTTATCATATAACTGTTTGCTCCGCCTTCTACATCGGTCTTAATCGAATAGGTCGCTATCCGTTCAAACACGGCTGTGATTGCCATGTCTCCGTCCAATATCTGTCTGTAACTTACCTCGGTAGAAAGGGTCCGGTCATCGGCGTCTACCCATTTCACGAATTTGTAACCGAAATTCTTATCGGCCGTCAATGTCACCTCCGAACCTTGGTCATATTGGCTGCTGGCCGGATATACGGAAACGCTTCCGGCTTCTTCCGGAGATACGTTTGTTGCCAGGTTGACCTGTGGAGTCGTTATTTCGATATTGGCATAGATCTCGAAGTCGAGTAAAAAGGCATATTGCTTGGCGGCCAGATTGCTCCAACGCAACTGTACGTCCCTCTCGTTGATGTCGCATTCCACCCATACGCCTGTCGACGGATTGGCTGTTGCATCGGACAGAACGACCCAGTTACTGTCTGCGGCACTTTTCTTCTCTAATTTATATCCGCGGTTGTTGCCTGTGGCGGCATGGCGGTAACGTATCCGGGTGATGTTTTCCAAGGGGGAAGTCGTGATTGTTCCGGCCAGGTTCTTTTCCGCCCTGGCGAATCCTTTTACGTCAGAACCGAATTTGGATTCGGTACCGGCCGGCAGAACCGTTACGCCGTCGAAGGTGAAAGTCACTGTTTCGTTACTGAAATTGGTGGTTTTATCGACGGAGACCGGTGAGTTGTCCGAAGAAAGGCTTTCCCAATCGGTGAAGTCGGTCGTATAGATCGGACGCTCTTGAGTCGCTGCTGTGCTACTGTTGTCATTGCCCACCGCCTTTACCGACGCTTGGACGGTTAAGCTGCCTGTCAGGCAGGCAACTACAAAAATCGTGTAATATACATTTTTCATAATACAAGAATGATTAAAGTTTATATTGTTTTACTGCGGCGAATATAATACAAACTCTAAATAAGGCAGTTACCGGTTTCTTGATTAAGTCAGATATTACACAAGATAAAACAATTTGTCTAAAGTTTGGCTTACTCCAGCAACCCGATCCACTCTTGGTCGGTCAATGCCGGAATCGATTCACTTTCGGTGATGAATGTCTCGGCCAGTTGCCGCTTGCTTTCCTGCAGGCGGATGATTTTCTCTTCAATGCTGTCTTTGGTGATAAAGCGGTAGGCGATTACCTGCTTGTTCTGCCCGATACGGTGTGCACGGGCGATGGCTTGTGCCTCGGCGGCAGGATTCCACCACGGGTCTACGATAAATACATAATCGGCCTGTGTCAGGTTCAGCCCCACACCGCCGGCTTTGAGGGAGATGAGAAAAGCCTGTATCTCTTCTGTCTGTGCAAACCGGGCAATCTCTTCCGGACGGTTGGTGGAACTTCCGGTGAGCAGGGCATATTGCCAGCCATGTTTCTGGAATTCTGCGGCTATCAGTTCCAGATGTTTGACGAAAGAGGAGAATATCAGCACCTTGTGCCCTTCACTGCGGAGAGTGCCGTAGATGTCGATAATCTGTTCCATTTTTCCCGAGTCCCCTTTATAATCGGGAAGCACCATCTGCGGATGACACGCCAGTTGGCGCAGGCGGGAGATGCCATTGAGTACCGTGAACTGCTGATGCTGCTTTCTGTTCGGACTGAGTTGCAGCAGGGTATTGCGGAGGCTGTTTTTCTCTTGCTGGTATATTGCATCCTGGGGCTCCGCCATGTCACAGTAGATGATTTCCTCCGTAAGCGGTGGCAGTTCCGGAGCAACTTCGCTTTTGCTTCTGCGCAAGATGAATGGGGCGATGAGCTGGCGAAGGCGCAGTTCCATGCGGGGATCTTTTAATTTTATGGGGTTGATGAATTGCTTGGTGAATGTGTTTTCATCCCCTAAAAGATCCGGTTGCAGGAAGTGGAACTGAGCCCAAAGATCTTTCAGTGAATTCTCGATGGGGGTACCTGTCAGTACAAGGCGGTGATGGCTGTGCAGTTGGATGGCGGAGCGGAAAGTAAGAGAATCGCTGTTTTTGATATTCTGACTTTCGTCCAGTACAATGTACTCGAAGCAGTATTGCCGGAGGACGTCGAGTTTGTTCCGCATGGTGCCGTAAGAGACGAATATCAGATGAAAACGGTTGAAAAACAGTTCCGGATGCCCTGCCTTATAATGGCTGTTACTGTTGTATTCCGCCATCGACAGAGTAGTGAAGCGGGAGGCTTCCCGCTTCCAGTTGTGCAGTAGAGAGGTAGGTACGACAATCAGTGTACTTGGCTTACGAGTGGCTTTGGAAGTACGGCCGGACAATCCGCATCTGTCCAGCGTATTTTCTGCTGTCAGGTCTCTGAAAAGTTCAAATTGCCCCATTTCATCGATACTGACGAGTTTGTCTTTGAGCATGAGGTTCTGATCCTGCTTCTCTGGAATCTCACTTCCGTTCTCTTGGTCATTTCCGTCTTTTGGGCCATTTTCGTCCTTTTGACCACTTTTGTCTTTTTGATCACTTCCGCTCTCTTGAAGCGTTGTTTCTTTCTTTTCCTCTTCCTCTTCTTTCTCCGTGTCGTTCTTTTGATTGTAGATGTTTTGTAATAAAGCAAGTGTTTGCAGCGTCTTTCCCAATCCCATGTCATCGGCAAGGCAGCCGCCGAGTTCTTGTTTGTACAGGTTCATCATCCAGGTGTAGCCTTTCTGTTGGTAAGGGCGTAGCCGGGCCTTTATCCCTGTGGGCACAGGGTATTTTTGCTGAAATTGCGGAAGAGTGAATTCTTTGTGGGAATTGCTTTGCATGATCGACTCTACGATACCCATGAACGGACGTTTTACGCAGATGTCTTTTCCCCGGAGTGTTCCCATCTCCATCAGATTGGCGTATTTGCTGAACCACTCTTCCGGAAGCAGGATGACCTGTCCGTTGGGAAGCGTGTATTCGCGCCTCTCTTCTAAAATATGCTTGCGAAAGCGGCTGAAAGGAATCCGTAAATCACCGATGACCACTGTTATGTGCAGTTCGAACCAGTCCGGTCCGTCATCGTAACTTTGTTCGATGCGGATTTCATCCAGACAGTATGGGATATTGCTCTGGTCGCTGGTCAGTATGAATGTGTCTTGCAGTTGAGTCCGGTATCGGGTGATCCACTCCGTTACGCTTTTTTCGGGAATATTCTCCGATAGTTTGAAATGAGAGTCATTGATGCGTTCCAGTCCGATGCTCTGGAGAATCCGTATGGCTTCTTCCTCCTTGTCCGTGTCGCGTTGGAAGTAGCATATTCTGTTTTTGCCATCTTCCACGTTGCGTGAGAAGTATTTTTTTACTTCCGTGGCCGGTTGAGGCGTGAATAGCTGTTCGTCATAACGGAAGTTAAGTTTCAGAAGCGGGGCGGAATAGATGGTCTCTTCCACATACAGCAGGCAGTCGCAATGTTTTTCCTCTTTCCGGATGTCCAGTCCTTGCACATCGATGTCGTGATAACTGGCAATGGGGATGAGGATGTTGTCGATGTACTTTTCAGTGAAAGAGGCATCCACGCAGATTTGGGCTTTCTTGGTGAATGGAAGCAGCCGGGCAGCTTCAATGTGCCGGAAAATGTATACCTCCATGCCCAACAACAAGATTGCCGGATTGGAAGTCAGGGCAACTGCCGGCTTCAGCTCCATGAGTGGGATGGCTTTCCCTTCGTCATAACATTTTAGCTGGTAACTGAATGACTGGTTGTCTACTTTGAACGAGAAATGAGTTATCACATCCTCTTTGTGCACATGATAGGCATGGTGCGGGTAGAGCAGTTTGCTGCCGGTCTGTTTCTGGTAGAGGAGGAGGTCATGGGTGCGGATCAATTCCATCATCTCTGCCAGCTTCTTCTCGATGAAAAGGCGTATTTTCTTCAATTTCTCCGGATCTTCGGATAGCTTTCGGAGAAATTTGGAAATTGTTTTCTCTTTGGAATAGACCGTCATCAGGTACTTCTCTGTATAATGAGATGCGATTTCGATGACTTTCTGCTCAGTCTCGCTCAACTGCGCCACGGCCTTTGGAGAGAGGTGGAATGCCTGCTCTGTCAGGCAAAGCCCTTCCTGAGAGGTGCTTTCCGCGATATACGGTATGAGTAGCATTCCGAATACCGGATGCTCGGAAAGAACGATGATGACTGGGCTGTGTGGCATGGTTTTTTATTCAGTTTGGGTTTGAAAAAGTAAAGATACGGAATTTTGTTTAATTTTGCGGCATGATGGAGCAAAAGAAACGCGTATTATTGGGAATGAGTGGTGGAACCGATAGTTCGGTCTCCGCCATGTTGTTGCAGGATGCCGGTTATGAAGTGACGGGAGTGACTTTTCGTTTTTACGAATTAAACGACTCTACGGAATATCTGGAAGATGCCCGGGCATTGGCTGCCCGTTTGGGCATCAGGCATATCACTTACGATGCCCGTGAAATATTCCATGAGCGCATCATTACTTATTTTGTCGATGAATATCTGGCGGGGCATACTCCTGTGCCTTGCACGCTTTGCAATAATTGGTTTAAGTGGCCTTTGTTGGCAAAGTTGGCCGATGAAATGGGGATTTTTTATATCTCTACCGGTCACTATGTCCGCAAAATAGCGATTGACGGAAAGTATTACATCACCTTTGCTGCCGACTCGGATAAAGACCAGTCTTTCTTTTTGTGGGGATTGAAGCAGGGCATTCTTCAGAGGATGCTGTTGCCGATGGGGGAAATGACCAAACCCCGGGCGCGTGCTTACGCTGCCGCAAGAGGATTTGAAAAGGCGGCGACGAAGAAAGACAGCATCGGAGTTTGTTTCTGTCCGATGGATTATCGTAGTTTTCTAAAGAGGTATCTGCAGTCCGGACTCTCTTCAATTCGCATCGAACGGGGAAAGTTTGTCGATGAAAAGGGCAATTTTATAGCTTGGCATGAGGGATATCCGTTTTATACGATTGGGCAGCGGAGAGGATTGGGCATTGATTTGAACCGGGCTGTATTTGTGAAAGAGATATTTCCGGCAGAGAATAGAATCGTGTTGTCTTCATTGAAGGCTCTCGAGAAAACGGAGATGTGGCTGAAAGATTGGAATATCATTGATGACTCCCGTTTGTTCGGGCACGATGACATCATTGTGAAGATACGCTACCGAAAACAGGAAAATCATTGCAAGGTAGAGCTGGATGAAAGGGGATTGCTGCACCTCTCGTTGCTTGAACCGCTTACGGCTGTTGCACCCGGACAAGCGGCCGCTTTTTACAAGGACGGTTTGCTGTTGGGAGGAGGCATTATTGTTGCCTGAGTGCAACATGATTATCATCCTTTGAAAGATGCTATATGTTTTTTTTAAAGACGCTATATGTTTTAAAAAAAGATGTTATATGTTTTTTTAAAAGATGCTAAGTCTTTTTCTGAAAGACGTTATGTGTTTTTTTGAAAGATGTTACATGCTTTTTTTAATAGCCACTTGTCCTTTGATAAAAGGCCGTTAAGTACACTTCTCACGGACCGTAAGTACGGTCGTTACGGACAGTAAACATAGTTCTCAAGTAGAGCAGGCACCGTCTTCACGAGTCGTAAGTAAGGTCCTTTGCAAGATTGGATTACTCTGCTTAAGTGTCTTTCGCATGATAATAAGATACGAGATTCCTTTCACCTTGTATGGCCGATGAATAAAGGCTTGGGACAAAAAGGTGAAAGGAATGAAGGGGGAATTTCAAACACAGATACTTATCGGTATATGGCCATATTGAAAAACTACGATTGCTTGTTTAACTCCAGCATCTCCTCGATATACTCCCTTGTATTGCTTAGCCGGGGGATTTTATGCTGTCCACCCAGTTTTCCCTTTTTAGCGAGCCAGTCGTGAAACAGTCCTTTTCGGGCTACAATCACTTCAAGTGGCTGCAGGGCGATGTCTTTCCAGCGTTTGGCTTCATAATCGGAGTTTACTTCCTTGAGGGCTGCGTCTAATATAGCGGCAAAGTTCTCGATGGAATCGGGCATTTTGGCAAATTCTATCAACCATTGATGGCGACATTTGGCATGCTCGTCCATGAATACCGGCGCTGCGCTGTAGTCGCTGACTTGTGCACCGGTTGCCGCACAGGCCTTAATCAATCCCTTTTCTGCATTGTCTACTATCAGCTCTTCGCCAAAAGCATTAATGAAGTGCTTGGTACGCCCGGTGATGATGAATTTGTATGGGTTCTTGCTTGTGAACTTTACGGTGTCGCCAATCATGTATCTCCATAACCCGCAGGAGGTAGAGATGATCATTGCATAGTTCTTGTTCAGCTCGACCTCTTCCAGACAACAGGTGCTGGGGAACTCCTTGCCGACCTCTTCCAAAGGCATGAATTCATAGAATATTCCATAATCGATCATCAGTAGCATCGCCGGATCGGAAAGGTCGTTCTGGGTCCCGAAATAACCTTCGGAAGCATTGTACGTTTCTACATAATGCATCTTGGGAGACCGGATTACCTGTTTGTATTGCTCCCGATAAGGATTGAAGGCTACGCCTCCGTGGAAAAACACTTCAAGGTTGGGCCATACCTCCTCCAAGGTCTGTTTACCTGTCTTTTCGAGAATGCGCTTGATGAGTACCAACATCCATGACGGTACGCCCGACAGGTTGGTGACATTGGCAGGAATCGTGCTGTTGGCAATCGCTTCAATCTTGCTTTCCCACTCGCTCATCAGAGCTATTTCCTTGCTGGGAACGCGTATCAAGTTGACAAGGGGACTTACGTTTTGTATAAGGATGGCGGATAAATCGCCTACAAGGCTGTGATTGGAATTTAAGTTCGGACTGTGACTGCCGCCTAAAATCAACCCTTTGCCGGAGAAGAAATGGCTGTCCGGATTGATCCGGAAATAGAGCGCCACTGCATCTTTCCCTCCACGGTAGTGAATGTCCTGCAGGGCTTCTTTGCTTACGGGAAGGAACTTGCTCTTATCGTTGGTGGTTCCCGAAGACTTGGCAAACCAACGAATCTCCGAGGGCCAAAGCAGGTTCTGCTCTCCAGCCCGGAGACGTTCTACGTAGGGCTTTATCTCCTCATAGGTCTGCACCGGAACACGGCTCTTGAACTCTTCGTAATTTCGTATCGACTTATAATCATATTTCTTTCCCCATTCGGTGTTGGCAGCCTGGCTCACGAGCCGTGTCATGACACGGTGCTGTATTTCTCCTGCCTGGCTTGCGTAGAGATCTATCTCTTTTAAACGGGAATTGAATGCTTGTCTTATAATCTTTGTGATATTCATTTCTCTTGCTGGGATAATGTTTAATCGTGCAAAAGTAACCTTATTTATCTTTTTTTTCTATCTTTACCACGGAAATAATAGTTAAAAGTTAAAGAAGAATAGAGTAGTTCCGAACTTTAGAACAATAAACGGCGATGAGAATTGGAATTTTAACTTCGGGAGGCGATTGTCCCGGCATCAATGCCACCATCCGTGGCGTGTGTAAAACTGCCATAAATTATTATGGTATGGAAGTCGTCGGCATTCATAGTGGCTTTCAAGGGCTGTTGACCAAAGATGTAGAGCAGATTACGGACAAGTCTTTGTCAGGATTGCTTAACTTGGGTGGCACTGTCTTGGGCACTTCGCGTGAGAAACCTTTCAAAAAGGGAGGAGTCGTAGCCGAAGATGTGGATAAACCTGCCTTGATAGAGCAGAATATCAAGGAAATGGGGCTCGATTGTGTCGTGTGTATCGGCGGTAATGGAACACAAAAGACTGCAGCCAAATTCGCCGCTATGGGGCTTAATATTGTATCTGTTCCCAAAACGATTGATAATGATATTTGGGGAACGGACATCTCTTTCGGATTCGATTCTGCCGTGAGTATCGCTACCGATGCCATCGACCGCCTGCACTCCACTGCCAGCTCTCACAAACGGGTGATGGTCATTGAAGTCATGGGGCATAAGGCCGGTTGGATAGCTCTGTATTCGGGCATGGCTGGTGGAGGCGATGTAATTCTTCTTCCGGAGATTCCTTACGACATAAAGAACATCGGTGAGGTGATTCTGAATCGTCTGAAGAAAGGGAAACCGTACTCCATCGTAGTTGTGGCAGAGGGTATTCAGACAGACGGGCGGAAACGCGCAGCCGAGTACATCGCTCAGGAAATTGAATACGAAACCGGCATTGAAACCCGGGAAACGGTGCTCGGATATATTCAGCGGGGAGGTTCGCCCACACCGTTCGACCGTAATCTGTCTACACGGATGGGAGGACATGCCACCGAACTGATTGCCAATGGGCAATTCGGCCGTATGGTTGCACTGAAAGGGGATGAAATCTCTTCTGTACCTCTTGAAGAAGTGGCTGGCAAATTAAAGTTAGTGACGGAAGATCATGACCTGGTCGTTCAAGGTAGGAGGATGGGGATTAGCTTTGGATAAATTCAGCTTATCTGAATCTGTTCCGTAAATCATCTAACTTTCTTTTTATGACATCTATTGTGCTGAAAAGATTTAATCGTTGGCGATAGATTCTGACACGTCCATAGTCTGTGAGATATCTGGCTTCCGACTTTGGCTTGTTGAATATATTGTCAAAAAAATCACAGAATCGGCTTTCCCAATTTAGATAGTTGCTTTTGTTAAGCCAGGGGATCGATAGTTTGGAGAGATACTCTTCGTCATTCGTGTCTAATTTAACAACATATTCAACGACTGCTTCTAAAGAGGGAAAGTCTGTAGCATTGATGAATGATTGAGGGTTAAAGTCCAAGCCCACTAATTTATTGCCCCAATAAATAGGCAATGAGTTCATAAGCATAGGTTCCAGTAATTTTTCTGTAGTGTACCCGTCATATATGCTATTCTCGAATGCAATATTGAATTTGTAGTCTTTTATAAATGCCTCTTTGTCAGGAACCGGACCTCCGATATTATTCATAAAACGTCCTCCGGAATCTACTCGCTTGTATTCGGATAATAATTTAAAGAAACGATTCCTTTCCGGACTGACACCATTAGAAACAACGAAACTACAGAATTTTCGATTTAATGCTTTCTCCGGATCAATAACCTTAGGCTTTGCCAATCGCTCGATGCCATAGGATACATAGAGTGGGAGGCGCATATAACGATCACCAAAGGTTATGTGGTCGAAACCAATGGCATAGTCGCAAAGGTTAAAGTCCGGGGTTATGTTTTCTCCGGAATATAATATCTTTATGCAGTTTTGGAACTTCAGATGTTCGTACCCAAAGATAGAGAATATCAAATAATCTGGGGTGTCGCTAAACTCAATGTGGTATTTTTTAGATAAGGCGTTTGTTATGAAATTGTTTTTGGGATCAAAATGATCCCAGAAATCGGTATATTTTAACTTGATAGTTTCCATTCAGACCGGGTTGTTTAAAGGTTCTTTCTCATTCCTCTATTGTTTCTTTTTGTGTGGTGCCTTTCTCTAATTCTGTTAATATAGTCTCTTCTTTTTCTAATAATTCTCCTTCCATCTCTTCACTGCTTACTTCTGTAGCTGATGCCTGTGCCTTGGCTTCCTTTATGTTTGCCATAAATTCAGGCGATTTGATTTTCTTCAAAGCCATTTGCGCAGCATTCTGTTGAGACTCTTTCTTGGAATACCCTGTACCAGTGCCAGCAGGAATCCCTTCTATGCGTACTTCCGTTTGGAATACCGGATTGCTCTCTTTGTCGAAAAACTGCTCGATGAGTTCAAAGGAGACTTCTACTTTATTCTTTTGGCTCCATTCGATCAGTTTGGATTTGAAGTTGACCTCCTTTTTGGACAATTTGTCCAGATCGATATAGGGGCGGATGATTCTTTCTTCAAGGAATCGTTTGCAGCGTTCATATCCCTGGTCAAGGTAAATCGCACCGATGAATGCCTCAAACGCATTGCCGTACATGTAGCTGTTGTGAGAGGAAGACCGGGTGGAGTATTTGATGAGTTTATCGAGGCCGATTTGCACGGCTAACTTGTTCAACGTTTCGCGCTGAACGATTTTAGACCGGGTGTTGGTTAGGAAGCCTTCCCGCTTCCCTTCGAAGTGCTTATAGACAATATCTCCTACGATGGCGTCGAGGATGGCATCGCCTAAGAATTCGAGACGCTCGTTGTTCATCGGGCGCCCTTTTTCCGAACGGATGGAAGTGGACTTGTGCAGGAGCGCCTGCTCATAGAGATGGATATTGCGGGGATAAAATCCAAGTATCCTATAAAAACAAAGATAAGACTCTCTGTTCTTACAGAACAGGAGCCTTATCTTGTCTATTTGGTTTCGTAACACGATATTACTCTGCGTATTTCTTAAAGATTACACAAGCATTGTGACCGCCGAATCCGAATGTATTGGACAGGGCAACATTAACTTCACGTTTCTGTGCTTTGTTGAAAGTGAAATTAAGGTTATAGTCAATGTTTTCATCGTTGTCTCCCTCTTCATGATTGATAGTCGGAGGTACGATGCCGTTCTTGATTGCCAGAATGCTGGCAATGGATTCTACAGCACCGGCAGCGCCCAATAAGTGACCGGTCATTGACTTCGTTGAACTGATGTTCAATTCAAAGGCATGATCACCGAATACTTCTTTAATGGCTTTAGCTTCCGAGATATCACCTACGGGAGTAGATGTTCCGTGTACGTTGATGTAATCAACAGCTTTCGGATCCATTTCGGCATCTTCCAATGCATTCAGCATTACCAACTTGGCTCCCAATCCTTCGGGATGTGAAGCTGTGAGGTGATGTGCGTCTGCCGACATACCTACACCGGCTACTTCTGCATAGATCTTTGCGCCGCGTGCTTTGGCGTGTTCCAGCTCTTCGAGAATCAGACAACCACCGCCTTCACCCATGACGAAACCGTCGCGGCTTGCGCTGAACGGACGTGATGCCGTTTCCGGAGAATCATTACGGGTTGATAAAGCGTGCATGGCATTGAAACCTCCTACACCGGCGGGAGCGATTGCTGCTTCCGAACCACCGGATACGATTACATTGGCTTTACCCAAGCGGATAAGGTTGAATGCATCAGCGATGGCATTGGTAGAAGTGGCACATGCAGAGCAGGTTGCATAGTTAGGACCATGGAAACCGTACATGATGGAGATCTGTCCGGCTGCAATATCCGAGATCATTTTAGGAATGAAGAACGGATTGAATTTCGGACCGTTTTCCTTATGAAGAGCATAGTTGCCTACTTCATCTTCGAATGTACGAATACCACCGATACCTGCACCGAAAATAACACCGATTTTGTTCAAATCTTCTTTTTCGATATCAAGACCGGAATCTGTAACAGCTTCCTTGGCTACGGTGACAGCAAACTGTGTGTACCGGTCCATTTTGCGTGCTTCTTTGCGGTCGATATATTGGGTTGCATCGAAGTTCTTTACCTCACATGCAAATTGGGTCTTGAATAGCGAAGCGTCGAAATGAGTAATAGGCCCTGCTCCACTAACCCCGTTCACGAGATTTTCCCAAAATTCGGGTATGTTATTGCCAACGGGAGTAATGGCGCCCAGACCTGTTACTACAACTCTTTTTAATTCCATATTGATGAAATTCGATTTACTTAGCGTGTTCTTCGATGTAAGATACAGCGTCACCTACAGTACCAATCTTTTCAGCTTGGTCGTCAGGAATAGAGATACCGAATTCTTTTTCGAATTCCATGATAAGTTCTACAGTGTCAAGAGAATCAGCTCCCAGGTCGTTAGTGAAGCTTGCTTCGTTAGTAACTTCTGATTCTTCTACGCCTAATTTATCAACGATAATCGCTTTCACTCTTGATGCAATTTCAGACATAACTTTAAGTTTTTAATTAATAAATAGTTTTATTTCTTTAATTTTGCGGTGCAAAGGAATAAATATTTATCGTTCTAAGCAAATATTTAATTAAATAAATGCAATCTTTTGCACAATTTTCACTGTTTTGTGCATAGAAAAAGCTGATTATGAAGAAAAACATCGCAATTTTTGCTTCCGGTTCCGGCACAAATGCCGAAAACATTATCCGGTATTTCCAAGAGAATGATTTGATTAGGGTGGCGTTGGTGCTTTCCAACAGAAGCGATGCGTATGTTTTGGAACGTGCGCATCGGTTACAAGTGCCCTCAGAGGTGTTTCTGAAGGAGGAGTGGGCTTCCGGTGAACGGATTCTTGCCGTACTGGATAAGTATCACATCGATTTTATCGTATTGGCCGGTTTTCTGGTGCGCGTGCCCGAAGTCCTGTTGCATGCTTATCCCAATAAAATTATAAATATACATCCTGCCTTGCTTCCGAAATTCGGCGGAAAGGGGATGTACGGCGACCGTGTGCACGAAGCGGTGGTGGCTGCCGGAGAGACGGAAAGCGGAATCACTATACATTATATTAATGAGCATTATGACGAAGGCGATACCGTCTTTCAGGCGAAATGCCCGGTGTTGCCGGATGACTCTGCTGCCGATGTGGCGCAGAAGGTACACGCTTTGGAATACGAGTATTATCCATTGATAATAGAGAAACTTCTGAGGGAATAGATTCTCTCTGTATCTATGATACATTATTGGGGTGCGGTCTCTATTGGGATGCGGTCTCTTCTGTTCATTGAATTCACGCTAATATAAATATACTTTTTATGCTTTTATCGAACATTTACACAAATAGCAGAAAGCTATGCAGGATCTTGGTTGTCATTTGGTGTCTGGGGACGCTAAGTGCCCATGCGAAGGGTATTGAAATAAAGTCGCCGGATGGAAAAATGAAAGTAGATGTAAACTTCGACAGACAGATTACATACGATGTGTCTTACGGCGGTGAGCCTTTGCTGACAGATGGCCGGTTGGAAATGGTTTTGAGAGATCAGATTCTGGGCCGGGAACCGAAGTTGGTGAACAAGAAGAATATTTCTGCCGATGAAACGATTGCTCCGGTGGTTCCGATGAAATTTGCATCTATACGGAATCGCTATAATGGGCAATGCCTGAAGTTCAAGGGAGGATATTCTGTTGAATTCAGGGTGTATGATGATGCCGTTTCCTATCGTTTCGTGACGGAGAAGAAAGGGGATATAGAGGTCTTGGACGAAAACTTTTCTATCGGGTTACCCGGCGATTATCTGACGCATTTGCAACAGCCTGGTGGCTTTAAGACCGCTTATGAAGAGCCTTATAGCCACATTGTAGCTTCTCAATGGAAAGCAGAAGATAAAATGTCTACTCTTCCGGTGTTGCTGGATACCCGGAATAAGTATAAAATACTGATTTCCGAAGCGGATTTGGTCGACTATCCTTGTATGTTTCTGAAAGGAGATGGTACAGAAGAACGGATTCATGGTATATTCCCGCGAGTGCCGTTGGAGTTTGGTGAGGATGGTGACCGTAGCCTGAAAATACTTAAGGAGGCGGATTATATTGCCAAAACAAAAGGAAACCGCAGTTTTCCTTGGCGTTATTTCTTTATATCGAAACAGGACGGGCAATTGTTGGAACAGACGATGGCGGATAAACTGGCTTCTGAATGCCGTCTTGACGATGTCTCATGGATAAAACCGGGTCAGGCAAGTTGGGAATGGTGGAATGCCGCTTCTCCTTATGGACCGGATGTGAATTTTAAGGCCGGTTTTAATTTGGATACCTATAAATACTATATAGATTTTGCTGCGAAGTATGGCATACCCTATATTATCATGGATGAAGGCTGGGCTATGAGTACCCGTGATCCTTATACTCCGAATCCGGAAGTAAACGTACATGAAATTATCCGTTACGGTAAGGAAAAAGGTGTCGGCGTCGTGCTTTGGCTGACATGGCTGGTAGTGGAGAACAATTTTGATTTGTTCAAGACTCTTTCGGATTGGGGAGTGGCAGGTTTGAAAATTGACTTTATGGACCGTAGTGACCAGTGGATGGTGGATTACTATGAACGGGTTGCCAAAGAAGCTGCCAAATACCATCTGTTTGTAGATATGCACGGTTCGTTTAAACCGGCCGGATTGGAAAAACTGTACCCGAATATACTTTCATACGAAGGAGTTCGCGGTATGGAACAGATGGGGGGATGCCATCCGGATAATAGCTTGTTCCTGCCTTTTATGCGCAATGCGGTCGGACCGATGGACTATACTCCGGGAGCGATGATCAGTATGCAGCCGGAAGTTTACCGTTCCGAACGTCCGAACTCTGCAAGTATCGGTACGCGTGCCTATCAACTGGCATTGTACGTTGTTTTTGAAAGTGGCATTCAAATGTTGGCGGATAATCCGACTCTTTATTATAGAAACCCCGATTGTACGGAGTTCATCACTAAAGTTCCGGTGGTTTGGGATGAAACGAAAGCCTTGTTTGCCGATGCGGGAGAGTACGTGGTGGTAGCCAAACGCAAAGGAAGCCGGTGGTTCATCGGTGGAATTACCAATAATAAACAAAAAGAACGGGAGTTTGAGATATCTTTGGATTTCTTGAATCCGGGTAGAGAGTATCAGATGACCTACTTTGAGGATGGCATTAATGCCGACCGTCAAGCGATGGACTACCGGAAAAAGGGCTGCAAGGTTAAGTCGGGTGATAAATTCAGAATAAAAATGGTACGCAACGGCGGTTGGGCGGCTGTTATCGAATGATGCATACGTACATGCCGTGACACTGCAATAAAGAAAGGTGTCAAAACCCTCTTATTGACAAAACATTGTTTCAGGGGTTTTGACACCTTTTTCTTACAGCTTATTTCTTTTTTACAGCTTGTTTCATTTTCTTACTGCCTATCCCTTTCCCTTACAGCTTATTTCTTGAATCGAAACGTTACCAGTAATCCCTTATGGTCAGTTGGCCATACGTCCATGGGAGTGAGGAATTTGTCTTTCGATGTCTCTTCTACCCGTTGGCTTCGCACGATGGAACCTTTGGGACCGAATATAACCGCCTTCTTTGCTTGAAGTCCCTTCCCTTGATAAAAAATGAAATCGATCCGGTCGCGTTCATCGGCTTTTGGGGCCCATGTGAGTTTTTCAGGCGTTTTCAACGGGTTGTCCGATGGGTAAGTAAATCCCGGATGGGTGAGCGGGTCGGGATAGATTTCGCGGTAACTGTCGGTGAATCCGGCCTCTTCGAGCAGGGTGCTTACTGTCCAGGGAATCACCATGCCGTTATGGTCATACAGATCTTTGTTTGCTTCCACCCAGTCGCGATGGGACGGCTCGTTAAAGTCACCGCCCAGAATGATGCTGTATCCTTCTGCCATATCTTTACGTGCCTGCTCGATAAAGAGGCGGATCGCATCGTCACGCTGTGATTTTGTGTTCGCCGTCAGAACTTCCTCCACAGTTTGTGGCCTAGATGTCTCTTCCCACGTAGAACCATCGTATCCGCGCACATTGTAATATGCACAATCCAAATAGTCCAGATGGGCCGTATAAATGGCTACTTTGCGTCCGTTCACGGAAGACAGCAATCTGTAAATACTGCCGTGATCTTCCTTTTCGGGAAATACGGTCAGGGAATCCGTGATGGGATATTTGCTTAATAACCCGCTGTCGTAGCTGTAAAAAGAGTAATAGGTCATGCCTTTCTCGCGTAAAGACGACAGGATACGGGCGCTGAAATTGCTGTTCTGATAATTTCTGACTTCACTGAATGTGACAAAGTCCGGCTTCAGACGGACGATCTCATTGACGATTGCTTCGTAGCCGCCGGGCACGGATGTTCCTTCCTGCCAGATATTCCATTGCAAAACGGTAAATTCTCCCGCTCTCTTACTGCTTGCCGAGAGGGTACACAAAAGAAGAAAAGTAAATAAAAGAATTTTTTTCATGATTTCTGAAATTTAAATAGGTTATGGTTAGTTTCTATATGATATGCTATGTTGCTTCTATATAACACGTTCTGTTACTGCTTCGGATTTCATTCTTAAAAGAAACATTATTGGAGAGGATTTACCCCGGTTCTTATATGATAAGCCCCTTTCTCTCTTCTTAAAGGATAGTCTCCCCGAAACTGTTCGAACCGTTCGGGGTGAGCCTTCAACCGGTTGCTGTCCTGTCGAGGATCATATATCTTCAACCATGCCTCTTCCAATGTTGCGGCTTGCACCGTGAGGCTTTCCGGCTGCATGGGAGCAATGGTGTATGTGGCTTCTATCCCGAAGTACCGGCAAAGAGAGTCCAATGACATACGGGTCGCATTGGCCTTCCCGTCTGCCGAATACCCGGCAATGTGCGGAGTACCTATCATCACCTTACTTAATAGTTCCAGGTTTATGTCCGGTTCGTTTTCCCACACATCGATAATGGCCTCGGATATGTGGCCGTCTTGTAAGGCATTTAGCAGTGCTTGGGTCTCTATCACCTCACCGCGAGAGGTGTTGATGATAATCGGTTTACGTTTCAATGACCGGAAAAAAGCTTCGTCTGCCAGATGAAAAGTCTTGTACTTTCCGTCTTTATACAAAGGAACGTGGAATGTTATCACGTCACATTCCCGGGCGATTTGCTCCAGAGAACAGAAGTCCGCGCTGCCTTCTTTCTCTGCTCTGGGAAGATCGTTTAGCAACACTCGCATTCCCTGTCTTTGGGCAACTCCGATGATTTTGCTTCCTACATTGCCTACTCCCACAATGCCTATGCACATTTTGTGAAGTTCTTTCCCTTTGGTAAGTTTCAGGAGGGCAAGTGAAGACTCCAGGTATTGCGCCACAGAGGCGGAGTTGCATCCCGGGGCATTGGTCCATGTGATGCCGGCTTCCCGGCAATATTCCGTGTCGATGTGGTCGAAGCCGATCGTGGCGGTTGCGATAAACCTTACCCGGCTGCCTTCCAGCAGTTCGCGGTTACAATGCGTCCGTGTGCGGATAATCAGTGCATCCGCATCGCGTACCAGTTCCGGGGTAAAGTCTTTTCCGGGAGCATACACCACTTCGTCGGCGATACTCTCGATGGCTTTTTGTATGTAGGGTATTTTATTGTCTACAATAATTTTCATAGATCTTTCTTTAGATATGAGCAAAGATAGAATAAAAAAGTAAGAAAGGGTTGCTTGTGTGAAAAATATTCTTTAGCTTTGTCTTATTGTACATATATAAGCAAGTTAAGATTATGACATTTAGTAACCTTTGCAATGACATCTTTTGGAAATCGACTACTGATTACCACATTACGGACAGCGTAGATGCTCCGATGAACAATCCTTACGAACTGAAGTCGATTGAATATTATTTATATCTGAAAAACTGGATTGATGCCGTGCAATGGCATTTCGAAGATATTATACGCGATCCGCAGATCGATCCGGTGGAAGCATTGCAGTTGAAGCGTAGGATTGATAAATCCAATCAGGACCGTACGGACCTGGTAGAACTGATCGACAGTTATTTTTTTGATAAGTACAAAGGGGTGTCTGCTCTGCCGGATGCGACCATCAATACGGAGAGTCCGGCTTGGGCCATAGACCGCCTTTCTATTCTTGCACTGAAAATTTATCACATGCAGCAGGAAGTGGAGCGTACGGATACAACGCAGGAACACCATGACCGGTGTCAGGCGAAGCTTACTACCTTGCTGGAACAAAAGAAAGACCTTTCGACGGCGATCGACCAGCTATTGGCTGATATTGAGGCCGGAAGGAAATACATGAAGGTATATAAACAGATGAAGATGTATAATGATCCGGCTTTGAATCCGGTGCTTTATGCTAAAAAATAAGAGATGTCCCGTATTCTTGTCATTCGTTTTTCTGCGCTCGGTGATGTTGCCATGACTATTCCGGTAGTCTATTCACTGGCGGTCCGGTATCCTCAACATGAAATAACCGTATTGAGCCGTGCGGTTCTGCAACCGCTTTTCCAGGGTTTGCCTGCCAATGTACACTTTATGAGTGCCGATCTGACCGGTAAACACCGGGGAGTATGGGGGCTGAATGCCTTGTACTCGGAGTTGAAAAAGCAACAGTTTGACTATGTGGCCGATTTTCATAACGTCCTGCGTACGAAATATCTCTGTCTGAAATTTCGAATGGCAGGAGTACCGGTAGCGTCCATCGATAAAGGACGTAAAGGGAAAAATAAACTGGTGCGCCGTCATGATAAAATAGTAGAGAATCAGAAAAGTTCCTTCAGACGTTATGCCGATGTATTGGAGAAGTTAGGCTTCCCGGTTTTATTGAATTTTACCTCTATTTTTGGTGAGGGGAAAGGAGACTTCTCCTTGATAGAGCCGGTGACGGGGCCTAAATATGCCGGTGTGAAGTGGATCGGCATCGCTCCTTTTGCCAAACATGAAGGAAAGATATACCCCTTGGAGCTGCAAGAACAGGTGGTGGCTCATTTTGCCGCCCGTTCCGATGTAAAGGTATTCCTTTTCGGAGGAGGAATAAGCGAACAGGAAGTCTTTGACTCGTGGATATTGAAATACCCGACGGTCGTATCAATGATCGGTAAACTGAATATGAGTACGGAATTGATCCTCATGAGCCACTTGGATGTAATGCTCTCGATGGATTCTGCCAACATGCACCTGGCTTCATTGGTGAATACACCGGTTGTCTCGGTGTGGGGGGCCACTCATCCTTACGCCGGATTTATGGGATGGAAACAGCTGCCTATCAATACGGTACAGCTCGACCTGGCTTGCCGCCCCTGCTCGGTATACGGACAGAAGCCCTGTTACCGCAAGGATTATGCGTGTATGCGAGGTATCAAGCCCGAGCAGATCATACAGAAAATAGAGGGCATGCTGGTTGATTAGATCGTTTTTCTATATACGTTCAGAAGGTCTTTCGTGAGCTTTTCTGCTTCGAACAGCAGTGCGTACTTTTTTCCCTCCTCTATCATTTTCTCTCTGAGCGATTGATCGGTCAAGGTCTGTTCTATGGCCTTGGCCAGCCCTTTATCGTCTTCGGGATGTATGTATATGGAATGAGGACCGCCGGCTTCTTCCAGGCAGGAGCCTGTGGCCCCGATTACCGGTACGCCGCTGTTCAGCGCTTCCAACAGAGGTATTCCGAATCCCTCGAAGAAAGAGGGGTATACGAAAGTTGTTGCCATCTGATAGAAGGCGGGCAGCTCCTTGAAAGGAATGTTGCTCAATAAACGCATACGGTCTTCCAGGCGGTTCTTTTTCAGAAATTCTTCTACGGCGTCTGCATACGGTGTCCGTTTGCCAATGGCGATAACGGTTATCGGCTCCTGAATATGCAGCAATGCTTTGGCCACCAGCAACAGGTTTTTTCTGCTTTCGATGCTTCCTAAATATAGAATATAACGTTGGGGAAGCCGGTATTTCAGTCTTATTTCCTCCTTCGTGCTTTCGGATACCGTTTGCTTGAATTGTGCATCGCATCCCTGATAAACGACGTCGATTTTCTCTTCGGGGATATGAAAGAAGGACATGATGTCTCGTTTGGTGCATTCGCTGACGGCAATGATCCGGTCGGCGTTCCGGCAGGCTTTGCGGAACTTGTATGCATATATCTTGCGGTCGATATAGTGATAATATTCAGGGTATCTTAAGAAGATAAGGTCGTGGATGGTGACAATGCTTCGCGTGTTTCCCGCCTTGCGGATATTCAGAGGAAGTTCGTTGCTCAATCCGTGAAAAAGGCGGATGTTGTCTTTTTTAAGGTCGGAAGTCATTCCCCATACCCGCCAAAGTGAACGGAACTTTTTCCAAAAGGCCGTTTGCGGATAACGCAGCTCCACATTGCCCGCTCTCTCTATTCCGTTCAGCGAAGAGGTTCGGTTCGGATTAGGGATATAGAGTACATAGCGTTCGTCCGGTGCAAACCGGGTCAATGCTTCAATGACGAAGCGACTGTAATTGCCTAAGCCGGTTCTGTTCTGTGCGGCACGTTTTGCATCGAAGCCTATCTTCATGGTTGGTCGGTATATAAGTTGAACGGATTCTCTTTATTTTATTGCCAAAGATACAGATTTGCGCCCGATATTCAAGTACATTTATCTGTCATTCTTTTTAATATATAATATTTGAAGCGAGTTCCATAAAAAAGATGTAACTTTGCAAATAAAAAAACAGCGAGTGTAATGATATTGCTAAGTTTTGATACAGAGGAATTTGATGTTCCTCGTGAGCATGGGGTGGATTATCCGTTGGATGAGGCTATGAAAGTGTCGGTTTACGGTACCAACCGTATTTTGGACTGCCTGCTGCGTAATGACGTGAAAGCGACTTTCTTTTGTACCACGAATTTTGCAGAGAATGCTCCGGAGGTGATGAAGCGTATCATCGACGAAGGACATGAGGTTGCCGCCCACGGCTGTGATCACTGGAATCCGAAGCCGGAGGATGTGGCCCGTTCCAAACAGATCTTAGAGAAACTGACTGCCTGTACGATACGTGGCTATCGCCAGCCGCGGATGTTTCCGGTGTCTGAGAGCGAGATTGCCCGGCAAGGATATTTGTATAACTCTTCTTTGAATCCGGCGTTTATTCCCGGGCGCTATATGCACTTGACCTCACCCCGTACCTGTTTCATGAAAGAAGGGGTGTTGCAGATACCCGCTTCCGTAACCCCTTGGTTGCGCTTTCCCCTGTTCTGGCTTTCCTGTCATAATCTGCCTGCCGGATTGTATCGCTGGCTGTGTCGCCGCACATTGCGACACGACAGGTATTTTGTCACTTACTTTCATCCGTGGGAGTTTTATCCTCTGGGAGAGCATCCGGAGCTTAAGATGCCTTTTATCATTCGCAATCATTCGGGAAAAGGCATGGAGAAGCGTCTGAATGACCTGATCTGCTATTTTAAGTCGACAGGAGAGAAGTTTGTCACCTTTTCTGAATTTGCCGGAGAGAAGCGACGGAATCTATAAACACAGTAAGATAACCTGTTGGCGGAATTAAATCGATAAAAGATTTAAAACACAGTAAGATATGATGAAATTAGGTATTGTAGCCCCTTGTTATAATGAGCATGAAGTTCTGGAGGAATCGGCCGGGCGTCTGACTGCCTTGATGGATGATCTCGTGGCAAAGAAGAAGATAGATGCGGACAGCTTTATTCTTTTTGTCAATGACGGGAGCCGGGACAACACTTGGGAAATCATCTCTCGCCTCTTCGAAGTGAATCCGTATGTCTACGGGGTGAACCTCGCCGGAAATGTCGGCCATCAGCATGCTATTATGGCGGGAATGATGACGGCAAAAGATATATGTGATGCGGTGATAACGATCGATGCGGATTTGCAGGACGACCTGAAGGCTGTTGAAGGAATGGTGGACCGTTACAATGAGGGATATGACATTGTGTACGGTGTGAAAATATCGCGTGGGGGCGATTCTTTTATGAAGAGGAATACGGCTCTTGTGTTTTATAAGCTACAGCGTTCGTTGGGAGTGAAGGCCATTTATAATCACGCGGATTTCCGCTTGATGAGTCGCCGGGCATTGGAGCAACTCTCGCATTTTAAAGAGCGGAATCTGTATTTGCGGGGGCTTGTCCCACTGATTGGATATAAGTCTACCACGGTAGATGATGCCATCAGCGAACGCACGGCCGGTAAGTCTAAATATACGCTGAAGAAGATGTTGGCTTTGGCAATGGACGGCATTACATCTTTCTCTACCAAACCTATTTCATTGATCCTGGGAGCCGGATTTTTTTTCCTGTTCATCAGCGTTGTCATGACGGTGTATATCCTGTTGTCTTATTGGGAGCATGTCACGGTTCCCGGATGGACTTCCATGATGCTGTCTTTATGGTTTATCGGGAGCATCGTGCTTTTAGCCATAGGGGTTATCGGGCAGTACATAGGCAAAATCTATATTGAAGTCAAGAACCGCCCTCTCTACAACATTGAAACGCTTTTGTGTGACAAGAAGAGTAAACCCCGGGATACATTATCAAAATAATTCGGGATACATTATCGAAATAACTATTGAAATAAGAGTGTTTTATGAAACAAGTGCAACAACGGCTTTACTCATTTTTGCAAAAACCGTTTTTTAGTGATTATCGTACTCTTTTCGGGCTGTGGCTGCTGTTGCCGGTTATTGCCACCCTCCTGAAATTGTCGAAGCATAACAATTTTCTGATATTCAGATATGTGTATTGGCATACGATCGAGCAGTTGCCGTTGTATGTGGCTTACGATGAGTATTGGGATACGAATCATTACGGGCCGTTTTTCAGTCTGGTGATTGCACCGTTTGCGATGCTTCCCGTGCGGTGGGGGTTGTTTTTCTGGCTGATAGTCTTGTCTCTGTCTTTGTATTATGCAATACGTAAACTGCCTTTCCCCGACCGGAAGCGGATATTCCTTTATTGGTTTTGCGCACATGAGCTGCTGACCGCCCTGTTTATGTCGCAGTTCAATATCGCCATTGCAGCCATAATTATAGCCACTTTCTATTGCATAGAGAAAGAGAAGGACATTTGGGCGGCGTTCTTTATCATGTTGGGTACTTTCGTAAAACTGTATGGCATCGTCGGACTGGCCTTTTTCTTCTTCTCCAAGCATAAGATGAGATTTATTCTCGCTTTATTGGGCTGGGCATTGGTCATGTTTGTTGCCCCTATGGCCATCAGTAGCCCGGATTACATCATTTCCCAATATATAGGATGGTGGGATAGCTTGGCTGCCAAGAATGCCGAAAATATATTCTCCGGCGGACAGAACATCTCTCTGCTCGGTATGGTGCGTAAAATTTCCGGATGTGCTTCTTACTCCGATTTGTGGCTCATTCTGGGTGGGCTTATCATTTTCGGATTGCCGTATCTCCGCATTGCCCAGTACAAATATAAGGCGTTTCGTTATGCACTGCTGGCATCCGTATTGTTATTTGTCGTTCTGTTCAGTACCGGGAGCGAATCCAGCACCTATATTATTGCTTTTGTCGGAGTAGGTATCTGGTATTGGTCTGCTCCCTGGAAGCGTTCGAAGTGGGATATCGCATTGATGGTATTTGCTTTTATACTGACCAGTTTCTCGCCTTCCGATCTGTTTCCCGCTTATCTGCGGAGAGAATTTGTGCAGCCATACGCGTTGAAGGCATTGCCCTGCGTCCTTATCTGGTTTAAATTGTCGTATGAGATGTGTTTTAGAAATTACGCCGGGAGCGGAGAAAGTAAGATCGCATGTTGAAAGATAAAGAAAAACTGTTTGAATTTATCCGTTTTTGTTTCGTTGGGACGATTGCTGCCGGTATTCATTACGGGATTTATTATTTGCTACAGGCATATATCAATGTCAATGTGGCCTATACCACCGGTTATCTGATAAGTCTGGTATGTAATTTCTTTCTGACGGCTTATCTGACTTTCCACAGTGCGCCGTCCGTTAAGAAAGTAATTGGCTTTGGTGGAAGCCATCTTGTCAATTACCTCATTCACATGTTTTTGTTTAATTTCTTTTTATATATCGGAATTTCTCGGATATTAGCTCCCATATTGGTGTTGGCAGTTGCAGTTCCGACTAATTTTTTGTTACTTCGCTGGGTGTTTAAGCACAAAAAGAAAGAGTGTACCGAAATTCCGGAAGAAAAATGAACGCCCTTAATGTTAGAAGAGAAGAAAATGAAGAACTGTTTTAAGACGATATTTTCAGCGCCGCTGGCTCTTATTGTCAATTTGTTGTTGATATACGTGTGCTTCGGCTTGTGCCGGTTGTTGTTTGTTTGGGTGAACCATCATTATTTCACCGACCTCACTCTCTCGCATTTCTGGGAGATGTTCCGTGGCGGTCTGGTCTTTGATACGTCGGCCATTCTTTATACGAATGCCCTTTATATCCTGCTGGTCCTTTTCCCGCTTCATTACAAGGAGAACCCTAAATACCAGTCTGTCGTAAAGTGGATATTCGTCATCTCCAATCTGGTGATGATCATCATGAACCTGATGGACACGGTCTATTTTCAATACTCCAACAGGCGTACTACCACTTCTGTTTTCAGCCAGTTTGCCAATGAAGATAACCTGATGGGGATTTTCGGCATTGAATTGGTGAGGCATTGGTACCTGGTCCTGATAGCTGTGGCTTTCGGGTATGCGTTGCTTAAACTCTATCGCACTCCGAAGGTGGATACGCGTCATCGGCTGGTGGCGTATTACCTGACTTATCCGATCGTGTTGGTCGCATTTATTCCCTTGTGTGTTTTCGGTATGCGCGGTGGAATAGGAAGGGATGTGCGCCCGATTACAATCAGCAACGCCAACCAGTATGTAAACCGGCCGGCAGAAACAGCCATCGTGTTGAATACCCCTTTCTCGATATTCCGTACGATCGGAAAGAAGCCGTTTGTTGTTCCCGATTATTTTGCGGATGAGGCGGAGATGACTGCCCTGTTCACTCCCGTGCATACGCCGGCCGATAGTGTGAGCTTCCGTCCCAAGAATGTAGTGGTGCTCGTGTTGGAGAGTTTCGGCAAGGAGTATTTCGGCTCTCTGAACAAAGAACTTGAGGACGGAAATTACAAAGGTTACACTCCTTTTCTGGATTCTTTGGTCTCCGAAAGCCTGGTCTATAAATATTCTTTTGCCAACGGACAGCAGAGCATCGATGGTCTGCCCTCTATCCTATCGGGGATACCGCGTTTCGTAGAGCCTTTTTTCCTGACTCCTGCCTCCTTGAACAAACTGTCGAGTGTGGGTGGCGAACTCAAGAAGAAAGGGTATTACACTGCTTTCTTCCATGGTGCGAGAGACGGTTCTATGGGCTTTCAGGCCTATGCGCGTGCAGTGGGGTATCCGGATTATTTCGGGCGTGAGGAGTATGGGAATGACGATGATTTTGATGGGAACTGGGCTATCTGGGATGAAGAGTTCCTGCAGTTCTTCGCTGAGAAGATGAGTACCTTTCCCCAACCTTTCTCTGCGGGTATTTTTACGGCTTCGTCACATCACCCTTATGTCATTCCGGACCGTTACAAAGGAGTTTTTCCGGAAGGTAACCTTGAAATACATAAGTGTATCCGTTATTCGGATAATGCCTTGCGACTCTTCTTTGAAAAGGCTTCTAAAGAGCCCTGGTTTGAAAATACATTGTTTGTACTGACTGCCGATCACACCAACCAGACAGAGCATCCGGAGTATTGGACCGATTACGGCCGCTATGCCGTTCCTATTATTTTCTATACTCCGGACGGTGATTTGAAAGGATATAAAGACGCCATCGCACAGCAAATCGATATCATGCCGACAGTGCTGGGTTATCTTGGGTATGACAAGCCTTACGTCTCTTTCGGATGCGATCTGCTGAATACACCGGCCGAAGATACTTACGCCGTGAATTACAATAATGGCATTTACCAATATTTTAAAGGAGATTATATGTTGCAGTTCGATGGTGGGAAGACGGTCGCTGTTTATGCTTTCAAGACAGATAAACTGCTGAAGGAGAACCTGCTGGGACGGGTTCCGCAGCAAACGTCTATGGAGCTTGAACTGAAAGCCATCATTCAGCAATACATGGAGCGGATGAATGGGGACAGGATGACGGTGGAGTGATGACTCTCAAATTTGTTGATATACATTCATTCTTTGGTCTATTAGTTTGTCGGCATTGTAGGTCTCTTTTATCTTTTTAAAAGCATTGGCTCTGAATGACATTTGGGTATCAGGGTCATTCATGAGAGCAAGGGTACTTTGAACGAAAGCATTGGGAGTATTTTCTATGTAACAGTCTTCTCCGTTTTCGAATGCCAACCCTTCTACTCCGACTTGAGTGGTGATGAATGGTATGCCATTGTTGGCTGCCTCTATAATTTTCATTCTCATTCCACTGCCGGTAAGTATCGGTACGATCATGATCGAGTGATTGCTGTAAGAAGCAATAGAAGGAATGAATCCGGTCATTTTGACCTGTTTATATTTCCGCTGAATCATTCTCTGGTATCTTTTTCTCCATTTCCCTATGATGAATAGAGTTGTTTGAGGCTTTTCTTTCAGGATGTCGTTCCATACATGGTTGAGAAACCACATCATTCCTTCGTAGTTAGGTTGGTGCTGGTCTCCCCCAATGAAGATCAGGCTATTGGAGAATTTGTAGTCTGTCGGGATTTCGGCAGGAGAAGGAATGATTGCCGGTGATACGAACAGGGGGCGGGTGACTCCCTCTTCAACCAGAATATCCTTGTCTGTTTCTGTCAACGTAATGACACCCGTACACGCATTCATTGCTGTCAGCTCTTGTTGCTTTAGCATATTGAATTGGTAGTAATCGTATGATGGCAGGGCTTTCAGGTCTTTGATGAATCTTAAGTTGCGGATGAAGTGGATTTCGTGTTGTACATAGATACGTTTGACATCGGGGAATGCAAATGCCAGATTCAGAAAATTGGCAAATTCAAATTGTATGATCTCAATGCCGTCTTCATCTATTATCTGTTGCAAAAAACGGATGAAGCCATAGTCGATGGCCCCTTCGAAAGAGTGTGATAAGTAAGGATTTATAATCGCTTTATTATTATAGTCAATCTTTTCGTACAGTTTTTTGATCTTCTTCCTGTATTTTCTGATAAGCCAGCAAGGGCGTTTCTCCTGATAAGGATGAAATTTTACATCAGGCCACTCTTCTTTCAAAGCTGTTTCGTTTTTTATATTGGTAGAAACGTATGCGAAAGAGATTTGCATTTTCCCACGAAGAGCATTAATCATGTGATACTGGGCTTGTGCCCCTCCGGAATTGAGTGGATATGGGAAAACTGGGGTGGTGATTAAAATATTCTTTTTTGGCATTGACGGCTTGAATTTTCGACAAATATAAGAAATATTTTTGTAAACTTGGCGAGGCGGATATTTATTTGTATTTTTGTTGTAACTAAATGCAAGTAAGCAGAGAAAAGAACTTGAAAATGAGTATAGTAAGTGTTGTTATTCCGGTTCATAATACAGCGGATTATCTTCGCAAATGTGTAGAGTCGGTGAGAAATCAGTCTTTGAAAGATCTTGAAATAATTCTGGTGGATAATCTTTCAACAGACGAGTCTCCGGCAATATGCGATACGTATGCTAAGCTCGACTCGCGTATTAAAGTTCTCCACTTGGCAGTAGCAGATCTCTCGACAGCGCGTAATGCCGGTATAAAAGAAGCAACCTCTGAATACATCGGTTTTATTGATAGCGATGATCACATATCCTCCACGATGTATGAAGAGATGGTTGATGCATTGGTACGGAATCAGGCGGATATGGTATATTGTAATTTTTGTTATGAGTATCCGGATATGCACACAGACTCTCCTTATCCTAACTCCGGAAAGGTTTATCTGCACGCTCAGCGTGAGGTTTTAAGGGAGATGATGGGGGAGAAGATGAGTTGCTCGGCTTGCACGAAGTTGTTTAAGAGAGAGTTGTTTGATTCGTTCCTTTTTCCCGAAGGAGTGCTTTATGAAGACAGGGCAGCGATGCACCAATGTGTACTTCTGTGCCGGCGAATAGCATGGGTAGACAAGGCATTTTATTTTTATGTAGAGCGTCAGGGGAGCATTTGTCATACTGTCAGCCCTTTGAATTTATACCATCATTTTTTGTCGGAGTTTACCCGGATACAATTTATAAAGGAGCAGGCCCTGTTTGAGGGAGAAGAGCTTTATGGAGAGTTGACGAGGATTATAAATATCTGTTTTGTTCTGTTCAAGCAGATTCTGTCGATGACCCGAGTGAAGTATTTTCGGGAACCGATTGAGGACATGAGACGGAAGTTCAAGCTTTTGCTTTGTTTGTCGAAAGAGGAAATAGAGCCCCGGTGCTATAAACGTCTGAGGAAGATTGTTTATCTCTGGAAACCATACTACTTTTTCAATTTTTATTTCAAGAAGAAGAACTGGCATCCTTGATGCTAAAATGAATATCCGGGAAAATAAACGGTGCACTTCCCATGTTTTTTAATGATTGGCTATCAGACAAAATTAATGCATGGAATTTGTTCCTGTAATAAAAAAAACTGTGCATTGGATTTTTTATCCTTTAGAAATTGTAACGTATTAATATTTAAAATAGAAACATGCAAGCAGTTATTCTGGCAGCCGGGATGGGAAAACGTCTGGGCGAACTGACAAAGAACAATACAAAATGTATGATTAAAGTTAATGGAATAACTTTAATAGAGCGTGTTTTAACCCAACTGTCTTCTTTGCCTCTGACGAAGGTAATTATTGTGATAGGATATAAGGGTAAAGAACTGAGAGAATTTTTAGGGAATACTTATAAGGGGCTTGCCATAGAATATATAGAAAACAAGATTTATGATAAGACGAATAATATATATTCTTTATCTCTGGCAAAGGAGGAGTTACAGAAAGATGATACTTTATTGATAGAATCGGACTTGATTTTTGAGGACTCTTTATTCCGGTTGATACTGGACAATCCCTATCCCAATCTGGCTTTGGTGGATAAGTATGAAACATGGATGGACGGTACCATGGTGCGGCTGGATGACGAAAATAACATTGTAAACTTCATACCGAAAAAGGCATTCAAATACAGTGATGCGGGGCAGTATTATAAAACCACGAACGTTTATAAATTCAGTAAAGAGTTCCTGACGACACATTATGTTCCGTTTCTGGAAGCCTATACTAAAGCCTTGGGCAATAATGAGTATTATGAGCAGGTCCTGCGTGTTATAACCTTGCTGGATAATTGCGATTTGAAGGCGCTTCCACTGAACGGGCAGAAATGGTATGAGATAGATGATATTCAGGATTTGGATATTGCCGAATCTCTTTTTGCTCCTCCCGGAAAACAGGTATCGCTTTATCAGAAACGTTTTGGGGGATATTGGCGCTTTCCTAACCTTTTAGACTTTTGTTATCTGGTCAATCCTTATTTCCCTACCCGTCGTATGCGGGAGGAAATGAAAGCGAATTTTGATATTTTATTGACGGAATATCCGTCGGGGATGAATGTCAACAGTCTTCTGATTGCAAAGTATTTCGGTATAAAACAGAAATTTGCCTGTGTGGGTAATGGCGCCGCCGAGTTGATCAAAAGCCTGATGGAGAAGTTAGGGGGCAATGTAGGTGTGGCGTTTCCCACTTTTGAAGAATATCCTAACCGGTTGGATTACCAGAAGGTGATCCCGTATGTTCTTGATAATGAAAATTTTACCTATACGGCGGAGGATCTTCAAACCTTCTTTGAGGACAAGCCTGTCTCTTCGTTGCTGTTGATTAATCCGGATAATCCTTCGGGTAACTTTATACCGGTTCCGGATGTGCAGAACCTGATAACATGGGCCCGCCGTAAGAATATCCGGTTGATTATTGATGAATCATTTGTTGACTTTTCAACGGAAGGGATGTTGAACTCGCTTCTCTCAAATGATATTCTGGAGAAGAATGAACATCTTATCGTAATAAAGAGTATTTCGAAATCTTATGGTGTGCCCGGGCTTCGTTTAGGGGTACTTGCCACTTCCGACACCGAATTGGTCAATAGTATTAGAAAAGATGTGGCTATTTGGAACATCAATTCGTTTGCCGAATTTTATATGCAGATATTCGGCAAATACGAGGATGATTATCAGAAGGCCTGCAGGAAATTTGTTGTGGAGCGGGAACGTTTCCGAGGGTTGTTGCAGCAGATCTCTTGTTTGAGGGTTATCCCCTCGCAAGCCAATTATTTTTTATGTGAGGTTATCTCCGGCCATACTGCCGGAGAGCTGACCCGGTTGTTGCTCGAGCGGTATAACATTCTCATAAAGGATTGTTCTTCAAAGTCGGCATTCGGCAACAGGAACTACGTCCGTATTGCCGTACGGGGCGAGAAGGACAACAACCGCTTAATTGATGCGTTGAACGCTATAAATAACAGAGTATGATTACGATTGATTCCCAACAAATAGAGCATTTGTCTATTTCTCCGTCTTTATGTGTGGATTGGGTTACACAAAGTTTCCGGATGAAAAAGGACAGCCAATTGCCGGCAAAAGTTTCTGTACACCCTGCAGGAAATGATTTTTTTACGACCATGCCTTGCTTGCTTCCTTCGGATAAAGGACGGTTCGGTGTTAAAGTGGTGTCTCGCATATTGGGCAGGATCCCCTCTTTGAGTAGTGACATACTTCTTTACAATAGCGTAAACGGAGAGCTGCTGGCACTGATAGATGCAGATTGGATAACAAGCATGCGCACCGGAGCGGTAGCTACGCTGGCAATTAAAACCTTACGCTCTTCTTCCGCCCGGAAATACTCTTTCATCGGATTGGGAAATACGGCAAGAGCGACGTTACTTTGTTTGTTGAGTTGTTTCCCCGATGAAATGTTCCAGGTCGTTTTATTTCGCTATAAAGATCAGGCGGAGCATTTCATCGACTGTTTTAGAACATTCGGCAATGTAGCTTTTAAAATTGTGGATACGATGACGGAATTGGTGGAAGATGCGGATGTGTTGGTGTCTTGCATCACTGATGCGGATGGACTCTTAATGGAGGATGATGCATTGTATAAACCCGGTATACTGTTGGTTCCGGTGCACACGCGCGGCTTTCAGAATTGTGATCTGTTTTTTGATAAGGTCTTTGCCGATGATACCGAACACGTGAAAAACTTCCGGTATTTCAATCAGTTTAAGCAGTTTAACGAGCTGGGAGAGGTGCTTGACGGAACCTGTCGGGGACGGGAAAATGATGAGGAACGAATTTTGTCGTATAATATCGGGCTGGGGCTTCATGATGTCTTCTTCGCATCTAATATATACGATATGATAACTAACCGCTAATGAAACTGTTATGGTCAATCAATCAGAACTGAGAGAACGTTTTAATCCGGATGGCTCGTTGTTGCGTAATCACCAATTGCGTATGTTGGAAATGCTGAAGTATATCGACGGAGTATGCAAGAAGCACCATATCTCTTATTGGCTAAGTTCCGGAACTCTCTTGGGGGCAGTGAGGCATGGTGGCTTCATCCCGTGGGACGACGACCTGGATATCGAGATGTTGCGGGAAGATTATTTGAAGCTTGTGAAAGTGCTTGAAAAGGAGATAAGTCCTGATTATGCTTTGCAGACACATCAAACGGATATACATTATCTTTATCCTTTTGGAAAGTTGAGGGATCTGCATTCTGTTATTAAGGAGACGCATGATGCGGATGTCTTTTATAAGTATAAAGGGGTGTATGTTGATTTGTTCCCTCTGGAACCGTTGTCGGAAAAACTGGCCCGGAAGTTTGTCAAAAAGCATCAGAGGTTAAAGGATAAGGCTGCGTTGGAGAAAGACAGGAAGAAGCGGGAAAGACTGATTGTCCGGAAGTGGTTTTGCTTGTCGGTCAGATATTTCTGGATTCGTCTTTGGTCGCGGATAAGTATCCGTGACGAAGTCAGACATACTTGGGGAAGCTGGTTCTCGATACCTCGCAGAAAGAGTGAACTGTTCCCTCTTTCACAGGTGGAGTTCGAAGGGTGTTACTTCCCTGCTCCCCGGAGTACCGACAAATATCTGACCCGCCTCTATGGGAATTATCTTCAATTGCCAGATATAGAGAAAATAGAGGTGCATACGGCAGATGTAGAGTTGGACTGAGTTATAATTTCCCTTGCTTTTTGTAATGTATCAGGTTTAGATATCCCAACCAGGAGGAGAAGCGGTATACTTTGATGATTTTTCTTTGTCTTCCCGGCAGGCATCTAAGCAATTGCGGGCGTTTCCTTATGTCTTTGACAATACGCTTCATGTCTTTGTCCGCATCCTCGTAATATCCCCAATGCATACATAAGAAGGCCATTTCTATGTATTTTAATATCAGACTGTTGTGGTATTGTTCATACAGACCCTTTTCTGCCATGAACCTTTCTATCCATCCGGTATATGCTCGCAGGTCTTCGTGTCTTTTGGGAGTTATATCATGGCAGATGGACGACTCTATTTGTCTGTAATAGAGAGTAGGCTGTTCCAGAGCTACTACTTTCCTTGTATGATATAATAGTTGTACCATTAATATGGCGTCTTCGCCAAAAGATATTTCCGGAACAAATAGTATATCGTTCCTTTCAAAAAGTGAACGGGAAAGAAAGTTGGACCAGACACTCCAGTAGGCTCTTCCTGAAAGAATCTCATTAAAATATTCCATGCCTGTCATCTCCTGAAATGAAAAATGACCGGAAATGTCCATTCTATTTTCTGAGTAATAGAAGAAAAAGGGAGCGGCGACAACTTCTGCATTGGTTGCTTCTGCCTTATCAGTTAAATATTCAATTGCATTCTCTTGCAGAAAATCATCACTGTCCAGGTACTGGATGTATTTTCCATTTGCTTGTTCTGTTCCTGATTTTCTGGATAAGGATGGTCCGCTATTGGCTTTATCGATGTATCTGATCCGGCTGTCGAGCTGTGCATATTGTTTTATAATATCCAAACAGCCATCTGTGCTTCCATCATTTACCAAGATCAGCTCCCAGTTTGTATAAGTCTGCTTTAAAACGCTATTAATACATGCTTCTAAGTACTTTTCTGAATTATACACCGGAGTGATTATTGAAACTAAAGGGGAGGCGGATTGCATGGCGGTTTGGGTTTAGGTTTGGATTCTCTTTAATTTTTATTTGTTATCTGTATGATTGCTCTTGTGGTACTCTGTAAGTTTTGCAAGCATTACAAACTGATAATATCCTTCCAAGCAGGCTTTTATAAACCCTTCTTTACCGTCTCGTATGCCTCCTTTCAGCAGGTAGGTTTTAAAGAACCGGAAGAAAGGACGATAAAAGAATGCAAGGGTTCCGTATCGCTTGTTTTTCTTTCTGTCTACCTCGTTTTGAGTATATTCATTTGTCTTTCTTATAATATCCGAAACACTGTCGTTGGCCAAATGCTCAAAAGCCAGCTCTTTGTGTCTGGCAGGAATTGTGTACAGCTTTCCTTGTACTATGGGAGATACGTGGATAATGGGTGGCCATACAGTTCCTTCTTTTTTGAAAAATCTTAATATATGATCCGGATAGTGGCAATGCATGAATCTTCCCATGAAATAGTTCTTACGCGGAATGTAAATACCGGCAGGGCAATCGGGACGTGATATCTGTTTATAAAGATAATCTTTTAATTGTGCAGGTACCACCTCGTCTGCATCGACAACGAGTATCCACGGATGTGATGCCTGCTGGATGGCAAAATTACGTGCCGGCTCTACAATATTGTAATTGCCTTTTTTGAAGGTTACGATTTTGCAATTGAATGTTTGGGCAATCTCAACTGTATTGTCAGTACTCTCCATGTCACAGATAACTATCTCGTCAAAGCCTTTTACGGCCTCCAGAACCTGTTTCAAATGCTTTGATGCGTTATAGGTATTTATGACAACTGATATTTTCATTGTGATATGCTTTATTGATTCGTTTCTAAAGCAAAGATAGAAAGAATTATAATTGAACATGGCATAATTGGCTTTTTATTCTGTTTTTGATCACGGCTTCTTTCATTTAAAGTGCCTTTATGGAGCAAGAGGGTATATTGAATGTCATGTAGTTTCACAAAAATAGAGTGGTCTACCCCGTCTTCATGATCTTATTGGAATTTGCAAATCAATATAGACAAAAGATACAAGAAACGCGAATAGTCTGACATAAATCCTTTATATTGTACTTTTTACTAACACGTACTTTGACCAAAAAGCGGCAAATAGAGAAAAAAGTGCATAAAAGAATAGATAAAATACACTTTTTCCTGCATATTCTTAGGTAAAAGAGGATAAATATGCAGTTTTACCCGGTAGATTAATGCACTTTTTCCCGGTGGAAAAGTTCAGTTTCTCGTAGAGGAACGACTCGTTCCTCTACGAGAAACTGTAAGAGTCTCTACGGGAAAAATATTTTTCCCTTGTAGAGATTGTTTTTTACGCTAACAGTCAACAGATTTTGAATCACTTTTAAATAGAATAAAGAGTTGTATATGTATACTTTCAAGATAAATAGTAAGTAAAATACAAAAAATATAATCCTTTAGATAGTCAATCTTTCTCATTGGTGGCTTTTGGGAATATTCAATATGAGAATGCGAAAGATTTTTAGTATCAACCCTATCTGTTGCTTTAATAAGAGGATTCTGGATAAACTGAAATATCATATTGACATTTTGTAAATATGCTCCTGCTTTTTATGAAGCCAGTTCTTTGTATATTCTTTCTGTGATAGCATCTGTCTCTGTCTTTGTCAAGGTTCAACGACTGTTCTATCTTTTTTTTCTTTGTCCGTAATGATCTCCTCTTCTTGTTAATACGGCAACTCTGATACGTCTTTTGCTTCATTGTTAAAGGTGTATAAAACGAAAGAGCCGTGCTTTCATGAGAATATTTAATATTTAAAGTGAAATGATCAGCTTTTATTGCTATTTTTGCAGAAATGTAGAGTTAATGATGTGTTGTTAAAATGTAAAAACAAATATTGTAAATATGATTTTTGTAAAAGGATATGGGCAGATGTGTAACAATATTCTGCAATACGCACATGCTTATGTATGGGGAAAAGAAAACGACATAAAAGTCGTATCAATGCGTTTTGCTTATAAATACCGTTATTTTGAAGTCTGCAATAACAAATATCATCGTTGGCCTGTTTATCTTTTTGCAAAACTGCTGATTAAGTTACAGTTGATCAGGTGTTTCTTCTTGGACGATCCGGCAGACATCACTCCTGAATTGCTTTCCGAACTGAAAAGAAGTAAGATGGTTGCGATTGACGGCTGGCAATTCCGGTTTCCGGATTTGTTCATGAAATATCGTTCGGAAATAAAAGAGATGTTTTCGTTCAAGACTTTGATATCAAATAAGATAAAAGATCTCTTGGCAAAACATGCACAAGCGGAGGACGGTGTGATGATACGGTTGGCTGTCCATATCCGCAGAGGTGATTATAAAGTTTGGATGGGAGGGAAGTATTATTTCGAAGATGATGTTTATATTGAGCATATACGCCAGTTCTTAGACCACTTCCCCGATAGAAAGGTTGCTGTTTTTATCTGTACCAACGACCGCAACTTGAATGTGAATAGCTATAAGGAGGCTTTAGGAATTGAAAGTATTTATTGCCCCAGGGGAAATGAGGCGGAAGATTTATGCCTGTTGTCCGAATGTGACTATATTATAGGTGTAAAGAGCACTTTCTCACTGATGGCTGCATTTTATAATGATCGCCCTATTTATTGGATCATGGATAAAAACATACCCTTGCGATTGGGGGATTTTAGTTCGTTTGAAAAATTGTTCATGACTGTTTAACCTAACTTTGATAAAAATGAATGCGAAGACTGTTTCATTGCTGATTTCCACGTATAATTGGGAAGATGCGTTACGACTATGTTTGTTGAGTGCTTCTGTTCAGACAGTACTTCCGGATGAAATTGTGATAGCCGATGATGGTTCGAGAGAAAATACCCGTAAATTGATAGATGATTTCAGAACGGTAATAAAGGTGCCTATCGTCCATGTCTGGCAGGAGGATGAAGGATTTAGACTGACGACAATTCGCAATAAGGCAATTGCACGTGCTAAAGGAGACTATATTATTCAGATTGATGGGGATGTGATTATGGAACGTCATTTTGTCCAGGATCATGTTGAGATGATGGAGAATGGATATTTTGTTTGTGGCAGCCGAACGAAACTGGGGCCGATTGTATCACGGAGGCTGATAGAGGATATTAGTTTAAAATTGAATGTTTCTGAGTTGAAAGCCGGATTTGTGTTGAATGGTTTTCGGTCAAGAGTTTTACGTAACTTTTTGGCAGAACGTTATGCACGTGTCATTGACCACATGCGTGGATGCAATCTTGCCTTTTGGCGTAATGACTTTATATCCGTGAATGGCTATAATGAGGATTTGCATGATTGGGGACATGAGGATGGCGAGCTCGTGTATAGATTACACTACGCCGGTATCGGGAAAAAGGCTTTGAAGATGGGTGGAATTGTTTATCATCTTTGGCATAAGGAGGCCTCCCGACATAATGAGGGACAGCATTTGCATGTCTTGGAAGAAGTAAAAGAAAACCATGGCCATTGGTGTAATAATGGCATTGATAAATATTTGAGATGAGTGAACCGCTGGTTTCTGTAATTGTACCGAATTATAATCATAGTGCCTATTTGAAAGCGCGTATTGATAGTATCCTGGCTCAGGATTTTGATAACTTTGAGCTGATACTTCTGGACGATTGTTCCACTGATAACAGCCGTGATATCCTGCTGGAATACCAACCGGATAATCGGGTTACTCATGTCGTGTTTAACGAACAAAACAGCGGTACCACTTTTAAGCAATGGGACAAAGGTTTGTTTTTGGCTCGTGGTAAATATATTTGGATTGCCGAGAGTGATGATTTTGCTGAAAAGAATTTCTTAACCGAAACGGTTGCGGCGTTGGAAGAAAATCCGGATGTCGTTTTAGCTTTTACCGGTTCGCAGATGGTGGATGCCGACGGACGGTACATGACATTGGACTGGGATAAGTTTTCTCCTAAGATGTCGTTGCGGACAAAGTTTGTGAGTCGGGATTTTCTTATAAAGAACATGCTGTGGGGGCCCAGTGTGTACAATGCCAGTATGGTGTTGTTTCGAAAGGAGTGTTATTCGAGAGTGAATGGCGGCTATAAGGAGTTCCGTTATTGTGGTGATTGGTTCTTTTGGATAGAGATATGCAGGCAGGGCAATGTTATTCGTATAAACCGTAAATTGAATTATTTTCGGCAACACGATAATAAAGTATCACCAAAGGCAGAGAAGGAGGGCGCCTATTTCATAGAGGGGGGGCGGATTCTTGAATACATGATATCCTTGCTGAATCTGTCTTCTTATCAACAATACGTTATTGGCGGGCGTACGCTGAAACGGCTTTTGAAAGACGCCAGAACCCGGGTGGGGCTGAAACAAAAGGCGCAGAATGCTCACCCCCGATTGTACCGGGGCGGGATACTCTCTATCTGGCTGTATGAATTTGATAAGATATTCAATATTTCCCATTTGCATCGTTGAATAATGTGTCGGGCAAACGATTATTAAGATAATTGCTGCACTCCTGTGTTTTCATTGATATTTAGGTATGATTTCCGGAGATTTTCCTCTATCTTTGTCGCCTAAATCATTTTAGTACAAGTTAATGAAAGAATTCTTGCAACTCATGAAACGGTTTGTGTCTCCTTATCGGAGATACGTGGTGGGAGCCGTGTTTTTGAATATTTTGTCTGCCGTATTCAATATATTCTCGTTCACATTATTGATCCCCATTCTTCAGATTCTATTTGAGATGGACAGTAAGGTATATGAATTTATACCTTGGGATTCGGCGGAGAACTTGAAGGATATAGCGGTGAATAACTTCTATTACTATGTCTCCCGTATGATCGAGGTAAACGGCCCGTCGATGACCTTGCTCTTCTTAGGATTGTTTCTGGCTTTTATGACATTGCTCAAGACTGCCTGCTATTTCGCTTCTTCGGCAGTTATGATACCTTTGCGTACAGGAGTAGTCCGGGACATCCGTATCATGGTTTACTCTAAGGTCATGTCGCTGCCTCTCGGATTCTTTTCAGAAGAGCGGAAAGGAGATATTATCGCTCGTATGAGTGGTGATGTGGGGGAAGTGGAGAACTCTATAACCAGCTCGCTGGACATGCTGATCAAAAACCCCATACTTATTATATTCTATTTCGGAACATTGATCATTACCAGTTGGCAGCTGACCCTGTTTACCTTGTTGGTTCTTCCCGGCATGGGATGGTTTATGGGAGTGGTCGGTAAAAAACTGAAACGGCAGTCATTGGAAGCGCAGGGAAAATGGAGCGACACCATGTCGCAGTTGGAAGAGACGCTGGGCGGATTGCGTATCATCAAGGCATTCATCGCAGAAAAAAGAATGGTGGACCGCTTCGCAAAATGCAGCAATGAATTGCGGGATGCCAATAACCGGGTGGCTATGCGGCAGGCATTGGCACATCCGATGAGCGAATTCCTGGGTACCGTATTGATTGTGATTGTGCTGTGGTTCGGCGGTTCGCTGATCTTGGGCAAGAACTCTACGATCGATGCTCCCTCGTTCATTTTCTATATGGTGATACTGTATAGCGTCATCAACCCGTTGAAGGAATTCTCCAAAGCCGGATACAACATCCCGAAAGGATTGGCATCTATGGAGCGCGTAGACAAGATATTGAAGGCGGAGAATAACATAAAGGAAATTCCTAATCCGAAACCGCTGAACGGCTTGAATGATAAAATTGAGTTTAAAGATATTTCATTCAGCTACAATGGCAAGAAGGAGGTCTTGAAACATGTCAATCTGACGGTGCCTAAAGGAAAGACAATTGCTTTGGTCGGACAGTCCGGGTCGGGCAAGTCGACATTGGTGGACCTGTTGCCGCGTTACCACGATGTGCAGAAGGGTGAGATAACGATCGACGGAATCAACATAAAGGATGTGCGTATCTCTGCTTTGCGTACCCTGATAGGCAATGTGAATCAAGAAGCTATTCTGTTTAATGACTCCTTCTTTAACAACATTGCTTTCGGTGTGGAAAATGCGACCATGGAGCAGGTGGTTGAGGCGGCAAAGATAGCCAATGCACATGACTTCATTATGGAGAAAGAAGACGGCTATAACACTAATATCGGCGATCGCGGAAGCAAACTTTCGGGAGGACAGCGGCAACGGATCAGCATTGCACGGGCTATCTTGAAGAATCCTCCTATCCTGATTCTGGATGAGGCCACTTCTGCCTTGGATACGGAATCCGAACGCTTAGTGCAGGAAGCGCTGGAACGCCTGATGAAAACCCGTACGACGATTGCAATAGCCCACCGGCTTTCTACAATAAAAAATGCAGATGAAATATGTGTCCTCTATGAGGGAGAGATTGTAGAACGTGGCAAACACGAAGAACTGTTGGCCCTGAATGGGTATTACAAACGTCTGAATGACATGCAGTCGCTTTGATAAAATTGCGATACGATGAAACTCGATAAATGTGTGATAGTCTGCTGCCTGGCTGCTGTTGCCTGGTTTGCCCCGGTTGCTCATGCCCAGATGGTGGAGCGCTTGTGCCGGACTGATTATGATATTGATCCGGAAAGACAAGGGGAGCTTCTGGTAGAACTCGATAATCTCAGCTTTTTTAAGGACAATGAGTTTGCCGGGAGCGTTATAAGCGGGTACTCTTTGCCCGGTCTGTGGCTACAGCCCAAAGGGGTGTTTTATCCGCTGAAGAATATAAAGTTAGAATTGGGAGCCCATGCCTTGATTTATAGCGGGGCCTATAAGTTTCCCAACTATGCGTATCATGATATTGCCATCTGGAAAGGGAACCAGTATCAGCGGGGCACGCATATTCTGCCTTATTTCCGTGCGCAACTGGCTTTGTCGCGGGTCAATCTGGTTTTGGGCAACCTGTATGGCGGTGAAAATCACAGATTGATCGAGCCGCTTTATAATCCCGAACTGAATCTGACGTCCGATCCGGAGACCGGATTTCAAGTGCTGTGCGACTTGAAACACTGGCATTTCGATGCCTGGATCAACTGGCAGAGCTTTATTTTTGAAACCGATACCCATCAGGAGGCTTTTACTGTCGGCCTCTCTTCTTTGGTCAACTTTAACAGGCCGGAATCTCACTTCCATTATTATCTGCCGGTGCAGATGACCATCCAACATCGGGGAGGGGAGCAGATTGTGGATAACGACCGTCCGGTGCAGACCTTGGCCAACGGCTCTGTCGGTGCCGGTATCGTTTGGAACGTGAACCGCAAGGTGCTGAAACGGATAAATGTCGAGGCGGACATGTTGGGATATTATCAGGAATCCGGTAAGTTGTGGCCGTTTGATAAAGGGGTAGGACTGTATACGAAAGCCTCTTTTGACCTTGGCGATAATATTCGTGTGAAGGGAGGGTATTTTGTTTGCAAGGATTTCATCTCTTTGTTCGGCATCCCTTATTTCGGAGCTGTCTCTATGAAGACGGAAGGGGCTGTTTACGATGATCCTCAGACCTGTTTCCTTTCCGTTGAATACTCTCGGACTTTCGGAAAACATTATGCCTTCGGTGCCAAGGGCGATATGTATTACTCGATGCCAGGTACCATGAAACTGGCGAGCGGTGAACTTGTGCCCGAAGGAGGAATGGCCAATTTCTCGTTTGGCGTTTATCTTAGGGTGAATCCGGCTTTTCTGATTAAGAAATTCAAATAGCCGCTCTTTACTTCCGTCCGAAATCGGCAGGTATCTCTCCCCATTCCTTGGTCTCCCATTTTAAAATGCGGGTGGAGTAGGTGTTCTCTCTCAACCATTTTTCCGCCCGCTCGACGAGGAGAAATAATGCTTCCGTTTCTGGAGTGCGGGGCAGCTTGGTCTTACATTTTTTCTGTTTTACCCAGCTGATTGCATTTACACTGTCACTGTATATGGGCATGTCGAATCCCTTTTGTTTCAATAAGGCGAGTCCGTGCACCAATGCCAGAAATTCGCCGATGTTGTTTGTCCCTTTCATCGGTCCGAAATGGAAAATCTCCTGTCTGCTTGCCACATGCACTCCGCGGTATTCCATCGGTCCGGGGTTGCCGCTACAGGCAGCATCCACAGCGAGGCTGTTTTCTATGACGGCTGCGGGCAATGTTTCGGAAGCGGGCTTGGGTCTGTTGCTTCCTGTATTTCCGGCATTTTTTCCGATATAGGCATAAGGAGACGAATGGAAAGCGCGTTCGGCCTCTTCGTGGGTACTGAAAGATTTGTATTTAGCACCTTCGTAACCTTTTGTTTGGAGCTGGCACTCTGTCCAAGAGGTGTAAATTCCCGGGGTTCCCCCTTCCCATACCACGTAAAACTTCTGTTTTCCCATTTCTCTTTTTATTTAAGTGCCAAATTTAGATATAAATCTCGATTTATAGGTCGGTGTGATAAGAAAAAGTCAAACTCGCCCCTTGTCTTTGTGGCACGACCTTGGTGTTTTCTTAGAGAAAATTAGAGAAAAGAGGTACAGGCCTTTTCTTTTGCCGAACAACTTCTCCCGGCCGGTTGTTCTTATCATAACTCGGTTGTTCTTATCATAATGTTGTTCTTATCATAATGTTGTTTTTATCATAATAAAGAAAGGAGTTGCCATGGAGAAATCTTTTAAAGAGGCCTTGAAGCACAGAAGGAGTTATTACTCAATTACAGACCGGTCGCCGATTTCCGATAAAGAAATAGAAGAGATTATCGACCTTGCCGTGACCCATGTGCCATCGGCTTTCAATTCGCAATCCACCCGTATCGTATTGCTGTTGGGTCGTAACCATCGGAAGTTGTGGGAGATTGTTAAAAGTACATTGCGGAAGATGATGAGTCCGGAGGCTTTCAGGAATACGGAAGCCAAGATAGACCGTTCCTTTGCCGGCGGATACGGAACAGTGCTGTTTTTTGAAGATCAGGATGTGGTGCGGGAGTTGCAGGAGAGATTTCCCGATTATAAGGATAATTTCCCCGGATGGTCTGTGCAGACATCTGCCATGCACCAGTTTGCCGTGTGGACGATGCTGGAGGATGCCGGTTTGGGCGCTTCTCTGCAACACTATAATCCTTTGATCGATGAGGAGGTCCGTAGCACATGGGCGCTTCCTGCAAACTGGCATCTGATAGCCGAGATGCCGTTTGGAATGCCGGCCGGTGAACCGGGCGATAAAGAATTCAAAGAATTTTCGGAGAGGGTGAGAGTCTTTAAATAATGTTCTCCCAATCGGATGGGGTGCCAATGGGTTCCTGATGATTTTATTGAGTGGCCCTAAAACATGTTACATCTTTTTTTGAAAGATGTTATATGTTTTTCTGAAGGATGCTATATGTTTTTTTGAAAGATGCTATGTCTTTTTTTTAAAGATGCTATATGTTTTTGGGGAGTATGCTATATCTTTCCCCTTCTCCAACCGGATGTAATCTATTTTCTTGTTATTGGCATCCATAATGCTTTGTAAAGAAAAAAGTGAATATGGTGCATTTACCTAACAAATATTTTGTCCGGTTTTGCCTCTTTAGGGTTCATGGGTTCAGGGTTCACTCTTGAACCCTTCTTTTCGTGGTATTAATATTTTTTGAATTGATTATCAATTTGTTAGCTAAATATGCGTATTTCAGCGTCTTGTTTTTCTGAAAATAGTAAAAAGTGTTTTGTCCCTATTATTATTGGGAAAGTTTTTAACATGGCTATTTTGTGGCTTACTATCTCTTTTTTTTTACACTAAACGAAAATAGCATCTTTTTTTCTCACGGTGAGAAGGGTTCAAGAGTGAACCTTGAACCTTGTGAACCCTAACTGTTTCTTATTCGCTTGATTGTTAGTGTATTATGGGAGGATATAGCATTTTGCCCAATACCTGTAAAATACCTTTGTGGAGGCGTTTTTGTAATAAAAACAGATTCTTATTTATTCTCCTTTTTTGTCAGATACGTTTTTGTTGCATCGGATTGTTTTGTATGTATTATTCACGAAGCGTTTATTCTATGAAGCGATGAGTACCGTTCTTTAACCCCCTTCTTTCTGTCATCTGCATTTAGTCTCCGTTTTATTTTCTATCTTTGCCTCCCAAAAGAAAGACAGTTATGATTCGTATATTTCTGACCGGCTATATGGGAGCCGGCAAAACGACATTGGGTAAAGCATTTGCCCGGAAATTAAATCTTCCGTTTGTCGATCTGGACTGGTATATGGAAGAACGTTTTCATAAGACGGTAAGCGAACTGTTTGCTGAACGTGGCGAGGCCGGTTTTCGGGAGTTGGAAAAGAATATGCTGCATGAGGTGGGCGCCTTTGAGGATGTGGTGATCTCTACTGGTGGTGGCGCTCCTTGCTTTTTTGATAACATGGACTTTATGAACCGCAACGGCAAAACGGTCTTTTTGAACGTACATCCGGACGTGCTGTTCCGCCGGTTGCGTATGGCTAAGCAGCAGCGTCCTATTCTGCAGAATAAGCAGGATGACGAGCTGAAGGAATTTATTGTCAGTGCCTTGGAGAAGCGCGCTCCTTTCTATCTGCAGGCCCAATATGTGTTCAATGCCGATGAACTGGAGGACCGTTTTCAGATAGAAAGATCGGTGGAAAAGTTACGTGATTTATTGAAACTGTAACTTATTTGCGCTTTTTGTAAATATCCTGCCTAAAAAATAGGACTTTCTGATTGTATACAATGGATTTATAGCTATTTTTGTTGCCTTAAATAATTTATAAACACAACTGAATACACAAAAATGAGAAAGTGGCGTATTGAAGATTCCGAAGAACTCTACAACATAACAGGTTGGGGTACTTCGTACTTTGGTATTAATGACAAAGGTCATGTTGTTGTTACACCGCGAAAAGACGGTGTCGGCGTCGATCTGAAAGAACTGGTCGACGAGTTGCAATTGCGTGATGTGGCAGCTCCCATGTTGATACGTTTTCCGGATATTCTGGACAACCGTATCGAGAAAACAGCTCACTGCTTTAAACAGGCCGCCGAAGAGTATGGCTATAAAGCTCAGAATTTTATTATCTATCCTATCAAAGTAAATCAGATGCGCCCGGTTGTGGAGGAAATCATCAGCCACGGAAAGAAATTCAATCTCGGACTCGAGGCCGGCTCCAAACCGGAACTCCATGCCGTGATTGCCATAAATACGGATTCTGATTCATTGATTATCTGCAACGGGTATAAAGACGAAAGTTACATAGAACTGGCGTTGTTGGCTCAGAAGATGGGAAAACGCATTTTTCTCGTCGTAGAGAAGATGAACGAGCTGAAACTCATCGCAAAGATGGCGAAGCAGCTGAATGTGATGCCCAACATCGGTATTCGTATCAAATTGGCCTCTTCCGGAAGCGGCAAGTGGGAAGATTCGGGCGGTGATGCCAGCAAGTTCGGGTTGACTTCCAGTGAGCTGCTCGAAGCATTGGACTTCCTGGAAAAGAAAGAGATGAAAGACTGCCTGAAGCTGATCCATTTTCATATCGGAAGCCAGGTTACCAAAATCCGCCGCATTAAGACGGCGTTGCGGGAGGCATCCCAATTCTATGTGCAGCTCCATGCAATGGGATTCAATGTGCAGTTTGTCGATATTGGCGGCGGATTGGGAGTCGATTATGACGGTACCCGCTCTTCCAGCAGTGAGAGCAGCGTGAACTATTCTATTCAGGAATATGTCAATGACTCGATCTCGACCCTCGTGGATGCCAGCGATAAGAATGGCATCCCTCATCCGAACATCATTACCGAAAGCGGCAGAGCATTGACCGCTCATCATTCGGTACTTGTTTTTGAGGTACTGGAGACAACGACTCTTCCCGAATGGGACGACGAAGAGGAAATCACACCGGATGCCCACGAACTGGTGCAGGAACTGTATGGCATTTGGGACACACTGAACCAGAATAAGATGCTTGAGGCATGGCACGATGCACAGCAGATACGCGAAGAGGCTCTTGATCTTTTCAGTCATGGTATCGTCGACTTGAAAACACGCGCGCAGATTGAGCGTTTGTATTGGTCCATTACCCGTGAGATAAATCAGATAGCCGACGGACTGAAGCATGCACCGGACGAATTCCGTGGCTTGTCCAAATTGCTGGCAGATAAATATTTCTGTAACTTCTCCTTGTTCCAGTCGCTTCCCGACTCCTGGGCCATCGACCAGATATTCCCTATCATGCCCATTCAGAGACTTGACGAGAAGCCCGACCGCTCGGCAACCCTGCAGGATATCACCTGTGATTCGGATGGAAAGATAGCCAACTTTATTTCAACGAAAAACGTGGCACATTATATGCCGGTGCACAGCCTGAAGAATAAAGAACCTTATTATCTCGGTGTGTTCCTGGTCGGAGCTTATCAGGAGATATTGGGCGATATGCACAACCTGTTCGGTGATACGAATGCTGTACACGTCTCTGTAAACGAAAAAGGGTACACCATCGAGCAGATTATCGATGGCGAGACGGTTGCCGAGGTACTGGATTATGTGCAGTACAGCCCCAAGAAACTGGTGCGCACATTGGAAACATGGGTCACCAAATCCGTAAAAGAAGGAAAGATCTCGGTAGAGGAGGGGAAGGAATTCCTGTCGAATTACCGGTCGGGGCTTTACGGATATACCTATTTGGAATAAATAAAGAGAAGAGGGGGTGTCATAATGCCCAAATAGAAAGATTTACCCCTGCCACGAATCTCTGTAGCAGGGGTGAATTTCTAAAAAGGAGTTTTGACACCCCCTCTCTTCTTTTTTTTGTTATTAGTTATGAAAGAAAAATTGACACTTGTCAAAGTCGGCGGTAAGATTGTGGAGGAGGAATCCACACTTAACCGGTTGCTGGATGATTTTGCAGCGATCGAAGGCCGTAAGGTGCTGGTACATGGCGGGGGGCGTTCGGCTACGAAGATAGCGGCGCAACTCGGCATCGAAAGCAAAATGGTGAATGGACGTCGTATCACAGACGCAGAGACACTGAAAGTGGTGACGATGGTATATGGCGGACTGGTCAATAAAAACGTAGTGGCCGGACTGCAGGCCCGCGGAGTGAATGCCTTGGGGCTGACCGGAGCGGATATGAATGTCATACGTTCGGTGAAACGCCCGGTGAAGGAGGTGGACTACGGTTTTGTGGGCGACGTGGAAAAGGTGGATGCTTCATTGCTGTCCGATCTTATCTACAAAGGGGTGGTTCCCGTTATGGCTCCGCTTACTCACGACGGTAAGGGGCACATGCTTAATACCAATGCCGACACTATCGCCGGAGAGACGGCAAAGGCGCTTGCCGCTCTTTTTGATGTGATCCTTGTATACTGTTTTGAGAAGAAAGGGGTGCTGCGTGACGAAAATGATGACGATAGCGTGATTCCCTTAATCACGCCTGCCGAATTTAAGCAGTATGTGGCCGACGGGGTCATTCAAGGAGGGATGATTCCGAAACTCGAGAACTCTTTTGCAGCCATTGATGCAGGTGTATCGGAAGTTGTAATAACTTCAGCATCAGCTATTAATGGAGAGGGAGGAACACGAATCAAAAAATAATTCGAAAAAAATGAGAGTGCACCTGTAACTTTTCATATCCTCATCCGTCATTCTTATAGAGATGCAAGAAATCAGCTTCCGAAACGATATACTGCCATTGAAAGACAAACTCTTTCGATTGGCCCTCAGAATAACCCTGGATAGGGCAGAGGCCGAGGATGTTGTTCAGGATACCATGATACGGGTGTGGAACAAGCGTGATGAGTGGCAGCAGTTTGAATCTGTCGAAGCCTATTGCCTGATAGTTGCAAAGAATCTGGCAATAGACAGAAGTCAGAAGAAAGAGGCCCAGCATGTGGAATTGACCCCCGAAATGGCGGAAGAAGCGGATACATCCGGCCCTTATGACCGGTTGGTGAATGATGAACGTATGAGGATTATCCACCGGCTGATCAATGAACTTCCCGAAAAGCAACGGCTCATTATGCAGTTGCGGGATATAGAGGGTGAGAGTTATAAAGAGATTGCAAAAGTGCTTCAACTGACGGAGGAACAAGTAAAAGTAAACCTTTTCAGGGCAAGGCAGAAGGTGAAACAAAGGTATATAGGAATTGACAAATATGGACTATAAGTATATAGAACAGCTTTTGGAGCGATATTGGCAGTGTGAGACTTCCCTGAAGGAAGAATCGGAATTGCGCGCTTTCTTCTCAAAGGAAGAGATACCGGCTCATCTGCTTCAATATAAAGACCTGTTTGTCTATCAGCAGGCTCAGCGCGAGGTAGGGCTGGGTGAAGACTTCGATGCACGTATCCTTGCTCAGGTAGAACCGCCTGTGGTGAAAGCAAAACGCCTGACACTGACCGCAAGGTTCATGCCTCTGTTCAAGGCGGCTGCGGTAGTTGCTGTTATGCTTTCGTTGGGAAGCGTGGCGCAGCATACTTTCTTTGCCAATGAAGCGCTGGATTACAATTACGATACTTATACAGATACGTATGATGACCCGGAAGTGGCTTATAAGCAGGTCTCTTCTGCATTGATGATGTTGTCTGAAGGAATCAATAAATCACAAGACCGGAATCTGGCCGATAGTGCGCGGTTGGGTAAAGTCGATATGATTGACGAATAATGAAGAGCGTTCTTTTAATGTGCTGGATGGCATTGTTGTCTGTAGCCGTATCGGCTCAGGACTTTGCTTCGCGTTTTCTGACTGAACATAAGGCGGATTCGAATCTGACTTGCATTACTATCAGTCCGAAGATGATGGAGGAAATCATGAAAAACAACGATGCAGAGAAAGATGATGAAGTTCTGGAGATTATCTCCGACTTGAAGAGTATGCAGATACTGACTGCCAAGGTGGAAGGGCAGAAGTATTACGATGCGGCTCTCAAGGTGGTGGAGAAAAATCCGGGAAGATTCGAGCCGTTTCTCTCTTTTAAGGATAAAGCTGAGAATTGCCAGATTATGATCCGGAAGAAGAAGAATACGATTGTCGAGTTGGTGATGTTGATGCATGAAAAGAATCAGTTTGCCGTGATTAATTTTACAGGCAATATGAGTCCGGAGTTCATTTCGAAGTTAGCGGCTTCGATGAAACCCAAACGCTCTTGATATGAAATGGCATTTTCATTTGCTTTAAACATAAATATAGTTAGTGTGCTTAATTAAAACAACTTGAGGCTGTGAAGTTTCAATTCTCTCAAATTTTTATAAAAAAACTAACTAAATAGATGGGCTACCGCGCGATGCAGTAGCCCTTTTATTTATCCTGCCGGCTCATGGAACCGAAAATGAACCGGAAAAAGAGCACCACAGAGTACACAGAGGAACACAGAGTGACATTTTTGCCGGTATGTTTTTGAAATCGTAATGTTTGGGTGCTTGAACCGAATCCCCAAGAATAAAAACAGAATCCGGAATAATGGCATTAGGAGCCTGCTTGAATTTTGAATATGTTTTGGCTCTCCAAAAACATACTGGTAAAAAAAGTATTACTCTGTGTTCCTCTGTGTACTTTGTGTGCTCTGTGGTGATTTTTGAAGAGAATAAAAGCTGCTTCTAAGGAAGAGGTAACGGCATAAAAAAGAAAAGGAAGTTGCCTCACAGAAACTTCCTTTCTCCATCTCTGTCAGAGAGATAAAGTTATATGTAAAGAGAGAATTTTATAATTTACGCAGCCCTTTCTTGGAGAAGTCTATTTGCGGATTTCCTTTATAAGCTACTTCGCCATTGCCGTAAACGCGTCCTTGCAGACTTGTTGTGGCATAGCAGCTTATATCTCCCGAACCTTTGACAGATGTCGTCACATGCGCTGCTTTCAGTTCGGATGCTTGAATGTCTCCTGATCCGTAAACGCTGTATTCGGCATCTTTGCAGGTTCCGGTGAGGGAAATATCTCCCGAACCGTTGATGCTTGCTTTCGCTTTTTGGGCATCTATCTTGCTCAATGTCATATCTCCAGAACCGTTGATGGATAATGATAACAAATTGCAGCTTATTTTGTTTCCTGTGATGTCCCCCGAACCGTTTATTTTAACATTTAGATTACCATCGGTCTGTATTCCGTTTGCAAGTTTGATGTCGCCGGAACCCGATAAGGATATCCGGTTGAGTGCAGGTCCGGAAACTCTTATTTCTAATTTCCCCCGGTTCTGTATGTTTGTGTTGCTTTTGAACTTTACAACCAGGTTATTGTCTTGTACATGGATATCCAGCAATTCTACAATGTTATCCTGGCCATATACTTCTACAGAAGGCTTACCTTTGGTCTGTTTATAAATGACATCCGGACTTCCGGATAATTGTAATCCGTTGAACTTCTCTACTTTGATATGCTTGGTAATGTAGTTGCTGCTTCCCGTTACCCGATTACCGGACGAACAGGCGGTTGTTGCCCAGATCAATAGCATTGTGGCGAATAAATAGATTGAATTCAGTTTCATGTTCTTATATTTTATATTCTTGTATTTCGTATTCTTATACTTTATGCTCTTGCTATTTCATGCTCTTGCATATCCGTATTGTTTTCTTACCTATTTTATTTAGATACCTTTGATGCTTCCCACACCCTTTTTGCTGAATGTTTTCTGTGCAGGATTTCCTTTGTATTTAATACTTCCTACTCCTTTGACTGCTGCGTCCAGGGATTGGACGGCATTGCATGAGATATCGCCCACACCATTGGAAGAGGCTTTCACGTATGTTGCTTCCAGATCTTCTGCTTCCACATCTCCTACGCCTTTGGTGGTGAGATTGGCATTTACTGCTTTTCCTCTCAGGTTTACGTCGCCTACTCCCATCGAGTTTACAGTCAGATTCTGGCAGTCCAGTTCTTGTATATGAATGTCGCCGACCCCTTTACTTTCGATGTCGAGTCTGCCGGTAACAAACTTATTGTCGATGTGAACGTCTCCTACTCCTTTAAATCGGATTTGGTTCAAATCCGGAGAGCTCATGGTTATTTTGAGTTTCTTGGCATTTCTTATTTTCTTGTGTTTATCCATCGCCAATACCAGGGTATTACCTTTTACAGACACCTGTATCAGTCCGACAAAATTGTCCGGTCCGTAAATTTGCAGGGTACTTTTCCCATCCGTAGACTGAGTGTAGTAGACGTCGCCTACCGTAGTCACATCTATGGACTTGAAATCTTTTATCTGGTAATCCCGCGTGATATAGTTTTTGCTGGGAGCTATGCCATCTGCCTTTTCTGTGATAAAGCTACAACCGGTCAGTCCGGCCAGGAGTATGATTAACAATACGCTTAATTTTGTTTTCATCTTATGAGTTTTTTTGGGTTTCTGTCTATTAGACGTGGCTTCTTTCTAAAAGGTTGCATCGAAGATTGCTTTTTTTGTCGTTTTTTTGAGAAGTTGCTTAGGATTTATCGTCTGATGATTTGAAATGAGTGTCCGGGCGGAGTATCGGTTCAAGGCATAGACGAAGACAATGATTATAAAGCGGGCCTTGATAGGTCGCAATGCTTTATATGTGTGGAGTCGTTTTTTTTTAGAGAGGTTGTATTTGTTCTTCACAGAGAATATTTGTTTATTTGCAGGTGTATGGAAAAAGCAGATAAGATTATTGAAGATAAAGAATTGGGGCTTTTCATGATACGCGTTAATCCGCGTGCCAAGCGATTGGTTTTCCGGACAAAGAGTGATGCGGTTCATGTAAGTGTACCTCCCGGTACCACCTCTGCCGAGATTACGAATGCCATCGACCAATTGCGTGTAAAGTTGCGTGGTTCCAAGGAGAAGACTGTCCGTCCGTTGATAAACCTGGATTATCGGATTGATACGGAATACTTTAAGCTATCTCTTGTGACCGGTGAGCGCGATCGTTTTCTGGCACATTCGGAGCTGGGCGAGATGCGTATCGTATGTCCGCCGACTGCTGATTTTGCTGACAGTAAGTTGCAGGAATGGCTGCATAAGGTTATTGAGGAGGCCCTGAGAAGAAATGCAAAAATCATACTTCCGCCACGGTTGTATATGCTGTCCGAGCGGCATAACCTGCCTTACAAAAGTGTGAAAATCAACTCCAGCCGTGGCCGGTGGGGGAGTTGCTCGGCCCGCAAGACGATAAACCTGTCTTATTTCCTTGTCTTGTTGCCTCCGCATTTAATGGATTATGTACTGCTTCATGAATTGTGCCACACACGTGAGATGAACCATGGCGATCGTTTCTGGGCATTACTCGATTCTCTGACCGATGGGAAAGCGCTTGCACTGCGTGACGAGCTGAAAAATTACAGGACAGAGATTTGAAAGACAATAGCTGACGGGAAGGTTGCTTAATTCTACGGATTTGTATAGGAGAATGGTCTTTTTACAGATAATCAATGCTTGTCATGCTGTTTTGTTGTAGCGCTTAACTGCGGTGAGTAAAAAATACGATATAACTCTTCATTTTAGGCATAAATGTAAATAGTTACGGATATTATTTATATTCTCCGTAACTTTTAACATGAAACATTCGTTATTCTCGACAAGTAACCATACCTTTGTATATAAAAGGTTATGACATGGATAATAGAAGTACAGTCATCGATACACTGCAACGACAAGGCGGGTTCATTACCACTGGCGAACTGAAAAGCCGTGGCGAGTATGAACAACTTCGTCGTGCCATAGAAGACGGAACGCTTGTGCGGATTCGTAAAGGTGTCTATGCAGAAGTAGCTGCTTTGGCAAATAACATGATAGATGTGGAACGTATTGTACCTCATGGAGTACTTTGTCTCTATAGCGCATTTGCTCATTATGGACTTTCCACACAAGTCCCTTCTGCCACTTGCATCGCCATTGAAGCAAAACGAAAGGTCCGCTTGCCGGAATATCCTCCGATAGACCTTTATTTTTGGAAAAGAGATAATTTGGAGTTTGGTGTTATTCAAAAGGTAATTTCAGGATATACTGTACTTATTACAGATATGGAACGGACTGTCTGCGATGCTATAAAGTATCGGAACAAAATAGGACTTGATGTATGTGGTGAAGTTATAGACAGTTATCTTAAAAAGGACAATCGCAATATATCTCTACTTCATGAATATGCACAGAAACTACGAGTGAAAAACATTTTGACTAAGTATTTAGAAACAAGACTTTGACAAGAAATATAGGAAGCTCCATTAGGACACGTTTGCTGAACCTTGCAAAAGAGGAGAAGCAAGAGTACATGAAAGTGTTGGTGAGATACTTACATGAACGTTTGTTGTACCGTATATCTGTAGGTCCCTACAAGAATCACTTTCTACTGAAAGGCAGTTCTTTATTGTTCGCTTTGGATGGTTTCAAGGCTCGTCCTACTATTGATATTGATTTGTTGGGTGAACGTATCAGTAATGATAGGGAAAACATCAAAGCTGTATTCCAAAAGGTTTGTAGCGTTGAATGTGAGGACGATGGTGTTATTTTTGATGCCGGATCACTTGAATTGGAACCAATAGCCGTGGAAAAAAAATACCCTGGCATTTGCGTAAAAGTGGTAGCTCATTTAGATACAATTGTGCAACAGGTTTCTGTTGACATTGGTTTTGGCGATGTGGTCATACCTTGTCCTCTTACATTGGACTATCCTTTATTGTTGCCCCATGTTCCTGCCGTAGAATTATATGCCTATTCATTGGAGACTCTGATAGCAGAGAAGTTTCACGCAATGGTTGACCGTGACGAAAGTAATAGCCGTATGAAAGACTTTTTTGATCTGTATCAGTTATTTACCAATCATGAGATTAACCGTGAATTATTGTCTGAGGCTATCGTTAGTACTTTCAAAAATAGGAATACACCTTATAGAGAGAATCTTGCGCTTTTCTCTGAGAGCTTTGCCGCAGATACGACACGCAACATTTGGTGGAAGGCTTTCTTGAAGAAGATACGTTGGAAAAAGCAGGTAGACTTCCATGTAGTGATGAAGTGTATCAAAGAGAATTTGCAACAGTATTGGAACAATGAAATATTGGAATAGAGGTCAGGATACAGAAGGGTACATTGTAAATGCATCCTTCCCCTTTTTCCCTTTGTTTGAATTTTCAAAATTAAGGAAGATAAGTTATATGCAATCCGTCAGTATCCTTCTCAAAGCGGTAGTTTCCTCCTCTTTCACTCAGATCGAATGCAGACATCTCATCCGTTCGATTGTCGACAATCATTAAAGCGCTTTGCTCGGCAAACCGTCCTACTTCAATTGTGACAGGTTCTTCGGTTACCTGTCTGTTCATAATCAGACTGTCGTTGATGAAAAGCGAGAGTGAATCACCGACAAATCCTTTGGTGAGATTGATTGTGTAAGTTTCAATGAAATGGCGTTCTTCCTGCTTTTCGCGTTGTAGCCGCATACTCATATAGACAAAGATAACCACGACGAAAATAACGGCGAATGCCAGAATGCCGTTACCTATCATAAATTGCTTATTGGTGTTCAGACGATGTGTCATAACAGATCTTTTTAAGTTCCGGTGTAAAGGTACTGATTTTATTTGTGATTATCGATATGGGAATATCCGAATCACAGCAAATCCAGGCGAATGACTATCGGTTATTTTAATCTTATGTTGCAAAACATAATTCTTGTTCTTGTTGATATTGAATAAATTACTTTTCTTTGCAGCAGGATGGTTCAGCATAGTTGCCGGGCTTTTTTAGAAAACCTTTTGATCTGTAGATATGGAAATCATTTTCGGACAGCAAACAACCAAAGTGAAACAATTGGCCGATCTTATCAGCCAGGACATTTCAGTGGGCAGATATAAGGTGGAGGATGCTTTGCCTTCTATCAATCAGCTGAGCCGGGACTATAAGGTATCGCGTGATACGGTTTTCAAAGCTTTTATTGATTTAAAAGAGCGGGGAATTATCGATTCCACTCCCGGGAAAGGGTATTATGTAGTAAACAGGCAGAAAAACATACTGCTGTTGCTCGATGAATATTCTCCTTTTAAAGATACCCTTTACAACAGTATTATCAGGCATTTGTCTTCCCGCTATAAAGTCGATTTATGGTTTCACCAATATAACGGAAATTTGTTCAATGCCATTCTTCGTGAATCCTTGGGGCGGTATAACAAATATGTCGTTATGAACTTCGACAATGAGAAGTTCTCTCCCGATCTTTATAAAATAGACTCTTCCAAACTCTTGTTGCTCGACTTCGGTAAGTTCGACAAGAAAGACTATTCCTATATATGCCAGGATTTCGATGATTCTTTTTATCAGGCGTTATTGCAACTGAACGATCGGTTACAGCACTATAAAAAGCTTGTTCTGCTGTTTGTGAAAGGGACAAAGCATCCCCGGAGCACCTGCGACAGTTTCCGGAAGTTCTGTGCCGACCGGGAATTCGTATGCGAAGTAAGGGAGAAGGTGGAAGGGATGAAAGTGCGTGAAGGAGAGGTTTATATCGCTATCCGGCAGGTGGATGTGGTGCATATCATCAAACAAAGCCGGGCGGAAGGCTTGACTTGCGGAACCGATTTCGGACTATTGGCATACAATGAGACCCCTGCTTATGAAGTGATAGACAAGGGAATAACCACGCTGAGTATCGACTGGGAAAAGATGGGGACATTGGCAGCCGACTTTATCCTTACCGGCAAGCAGGTACATACGTATTTGCCTACCGAGGTACATTTAAGGGGATCTTTATAGGATTTTTTTATCCCTATGCTTCAGCACAGTTCAGTACGGATGTAGATGTTTTACTTATTTAATTTTTAAATCATAAGAATATGAAAAAGTACCCGAAAATTGGAATTCGCCCTACCATCGATGGTCGTCAGGGCGGTGTCCGTGAAAGTCTTGAGGAAAAGACGATGAATCTGGCTAAAGCCGTGGCCGAATTGATTTCCACAAATTTGAAAAACGGAGACGGCACTCCGGTAGAGTGTGTGATAGCCGACGGAACGATCGGACGTGTGGCCGAAAGTGCGGCATGTGCCGAGAAATTCGAACGCGAAGGAGTGGGGGCAACCATTACCGTGACATCCTGCTGGTGCTATGGAGCCGAAACAATGGATATGAACCCGTATTACCCGAAGGCTGTCTGGGGATTTAACGGAACCGAACGTCCGGGAGCCGTTTATCTGGCTGCCGTATTGGCGGGACATGCACAGAAGGGGTTGCCGGCTTTCGGTATCTACGGACACGATGTGCAGGATCTGAATGATAACTCCATCCCTGCCGACGTAGCCGAAAAGATATTGCGTTTTGCCCGTGCTGCCCAGGCAGTGGCTACTATGAGAGGTAAATCTTATCTTTCGATGGGTAGTGTTTCCATGGGTATTGCCGGCTCTATCGTTAATCCGGATTTCTTCCAGGAATATCTCGGTATGCGAAACGAGTCTGTGGACCTCACGGAAATCATCCGCCGCATGACAGAGGGCATTTATGATAAAGAAGAGTTTGCCAAAGCAATGGCCTGGACCGAGAAGTATTGCAAGAAGAACGAAGGGAAAGACTTCAACCTTCCGGAGAAAATAAAGACCCGTGAGCAGAAAGATGAAGACTGGGAATTCATTGTCAAGATGACTATTATCATGCGCGATCTGATGCAGGGAAATCCGAAGTTGCGTGAGATGGGCTTCAAAGAGGAGGCTTTGGGACACAATGCCATCGCTGCCGGGTTCCAGGGACAACGCCAATGGACCGACTTTTATCCCAACGGGGATTATTCGGAAGCTCTGCTGAATACCTCTTTCGACTGGAACGGCATCCGTGAGGCTTATGTGGTAGCTACCGAAAACGACGCCTGCAACGGTGTGGCGATGCTCTTCGGGCATCTGTTGACAAACCGTGCACAGATATTCTCGGACGTACGTACCTATTGGAGCCCCGAAGCGGTAAAACGTGTGACTGGAAAAGAACTTACCGGCATGGCTGCCAACGGTATTATTCACTTGATAAACTCCGGTGCAACGACACTCGACGGAACCGGCCGACAAACCGATGAGAATGGCGAACCGGTGATGAAACCTCATTGGGAGATCACGGAAGAAGAGATGGAGAAATGCTTGGAAGCTACTACTTGGTATCCTGCCAACCGTGATTATTTCCGTGGCGGCGGATTCTCTTCCAATTTCCTGTCCAAAGGGGGAATGCCCGTTACGATGATGCGTCTGAACCTGATCAAAGGGTTGGGTCCGGTGCTCCAGATTGCCGAAGGATGGACGGTGGAGATCGATCCGGAGATTCACCGTTTGCTGGATGAACGTACAGACCGTACCTGGCCTACTACTTGGTTTGTGCCTCGTTTGTGCGACAAGCCCGCATTCAAGGATGTCTATTCGGTAATGAACAATTGGGGAGCCAATCATGGCGCTATCAGCTATGGGCATATCGGACAGGATCTGATCACATTAGCTTCCATGCTGCGTATCCCTGTATGTATGCACAATGTTGAAGAAGATGACATCTTCCGTCCGGCTGCATGGAATGCTTTCGGCATGGAGAAAGAAGGGGCGGATTACAGAGCATGTGCCGTTTACGGTCCTATTTACAAATAATGGAATCAAATGGTTAATAGATTTATATTAAACGAAGTTTCATACTTCGGACCGGGAGCACGGGAAGTGCTCCCGAAAGAGATTGCCCGTCTGGGGCTGCATAAGGCTCTGGTGGTTACGGATAAGGACCTGATCAAATTCGGGGTGGCCGATAAGGTATTGAAAGTGCTTGAAGCAGCTTCTGTTCCATACGAGGTTTTCAGTGATGTCAAACCGAATCCTACCGTAGCCAATGTCAAGGCCGGTCTGCAGGCTTTTGCCGCTTCGGGTGCCGATTTTATTCTGGCAATCGGCGGCGGTTCATCGATAGATACCTCCAAAGCGATCGGTATCATAACCAATAATCCGGAATTCAGTGATGTAGTGTCTCTGGAAGGGGTGGCAGATACGAAAAACAAGTCTGTGCCCATTATTGCCCTACCTACTACGGCGGGTACGGCGGCCGAGGTTACCATTAATTATGTGATTACCGATGAAGCCAATGAAAAGAAAATGGTTTGCGTAGATCCCAATGACATTCCCGTCGTTGCCGTTGTAGACGCCGAATTGATGTATACTCTTCCCAAAGGGCTGACCGCTTCTACCGGATTGGACGCTTTGACGCATGCCATTGAAGGGCTTGTCACGAAAGGTGCTTGGGAGATGAGCGATATGTTCGAGATCAAGGCGATTGAAATGATAACCCGCTATCTTGAAACGGCCGTCAATGAACCATCCAATGCCGAAGCCCGTAATGGCATGGCGGTTGCCCAGTACATTGCCGGTATGGCATTTTCCAATGTCGGCTTGGGCGTTGTGCATGGCATGGCGCATCCGTTGGGAGCTATTTTCGATATACCTCACGGTGTGGCGAATGCCTTGCTGTTGCCTATTGTGATGGAGTTCAATGCTCCTGCGGCACTCGATAAATATGTAGAGATAGCCAAGGCCATGAATGTATATACTCCGGAGATGACCCGTGAAGAAGCGGCTGCTGCGGCGGTCAGGGCAGTCCGGGAACTTTCCGTCCGTGTAGGGATTCCGCAGCACTTGTCTGAGCTGGGAATAAAGGCGGAAGATCTGGATAAGTTGGCTACGGCGGCATTTGCCGATGTATGTACTCCGGGCAATCCCCGTGAAGTGAACAAAGAAATAATACTTGAACTTTATAAAAAAGCATTGTAATCAGTATGATAACGAATGAACAGATTGAACAGTTTATAGCCCAGGCTCACCGTGTGGGTGATGCCGGACTGACGATTTGCAGTAGCGGTAATATCTCCTGGCGTATAGGGGATGAAGTGTTGATCTCAGGCACAGGTTCCTGGGTGCCTTCTCTGCCCAAAGAAAAGGTGTCCATTTGCAAATTGTCGACGGGAGAAGTGTTGAATGGCGTGAAACCGTCGATGGAGAGCGGTTTCCATTTCGGCGTTCTTCGTGAGCGTCCCGATGTGAATGTAGTGCTTCATTTCCAGTCGCATTATGCTACTGCGGTGGCTTGTATGAAGAATCGCCCCACCAACCTGAATGTGACGGCCGAAATACCTTGTCATGTGGGTAGCGAAGTGCCGGTAGTTCCTTATTATCGCCCCGGCTCGAAAGAATTGGCACAGGGGGTGATCGACGGATTGAAAGAGCACAACTCGGTGTTGCTGCTGAAACACGGACAGGTGGTATGTGGAAAAGATTTCGACGAGGCTTTCGAACGCGCCATGTTCTTTGAGATGGCATGCCGCATCATTATCCAGTCCGGTGGAGATTATACCGTGTTGACGCCCGAGGAGATTGATGATCTCGAGACATACGTTTTGGGCAAGAAAACCAAATAATAACAAGAAGACCTAATAATAAGATGATGAAAGGGAGGAGAAAACAGGGAGGTATTTCCTGGTCTCTTTTTCTCCTCCTTGTCGTTTAGAAAAGAGTAGAGCTATGAATACATATTTGGCGGTGGATTTTGGTGGAGGTAGCGGGCGTGTGATGGCCGGTACCATCGACAACGGACGGTTGACGTTGGAGGAGGTATATCGCTTTCCCAACCGGCAAATCCGGATGGGGAATCATATCTATTGGGATTTCCTTGCACTGTTTGGTGAAATGAAAGCTGGGCTTCGTCTGGCTGCCCGGAAAGGATATTCCATAAAGAGTATCGGAATCGATACCTGGGGGGTAGATTTCGGGTTGGTAGACAGACAGGGTAATTTGCTGGGCAATCCGGTTTGCTATCGCGATCCGCGCACGAATGGGCTGCCCGAAGAGCTGTTCGGACGCATGGATATTTCCCGTCATTATGCGGAGGCCGGTATTCAGGTGATGCCTATTAATACGCTTTTCCAACTTTATAGTATGCAAAAGAGCGGGGAGGCGCAATTGGAACTTGCAGACAGGCTGCTGTTTATGCCCGATCTTTTCAGTTTTTTTCTGACTGGTGTGGCAAATAACGAATACTGCATTGCTTCTACCTCCGAGATGCTTGATGCCCGCAAGCGTACTTGGAACACTCCGTTAATAAACCGTTTGGGCTTACCCGAACGCCTTTTCGGAGAACTGGTAATGCCCGGAACCGTACGGGGAAAACTGAGAGCCGATATTGCCGGAGAGATCGGCATGGATAACGGGGTCGATGTGGTGGCCGTAGGTTCGCACGATACGGCAAGTGCCGTATTTGCCGTGCCGGCCGTAGCCGGTGGCACTGATACCCGGAAGGCTTTCTTAAGTTCCGGAACCTGGTCGCTCCTTGGAGTCGAACTGGACGAACCGATTCTGACCGAAGAGGCCCGCTTGGCAGGGTTTACCAATGAAGGGGGTGTGGGAGGTAAAATCCGTTTCCTGCAGAATATCACAGGACTGTGGATCTTGCAGCAACTGATCGCCCAGTGGAAGGAGCGTGGAGAGGATACGGAATACGAAACTCTGATCACCGCTGCGGAAAATGCGGAGATAGATTCTGTGATCCATGTGGATGACGAGGTATTCCAAAGTCCGTTGGATATGGAGAAAACAATAGCCGATTATTGCCGTGAACATCGCCTTACCGTACCAAAAACTTGCGGAGAATATGTCCTTTGTATACTTAAATCGCTTGCGCAACGTTATAAACAAGGAGTCTGTCAGCTAAACAGTCTGTTGCCGTCGCCTGTTACCCAGCTTCATATCATAGGAGGAGGGTGTCGCAACCGCCTTCTCAACCGGCTGACGGAAGAAGCATTGGGCATTCCGGTGTATGCAGGTCCTGTTGAGGCCACAGCCATTGGAAACATCCTTGTGCAGGCTTTGGCATGCGGGGATATAAAGACGCGTGATGAAATTACAGAAATTATTTAAAGGGACAGATAAAAACAAAACCATGGAAACATCTATTAAAAGTTATAGAACCAAAGAGTATCATCAGCCGGTGAAACGATATTGCCGGACACTGGATCTGCGAAACGATCCGGAGCTGATAGCCGAGTATCGCCGTCGCCACAGCCAGGCGGAAATCTGGCCGGAAGTGATTGCCGGTATCCGGGAAGTCGGTATCCTTGAAATGGAGATTTACATCCTGGATACACGCCTGTTTATGATCGTCGAGACCGCGCTCGATTTTGATTGGGACACGGCAATGGAGCGGCTGGCCACTTTGCCCCGCCAGCAGGAATGGGAAGATTACATGGCGATATTCCAGCTTGTGACTCCCGGTTCTACTTCCGCACAAAAATGGCAACCGATGGAACGTATGTTTCATCTATACGAGTGACCGTTCGTTTTTGCGAATGTCCTCAAACGTATTTATATCCTAACGAATTTATTATTATGAATAACATCAAACACTTTTCTATCCTGAGCAAAGACGGCGTCAGCTATCTTATCCCTTTTATCCTCATCACCAGTTGCTTTGCGCTTTGGGGATTTGCCAATGACATAACCAATCCGATGGTAAAAGCCTTCTCCAAGATATTCCGTATGAGCGTGACGGACGGTGCACTGGTGCAGGTGGCTTTTTATGGCGGCTATTTTGCGATGGCCTTTCCGGCTGCGATGTTCATCCGCCGGTACTCTTATAAGGCCGGTATTTTGTTGGGATTGGGGTTGTATGCTTTGGGCGCCCTCCTTTTCTTCCCTGCCATGATGACCGGCAGTTATTATCCTTTCTTAATCGCCTATTTTATCCTGACTTGCGGGCTGTCTTTTCTTGAAACCAGCGCTAATCCGTATATCCTGTCGATGGGTACGGAGGAGACGGCTACGCGCCGGCTCAATCTGGCTCAGTCTTTCAATCCGATAGGCTCCTTGTTGGGTATGTATGTGGCGATGAACTTCATTCAGAACCGTTTGCATCCGATGGACACTGTAGAGCGGGCGCAGCTGTCTCAAACCGAGTTCGAGGCGATGCGCGATTCGGATTTGGCCGTACTGATTGCTCCATATCTGGTGATCGGTGCTGTCATTCTGGTTATGTTGCTGCTGATCCGTATGGTGAAAATGCCCAAAAACGCTGACCAGTCTCATACAATCAATTTCTTGCCCACACTGAAGCGGATCTTTTCCATTCATCATTACCGCGAGGGGGTGGTTGCCCAATTCTTCTATGTGGGTGCACAGATCATGTGCTGGACATTTATCATCCAATACGGTACCCGTTTGTTTATGTCACAGGGGATGAGCGAACAGGCAGCCGAGGTTTTGTCTCAGCAATACAATATAATAGCAATGGTTATTTTTTGTGTGAGCCGTTTTGTCTGTACTTTTATATTGCGTTATCTCAACCCCGGACTTCTGCTGAAGATTCTGGCTATTGCCGCCTGTTGTTTCACGATAGGAGTTATCTTCTTACAGAATATCGGAGGAATGTATTGTCTGGTCGGTGTCTCTGCCTGCATGTCGTTGATGTTCCCCACTATTTACGGGATAGCCCTTCAGGGCTTGGGCGACGATGCCAAGTTTGGTGCTGCCGGGTTGATTATGGCCATTTTAGGCGGTTCGGTTTTACCTCCGTTACAGGCAAGTATCATTGATCAGCATGTCTTATTCGGGATGCCGGCGGTGAATCTTTCATTTATACTTCCATTTATCTGTTTTGTGGTAGTAACGATATACGGGCATCGCTCCTACAAACGTGTGAGGAAGGGGTAATTCCCTTTATCTTTATATGAGAGTAGAAGGTTGGATTTTATTCTTTCATTCTACTCCCATTTATTATATCTTATGGGCTTTTGAATAGTTCCTCTATGAGAAATGTATTATTTCTTGTGGAGGAACTATATTTTTTTCACTGAGAAACTTGTTTTGGGGATAGCTGATGAGGTTAGTGGACCTATGGTTTGTTTCGTAGGCTTATTGTCAGAATTCCTATTGCTTTTTACTTGTGCCGGTCAGCGGATTGGCTGTTTTTACCATTAAACTTTGTGAGTTTTTTCCATTCTTACTTATAACAGCTTTTCGATTCCCTTCCGATAGGTGTTTTTACTTTTATCGGTATATCTGTTTTGTAAAATGCTATGGAGGTCCTATTCCGCAAATATTCTCCCTGTTGTTACGACAAATTTTATATTTTTTGCCTATATAGTACAACTTTGAAGTGCTTAAAACTATTATTTTTGGTCAACGAAACGATGTATTAGTTAATTTTAAATTTGATAAAATGAAGAATCTATTTAAGTATTCGCTTTGCTTATTGTTCATCCAGAGTTTATTCTTAGGAAGTGCTTGCGCAGATAATCGTGAATTTTCTTCCGGAGCGTGGACCATTCGTTTTAAAGATGAAACAAAACAATTGGATTTGTTGAAGGATGGAGAACCCATCTTGAGCGATGTATTTGTTCGGTTCAATAATTCTTCAAATTATTATAATAGTTCCGAATATACAGATGTGGAGTTTGCAAAGGAAGAGATTACGGATGCGTTCGGTCCGGCTCAGAAATGTACGGTCCGTTATAAAAAAGAGGGTGCTCCTACCATCGAACAGATTTTTTATCTTTATTCTTCCAAGGATTTCTTCCTGACGGAGGTTTATCTTACTTCTGTGGATGGAAAGGTATTGGTGACCAATTATATCTCTCCGATTTATACGACGGCAACCAATCAATTCTTACCTCAGAGCACAGACAATCGTCTGCTATTTGTTCCTTTTGACAATGATGGTTTTATAACTTACGGTTCGTTACCGTTGTCGCAATCAAAATCGGCAAGTGCTATACATGCTTCCGGGCCGTTGGCTCGCGATACGATTTCATTCGAAGTAACTTCCATCTTTAACGGTGGCAGCCAGCATGGTCTCGTGATTGGTTCTGTGGAGCATGATACTTGGAAGTCTGCTATACGTATGGTGGGATCCCGTGATAACCGGAGTATCACTAAATTGGAATGTTATAGCGGTGCCAGTCATTCTGCTACACGCGATGACAAGGCACACGGCTCTATAAAAAGCACAACGGTGAAGTCATCCAAAATGTTTGTGGGTCTCTTTGATGATTGGAGACTGGGTATGGAAACGTTTGGAGAGGCGAATGCAGCCATTGTTCCCAAACGGGAGTGGAACAAGGGGACTCCTTTCGGTTGGAATAGTTGGGGTGGTATGAGTACGCATGTCAATTATGAAGGAGTGCTTTCCGCTTCTGATTTTGTGAAAGAGTATTTGCAGGGGAAAGGCGGTTTCGGCGCAAGTGGAGTTGTTTTTGTCGGCTTGGATTCTTATTGGGATAACTTGAATTGGGAACAGTTGGAAGATTTTGCACGGCATTGCATTGCCAATGGACAAGTGCCGGGCATTTATTGGACTCCGTTCAACGATTGGTTTCCGGACAATGAACGTGATATCGAAGGGAATAACGGCTATAAATACAGCCAGTCACATTTGAAGGTGAACGGCAAGAAACGAAAATTATATGGTGCCGGCTGTATGGATCCTACGGCCCCGGCTACATTGTCGAGAATCAATTATTTCATTGATAAATTTAAAGCAGCCGGTTTCAGATATCTCAAGTTGGACTTTCTTACAGCCGGCATGGTTGAAGCAGATAGCTGGTATAATAAGGATATAACAACAGGTACTCAGGCCTTTAACTACGGGATGAAATACCTGCGTGAACGTTGCGGAGACGATATGTTTATAGTCGAATCGATTGCTCCCCTTTTCCCTTATCAGTATGCGAATGCCCGTCGTATCAGCTGCGATGCCTGGGGAGAAATGTGGCATACCAACTACATGATGAACAGTTTGTCTTTCGGATGGTGGCTGGATCGCGTATATGCTTATAACGATCCCGACCATCTTGTGATGGGAGACCGGAGCGAAGCGGAAAACATGTCCCGCATCACAACTGGGGCCGTAACGGGTTATTTCATGATTGGCGATAACTTATCGACAAAGGGAAATTATATTGGAACAGAGATATCACAGGAAAAAGTGAAGAAATTCGCTGTTAACGAACGGGTCAATGCAGTTGTCAATCTTGGTAAAACGTTCAGACCGGCTTATGGTCATAAAGTGTCCGGCTCTAACCGTTCGGTCGACCTGTTTACTTTAGAAACGGAAGATGCTTATTACATCGCCTATTTCAATTATGATGAAGGTGTGAAGAGTGGTGAACTGACTCTTCAGGATCTGGGGATAGCTCCGGAGAAAGTTTCCGGCGGTATAGAGTGCTGGTCGGGAAATAGCGTACAGATTCAGGAAGGTAAACTCTCTTATAATCTACCTAAACACCAGGCAGAAATTTACCACTTGTATAAGAAATAAGATTTATGGAAATTAAATAAGTAGTATTATGAAAAGAAGTAACAAAATTAAATTTTTCACTTCCTTGTTGATGTGCTTTTTATTGGTAGGGTTCTTTTCTTGTAAAGATGATGACAATCAAAAGAAAGAATACGACCCAAGTAAGCCGATTACATTGACAGACTTTTACCCAAAAGAGGGAGGTATTGCCACTAAGATGATTCTTACCGGAGGAAATTTTGGTACGGATGTAAGCAAAATTAATGTGTATTTCAATGACACGAAAGCGGCTGTTATTCAAACAACGGGAGATAAGATCTATGCAATAACTCCTCGTAAACCGGGAGAAGATTGCGTCATATCTGTATCTGTGGGTGATAATAAAGCAGAGTTTAGTGAACATTTTACTTATCATATTCAGACTACGGTAACTACTCTTTGTGGAATGAGAGGAACGCCGGGTGTACAAACAGGTAATATGGCTCAAACGCAATTCCCTCATGTTACTTATCTGGCAATTGATGTTGATCATAATTTATTCGTTTGCTGTCGCGAATTGAATAGCTACTATGATAACAATAAGGTAATGTTGGTAAATGAAAGAGAAGATAAGAGTCAGATACTTATTCCGAATACAGGTGTACCGGCTAACCAGCCTTGTATGTCAGAAGATGGGCAGACTGTATATATTCCGACGGACAATGCAACAGAATATTGGGAGCTTTCATCAAAAAATATGTGGAGTCCACGTAAATGCAACTTACGTAAAGATCCCGATAGTCCTAGTTATGATATTGACTTTAAGCATTCTTTTGCAATGTGTAAATATGATGGTTTTATGTATACTCGTATTAAAAATGGAACATTGTTGAAGTTTGACCCTAAAACAGGATATGCATCTGTAGCTGCAACTGGTTTAATGGTGGGTAGTGACTCCTATATTTTGTTTAGCCCGTATGAAGGAGAAGAACACATATTGTATCTGGCATATACAAATTCGCATTGCATTTATACATATAATCTTAAGACAGGCGAGCATACATTGTATGCCGGGATGACGAATCGTTCGGGATATGCAGATGGACCTTGTGAATATGCGATGTTTAATGAACCTCGTCAGATGATATTGACAGCAGATAATGAATTATTTTTGGCTGATACCAATAATCATGTTATTCGAAAGATCTCCAAAGACGGAATTGTTAGTACTGTTATTGGACAGCCTGGTGAATCCGGCTATCAGGACGGTACTCCGGATGATGCATTGTTCGACAGACCTTATGGAGTAGCTATAGATGATGATGGAACCATTTATATTGCAGACTATGAGAACCAATGCATACGCCGTCTCGCGATTGAATAAGATTAGTGACTTAAAAAATAATGCTATAATGAGAAAATATATTTTATTATTGTTTTTGTTGTGCGGTTCTTTAATGGCATTTGCACAGCAAAAGAGTGTGTATACCGTATCCGGGCAAGTTTTTGATGATATGGATATGCCGGTTCCGGGAGCTAATGTGTTTGTTAAGAACTCTCCGAACCGAGGTGCTATTACCGATCTTGATGGTAAATTCTCCTTGAAAGCTGAAAAAAATGATGTTGTTGTTATTTCATTCTTAGGATATAAACAAGAAGAAATCCTGATATTAAAGTCTGAAACCAATCTCGTTGTTAAGTTAAAGCAGGATTCACAAGTACTTGAAGAAACGGTAATTGTAGGTATGGGTACTCAACGTAAAGCGAGTGTTGTAGGAGCTATTACTAATGTCGACATTGCGGATATACAGACACCGTCAACCAATATTAACAATATGTTGGGTGGACGTATTCCGGGGGTTATTTCACTCCAACGCAGTGGTGAACCGGGAAAAAATATTTCTGAATTCTGGATACGTGGTATCGGTACTTTCGGTGCTAACAGTAGTGCTTTAGTTTTGATTGATGGTCTAGAGGGTAATTTAAGTGAAATAGACCCTTCCGATATTGAAAGTTTCTCTGTATTGAAAGATGCTTCCGCTACAGCGGTATATGGTGTACGTGGTGCAAATGGTGTTGTGCTGGTTACGACAAAAAGAGGTACGGCTGATAAGTTGCAGATTACCGGTCGTGCTAATTTAACGATATCACGTATGGTGAATATGCCGGAATATTTAGGTGCTTATGATTATGCAAAGTTAGCAAATGAAGCTCGTGTAGTCAGAGGCAGCACCCCTTTGTATTCGGATATGGAGTTGGATTTGATAAAGTATCAGCTTGATCCGGATTTGTATCCTGATGTAAATTGGCAAAATGAAGTATTGAATCGGACGGCCCTACAACAAACTTATTATGTGAACGCAAAGGGAGGTGGTAGTCTTGCACGCTATTATTTAAGTTTAGGAATGTCTAATGAGTCTTCTGCTTATAAACAAGAAAAATCTTCTAAATATTCAACCAATGTGGGATATCGTACCTATAACTACCGTGTTAATTTGGATATTAATTTGACAAAAACTACTTCTGTATACTTTGGTTCCGATGGATTTGTTTCTGATAAATCCGAACCGGGTAATGCTGATACTGACGGGCTTTGGGCTACCCAACGTAATTTGACTCCGTTAACGATTCCCAAGATTTATTCTACGGGGCAATTACCTGCTTATGGAGCTGATAATGCCTATTCACCTTATGTCATGCTGAATTATACCGGCATGAGTAATACACGTCATTTCCGAGGAAAATCCACTTTGGAACTGAAACAAGATTTGTCTATGATTACCAAAGGCTTAACTGCGAGAGCTCAGGTGGCCTATGATACGGAAGTCAATTTGAAGGAAAAGCGTTATGTGCGTCCTGATATGTATTATGCTGAAGTACGTCGTTATACAGGAGAATTAGGATTGTATAAAAGATTGGAAAGTGAACCTGTAAAGTATTCACATGAGGACGAGCAGTATTATAAATTGCATTTTGAAGGAATGATGAATTATGAGAGAACGTTTGCTCAGTATCACCGTCTGACAGGATTGCTTTATTATTATATGAGCAGTGAACAAAGAATGAATAAAGATATTGATGGGAAAAGTGAAAGTTTAAGAAGTATGTATGCTATTCCGATCCGTTATCAAGGACTTTCAGGACGAGTTACTTATGGGTTACGGGATACTTATTTTGTAGATTTCAACTTTGGCTACACAGGTTCTGCTAATTTTGCTAAAAATGAACGGTTTGGCTTTTTCCCGGCTGTTGCTGCCGGATGGGTACCTACCGGTTATGATTGGGTGCGTGAGAAACTGCCATGGTTGAATTTCTTGAAGATTCGTGGTTCGTATGGTACAGTAGGTAATGATCGTTTAACAAGCGACCGTTTCCCTTATTTGACTCTATTGAATGTAAACTCCGGAGGCGGTTGGGGAAGTACCAATGGCTCTATAACTGAAGAATTGATAGGTGCTGATAATTTGAAATGGGAAGTTGCAAAGAAAGCAGATATCGGAGTTGAAGCGAAATTATTTGGCGAACGTTTGAATTTTGTCGTTGACTTTTTCCGTGATAAACGTGACGGTATTTATCAGTTGCGCCAACAGATTCCGGAATATGCGGGTTTGCAGAAAATGCCGTATGGTAATGTCGGAAAAATGGTTAGCTATGGTTCGGATGGTAATATTTCATATACACAAAGAATTAATAAGGATATGTCATTCACATTACGTGGCAACTTTACCTATTCAGCTAATGAAGTGAAGAATTGGGAACAAGCTTTGCAAAAATATGAATATCAAAATTATTCAGGTTATGTAAATAATGCTTTCCGCGGTTATATTGCTTTAGGACTTTTCCGTGATGAAGCAGATATTGCAGCCAGCCCGAAGCAGACTTTTGGTGATTATTTACCAGGAGATATTAAGTATAAGGATGTGAACGGAGATGGAGTTATTAATAAAGATGACCAAGTACCTTTGTCTTATCCGAATTATCCCCGTTTGATGTATGGCTTTGGTGGTGAATTTAATTATAAGAATTTGACTATCGGTGTTTTGTTTAAAGGTACCGGCAATACGGATTATTATTATGTGGATGATAATGGCTATTGGGATAAAGGGAAAAATGGAGAAGGATATATACCATTTTATGGAGGAAAGACCGGTAATGTGTTGAAGATTGTTGCTGATCAAAATAATCGCTGGACTCCGGCATTCTATTCAGGTGATTCTTCGACAGAAAATCCTAATGCAAGGTTTCCACGTTTGAGTTATGGTAGGAATGAGAACAATACGCAGTTCTCTACTTTTTGGCATGCAAATTCGCGTTATTTGAGATTACAAGAAGTGAGTGTCAATTATAAATTACCTGCAGGTAGAATCTTGAAATATTTGGGAGTTCGTTCTCTTGATTTGCAATTTGTTGCTTCCGATTTATGTATCTGGAGTCCTATGAATTTATGGGATGCAGAACAGGCTGATCACAACGGTGGAGCTTATCCTATTCCACAGCGTTTTGCTTTTCAGATGTATGTGAATTTTTAAGTAATGTTTTTTTGATTTAAATTGAATGAGTATGAAATTCATAAATAAGAGTGTTTGGATAGTTCCATGTTTATTGTTGGGGCTAATGAGCTCATGTGATTTTTTGAGTGTTGATAAGTATTTTGATGATACGTTAAAATACGACTCTGTGTTCTCAAATAAAACGAATTTGGAGAAATATTTATGGGGAGCTGCCGGTGAACTTCCAGATGAAAGTAAGATATTCGGGAATGATGTAACTCCCGGTATTACGGCTGCTGATGATATTTTTACATTAATGAATTATAACCTGTTTCATGGGAAAGCATTGACATTAGGGCTTGTCTCTGCTGCCAATACTCAAGGACTTGGAATTTGGGGATCTTGTTATAAGGTTATTCGTAAGGCTAACTTGATTTTGAGTCGAATAGATGAATGTAAGGATATTACTCCTTTAGAAAAACAAGAGATGTTAGGCTATATTCATTTTATGCGTGGGTATGCTTATTATCATATTTTAATGAATTATGGTCCGGCTGTACTTGTGGGAGATGAAGTGTTGAATACCAATGAAGAGGCGGAATATTACGATCGTGGACGTGCCACTTATGATGAAACGGTAGAATATGTTTGTTCAGAGCTGGAGACTGCTGCTAAATATATACCGGCTGATGTATCTATAGTTAATTTTGGCCGTCCGTCCAAGGGGGCTGCTTATGCGATAATAGCACGTGTGCGTCTGCAAGCTGCTAGTCCTGCTTTTAATGGTGGTTCGGCTGCTTATCGTTATTTTGGAAATTGGACGCGTAGTACGGATGGTGTTCCGTATATTTCTCAAACTTATGATGAAAGAAAATGGGCCTTGGCTGCTGCTGCAGCTAAACGGGTAATGGATATGGATAATGGACAGCGATATACATTACATACTGTACCTGCATCAAGTTCCGGTTCGTATATTACTCCGGAACTACCGGAAACTGTTCCTTCTGATCCTTTCCCGAATGGTGCAGGTGGCATTGATCCTTTGAAGTCTTATACAGACATGTTTAATGGAGAAACTTATCCTATACAAAATAAAGAGCTGATTTGGGCACGTAGTTCAGGAGAAGTGGCAGAATATACCCGTCAATCTTTTCCTATGAATATGGGAGGATATAATGGTATGTGCCTGACACAAAAATTAGTGGATGCTTACAAAATGCGTGACGGAAAAACGATCAAAGAAGCAGAGGCTGCGGGCGAATATTCAGAAGTAGGTAATACAACGAAGGTACAGACATTTTCAGGATATCGTTTAAATAGAGGTACATTTAACATGTATAATAATCGTGAAATGCGCTTCTATGCTTGTGTCGGCTTTAGTGGTTGCTACTGGCCGGGTACTTCTTGTTATACCTCTGGATTTTATAATCTTACGATAGAGTATTATTATGGTGGAAATGCAGGAAAGGATAAGGCGACTACTGATAAAGACCGGAATTATGCAGTGACGGGATATGTATTAAAGAAATACATTAATCCTGTGGATAATTGGTATAGTGGCGGTGGTTCTGTACGTGTTGCTAAATCTTTTCCCATCATCCGGTATGCAGAAATTCTATTATCGTATGCGGAGGCAATTAATCATTTGACAACTTCACATACAATAAGTATGGAAAGCGGTGAGCAATATGAGTTATCAAGAAGTGGAAATTTGCAGGAAATGATTGCTGCATTTAATCAGATTCGTTATAGGGCCGGTTTACCGGGATTACGTCCTCAAGATTATGCAAGTGAGGAAAGCATGAATGACCAAATTGTTACGGAAAGATTGGTAGAGTTTCTAGCAGAAGGACGTCGTTTTTATGATTTGCGTCGTTGGGGTATTTATGAAGAAGAAGAAAATAAACCGATTGAGGGCATGAATATAGAAGCGGGTAAAAGTGAATTCTTTCAACGTACGGTTGTGAATCATCCGGATTATCGTAACCGTGTAGTCGATAAAAAAACGGTCTTTTTACCGATTTCTCGTGATGAGGTGCGAAAAGCTCCTTTATTGGATCAAAATCCTGGATGGGATGATTAATAGAACTATATGAATAGGAGGAAAATAAAATGAAAATAAATCGTATATTATTGATTGCTACATTACCTTTATGTATGATAGCATGTAATGAAGATGATCAGTTTGACAAGGAATTGTATAAAAAGGTCATATATGTTTTGAGTGGTGATGATTTGACTTTTCCGGTAAATCATGATTTGAATCAAGAGGAAACAACTGGGTATATAAGTATAAATTGTGGCGGAACTAAACATATAGATACGGATGTGACGGTGGAATTGGAACCGGATGATGAAGCTTTGGCAAAATATAATAAGTTGAATTATGATCTTAATGTGGCAAAGTATGCTCATAAATTAGGTGCCGAATATTATGATATACCTAACATGGTTACTGTATTAAAAGCAGATAATGAAAATACATATAGTACTATCCCGGTATACGTACGACCGGAGGGTCTATCTCCAGATTCTACCTATTTAATACCGCTTCGGATAAAGAGTGTGTCGGGTTATGAAATAAATCCAGATAAACAAACGGTTTTATATCGTGTACTGTTAAAGAATGACTATGCAACTCAATCACCTACAGTCTATTATAAAACGAGAGGTACAGATGGAACATATAAGAGTGGTACCGAGGAAATAGAAAAGAGCAGTCCTTATACATTGAGCCGTATTGTTGTTCCTTTGACAAAAAACTCCATTCGCTGTTTCGCAGGTATGAATACTTATGAACTTTCTAATTTGACAGAAGAAGCCATCCGAAAATACGGAATGCGCATTACTGTAAATGAAGATGCCACTTTGACTTTAACAGCCATTGGAAGTATTCAGATTGAGATGTTGGGAGGAGGCGAAAGCAACTATTATTTGGAGACTAAATCTACTTTATATAACCGCCATGCCTTTACGTTGCATTATCGTTATCGTTTGTTGAAGGATGGATGTGATGGTAGTAACGGTGATGCTGATTATGATATTTGGCATGAAATAGAAGAGACAATGGAAGCCACTATAGCTATTTAATCTTATATAAGAAGGTATTGTTTTCAGTGATTTTTTTGATACAGGTCTCATGGATAGAGATGTACAGCCGATCGTTCCATGAGACCTGTTTTTATTAAAGTAGCATTTTTTACAGACGTAATCTTATGGTAAATACTATAATTCGGAAAATACTTATTTTATTGTTTGTTGCAGGAACGACGGGTATCACAGAACTGGAAGCTGCTTCAGCGAAAACTCCGGTCGATTATGTGAATCCGTATATGGGGAATATCAGCCATTTATTGGTTCCTACTTATCCGATTGTACATCTGCCCAACAGTATGTTAAGAGTTTATCCGCAGCGTGGCGATTATACCTCCGATAAAATTCATGGGCTTCCGTTGATACAGATCAGCCATCGCGGCTCTTTTGCTTTTAATTTGTCGCCTTTCCAGGGAGATGCATCCGGATTGTCCCGGATAATCGATTTTGAGTATGATAACGAGGCAACGAAACCTTACCACTATCAGGTGGATTTATGCAATCAGCAGCAACATGTAGAGTTTGCACCTTCACATCAATCGGCAATTTATCATTTTGATTATAACGAAGATAAGGCTCCTTATCTCATATTGAATGCCGGAAATGGCGAATTGGAGGTCAGTGGTAACGTGATTTCCGGTTATCAGAATATGTGGAATAACCTGCGGGTATATATCTATATGGAGACGGATGTGGAGCCGACGAAGACGGGTACTCTTCAATCTGATAAATGGGAGGAGGGCAAACGAAAGGCAAAAGGGGATAATACCTGCGTAGTGATCGGTTGGGATGCTGCTCCGCTTTCATTGAATGTCCGTTATGGAGTTTCGTACATCAGTGTGGAGCAAGCGAAGAAGAACTTGCGAAGAGAGATCAAAGATTTTGACCTGAAACGGGTAGCGACGGCAGGACGCAAAATCTGGAATGAAGAACTTGGAAAAATCAGTGTTTCCGGTAGTACGGAAAATGACCGTTTCGTTTTCTATACTTCTCTGTACCGTTGCCTGGAACGTCCGGTAAACATCAGTGAAGACGGTCGTTATTTCTGTGTGTACGATAATCGAATACATGAGGACAACGGTTATGATTACTATACGGATGACTGGATTTGGGATAGTTATCGGGCGGCCCATCCTTTGCGGATATTGACCGACCGGAAGAAACAGACGGATATCATCCGTTCATATCTGAGGATGTCCGAGTTCAGTTCGGATCATTGGTTCCCTAATTTCCCGGAAGTGACGGGAGATTCGCGCCGGATGAATTGTAATCATGGAGTTGCTGTCATAGCGGATGCCTGGTATAAAGGAGTACGTGATTTTGATTTGCAGAAAGCCTATACCTACACAAAGGCTGCCATTGAGGAAAAGACACTGGCTCCATGGTCGAGTGCAAAAGCCGGATGGATAGACCGTTTTTATAAAGAGAAAGGATATATCCCGTCATTGGCATCGGGAGAACAGGAAACTGTGCCCGAAGTGAACTCTTTTGAAAAACGGCAATCGGTAGCAGTAACGTTAGGGACATCTTATGACCAGTGGTGCCTGTCGCGCATCGCCTCTGCTCTCGGATTGGAGAAGGAAGCAGATTATTATGAGTCCTGCTCCTACAACTATCGTAATTTATTTAATCCGCAAACTTCTTTTTTCCATCCCAAGGATAAGGACGGCCGTTTTTTAGAACCTTTTGATTATCGTTTCTCCGGCGGACTCGGTGCACGTGAATATTATGGAGAAAACAATGGTTGGATTTATCGGTGGGATGTGCAGCATAACTTCGGTGATTTGGTAAATATGATGGGAGGTGCTTCGGCTTTTGTTAAGAACCTGGATGCCACCTTCAGGGAATGGTTGGGAAAACCGAAATATGAATTTTACGCCCAACTTCCTGATCATACAGGTAATGTAGGACAATTTTCTATGGCTAACGAGCCTTCTCTCCACATCCCTTATCTGTACAACTATGCACAAGCCCCATGGAAAACCCAGCAACGGATCCGTTCATTGGTTCATCAATGGTTTCGGAATGATTTGATGGGAGTTCCCGGAGATGAAGACGGTGGCGGTCTTTCTTCCTTTGTTGTTTTCTCGATGATGGGATTTTATCCGGTTACACCGGGATTACCGGTATATCACATCGGAAGTCCTTTCTTCTCTTCCGTAAAATTGAAGTTGAGTAACGGAAAGGTTTTGGAGATTGTAGCCCGTAATTGTTCGGTTGATAATAAATATATTCAGTCGGCTAAATTAAATGGCAAGACTTGGTCTAAACCTTGGTTAAGCCATGAAGATATAGAGAATGGAGGGAGACTTGAATTTGTAATGGACAATCGATGTAATACGGAATGGGGGGCAAGTGCCGGTGATGTACCTCCCTCCCTTAATGTAATGCAACATAAACACAATTAACAGAATAATATATCTATGAAACTTAAAATCTTGTTATTATCACTTTTAGTAATTCAGGGGTGTAAATCACCAGACATTCAGAAAGCGGAAATTTATACTACATCCGAGCAGGCTCAGTGGCAGAGATCGTCCGTGCCGGTCTGCCAACAGACAAGCGAGGATGCCGACATTATTGTTTCGGATACGGAAGAACAGGTGATTGACGGTTTTGGCGGATGTTTTAATGAATTAGGTTGGGATGCTTTGTCTTTACTGTCCGAAGGACAACGCGATACAGTATTGAATGCCTTGTTCGGTCCGAATGGCGTGCATTTTACATTCTGTCGTTTGCCGATTGGTGCGAATGACTATGCTCGTGGCTGGTATAGCTATGATGAAACTCCTGGAGATTTTGAAATGAAGAATTTCAGCATAGAGCATGATAAGAGTGGGGTGATCCCCTATGTAAAAGCTGCATTGGCTATCAATCCTGATCTTAAGTTGTGGGCTTCCCCTTGGAGTCCTCCTGTCTGGATGAAGGCTACCAGGCATTATGCGACTGCCCCCGGTGATCACAATGATTTCAAAGAAGAAAATGAGGTGGCAGGCGATCATCTGATACAAGAGCCCGAATATCTGACAGCTTATGCTCTTTATCTATCCAAATTCATTGATGCGTACAAACAGAATGGCATTGATGTTTCGTTATTGTATTTTCAGAATGAGCCTTATACAAAGCATCAATGGCCCAATTGCAGTTGGCTTCCGAAGTCGATGGCCAATTTTATCGGAAAATATTTGGGACCGGCATTTAGAGAGAAACATCCGAATGTCGACTTATGGTTCGGTACCTTTAACTGCAATAAGATGGCAGATCTGACTTGTGTGATGGAAGACGCCGACGCAGCCCAATATATCCGTGGTATCGGTTTACAGTGGGAAGGAAAAGATATTGTGGCTGATGTTCACCGAAAATACCCTGATATGAAATTGATGCAGACAGAAAATGAGTGTGGCGGCGGTACTTTTGACTGGGGAGCGGCAGAACATACGTTTGACTTGCTGAATACTTATCTGAACGGCGGTGTGAACTCTTATATGTATTGGAATATGGTTCTACAAGATGACGGTGCCAGCTCTTGGGGATGGAAACAAAATGCAATGATACGTATCGACTCACAGACGAAACAGGTCATTTATACACCGGAGTTTTATGTGATGAAACATTTGAGCCATTTCGTGAAGAAAGGTGCTCATCGGCTGAATGTTTCAAAAGGAGACAATGTACTGGCGTTTAAAAATCCGGATGGACAGGTCGTTATTCTTTGCGCCAATAAAGATACGGAAGAGCGGAGTATCAGAATAGCCTGTAAGGGGCATGTAGCCGATATAAAATTGGCTCCCAAAACGTTTAACACGATAACCCTTTAAACTTTTAAATATTTAAACTGCAAACTTATATGATGAAGATTCTTAAATTAATCGGATGTTCGTTATCTCTATGGATATTGCCGTTGGCTGGACAGGCACAGAGCGGTAACGAACTGTTCCGCGACATGAATGCTCCTCAGCATGAACGTCTTTTAGATTTACTCTCCAGATTGACGATAGAGGAAAAAATCTCTTTGCTCGTGAATGATGCAAGAGAGGTTCCCCGCTTGAATATTGATAAATATTATCATGGAAACGAGGCTTTGCACGGCATTGTGCGTCCGGGTGAGTTTACGGTATTTCCGCAAGCTATCGGACTGGCGGCAACCTGGAACCCTGGACTGATCTTTGAGGTCTCTTCCGCCATTTCAGATGAGGCGCGGGGACGTTGGAAAGAGTTGGATTATGGGAAGAAACAAATAGCCGGTGCCAGTGACTTGCTGACTTTTTGGTCACCTACCGTGAATATGGCCCGTGACCCGCGTTGGGGTAGAACTCCGGAGACTTACGGAGAAGACCCGTTTCTGACCGGAGTGATCGGGTGCGAGTTTGTCAAGGGTTTGCAAGGCAATCATCCCCGTTATCTGAAAACAGTCTCCACTCCTAAACATTTTGCTGCCAATAATGAGGAGCACAACCGTTCGAGTTGTAATGCACGAATGTCCGAACGTGATTTACGCGAATACTATTTGCCCTCTTTCGAGCGTTGCATTGTCGATGCGAAAGCACAGTCCATCATGATGGCCTACAATGCGGTGAACGGGGTTCCTTGTACGGTCAATACTTACCTGATAAAGAATGTATTGCGTGGAGACTGGGGCTTTAACGGTTATATCGTTTCGGATTGCAGTGCACCTGAATGGATGGTGACTAAGCATAAGTATGTGAGAGATCTGGACGCAGCTGCTACATTAGCTATCAAAGCCGGACTCGATTTGGAGTGTGGAGACCGCGTATATACCGCTCCGTTGCTGAAAGCCTATAACGAATCGATGGTGAGCAAGGCCGATATCGACTCTGCCGCTTACCGGGTTTTGCGAGGCAGAATGCTTTTGGGACTTTTTGACGACCCTTCACAGAATCCCTACAATCAAATAGAACCTTCTGTGGTCGGTTGTAAGAAACATCAGGAGCTGGCATTGGAAACAGCGCGGCAAAGCATGGTTCTTCTGAAAAATCAGAAAAACTTTCTGCCTTTAAATTTAAAGAAAATAAAGTCCATTGCCGTAGTGGGCATCAATGCCGGTCACTGTGAGTTTGGAGATTATAGCGGCATTCCGAAGAACGCTCCGGTTTCAGTGCTCGATGGTATCAGGGAATATGCAGAAAAGGCGAATGTGAAGGTCGTATATGCACCTTGGGTATCTACCGGTTCGGATTTTGATCCGATTAGCAAGAACTATTTCCCAAACGGCTTGAAAGCAGAGTATTTCACAAATAGCAACTTGGAAGGTACACCTTCGGTTCGTACGGAGGAAGAATTGATTTATGACCCCGCCAGCCGCCCGGATCCGTTCCAGCCACAGGCACCCATGTCCATCCGCTGGACCGGTGTCCTTAAACCGGCTGTTTCAGGAGAATACACGTTGGGACTGAAAACGGATGACGGTTGTCGTCTGTTTCTGGATGGGAAGAAACTGATTGACTCGTGGACAGAGCGAAGCGCCCAGATGGATAATGTAATCGTGAAGTTGGAAGCCGGCAGAGAATATAATTTGCGGGTGGAATATTTTGATGGCGGTGGAGATTGTTTTGCACGTCTTTATTGGAAAGTACCTACTACCGATCAGGTAGATCGTTTGGCATTGTTTGGCGATGCCGGTAAGGCAGCTAAAGAGTGTGATGTAACCGTTGCCGTTCTGGGTATCAATAAATCGATCGAGAGAGAAGGACAGGATCGTTACTCTTTAGAGTTACCTGCCGATCAGCAGGAATTTATCCGTGAACTCTACAAGGTAAATCCGAATACGGTGGTTGTGCTGGTTGCCGGAAGTTCTTTGGCTATTAACTGGATTGATGAAAATGTCCCGGCCATATTGAATGCCTGGTATCCCGGCGAACAGGGCGGAACAGCCATTGCAGAGGTTCTGTTTGGCGATTACAATCCTGGTGGACGCCTTCCGTTGACTTACTATAACTCATTGGACGAGCTTCCGTCTTTCGATGACTACTCCGTACAAAACAGAACTTATCAGTATTTCAAGGGCAAGCCTTTATATGAGTTTGGCTACGGGTTGAGCTATACGAAGTTCAACTACAAGAGAAAGAACATTTCGATAGCCAATGATACGATCGATATTACATTCAAGGTATCCAATGCCGGAAAGTACGATGGTGACGAAGTGGCTCAGGTATATGTTCAGTATCCGGAGACAGGTACTTACATGCCTTTGAAACAGTTGAGAGGTTTCTCCAGAGTACACATAAAGAAAGGGAAGTCTACTGACGTAACCATTTCCGTGCCGAAAAAAGAACTGCGTTATTGGGATGAGAAAACCCGGCGGTTCGTGACTCCTGAAGGAAAATATGTGTTCCTGATAGGAAGCTCGTCTGAAGATATTAAACTTCAGGAAACCATAGAATTATAATAGCTATCTAATAAAGAAAAGAAGAATGAAAAAACTTATATTTACTTTATGCCTGGGTGCTGTCACTGTCACAGGTATAGCACAAAATGAACCTTATAAGAATCCGAATTTGTCTCCGGAAGAGCGTGCGGAGGATTTATTGGGCCGATTGACTTTAAAAGAGAAAGTGCAGCTGATGCAAAACGAATCTTTTCCGGTGGAGCGGCTGGGCATTGCTCATTACGATTGGTGGAATGAGGCACTGCATGGAGTAGCCCGTGCCGGCATAGCTACGGTATTTCCCATAACAATGGGGATGGCCTCCACTTTTGATGACAAGTTGGTAGAAGATGTGTTTACGATTGTCAGTGATGAGGCCCGTGCCAAATACCATAATGCACATCGCGAAGGCCGTAGGGGGGTACGTTGCGAAGGATTGACTTTTTGGACACCGAACATAAACATCTTCCGTGACCCACGTTGGGGACGTGGACAAGAAACTTATGGAGAAGATCCTTACCTGACCGGTCGTATGGGCGTTGCAGTTGTCAATGGGCTGCAAGGGCCTGCCGATGCCAAGTATGACAAACTCCATGCTTGCGCCAAACACTACGCAGTACATAGCGGTCCGGAAGCTAAACGCCATTATTTCAATGCGGAGAATATTTCTCCCCGCGATTTGTGGGAAACTTATTTGCCGGCCTTTAAAGATCTGGTACAGGAAGCGGATGTGAAAGAGGTGATGTGCGCCTATAACCGTTTTGAAGGAGATCCTTGTTGCGGCAGTAACCGTCTGTTGACTCAGATTCTACGTAATGAATGGGGGTATAAACACATGGTGGTAAGTGACTGTGGAGCTATCAGCGATTTCTTTTATAAAGACCGCCATGCCACTCACAAGGATGCGGCGGATGCAAGTGCGGCAGCCGTGCTAAGCGGTACTGATCTTGAATGCGGTATCGAATATGCCCATCTGGAAGAAGCAGTAAAGAAAGGGCTTATTTCGGAAGAACGGATCAATACAAGCCTGCGTCGTCTGTTGAAGGCGCGTTTTGAATTGGGAGAGATGGACGATGACGCTTTGGTTCCGTGGAGTAAAATCAGCATCGATACAGTGGATTGTAAAACCCATAAACAAATGGCTTTGGATGTAGCCCGCAAATCTATGGTGTTGCTGCATAACAACGGTGTACTTCCGCTTGCCAAAACCGGTATCCGTATTGCCGTTATGGGGCCGAATGCAGTGGATTCTGTGATGCAATGGGGTAATTATAAAGGAACCCCGTCACACACATCTACTATTTTGGAGGGGATACGTAATAAGATTGGTAATGTGCCTTATGAAAAGGGTTGTGAGTTATTGACTAATCAGGTGTTCGATTCTTATTTCAGTGAGGTGTCCAACAATGGTAAACCGGGTTTCACCGGCACTTATTGGAATAATATGGATCTGAAAGGCGAAGTAGCAGCCGTACAGCAGGTCAGCACTCCTTTCAATTTCAGCAACGGTGGCAATACCGTTTATGCTCCGGGAGTCGGACTGTATAACTTTACTGCATCTTATGAAGGAACCTTCCGCCCGAAGAATGACGGCGATTACACTTTGGTTATCGAAGGTGACGACGGTTATCGCGTTTATGTAAACGGTGAGAAAGTAATTGATTACTGGGGGGCGCATGCCAGTGCAAAAAGAGAATATACACTGAAAGCCACTGCCGGCAAGGATTATCAGATCAAGGTAGAATATATGCAGGCGGGTGCAGAAGCACTGTTGCGTTTTGATATCGGTATTTATCGTCAGATAGCTCCTGAAGCGGTTGCCGGAAGAGTATCGGATGCCGATGTTGTGATTTTTGTCGGTGGTATTTCTCCGGACCTGGAGGGTGAAGACAAATATTTTGTCAACTGCCCCGGTTTCAGTGGTGGTGACCGTACGACGATCGAACTGCCGGAAGTACAACGTAACATCTTGAAAGCACTGAAGCAGGCCGGCAAAAAGGTGATCTTCGTGAACTGTTCCGGTTCGGCTGTCGCTTTGGTACCCGAAACGAAATCATGCGACGCCATTCTGCAGGCATGGTATCCCGGACAAGCCGGTGGAACGGCTGTAGCAGATGTGCTGTTCGGTGATTATAATCCGGGTGGAAAACTTCCTGTCACTTTCTACAAGAATACGGATCAGTTGCCTGATTTTGAGAACTACGATATGAAAGGACGTACTTACAGATATATGACCGAAGCTCCTTTGTATCCTTTTGGCTACGGATTGAGCTATACTACTTTTGATATATCCAAAGGCCGTTTGAGTAAGAATGTGATCTCTACCGGCCAGTCGGTAACCTTCAAAGCCAATGTAAAGAATACAGGTAAGCGCGAAGGTACTGAGGTCATTCAGGTATATGTCCGCAAAGTGGGTGATAAGGAAGGGCCTGTCAAGACTCTCCGTGCTTTCCGCTGTGTGCCGTTGAAAGCCGGAAAATCTTCTGTCGTTTCTATCGACCTTCCGCCGAGAACGTTTGAGTTCTTCGATCCGGAGACCAATACCATGCGCATCGTGCCGGGAGATTATGAAATCATGTATGGTAACAGTTCGGATACATTGCCGGGAAATAAGTTGAGTATCAGACTGAAATGACGATCTGAACGTTAAAACGAACTGTTCGTAGATTATATAGTATGGAACGGTGTTATTCTCCGTCGAATAACATCGTTCTCATCGTTAAATAAAGTAAGAAATGAAAGATCATTTGAAATCGTTTTTTGTAGGAGTGGCATTGTTCATGCTGGTAACTTCTGCATCTGCCAAGATTACTTTGCCTGCTTTTTTCACAGATAATATGGTAGTGCAGCAAAATAGTATGTTGACTTTGAAAGGAAAAGCGAAGCCGCAGCGTACGGTAACGGTTGTTGCAAGTTGGGATAAGCAAAAACACACTGTCAAAGCTCAAGCCGACGGTTCATTCCGGTTGGAGATACCGACACCTGTGGCCGGTGGTCCGTATACATTGACTCTTTCCGATGGAGAAAAGTTGATATTGAATAATGTAATGTCCGGTGAAGTCTGGTTTTGTTCCGGACAGTCGAATATGCAAATGCCGGTAGCCGGGTGGGGAGGAGTGATGAACTATAAGCAGGAGACGGCAGAAGCGCAATATCCCTCCATTCGTTTGTTGCAGATCGAAAGAAGGATCGGATATACTCCTGCTACGGATGCGGAGATCATCGGTGGCAGTTGGAAGGAATGCAGTCCGGCTGCAGTCGCGGACTTTTCTGCTGTGGCTTATTTCTATGCCCGTGAGTTATGGAAGAACTTGAATGTTCCCATTGGGGTGATCGACTGTACCTGGGGAGGTACTCCTGCCGAGTCATGGACCAGTGCAGGTACGTTGAAACAAGTGGCGGAATTTCGGGAAAAATTGACTGAGATGGAAGCACTCGGCTTTGATAAAGAACGTTTGATGGAAGCCTATCAAAAAGAGATGCAGGCCTGGGAAAAAGAGTTTATGAACCGGGATGCCGGCTACGGAGAGGGGCGTCCTTTATGGACATCTTCCTTGCAAACCGGTGACGGTTGGCAACCGATGCAACTTCCTGGATTTTGGGAACGGAACGGTTTGGATGGTTTTGATGGTGTTGTCTGGTTTCAACGTGAAGTAGAGATTCCTGCAACTTGGCAAGGAAAAGAGGTCAGGCTGTCTTTGGGAAAGATCGATGACGAGGATATTACTTACTATAACGGACAGGAAATAGCAAGGGGGCAGGGGCATGCGACTCCCCGGTTTTATACAATTCCTGCCGATGAAGTAAAAGCCGGAAAGGGTGTTCTGACCATACGCGTAACTGATTACGGAGGTGAAGGAGGAATCAATGGCGCTCCCGAAGATTTATATGCAGAGGTTGGTGGGGAACGGATTTCACTGGCCGGAAAGTGGATTTTCCGGATAGGAATGTCGGTCGCCGATATTCCGGCGAAACCGGTTTCTCCTGAAAATTCTCATTATCCCTCCGGATTGTACAATGCCATGGTCAGTCCGTTAACAGCTTTCCCCATTAAGGGTGTCATCTGGTATCAGGGAGAAGAGAATGCCAGCAGAGCCGAGCAATATGCTCCTTTGTTCCGGGCATTGATTGCCGATTGGCGGAAACAGTGGAAAATTGATTTACCTTTCTATTTTGTACAACTGGCCGGTTATATGGCTCCGCAGGAAGTACAGCCGGATTCCCGGTGGGCAGTTCTCCGTGAGGCGCAGGCCGAGGCTTTGCACATAGCCAATACGGGGATGATAACAGCCGTCGATTTAGGCGATCCGTATGATATTCATCCGAAGAACAAGCAGGATGTCGGTAAGCGTTTGGCAACTTTGGCATTAGCCGATACTTACCGGAAAGGTACTTATCACATGCCGGTTTGTACAGGCTATAAGGTTTATGACCGAACACTTGTTTTGTCATTCGATTCACCTGTACAAGCCAATGCAGGAGAGGTAAAAGGGTTTGTATTGGCTGGTCCCGATGGAGTATTCTACTCTGCCAAAGCGGTGTTGCAGCAAAATGGTAAAAGTATTGTGCTGGAATCTCCTCAAGTAGAGATTCCCATAGCTGCACGTTATAACTGGGCCGATTGTCCGAACGGAAATCTGTATAGCCCATCCGGAGAACCGGTAGCTCCCTTCCGCACAGACAAGTAAACGTATAGAAAGGGCCTGTCTGATTGGGTGACTTTTCAGGCAGGTCCTTTTCCGAACGTAACCTATAATACGATGATGTTAACTTACTATATTATGAGAAATAACTTATTTATCATTTTGTTGGGTATCTGTTGCCTACATGCGAATGCGCAAACTGTTTTGTATAAATCGGCTACACTTCCCCGGGTGGGCGATGAAATCTGTAAACAGGAGATCAATTATTTCTCGCCTGGTGAATCGGGATCGGGGCAAATTTGGCAAATAGAGCAATTAAGATGGAAAGAATGACGCTTGATGAAATAATAAAGAAAACACAATCCAGTGATACGTGGATTACGGATATGGAAAAGCAGGGAACATACACAACTACTGCTGCGGGTATATGAAAATGCTTCAGGAAATGCCCGGGTATCGGGGGTACTTCTATACTTACCGGCCTTTGATCGGGGTCACTTCTATTAAAGGTCCGGACGGAATAACTACCTATTTTACGTATGATAGTTTTGGCCGTCTTGTCGAATCATACATCTGGGAAAATAATGTCAAGAAGACGATAACTGCTTTTGATTATAATTTCCCTGCTCATTAATACCTGTTTATGTTTTCTACAGAAAGTATAGGAGAATGATTGTAGCTAATTAAAAAATGAAACCAGCATGAAATATACACTTTATTCTATCTTTGTTTTTGTCTGTCTCTCCTCATTTCTTCCTTCTCTTTTGAAAGGACAAGATAAGAACCGTCATTACGTGCGGACCCGACTAATGACCAAAGACGATGGCAGTAGTTTTAGAGAGACGATAACTTATTATAATTCTTTCGGTTTAAATGATGAAATTAGAGAGATAGGGGCTTCCCCTCAGGGCAACGATCTACAGACGCTTGTCGGATATGACGGTGCGTTCCGTAAAGTGTCCGAGTCGCTTCCCCGTCCTGTAGGGAATGCCAATTTCTATAATGATTCCAATCCGGAAAGCTATACGGTCTATGAACATTCGGAGTTAAACCGCGTTCGTGAGAGTTATGGTCCCGGACAAGCGTGGCGGGAGAATGGGAAATCTGTGAAGTACACTTACTTATATAATACGAAAACGGGTGATGATCATTGCTACTGCCTGTCAGCAAAGGATGTTGGAGAGGATATAGAGATTGAAGTAAAATCTTATGGTGCAAATGAAGTGTCTATCCTGCGGACAACAGACGAGGACGGCAATGTGACCGATCAGTTTACCGATCATGACGGGAAACTGATTCTTACCCGGCAGAAGGCAAATGGAATTCCACACGATACTTATATTATTTATGATGATCATGGACGAAAACGGGTAGTCCTGCCACCTCTTGCAGCTGATGCGTTGGGAGGATACAGCACTTTCCTGTGTAGCCAGGTTGAAGAGGTCCAACTATATGGGTACCTTTATTACTACGATGAGCGGGATCGGTGTATCAAGAAAAAACTTCCAGGTTGTGATCCTGTTTACTATGTGTATGATAAGGGTAATCATCTGGTACTGAAACAGGATGGGAATGACCGGGCGGCTGGGAGATGGCAATCTTTTCAGTATGACCGTTTAGGGCGTCAGGTGATATGGGGCTTTATAAATCATAATAGATCTCATGCCGATTGGATGCGTATATGTAAAAAACAGAATCTGAGTGTTTCTTTTGTAAGAGGGTCGTTATCTTATAATTACGGGTATACTTCAGTTGCAAGAATAAGTCATCTATGTACTCCATTAATCATTAATTATTATGATGACTATGAATATACTACTATATTCAATGATTTTATTGGCTTTCTCAACCGTCCGGGGTATTACTCTTCTTTCTCCGTTTCCTCTCTCACCTCACGTGATAAGCTGACCGGTCAGGTCATTGCTCTTTTGAACGATCCTTCCAAGAGAGACTACATAGCTTATTATTACGACCTGCGCGGACGAGAAGTGCAGTCCACGATGAATTCCGCTTTCGGTTTCAGGAATTACACTTTTACCAACTATGATTTTACCGGTCAGCCTGTTTCTGTCCGTAAAGAACACACGAGTATTTACCGTGACACACTTCCTGCTTCTGTGGATGATGTTGACCATGTCATGATTTATGAATATGAGTACGATCATGCAGGGCGTTTGTCCAAACTATACCAGACTTATGATAATGATGCCAAAGTTCTCGTAGCCAAGTATGAGTATGACGAAGTGGGGCGCTTGGAAAAGAAACTGTTACACAATGAAACGGCCACTTCTACTTATAAATATAACGTTCGTGGTTGGCCAACTGAAATTAATGAGCCTCGTATGTCGCAGAAAATCTATTATAACGAGAATCTCCCTCAAGGGGTTACTCCTCTATATAATGGCAATATCCCCTGCTTGTCCAACACAGCGGATAATAACTTAACCTCTCATTTTGTCTATGATGGTCTGAACCGTCTGGTGGCTACTAAACAATATCGACCGGATGGTCGTTTTATTGAAACTCCTGAAAAATTCACTTATGATAAAATGGGTAATGTGCTCACTATTGAGCGGTCTTATTATGATCCTTATCCTGATTATATAAATGAAATGACAATTCAGTATCATGGCAATCAGATTAAGAAAGTGACCGATGAGAGCCCTGGTCTCGATTATTATGTCCTTCGCTATCAAGATGCAGTGAATAGGGATGTTGAATATTTCTATGACAGTAATGGTAATTTGGTGAAGAATCTGGATAATAAAATAGGATTGATTAAATATAATATAATTAATCTCCCCGAAACGGTAGCTTTTAATGACGGTAATCTTCTCACCTATTCTTATATGGCTGACGGTCGTAAGGTCCGCGATTCTTATGGTTCTTTTCCTATAAGAACTTCCACTCCTTTGGATAGTATCGTAAACGCTACGGATCCTTATATCACACAATATAATGATTGGAGTGAAGATTATTATTATTCATCTGGAAAGCTGTATCGTATCACTACTCCTGAAGGGCTTATAAGATTCATGAACCGTGCCGGTTATTCAATATTTTATTCCATGAAGGATCATGTCGGTTCTTTCCGAGGTTATTGGGAACCGGGTCATACCAATGGGCCTATAACATTCAGCTACCCCAGCTATTATCCTTCCGGTATTATATATAGAAAGCCTTATACAGATATTCCTTTTGCCTTGGGTGGCAAGGAATTCATGGGTAAGAATAATTTGGATGAGTATTTCTTTGGTGCTCGTACAATGTATGCGATCATGAATCGTTTTAATCAGATGGACCCATTGTGTGAGGTGTATTATTCGATGAGTCCTTATGCATATTGTATGAACAATCCTGTGAAATTTATTGATCCGGATGGAAAGCGAGGAATCCCTGTAAGACCTCCGGTTAGAAGGGGGTATAGGAATGGAGGTAACCCCAATCCTTATGCTTTTTATCCAAGGGGCGTTAAGCCGCAATCATATATGCAAACTACAAACTTGTGTTATACAGGAAATGGGCTGAGGGAAACTGTTTCAATGGCACCACAATCTTACATTACAACTATAAATACAGCGGGAGGAAACAAAGTGCAGATGAGTTCTAATAATGTCAAAGCTCAAAGAGCTACTGGTTTAGCAGAGTTGTCTGATACGTATATTGAGTATAATAAAAAGTTAGCAAGTCTTGTTACTACAATGAAGTATGGTGATAATGGTGTTATTCAGAAAAACACCGAACTTGTGATTAATGATCCTTATTTAGCTTTACAACAACTTAATTATGAAGCTCAGGCTGCTAAAATAGAAGAGGAGTTGGGAGAACTAAATTTTACAGGTAAATCGTTAATGGAAATTATAGAGATGTCAGCAGAACGAAAGAGTATTGTACAAGAAAAATTAGGAATATCACCAAAAGATTTAATAATGATTGAACTTTTTACAAATCCAGACGCTTTTCAATCTACACAACAGGAAAGGAGGTATTTACCTGAATTTAATCAACGGTAATAAATTATGAAAAAAAGAAAAAAGAAAAAATGGACGACTAAGAATACTCATGTAAAGAAGAATGCAAAGGATGCTTATGTTGAACCAGAGAAATGGTATGATAAATTGGGAACATGGATAGTTATTGCAGTTGCTGTAGCACTTATAATATTGATTGCTTTAAACAATCATATTGTAGGCTATGATAATTTCATCGGTATTCCACGTGAATGGGTGAGATCTTTATTTGATTAGTTATGTTTAGTAGTTCTGTTGGTTTGAAAATAGCTGACGGAACTACTATAAAAACTATAATCTTTGGTCACTGATGAAAAAATGAATGTTGAATTTAATACCGGATCCTTCATTTAATTCATCCACGAAAGGTTTTGCTTCGAAAACTCCGTAAGCACTCAATTACTTCTAAGTTTATAATGCTGCGTATGGATATCTTTGCCCTGCAAAACATAAAAATAACGTGAGTTCGATAAAAATTAAGTGGCTGAAAAATTGGCGGTTAGCGATAATAGTATTAAATTTAAAGTGCTAAAATTCAAACAAATACTCTTATCGCTATGCTCTCCGAAGACAAAATTACGGAAATTTTTGTGATGGCAGACGAATTCTGCAAAGTTTTTAACGCAATGCTCCGCCGCAGGGGGCTTGAAGGGCCCCGGAAAGGCAGAAGGCGTGAATATCACCGCGATGGACGTCTGTCACAAGCCGAAATCATCCTCATTATGATTATGTTCCACAGCTCCAACCACAAATACCTGAAGCACTTTTACCTGAACGAGATATGCGTCAGATACAGACACCTATTCCCCCGGGTCGTTTCGTACAACAGGTTTACCGAGTTGGAGAAATCCGTGGTGGTGCAGTTTGTCATATTTGTCAAGAAATGCCTCCTGGACAAATGTACGGGTATCAGTTTCGTAGACAGCACCCTCCTGCGGGTGTGCCGCAACCAACGCATACACATACACAAGGTGTTCAAGTGGTTAGCACAGCGTGGCAAATGCTCGTTGGGCTGGTTCTACGGCTTCAAACTGCACCTGATATGCAATGCCAAGGGGGAGATTCTGAACTTCATGATCACCCCGGGGGATGTCGATGACCGCGAGCCTCTGAAAATCAAATCCTTTGTTGAGTTTATCTACGGGAAACTTGTCGGAGACAAGGGGTATATCAGCAAAAGCCTGTTCAACAAGCTCTTCATTGACGGGATACAGCTGATTACCAAACTGAAAAACAATATGAAAGGCGGCCTGATGCCGATGTACGACAGAATCCTGCTGCGGAAGAGAGCCATTATCGAGACAATCAACGATGAACTGAAAAACATCGCCCAGATTGAGCACTCCAGGCACCGCTCTTTCTCTAATTTTGTCGTTAATTTAATTGGAGGCATAGCCGCCTATTGCCTGTTCCCGAAGAAACCGATGATCAATCTGGAGCGTGTCTATGATAATCAGTTGACACTCTTCTGATTATTTTCATCGAACTCACGTTAAAAATAGGATTATGGCAAGCAGTGAAGATTTTAAAAGGATATTGGAGCTTTACAATCAGGAATCAAAAGCAAGTGGTGTGTCTATTGTAAACTTTTGCAAAAAGAACGGCATCGTTTTCTCCCAGTTCGAGAGGGGGTATAAGAACCGTCATAATGTGAAAGTTCATGCAGTCGATATTGTTGACAAGAATGGTAGCTATCATTATATGACTGTTGGTACTACTAATAATTCCTTGTTGAAAGTTGTTTCTTCTGATGTGGACGGAGGAATGTATCTTCAGGAAATAAAATTTAAAGATACTACACCTAACATGGATAATGCAATAAAGTTTGCAAAACAAGATACTAATAATAGTATTTATACAGATGTTGTTGTGTTTAGTACTACACCTGCAATGGATAAAAATATTATGGAAGAAGCACAACAAATGAAAAACAAGATAGATACAAAAGAGATTAAGTACAATGTTTTTAAAAACAATTGTGCGGATGCAGTACAACAAGTTTTAGAAAAGGCTTTAGGTATAGATATGCATATGGATGTATCATTTGAACCTAATGAAGTGTTTGAAAGTATAAAGAAAAATTCTAAAGATATACAAAATGAAATTGATAAAAAAAAGACAGGTGCGAAATAGGTATATTTATGTGGCATTTGTTAGTTTAGTTTTGATGTGCTTATCATATTATGGGTATCCACGATTTAAGATGGCCTATGGGGTGGTAATCGAAAATCAATATTACTTAAAAAAGGCAAAAGCATTCTTTTTAAAGTATGAATTTTCCGGAAATGTCGTTGATCGCAAGTATATGGAAACAGAAGGAAATGATGCTGTATATTTTATAGTGGTAAGGTTAAATCCGGATGTAAATGTTCCAGAATGGGGAAGGAGCTTTTACTATAATTATTTTGTTTTTGATTTGGGTAATAATACAATGCAATTTTTGGTTTCCAAGCAAATTTATAATAATATTAGTCAAGGTGATTGTATATTGAAAAGGAAAGACTCAGATTCTATTTATATAAATAATAAATCTTATTTATTACTCAGTAAAAAGGCTTTGAAATGGTTTCCTTGATTAATTTGCATATCTTTGAAGTGACCCAATATTTACCAACAAGTAAATATAAAATTGTTGATGGTGAAATTGTTCCATTTTAATCAGATTAGTTTATGAATCAATAGTGAAGAAGAATACAGAAACGCAACCTCCAATTGATAGATTATGAAAAGATATAAAACAAAAATACTCGGATTGATAACAATATGTATTAATGTACTGTTATTTTCCAAACCTCTCTATTTGCTCTTTGCTTATAATTTCACTGGCAAATTGTTTTTGTTTATGTATCCGAATTGGGTCTTATTAATAAACGCTTTGCTTGGGATTATTGGAGCTTATATAGCACTACTTCTGTTCAAGAATATGATTGGCATTAAATTGTTTTTGACTGTGACATTAGCATTGTGGTTTATTTCTTTATCGAATTATTTTCTCTCAGCGTATTGAAAAAAGTAGCAAGTTTGTGTTTGGGTCCTACCAAAACCACTTAAAAAACAAAAGAGGGTGTCAAAATGAGCAAGACTTAGAATTTATCCCTGCCACAAATGCTTGTAGCAGAAGTGAATTCTTTGAAAAGGACATTTTGACACACATTTTTTTCTGTTTTATGAATACGCCTGCTTTGCCTTGTTGTCCCGAAGGAACGCATCAATCACCGCATTTGCTAAAAGAACGTATCTCCGTTTCCATAAACGAACAGGAAGCTATTTTTTTTCTTTCAAATGAAATCAATTGAAAAGAAAAAACTTATCTTTGAAAGTCAGAGAAAGTTAACACAAGTGTTTAACAAATCAAGAAAGGGGTTCATTGAAAAGTTGAATGGTCGGTAGTCTTTGGAGGGCTTTCTATATGCTTATTGCAGGAATAATCCAGTGAACCGGATAGACCCGAATGGTCGTGATTGGTACCAAAATAATGAAACTAAATATTATACTTGGTATGATGGTAATAAAGAGGGAGAAGGATACGGTGCTGTTTGGGGAGAGTTCGAGTCCATAATTGACGGTATATTGACAGATCCTAGAGGGTTTAACACAAAGAGCCTTTATAGTGAGGGGTTTACTTTTGACATTGCACCTAATGACAAAGGAGGATTGCTTGCCTCAAAAGAAAGAGGTTGGGATTTTCTCGATGAATTTGCTAATGGCGTAGGACCGGAATTTTCTGTACTTTTGCCTGATCATCCTTATACGAAGGCGATGAAAACGGATAAGAAAGTATTGCAAGCACAACAAATGATAGCAAATGGTGGAACTGATATTCCCGGACAAATAACAAATGTATCTTGTAAATGGTCACTTTTAAATGTCTTAAGGACAACTTCTATGGCGAAACAATTTATTGGTAGTTACCGCTATGATGCTTTTACAAGTTCTGATGGCAAAGTACTCAATAATGTGATTAGTGATAGTAAAAATAGAAGATCTCTATTCCTTCATTTACCATTTTCTAATCAAAGTAGAAGCCAAGGCCAATCACGAGCTTTTTCGAATACATATCAATTTTATATTTGGAAATCATTAAAATAGTAACAGTATGAAGAAAATAGTATTGACATTATTATGCACCTGTCTAGTTGTGCTTTTTGTCTTTGGATTAGCATTAGGTTCTTTCGATTTTACGCGTACGAAAAAAATAGAAAAAACTGATTACTATCTTATGGATGGATGTCCACCAGGAACTGGTTATTGGGGGCTATATCACAGAGATAGGTTAGAAGGTGTTATTGGAGGTTGTGTTAAAGATATTTATTGGAATGAACAATACATTTTGGTCAGGACACACTATGGTACAAATAGTGACAGTATAGAAGGATATTATATTGTAAAAATGCTTCCTCCTGTAAAGAAAGGGGTTCCATGGAAAAAAATAGGGCCTTTATCTAAAGAAGAATACGGGCAGAAAAAATTGGAATTACATCTTGATGAAGAAAAAATGAGGCATAAATCTTTATTTTAAGTGTACAACCATCCGCGATGGCTATGGCTACGAGGCTAACTGCCATCGCGGACGGTTGTACTTTTGTCCATCAAAAATAGACATTGGTAAGAATGATTATTTGAAAGAATTAGGATGTTCTTTGGATACATTTTTTCTGAATAGAAATATGCAAATGATACAATTTATAACCGCTGTCCCGTATTGATGATTGCATATTCCGCTTGACATTTGTTCATCAATTCCGGTGAGGCAATATTACGATAAAAGTACTTTTTGACAAAATGTCAAAATGACATTTTAGTTTGTACAGAATTCCTTAATTGAGGTAAGAGATGGCGTTGATACTGAAAATCGTCTGCATTTTCATGTTGCGTGTTTTAAATAGTTACCGATGTGGATGATTGGGTGGTATAAGGATCGCTGTTTTCGTGTTTTGCTTGCAATTTGTCGTAAAAACACATGCGTGCCGTCCTTTATTCTATTTCAGATAGAGATGGATTCAGCCTACTGTTAGCGTAAAAAACGGTTTCTATAAGGGAAAAATATTTTTCCCGTAGAGACTCTTATGGTTTCTCGTAGAGGAACGAGTCGTTCCTCTACGAGAAACTGAACTTTTCTTCCGGAGAAACACGGATGAACTTATTGGAATAAAGTGCATATTTATTCTCTTTTGCCTAGTTAATATGCAGAAAAGGTGCATTTTATTTACCTATTTATGCACTTTTTTCTCTATTTACTGTTTTTTTATCAAAGTGAATGTTAGTAAAAACCGTAAAAAGGAGTAATTATGTCAGCTTATCCGTGCTTTTAGTATCTCCGATATGCATTGGTGTACAGAATTTGAGGAGAGAATGAGGCACTTGCGGTACAATAGGCAATTTATTCTCATTCATATTCGAAATACTCAAAATCGGCATACGCTTTGGATTTATCGGAAGCAGAAACAGCATATAATCCTAAAATAATTCCTGTAAAACCACCGGCAGTCTCCGTACTTACATAACGTGTATTCATTTTATCCAATTTGTGGAAATTCTTTCCATCTGTAGCATATTCGAACGAATAAAACTCATTGTTCCCTTTTACGCGGAGCTGGACTTTTCCTTGTGGTACAATCACCTCCTTTTGCGTGTGTGTCAGTTCTCCTAACTGATAGCGCAGTACAACAGCTTGTTTCCCATTTGCCAACTGCTTGACATAAAGGTCATAGTGAGATGACTCACACATATATACTGTCAAACCTGCTTCATCGGCAGGAGATGCCTTTTGCAGCTGCATAGAAACGGTAGCGGTAAAATCGGTATGTTGCTGCCGGCGTCCGACAAAAGTAGGACTGCCTTTATCATCATTCAAACTGACAGGAGTTGCTTTCAGACGCAATTTGCCGGAAGCAAACGTGTAGTTTTCGGGGTTATTGTTTCTTATATACACCCATTCTGGACCAAGTTTTCCCCCCTTAAAGTCGGTACGGGGTGATTTGGGGGCAAAAGGTTGTTGAGGAAGAGTCGGAACATCCATTTGCAGTGCAATCGTTCCATCTCCATTTACTACCGGCCACGCGTCTTTATCCCAGCGCATGGGAGCAAGAAATGTTTCACGACCCAACAGATGATGGTAACCGGTTTGCGGACGAAACCCAAGGCAGAGTACCCACCAGGAGCCGTCAGAGGCCTGTACGAATTCCGCATGTCCTACACCCTGTATCGGATTAGCCTGGGCATTCATATTGATATGTGTAAGAATCGGATTGGCAGGATTAGACTCGTAGGGACCGTCTATATGTTGACTGCGGGCAATCGTAACTTTGTGCCCGTATTCCGTGCCCCCTTCGGCAATCAGCAAATAATACCAATTGTCCTTTTTATAGATATGCGGTGCTTCGGGATGCCGTCCGCCGGTACCACTCCATATACGTTTGGATTCAGTCAACTGTTCACCGGTCATTGGATTTATCTCGCATAATTGAATGCATTTGTCCGGATTGCTGACCAGATAACACTTTCCTTCTTCGAAATAGAGAGAAGGATCGATCCCACCTTGTTTGACCGGTGCAGGTTCCGACCATTCCCCGTACAAATCGGTGGTATGTACGATGAAGTTTCCTTTATCGGTGACATTGGTCGTGATCATGTAATACGTACCGTCATTGTAACGGATAGTAGGTGCATAGATACCACCCCAGACACTGGCCTTTTGAAGTGATACTTGAGAGGGACGGGTCAGGCAATTACCGATCTGTTCCCAATGGATTAAATCTTTGCTGTGAAATAACGGCACACTGGGAAAATACTGAAAACTGCTGGTGACCAGATAATAATCATCACCAACACGACAAACACTCGGATCCGGATAAAAACCGGGGATAACCGGATTCTGATACCCTTGTTGATTTTGCGAAAAGCAGGATAAGCTCAAAGCCAATCCTAAAAATAATGTCATTGTTTTCATAATTTTGTATCTAAGTGGTTTTTATACCCATTGGTAAAGCTTTTAGTGTATATTGGGCTCTTCCAAAGGGGCGTTATTGATATTAGCATGGCCTTACAGCGGTCATAGAGCGAGTTTAAACGTCCGGGATAATTTCCCGATAAGGGCTGATACCAGATAGACTCCTTTTTCTAAACCTCTGTACACTCCACTGCCGTTAACCGAATCCCGTACTATGCTTATACCGGCAGGATTGGTAATTTCAAGAATTGTATCTTCGTTTACATTATAACGGATATCCCCGTCGATTGTATATACACATACTTCCGAAAATATATTTTCCTGTGTGCCGCTGACTGCCGGATTGAAAGAGGATAGAGCGAATTTTCCTCCTTTTTTGCCGTTATCGATGGCTTGTACGCCCCATTCGTATTCAGCATCTTCGTTATCGATATACATGGAATAGGAAGTCGTCATAATCTGGCCGGATATTTCACCTGTTTTGATAAATCCGGTCTTGAGATCGGCTGGGACTGTCATGAAATACTCCTTTGAACCGGCTTTCTTCACATATATGTTGTATTGTAATGCCTGGGCGGGAGTTACATCGTCTGTAGCGGCATCCCAGGAGAAAGTAACCATTCCTGTTTCCTTGTTGTAGGAACTTTTTAGGTTATAAGGAGTGGAAGGTGCTTCATTGGGCAATATACCTGCCGTGGAGGACGTGTTCTTCCAAAGCTGAGTGGCGCAACTGAAAGAGCAGACGTTACTTTGTGCCCATCCCATGTTCCATGCATCCAGATAGCCGTCATTGTTGTAATCGATCAGGTGATTATTACCGTGACTGATGCGATCGAAAGTCCATTCCTGATCTGCGTCATAGTAAGCTCCACAGGCTTTGAAACAAAAATCACCCCGGTTTATATACAGCCAGGTTGTGATCTCATGCTTTTCTCCGTGACCGCCTACCAAGATATCGGGCAAACCATCGTGATTGACATCTCCAAAGGAAGGGGTGGCGCCGTCTACTCCTTCAAAACCGCAAAAGAGGTCATTCTGCATCTCAAAGTTGCGTCCGCCACAATTCCGATAGATGTAAAAAGATTTGGCGCCCGAACCTTTATTAGCGGAAAAGCCTGTCACTACAATATCCATATAGCCATCGGTATCCAGATCGCATAAGGAGCAGGAAGAATTGTTGGAACCATACAAGTATTGGCGGTTCTCGGAGAATGTTCCGTCTCCATTGTTCCAATAGATGCGAAGGTTGCCCTCGCCCGGACCGTAACCGGAAGATACGATATCCAGCCAGCCATCATTATCCATGTCGGCAAAGTGCACGGAACCTCCCGAAAGGCCTAAGAACGGTTCTGTTCCGTTTAATGGAGTTTCTTGTCGGATAAACCCTTTACCTTTATCGTTTTTGTATAGATAAAGTGCACGGCGGTCGTGGTGTACGATGAGATTTCCTTTTTCATCTGTTTTTCCATCGGGATCTTCGTAGTCGTCCAGTCCTGCAATGACCAGATCCAGATAGCCGTCTTTATCATAATCGCCTACCGAAACCCATTGGCGTGACCGGCCACCGTCTTTTGCGCTGTAAATCGGGGAGATACCCATTTTGCTTTCTGTCGGAGTCGCAGCATTAACCTCCTCGAAAACAGGCCGTTCACTTGATCCCGTTCCTTTATTCCGGTATAAGAATGCAGCAATTTCTTTCAGGTTATTTTCGTATTCCATTGATTTTAGCCCGGGAACAAACAAATCTAACAATCCGTCGTTATTATAATCGAACCAGACCGGACAAGCATAGTAGCAAACATCAAACGGGCTGGTGAGGCGAACGAAAGATTCTTTGCCGTCATACTCATAGAGGGCGGATACTTTTTGGGCGGAGGCTGTTCTGAAATGTGGATTCTTTCCGGAGTAGGCAATCTCTAAATAGCCGTCATTATCGTAATCTCCCCATGCCACATTGGAACGGTCTGCCGTATGGTAGAACTGTCCTCTGACGAGGGACGTTGCTGTAGGCTCGGCAGGAACCGGTCTTGTTATTTTGGTGAAGACTGGAGATGCCGGATTACCGGGAGTGATGGTTTCCGAATAATCTGGATTGGATAGGTCATCGTATATTTCCGTATAGTTAAAATCCTCTGTTGAGAAAGTGGATATACCCACATCCATCATCTGCACGCCACCGTCTTGCAGTCCTTCTACTGCAATTAAGTTCCAGCTGTTCGGCTTTAATGTCTGTTTGGCCTCGTATGAGATATCAAACGGAATATAGTTGGAAACCGATCCCTTTTTGCTTGCAGCCCAAACGCCATTGATGTAAATGTGTATATCATCATCGTGATAAAGCAGGAAGCGCATGGCATCGATCATTTCCGGAGTGATATCACCCAGACGGAACCAGCGGCGCATGTGAATCTGTGAGGTATTCCAGGGAGTTGAGATTAAGTTTGCTCCGTTCCACACGGAGGAACCGCCGAATGCGGCCTCTCCTTCTGCCCAGTCGCGGTCGTCGAACTCTTTGGCAAACCATCGGCGGGGAACATCGGAAGAGGTGGTATATCTCCACTTGTATTTGTGCTCTTTGGCTGTAGAAAGAATGGGTCTGACTTTTATCCCATTTTGCGGCAGATTAATACATTCCTCTATTTTTGCTTTTAACTCTCCGGTTGCCGAATAGGGCTTCAATACGCGCCGGTCGTATGTGTAGATTCCGTTTTTTTCGATCTCCACATCGGATAGTTGGGTATATACGGCTGCATTTAATCCGTAGTAATAATGGTCTATTACTTTGTCGGCTAATTTATTGAACAAGACAGTGAAATCTTTTCCGGTTTCTACGGTGGTATATTGAAAATCACCTCCGGGCCAGATATGTCCCTGTACTTTTAAGGTAATGCCGCCATACTCGCCACAGACACCGGCCCTGGTTTCGTCCAGCGGGCAGGAGGGGTTGGGGTAGCTATGGGAATCCTTGATGTCACCAATGGGAGCATCTACCCAGCCACTGGCGCAACAAACCAGACTTTGGCCTACTTCACCTATCACAACCCGGGTCATCCGTTCTGTATCGAACTGTCCCCAGCCTTCATTGAACACGATCCATTGGATGATACTCGGGTGATTTCTGAAAGCTTTGATAATTCTTTTCGATTCATCTTCAAAATTCTTTTTGGCATAATCTTCGTATCCGGAAGGTAGGTTGGGACTGGGTAAATCCTGCCATACCAGTATTCCTTCTCTGTCGCAATGTGTATACCAACGTGCGGGCTCTATCTTGATATGCTTCCGGATCATGTTGAATCCTAAAGACTTCATCGCTTTTATATCAAACAGGAGTGCTTCGTCACTGGGGGCTGTATACAGGCCGTCGGGCCACCATCCTTGGTCAAGTGGTCCCATCTGGAAGATTTGTTTTCCATTAAGGAAGATGCGGGGCGTTTCACCTACTTTTTTGACTTCGATTTTACGCATTCCGCAATAACTGCTTACAGCGTCTGTCTGTACTCCATCCTTTACGATGGCTATATCGAGGTTGTATAAATACGGGTCTTCTACCGACCATAAATGAGGATTATCGATAGGAATGGTTAATAACCTTTCGACTTTGCCGTTTTCCAACGTGGCTATTTTATTACCCTCTTTGTCGAGTAAACTGATATTTACCGTTATGCCGAATGTTTCATTGGCGGTGACTCTCATCTTCAAACAGGAGTTGTCTACATCGGGACGTATCATTAAGTCCTTTATATAAACCGGATTGACAGGCTCCAACCATACCGTTTGCCAAATGCCGCTTACCGGAGTGTACCAGCATCCCCATTTGTTTAGTGCCTGTTTCCCTTTCGCCTGTCCTTCGGCACCGGTATTATCGTATGTATAGACAACTAACTCCTGTTCTTTCTGTTCTTTTAAAGCGGAGGTTATGTCGAAGTAGAAAGGATCGTATCCACCTGTATGTTCACCTACTTTTATGCCGTTTACATAAACAACGGTCTCCCAATCTACGGCATCAAAATGGAGTAGAATCTTTTTCCCTTTCATTGCTTCGGGGATATTTATTGAGCGTTTGTACCAATAACATTGGCTGTCGCTCTCTTCCATGATTCCGGAGAGGGCGGATTCTATGGGAAAAGGAACTAATATTTTCTTGTCGAATGTAAATTTTTCCGCATCGTATGCTTCACCTTTTATACCTTTTCGCAGATCCCAAATACCATTTAGATTGAGCCACTCTTTTCTTACCATCTGTGGTCTCGGGTATTCGGGTAATATGTTGTTCACGTCTATGGTCTCACTCCATGGAGTCATCATAGGTGCCTGCTTCATTTTCCATTCCTGGGCGGGCAGAAGAAAAATACTCACGATACAGAAAAAAAACACAGCTGATAGTCTTTGTATATGCATTGTTTTCATGTTGTTAGAGATGAGGGATAAAAATAAGGGTACCACTTTCCGGGCACCCTTATAGAATTAGAATTTATAGTGATTCTTATTTTACCATTAACTTACTGGTACTTACGGCGCCATTCTTATTAGTTGCTTTCAATAGATACATACCTTCGGGTAAGTTGCTGATGGTCGTATGGCCGGCCGGCAATGCTTTGTTGGCAACCGTTGTACCGCTTATTGTGTAGATAGCCACACTCACCGGTTCGGCTGCATTTACAATGATTTCACCGTTTACGGAATATACATTCAAACCTTCGATTGTAGCAGCCGGTTTGACACCTGTTTCGCCGGCATCAGGATCCAGATAGAGACCATAGATGTTTGCACCTACGCTACTTGGTAAATTGTAAACAACATATACGGAATGTTCTCCTTTTACTTCTTTCAATGCGGCTGCAGTTGTCATTTTGGTACCCCAGGCACCGGTGCCTTGAGCTCTGACTACAGCGATCGGTTCGTGTCCCACGAGTGCATTTTGTACATCTTCCGGAGTGCTAATTGTACTCCAATCTATATTATCCAGATCGATATACAATGCGAAGTTAGCTTCTTCAATGGTACCTATATAAGTTTTGTCACATGAGTGATTGATGAGAACTCTTTTATAATCACCGTCTTTGAAGTCGATATCATAATAAGCTACAACAACACCGTTAGACGTATAACCGATATTTGATCCTTCACCGCGAGCATTGCTACTGCCTGCAACTTCAATTTCCCATTCTACATTGCCCTGACTCCAATCGCCACCATTACTACCTTCACCTTTGGTAACAAAAACCACTGCATCATCAGAGGGCTTTATGTCTTCATAAACAACACCGCAATCCGGATTTTCAAACCAAAGATTTTCTTTTACCAGATCGATTCTGTGCAGATTAGTTGCATCTGACCATTTTATAAACAGATAGTGAGAACCTTTTACTTCTTTTAATTTTGTTGCAACCGGAGTAAAATCGTTCCATTTTTGCAGATTGATACCAGTCCAAGTCCTTGCGATCATGTTTTCCGGTTTTACTTCGTCAATATAGAATTCCATATATTCTTGGTATCTTTCACCGTCATGACCGATGTAAGCGACTAATTGTTGGTACTCCCCTTCACCGAAATTAATCGGTTCGGCAGATTTGACAATAAAGTCTTTTACTATTCCTCCCCAGCATTCAGTCTCTTCATTATATTTGCAATCTTTGAAAGGATTATCTGGATTTTCCGGGTCTACATCGACAGCAGCCCGGAAAGCGTCACTGTAAATAATGTTTGCTTTGTCTGCATATTCCGGTGATTCGTTGATCCAAGGTTGCATGCCTTCTTCTGCAATTGCATTTTTGTAAAAGATGATAGAACGTAAATTTCCATTCCCTTCACGGAAAGTCAACCAAACTTTTTGTTTACCGGTAGGCCGTGTAAATTCTTCACCCTCTTTCATGTTCCATGCGAATGTTTCGAAACAGTGGTAACCAAATGTTCTGTCTACCGTCATTTCTGTAAAAGTAGTCGATTCTTCAAAAGTATTTCCGGCATGGAGGACTACATATCTATTTACTCCGAAATCTCCCCAGCCTAATCCGAATTCGACTCCGGTGGCCTGATAAGCATTTCCGTCAGCTCCGAAATCTACTTCTCCCAAGCAAATAACCGTTTGGGTAGATGTCTGACCGATATTACCATAGCCTACATCAAATTTAGCATCTGTAACCAATTCGATGTTCTCATTTCCTTTCATTGTCTCGATTACTAAATCCTGTGCGAATACAGAATTTATTCCTAATAGAGCGAGTGCTCCAATGAGTAATGTGTTTTTTTTCATCGTAAAATAATTTAAATTAAACATTTATCTTTGATTAGGTCTATAGCTGTTCTATCTTACTTTCGTAACATATTTACGCTATCTTTTACCTAACTTTTATCTGCTCCTATTGGGCCATTTATACGCCTTACTTTTTTCTAACCTATTTGAAAACTGAGAAATGAGCCTTTTAAAATTAAAAGCAATTTTGTTATATGGTGAATTTTCAATGCCAAAATTACGCGTTCTATCTGTTTTTGTATAGAATAAATCACTCAAAAAATAATAAGTTGGTCACAGGGACTTTTTGTATGCCTTGTTTCTTTTATTAATTGAAACGGATCTTTAAAAGATTATATCTGTTGCGATTTGAGTACTTCTTTTATATCCGTCAAGGCAGTTGTTGCTTATTGTTTCGAAAAGAAAAAATAAAGAGGCGTGGATGATTACCCGTTGATTTCGTATGTTTCTTTATATTGGGTTTCATTTTATGCTGTATTTGTGTAAACAGCTTTAGAGAACCCTGTATAATGGGAATGTGTGCTACCAATTTGCTATTTTTTGAAAGACTCGTTTTTTTCTTTTTATTTATATTTGCCCTCAAATCATTCGTTTATAAGAATATGAAACATTTTCAATTGACTGTTGTCATTTATCTCTTGATGTCGTTGTTCAGTATGTCTGGGTATGGAGTGAATAATTATTATTTCGATATAATCGGTAGAGATAAAGGATTGTCACAATCAAATGTGAAAGCAATCATTCAGGACAGTAATGGCTTCATGTGGTTCGGTACCCGTAATAAACTGAACCGATATGATGGAATATCTTTCAAAATATTCGATTGTTATGACCACGTAGCACAAAAACAGAATAATAACATATCCTCTCTTTTTGAAGACGGAGAGAAACATCTTTGGGTCGGTACTGATAAAGGGGTTTTCATATTAGATCTCCAAACCGAGGTTTTTACTTATATGAATACACGGACGGCAGAAGGGATTACCATGAATGATTGGATATCGGCTATACGGGAAGATCGGGATGGTAATATCTGGATTGTTGTTCCTAATCAAGGGTTGTTCCGTTATATTCAGGAAAGTAAAGAGTTGAAATTTTATGCATTTGGAGAGAAAACGGTTCCCGATCACGGGAACCCGCAAAGTATATGCATAGACCAAGGTAACCGAGTTTGGATTGGAACAAATGGGAAAGGCGTATATCTGTATGATAAGCAGTCGGATGAATTTATTCAGTATCTTGGTGATACGAATGGAAATACACTGGAAGGAGAGAATATTTATAAGATTACCGATGACGGTGAATATCTTATTTTAGGCATACATGAGGGTAAGCTGCGTAAAATAAATAAAAGGAAGAATGCGGTGACAGATGTAAATGCCCCCGATGTACATTATAAAATTATCCGTTGTATAGCGAAGTTGAATAACAAATTATGGGTCGGTACCCAATATGGTATCTATATTATTGATGAAGAAAAAGGGGAAAGTTTCAGAATATACAATGATCCTATGTGTAGTTATTCGCTCTCGGACAACCAGGTTGGAGAGATTTATCAGGATCGGGAAGGGGGAATCTGGGTAGGAACCAATGCCGGAGGTATTAATTATCTGTCCAGTTCTGTATTGAAGTTTACACGGTATATACCATTGAACCGTAAAGAAACGATCAGCAGCAAACGGATAAGAGAAATCATTGAAGACAATAATCAAAATATATGGATAAGCACTGAGGATGCGGGAGTGAATCTTTTCTCTTCCGAAAAGCAGACATTTAAAAAAGTGGGAAGAGATATCGGTACGAATATGACTTCCGAACAGACGTTGAGTTTGCTCAATCTTAACGGAGATGTCTGGGTGGGATTGTTTAAGAATGGGCTGGACATAATTTCTGCCGGAAACTGTAATGTCCGGCATTATTCCGGCAAACAGTTGGACTTGAATGAAGCCAGTATATACGCGTTGTGCGAAGACAAGTATGGTAATGTCTGGTTAGGAAATGCCTGGGGAGTTTATAAAGGAAATAAGGAAACGATGGAATTTGTCAATATGCCCGAATTCGGATTGTGCTATATCTATGATATTATGGAGGATGCTAATGATAATATTTGGGTAGCGACGATGGGAAATGGTGTGTTCAAATATAGCCAAAAGACTCAGCAGGTAGAACATTACAAGAACCGGATCAATGATGAAAATTCGATAAGTTCTAATTCCGTAAGCAGTATTACAGAAACAAGTAATGGAGATATTTGGTTTGCTACAGACAGAGGGGGCATCTGCAAATACAACAGTAAGGAGAATAATTTCCGTACCGTATCGTTGGCAGAGGGATTGCCCGATGATACTGCTTATAAGATTGTAGAGGATAAAAACGGTTATTTATGGTTCGGAACCAATAGCGGACTGGTACAGTTCGATCCGCAGGACTTTACCATTGAAACTTATTCAACAGACAATGGCTTGCCCAGCAATTCGTTCAGTTATAAATCTGCATTGGCAAGCAGTACGGGTGAATTGTTTTTTGGAACTTTGGAAGGGTTGATCTCTTTCTTTCCTGAGAAACTGGAGCAGAATAGTTTTATTCCTCCCGTATATATTACTTATATAAATCATAGAAATGATGTGTCATCGGGTGAATTGTATGACAAGGGGGGGAAGGGCAGTTATCTGCAAACCAAACAGATTACCTTACGACATGATCAGAATAATATTGAATTGGGATTTGTTGCGTTAAGTTATGCTTGTCCGGCAGCCAATCAATATGCTTATAAAATGGAGAATCTCGATAAGGACTGGATTTTTACAAAAGATAATCAAAGTGTGACTTATGCCAATCTTGCTCCCGGAAAATACCGGTTTGTTGTGAAAGCAAGTAATAATGACAAAGTATGGAACCAAGAGGGCGCTTTTGTTGAAATCATCATTCTTCCTCCTTGGTGGAGAACGTGGGTTGCCAATATTTGCTATATACTCCTTTTGATTGTCTGTGTTTGGTTAATAGTCAGGTATTATTTGTATGTAAGTAAGAAAAAGGCAGAGGAACGACAACGGTTGTTTGAGAGTGAAAAAGAGAAAGAACTGTATAGCTCTAAAATTGATTTCTTTACTAACGTAGCCCATGAGATACGAACGCCTTTGACGTTGATCAACGGCCCTCTTGAATCTTTGGCTGAGATGGATATTAAAGATCATGAGATAAGGAAGAATGTTCAGCTTATGCAGAGGAACATATCTGAATTGCTTACCTTGATTAACCAGATTTTGGATTTCAGAAAAGTGGATGCCAATAAGGTGACAATGAATTTTGTCGTTGGGAATATATCGGCTGTTGTAGACGAGGTATATCAGGAGTTTCTTCCAATGGCATTGTCTGTAAATAAGAAAATGGAGCTTCGTATGCCGGAACAACCGGTTTATGCATTGATTGACCGGGGATCTTTTGTGAAGATTCTGAATAATCTGTTTTCAAATGCGATCCGGTACTCCGAGCATACAATTGAAGTTGAACTTGCAGAGGACAATACGCAATTCGATTTGACCATAAAGAATGACGGTGAGATAGTACCTCCCGAAATGGCCGATAAGATATTCGATCCATTCTATCAGTTAAAGAAGAATGCAAACATAAATGCAAGTTCCGGTATCGGATTGTCATTGGCACGGTCGCTTGCCGAATTACATCATGGCACATTACTTTATAAAAGTACCGATGGGTTGAATGTTTTCACATTGACCATTCCAAAGGGGGATATCTCGCAGCAAGAGAGCAATCTTGATATTTATAGCGATGATTTTGTTGAGCAACAATCAAAGCAGGAAACGATCTTGGTAGTAGAAGACAATCTTGAACTGTTATCGTTTATGACCGAGAAATTGAGTTTGAACTTCTCGGTGGAAAAAGCTACCAACGGTGCCGAGGCATTTGATATTATTCAAAAGGTGAATGTCGATATCGTAGTTACGGATATCATGATGCCTATTATGGACGGTTTTGAGCTCTGCAGGAAGATAAAGACGGATATTGAGTACTGTCATATACCTGTGGTATTGCTGACAGCTAAAAATGACCTGAACAGTAAGATCAAAGGACTTGAAACAGGAGCTGATGCGTATATTGAGAAGCCTTTCTCGTTTAAGTATCTGATAACACAGCTGAATTCGCTTCTTGAAAACAGAAAGAGAGAGAAAGAGGCGTTTATCAAAAAACCATACGTCACTTCGCAGTCGATAGGACTGTGCAAGGCAGATGAGGAACTGATAAACAAAATCATAGGTATTATTGAAGAAAATATCACTGATTCTAATTTTGGCGTGGAGCGTTTGTCGGAGATTATCAATATGAGCCGGTCGAGTCTGCACCGTAAGATTAAGGCGCTTTCCGGAACATCGCCTACGGATTTTATCCGTTTGATACGATTGAAAAAGGCCTCCGAACTGATAGCTGAAGGGCATTACCGTACAGGAGAGGTGTGTTATATTGTTGGAATAAACTCCCCCTCTTATTTTATCAAGTTGTTTCAAAAGCAGTTTGGTATGACACCGAAGGAATTTGAGAAACAACAGAGGATGGCAAACACAAATGATTATAATATAAAACTGACAAAATGAAAACATTTAATTTTTTACTGTTGAGTATAGTTGCGATTGCACTTTATTCATGTACTCCAAAAACATTTTATCCAGGTGAAGTCTGGATGGATACGGAGCGAAATATGATTAATGCGCATGGGGGAGGAGTTCTGTATCATAACGGGACCTATTATTGGTATGGCGAGTATAAAAATGATTCTACTTATCATGCCCCCGGTGTAGAATGGGACTGTTACCGGACAGAGGCCGGTGGGGTAGCCTGCTATTCCTCCAAAGACCTGCACTCCTGGAAGTTCGAGGGGGTGGTATTAAAACCGGATATGGTCAATCCCGAATCGGATATTCATCCTTCTATGGTGATCGAACGGCCTAAAGTGGTTTATAATGAGAAGACCGGTAAGTTTGTAATGTGGATGCATATTGATAATTATAATTATTCGAAAGCAGCTGCCGGTGTCGCCGTATCGGATAGTCCGACCGGAGATTTCAAGTATTTGCATTCTCTTCGCCCGTGTGGAGAAGAGAGTCGGGATATGACACTGTTCAAAGATGGGGACGGGAAAGCCTATCACATTTACTCTACCAAAGGTAATTCCACTTTATATATTCATCTGCTTTCGGATGATTATCTGGAACATACCGAGACTTATAAGGCGGCTTTCCCGGGAAAGTTCAGGGAAGCACCGGCTATCTTCAAGAAACAGAATAAATATTATATGATCACTTCCGGATGTAGTGGTTGGGACCCTAATGAAGCGGAATATGCCGTAGCAGACTCTATGTTGGGAGAGTGGACGGCAATGGGGAATCCTTGTGTGGGTGAGAATGCCGACAGAACGTTTGGCGGACAAAGTACGTACGTCATAACAGTAGATCCCGAACAAGGCAAATACATTGCCATGTTCGATAAATGGAATAAACTGGATTTAATCAATTCCAGATATATTTGGTTACCTATTCATTTTCATTCGGCAGACAGTATTTCGATCGGATGGAAAAATGAATGGTCTTTAAAAGATCTGTAACAGATGTAGAACCTTTTCTTAAATGTTATATTATGAAGAAACTCTTTTTTATTGCATGTAGCAGTTTTTGTTTTAGTCTACTGCATGCACAGGTCCCGGGAGATATTGAAAATATCAGGTTTGAATATATGGATAAACCGGTACAGTCGAGTACGGGAGGTGCCCCGATGAATTTTATTCATGCTACTTATGTGAATGCTGCTTGGGGGGATTGCAACAATAACGGGACACTCGACCTGTTTTATAGTGATAAGAATAATCACGGCAGTGCAACGAAAATTCAGAGTAATTTCTACCAGAATAACGGGGACGGCACTTTGCGTAAATTGACCTCTCCATTTGCAGGAGTTGCTTTTTCATGTCCGGTTTGGTTCGATATGAATAATGACGGTCTTTTGGATCTTTTTCTTCCGGGACTGGGCGATTGGTATTATCAGTGGAATGATCTGAGTACACGTCTGTCCAATATCCAGGCACGTTTGTATATCAATCAGGGAGTTCAGGAAAATGGAACTTGCAAGTTTAAGGAAATGCCGGTGGCGGAATCAGGTTTGATGCCGGTGTTCAATGGAAAGACCGGAGGGAAAGGGCACAATTGGGCCGTTGCGGGCGATTATGATAATGATGGCTATACGGACTTACTTGTAACAGGCTTTGATGAACACACTAGAGCAAGCCGGAAAGATTATGAAGAGGCTGTCAGAGTAGTGTATCTGTTTAAAAATATAAAGGGAGAGTATTTCGAATTACAGAGAACTCCTTTGGAGGGGACCAAGCCTTTTCACGGGTTAACTGATGGCAGTGTCTGCTTTGCTGATTTGGATAATGACGGTTGGCTGGATATCGTATCTACCGGATATGGTTATTCAAGAGAGTCGGAGGTACACGTTTACTGGAATCAGCAGAACGGTACGTTTAGGGAATCGGATTTTAAGTTTGACACGACTTGTAACTCTTCATGCGATGTATATGATCTGAATAATGACGGGTTGGCAGATATCATTATGACGGGAGTATATTTCAATAACGGTCAAAAGCAATTCTACATCTACAAGAACAAGGGGGAACGCAATTTTGAGAAATTGGAAAATGAACATCTGTTGCCGATAGATGGCGGGCAACTCTCTTTTGGCGATGTGAATCATGACGGCCTGCCTGATATGCTGGTAGGAGGACATAATAATACACATCAGCATACCACCTGGCTATATGTGAATAAGGGCGATTTTGATTTTGAACCGATTGCATGGTACAATCAGGATGACTACGGATGGGCATTCCCCAGAGTCACGCATGGCAATGAACATCTGATTGATGTCGATAATGACGGGCTGCTGGATGCATGGATTTCCGGATGGTCCAACGGAACCTGCCCATCCGGTTGTGATACGCAACTTTGGAAAAATACGTCTGCTGTCGGAAAGAACGAAGCACCGGGGATACCGCAAAATCTGCAGGCAAAGTTGATGGAGGGTTCCGATATTCTTTCTTTGACATGGGAAGCAGCCACTGATGATGTCACTCCTCAGAAAGCTTTGCGGTATAATGTTTATTTGAAAAAGCAGGATGGGGATAAGTGCTGCATGACCGTGCCGGCGGATATCACTTCCGGTTTTATTAAAGTCGGTTCTGTTTCCGGCAATCTCACTCAATGTTCCTATAAGATTAAAGTAGAATCGGACGGTGAATATGAATGGGGGGTACAAGCCATCGACAATGGAGGAAGAGGCGGCCTTTTTGCAAAGGCTATGGTGAAAGTGGATGGAACCACCGGTGTTACTTCTCCCGAAGAAGAGGCCATTTTAATTTCTTCCTGTGGGCAGTCTCTGAATTATTCGATTTCCGGCAGGGGGAAGATGACTATATTCGGTATTGATGGCAGCGTGGTGTATCAAAACCGGATTCATGAGACCGGTACGGTCGATCTGATAGGAAAAGGTACTTATATTGTCAGTGTAGAGACTGATTCCGCTGTGAAAAGACAGAAAGTTGTAATAATGTAATGAAAATCTTTTACTGTATGATATTGAAAAAATATATATGTTTGGCTTTTGCTGTTTTACTTATTCAGAATGGGCATGCTAAAGAACAGAAGCCTATAAATCTTGGAGAAACACCTTGGCGGTTTTCCAAAGTCGTCCGACAGGAGATGAATTTGGCAAAGGATGCCCGTATTCTTTGCGGTATGCAGGCGGTACCTGTGATCAATGATGGCGATATGAATACGGAATGGGTAGCAGATGATGCGGCGGAGCCAAGTCTGCTCGTCGATCTGCATGAGAATAAACAGGCAGGAAAAGTCAAATTGTCTTTCAAAGGAAATCGGGTATATTTTGCTACTGTAAAAGTGGAAGTAAGCCTTGATAATAAACAATGGAATTCGTTGACAGACGGCACAGAAAGGCAACAATGCGAACTGTATAAGGAGGGGGATATCTCGAACGTTAATAATACGGTAGGGTATGTTGCAACCGTTACGAGTACTTCACTTTCTGTACCGATTCCTGTAACTTACCGTTACATAAAGCTTTCCAGTTTGAAATGCTTCTCTGAGAAAAAAGAAGAACTTCCGGTGCGTGTCAGTGAACTGGCCATTCATCCGGTTGAAAATGACCATTCGGATCAGGAGATGGCAGATGCAAATTTTGATGATACACGTTGGGAAGAGGTCGGTATCCCACATTGCTACAATGAACACGATACTTATCTGAATGCAAGCACGGGAGAACGCTGTTGGCGAGGGGAAGGCTGGTACAGAAAGAAACTCTTTTTCGATGAGAAGGATCGGGAGAAAGAAATCTTTTTTGAATTCCAGGGAGTGAATCTGGCGGCTATTGTCTTTGTGAACGGGCAGGCCATTCCCGGAAATACACGGGTTGAGCAACCGGGAGTGGTGACCCATGTCGGCAGTTCTCTTCCTTTTGTGGTGAACATCAGTAAATATATAAAATGGGGTGAAGAGAATCAGATCGCGATTAAAGTTTCGAATGCGAAAAATACATTCTTTGCCTGGCCGGGATTTGGAGAGAATGAAGGATTCGGACAAGCAATGGGAGGTATTGTGAGTCCTGTTTATATGTATAAGAAAGATAAAGTACATATTCCATTCAACAGTTACTCTCCTTTAAACAAATGGGGTACTTATTTCGGAACGGTATCAGCTACGCCGCAGGAAGCCGTCGTAAGGTTTCAGACAAATGTTGAGAATTCTTCGGAGCATACACAGGCGGTCGAACTGCGCACTTATTTACAAGATGAACGGGGACATACGGTGTTATCATTTACCGAGCGACAAAACGTGGCACCCGGTGCAACTCATTTATTCGATCGGACGGAAACCATTCAAAATCCCCGACTGTGGTATCCTATCGGTTGTTCGGGTACTCCATATTTGTATACCGTGCAAAACAAAGTGTATGTAGACGGCAAACAGGTAGATGGCAAAAGTGAGAAATTCGGTATACGTGAAATTACTTGGGATGAAAATTATTGCTATGTCAACGGTGAGAAATGTATTCTGCGGGGATTTGGCAATAGAAACATTTATCCGGGTTTGGGAGCCGCCGTTCCGGCTGCTTTGCGTTGGCAGGACATCGCTTACATTGCCGAGTGTGGGGGAAATGCGTTTCGCGTAGGGCATCAACCTCCGTTTGCCGAAGCTTTTCAGGCTTGTGATGTGTATGGCATTCTGCTGATTGTGAACAGTGGAGACAATGAATGGGCCTTGAAAAATGAACCGGCCAAGACTTACAAACGGGAGTACGACCGTGATGCAATTATTGCATTCCGAAATCATCCTTCGGTGGTGATTTGGGAATCTAACAATGGTCTGGCCTATGAAGGAGATAAATATTTGCCTTCTTATACACTCGAGGAGGTAAAGAAATGGGACTATATACAGCCACGCCTGGTGTTGAACCGTGATGGGTATCCTCCGGAATGGGATGAGAAAGAGCAGATTGTGATTGGCTATACCAATCGCTATGAGAAAGTTCCGGGGCATCCTTCTCTGAATACAGAAGTTTATGGTACCAACTGGAACGGACAGCCCAGCTGGTGTATTGCCCGCTTCGATTACGATAATGAAAAGCAGTTCTCTCAGGCCTATGTACAGGATTATCTCCATGATCTCGACAGGCAGGCATGTGGCTGGATTGATTGGATGTTGGCCGAAACTTATGGTGAAGGGTATACGATTTACCTGAATGGGATGAGGAATCAGAAGAGCCTGGGTTCATGTGCAATGGATGCCAATCGCTTTCCGAAGTTGAAGTACCGGATTTATCAGAAGGCTCTTTGGGTGCCGTTTTCTAAACAGCCGGGAGTTGCTCTCCAAAGCCATTGGAACTATTCGGGTATTCAGGATGTGGATGCTTGGAGTAATTGTCCTTACGTGGAACTGTTTATCAATAAGAAATCCTATGGAATCGTTGAACCGGATAAAGCAACCCGTCGTTGCACTTGGAAAGAGATTCATTGGGAACCAGGTGTTGTTGAGGCGGTCGGACTGGATTATGATAAGCGTCCTGTCTGCTCCGAAAAGATAGAATCGTCCGATGAACCTTATGCCATACAGGTCACTATCGAAAAACAGACTGCCAAACCCGACGGTGAAGAGTTTGTATTACGTGCCAATGCTTCCGATGCCTTTATCGTGACGGCTAAGATTGTGGATAAAGCCGGTCGCTGGTGTCCCAGGGCCGATCACCTTTTGAAGTTTGAAGTAGAGGGGGAAGGTGTCTATAAGGGATCTTATAACTTCTATGTGACTGAGGGGAAGGATTTAGCCTATCACGCTCCCGGAGATCATGAATTGCAAGCGGAAGGTGGCCTGATGAGGGTGGCTGTGCGGACAACCTTTCATCCGGGAAAGATAAAAGTAAAAGTGAGTGCAGACGGATTGGTTTCGGGAGAGGGTTCTGTGAAATCCAAAAAGGTTGAACTGTGATTTAAATCTCATGTAATTTATATGATGAAAAAGATCTGTTTTTATACACTATGCACCTTGTTGTTAGTGGGGTGCAGGGCTTCTTTCCAATCGGCTGAAAATGAAAACCGATCCAAGGAGAAGAGTACAATTGACAGCTTGGCCCCCAATCCTTTTATCAGGCACATGTACACGGCCGATCCTTCTGCCCGTGTTTGGACCGACGGTCGTTTATATGTCTACGCATCACATGATATAGATCCGCCACGGGGATGCGACCTGATGGATAGATATCACGTGTTTTCTACCGATGACATGGTGCACTGGACAGATCATGGTGAAATATTAAACTCTTCACAAGTACCGTGGGGACGCAAGGAAGGGGGATTCATGTGGGCACCGGACTGCGCGTATAAAGACGGTACTTATTACTTCTACTTTCCACATCCCAGTGATACATATACGGATAATAGCTGGAAGATCGGAGTGGCTACCAGTAAAGAACCGGCTGCCAACTTTACGGTTCAGGGATACATTAAAGGTATGGATCCGCTGATAGATCCTTTTGTCTTTATAGATGACGACGGACAACCTTATATTTACAATGGCGGAGGAGGAATCTGTAAAGGGGGAAAGTTGAAAGATAATATGATGGAGTTGGACGGTGAAATGAAAACAATGGAAGGTTTGGAAGATTTCCACGAGGGTACATGGATACACAAGTATAAAGGAAAATATTATCTCTCTTATGCCGATAATCATGATCCGGGCAGAAATGACGGTATGGATGGTTACAACTGCATGCGTTATGCCATCAGTGACCACCCCTTAGGACCATGGAAATATATGGGAATTTATATGGAGCCTTCCGACTGTTTTACAAATCAGGGCTCTATCGTAGAATATAAGGGAGAGTGGTTCGCTTTTTATCATACAATCTCCTTATCTAAAAATCCGGCATTACGTTCTATTTGTGTAGATAGATTATATCACAACGAAGACGGCACTATCCGGATGGTAAAACAACGTAAATAAAATTCAGTGGCGATCCGGCAGATATATATCATCTGCCGAAACAAAGCTATTACATCTGCATTTATGAAAAAATATCTTTATGCTGCATCTGCTCTATTATTAGCGGGATGCATGGGCTCTTCATCTCAGAAAGGAAGTGCCGGAGGAAAAGAGGAAGTCACCATAGACACTTTGGCGCCCAATCCTTTTATCACGCACATGTACACAGCTGACCCTTCAGCTCACGTTTGGGCCGACGGTCGGCTATATGTCTACGCTTCTCATGATATAGCTCCGCCACGGGGATGCGACTTGATGGACAGATATCATGTGTTTTCTACCGACGATATGGTACACTGGACGGATCATGGTGAAATTCTGAATTCTTCGCAGGTGCCTTGGGGACGTAAAGAAGGTGGATTCATGTGGGCTCCGGATTGTGCCTACAAAGACGGTACATATTACTTTTATTTTCCTCATCCCAGTGATATGGATTGGAACGGAAGTTGGAAAATCGGAGTAGCTACCAGTAAAGAGCCTGCTGCGAACTTTACTGTACAGGGATATATTAAAGGAATGGATCCGCTGATAGATCCTTGTGTATTTATGGATGACAATGGTCAGGCATATATTTACAATGGTGGTGGCGGTATTTGTAAGGGCGGCAAGCTAAAAGATAATATGATGGAGTTGGATGGTGAAATGAAAACAATGGAAGGCCTGGTTGACTTTCACGAAGCCACATGGATACATAAATATAAAGGGAAGTACTACCTTTCCTATTCTGATAACCATAACGATGATTGGAATGATGGTGTAAAAGGGGATAATCGCATGCATTATGCCATTAGTGACAGTCCTTTAGGCCCTTGGAAACATGTGGGCATTTATATGGATCCAACAGACAGTGCTACCAATCACGGGTCTATTGTCGAGTACAAAGGACAATGGTTTGCTTTTTATCACAACAGTGCTTTGTCGCACCATGATTGGCTACGCTCAATATGTGTCGATAAGTTGTATTATAACGAAGACGGTACCATTCGGATGGTAGAACAACGTAAAGGACGGTCTTAAGAGAAGATAAATTGACAAGATACGATTCTGATTCGTTGGTTATAAAATTTTCTGATTATCAGTATTGGCTATGGACGATGTGTCCGCTTTTCAAAAATAGATAAGCGGGTAATTTCAACTAAGAAGTTACCCGCTTATACTTTGATAAAATAATAGTAAGTCGTGTTGTATTTTGGTTTATTTGTAGACGGTTTGTTTGTTTCCCATAATGAAACGTAGCTCTTTAGCGCCGATCAGATCGAAATAGCTGATAAAAGGCTTTAGAAGTTTTTTCCCATCTAGAAACACGGATTGTACATATTGGTTTTCTTCTGAGAGATTTTCAGCTTTTATCGTTAATTCGTGATCTTTCAATTGGATTTTGATTTCCGGCAATTGGGGAGCTCCTACGGCAAATTCATTACTTCCGGGAGTTACCGGATAGAATCCCATTGTCGAGAAAAGATACCAGGCGGACATTTGGCCGCAATCGTCATTGCCATTTACACCGTCTGGAGAATTCTTATAGTTTATTCTCACATGTTTACGAACCAGTTCCTGTGTTTTCCACGGTTCGTTGCAGTAGTTGTACAGGTAGATATAATGATGTCCCGGTTCATTGTCGTGCCGGTAATGGCCTTCTTCGAAGTTACGGTCCAGCTTGTCGGAGAATGCCTTTTCTCCTCCCATCATGTCGATCATGCCGGGGATATCCTGAAGAACACAGAATAGATAGGTCCACTTGGAACCCTCTGTTAATCCGTGATGTGAGTGGTCGTCCAGATCTACCCAGCTTCCGTCGTAATTGCGTGGCAGGAAGAATCCTTTTTCGGCATTGTATTGATTTCTATAATTCTGGCTGAACTGCATCAGGCGGTTGTAATCTTCGGCTTTTCCCAAGTCTTTTGCCATTTGTGCTACGCACCAGTCATCGTATGCATATTCTAAAGTTCTGGAAACGGACTCTGCTGTCTTGTCGTCGGCTACATATCCGAGGGAGTGGTAATAACTGGCTCCTGCACGTCCTTCAAAAGAGGTCCAATAGTCACGGTCTCCGTATCTTCTTTGTGTGTCGCAATCGGGGGGGACCGTTGCGTCCTTACGCAGGGCTTCATAGGCCAGATTGATATCGTAGTTGCGAATTCCTTTCATGTAGGCATCGGCTATTACGGCATCTGCATGAGTTCCTATCATAATATTGGTATAGCTGGGGTTGGGCCACATAGGCAGCCAGCCGCCCTCCTTATACATCTGCAACAATGCAGTGATCCAATTACCTGTCAACTTGGGCTCTATAAGGGTCATTAAGGGATGTAAAGCACGGAATGTATCCCAAAGGGAATAATCATTGTATGAGAATCCATCATGGATTTGGTCATCAAAGGCGCTGTAATATTTTCCGTATTCCGAGAACTCGCGGGGGAAAAGATAACAATGGTAAAGTGCTGTATAAAAGATCGGTGCATCGTCTTTATTGTTTCCTTTGATATGGAATTTGGAGAGTTTGTCGTTCCATGCCTTTTTGGTATTATTACATAACTGCTTGAAATTCCATGCAGGAACCTCATGTTCCAGATTCATACGTGCCTGCTCGATGCTTATGAAAGAGGTTGCGATCTGCACTTGTATTTGCGGTGAACTTTTATCGAAGTCGACATAGGCTCCCATCCGCGTGCCGTATAACTCCTTTTCTCCCGGATAAAGGGTGGAATCGTTCCAGCAACCGAAATCTTTTATATTCCGGTTGAAACGGATGATGAAGTATCCTTTAAAATTGGATAGCTCAGGTCCTATTTGTGCCGATTGTCTATCCGGATTATAACCGATAATCTCGTTGTTTTCCGTATCTATCTTTATCCAGCCTTTTATCGTGTTCAGACGATGGCTCAGATGATTGCACCAATCGTTCAGGGCAGGGTTCAGATTAATACCTTGGATGATTAACCGGGGCTTCTGATTCTTGGGAAAACGGAAGTTCAGCATTGCGCACCGACTGGATGCTGTCAACTCTGTAAAAATGCGGTTCTTCTGATTATCGGTCAAAGTGACGGAATAATAATGGGGAGAGGCCTTTTCGTCATTGTGATTGAAACTCATCTTTCTCTCTTCCGGAAGGACTCTCACCGTTTCTCCTATCTGGGGCATGACCGATACATAGCCGTAATCTCCCATCCAGATGGTGGGTTGATGGGAACCTAAAAATCCCATAATGTGTTCGTCATCATAGACGTATGCCATACTTCCCATCTTGTTTTCTCTGGTCTGTGGAAGAAAGCTGGTCATGGCAAAAGGCGTACCGACGTAGGGGACTGTACCGCCTTCTCCTTTGAGTGCTGTTCCGATGAAAGGATTTACATAGTCCACAACCTCTTTTTTAGTTTGAGAATAAGTGAGGCTTGTATAGAAACATAGAAATAAAAAAAGTATTTTCTTCATGGCATTTATTTGGGGTGTTATACATTTATAAGATAGTGGACTATGTTTACTTTTTCTTCTCTAAAAGAACCCATTTACACTGGTCCGTCAGCTCGATAGTACCTTTTTTTCCGGATGTTTCGATCCGGTTTTCTCCTTTTTGGAGTGATATGTTTTTCCAGATAAGGATATTATCTTCTCTGGCGGGATTTCCACAATCTTGTCCGTTCACTTTTAGGTAAACCTCATCACAGTTAGAATAAATTTTGATATCTGTGGTGGGTTCTCTTCTGGCAATGTCTCTTTTGCCGGTGATGTGTAGAACCGGCGACTCTGACCATGCCGACTGATAAAAGTAGAAAGCATCTTTTTTGACCTTTCTGTCATAAGTAACCAACCCTTTGTCATTTAGTCCCAATATATCTCCTTCGTTTCTGGAGGCACTTGCAAAGTCGAACATGTTCCAGACAAAAGACCCCCATACGAAATCACTGCTACTTATTCCCTGGTAATTCTGTTCGTGAACGATGGCCTGCCACTCTTCCGGATGAAAGATTCCGTCTGTTTTGGGGGCTGATTGAACGTCCTGTTGGTGATGCCAGATATTGGCTCCTGCACCATATTCACTGACGCAGATACCCTTACTTCCTACCAGACGGTTCCAGTGGGCCACGGACGACTTCATGATGGAGGGCTGTGCCCAGTACCACCCCGGGTAAGTATTGTAAGCCATGATATCTGTAACTACATTTTCCGGTCGGTTTTCTATATTGGCGGCGGCAACCGTCAAACGTCCCGGATCTTCTTTATGGGCTACTTCATTCAGCTCCTGTATCAGTCCTTTAACATCTCCTTCGCACAGCTCATTGAACAAACTCCAACAGAAGATGGAGGGATGATTAAAGTTCTGCCGAATTAACTCGGTTAATTGTAGTTTTATATTTTCGGTGAAAGCAGGGGTAGGAGATGCCTTACCTATAAGAGGAATCTCTGCCCATACCAGCATTCCTTCCCGGTCGCATAACGAATAGAAATAGTCGGAATGTGGGTAGTGGGCCAACCTTATTCCGTTGGCTCCTATCTCTTTGATCAGTTCCATGTCTTCATTATGTTCCTTGTTTGTTATTGCCCATCCTTTTTCGGCCCGGTCTTGGTGTCTGTTTACACCTTTTATTTTATAGGGATTACCGTTTAGGAAGAAGCCTTTTTGGGCATCAACGGAATAGTATCTTAATCCGGTGTACTGGGATAAGGTGTCTACTACGGTATTTCCTTTCATTACTTCTATGAAAACACGATACAGATGAGGAGATTTTTTACCGTCCCACAAAACTGGTTGTTTTATGTTGAGTTTGTTGACAAACTCAACGGTCTCGTCTTTTCCGGATGATTTTCGGGTGATACTGTTACCTACGAGTTTTCCTTCCGCATTGAATACACTGGTTTTTACAGATAAATCTTTTTCTGCCTTGTTGCTGTTCACTTTGGTTACGACAGATAGTTCTGCCTGCTTGGCATCTACTTTATTTTGATGTATATAAACTCCCGAAGAAGCATAATCTAATGGAGTGACGCATGTTTTGGGCAGTAGAAGTAGAGATACCGGTCGGTAGATACCGCCGAAAACAGTAAAATCACCGGATAAGGGAGCAATGTCATTGTCTAAACGGTTGGAGACCTTTACCTCTATAAGGTTGTCTCCCTTTTTTATTGAAGAGGTTATCTCGAAACAGAAAGCATTGAACGAACCTTTATGGTTACCCACCGGAATACCGTTTACAAAGACATCTGCTACTTGGCTGACTGCCTCAAAACGTAGGAAAGCACGGTGTTTCAACATCTCCGACGATATGTTCAGATGATAGCGGTATTCGCCCGTTCCCCGATAGTAGCCGGGAGTCTGGCCGTCTGTTGCATTCCATGTATGCGGAACTGTTACTCTCTCCCACGTTAAATTATTTTCGTCTTTGTCCGAATGGAATTCCCATACTTGATCCAATAGATGTCTTTGGCGCAGTTGGGCGGAAGATTGTAAAAAAGGGAATAAACATAAAGCGATAATAATAAACTTCATTCGTATGTACATGAGCGTATAAAATTAGAATAACAATATTAATAAGGATGATATGGCAAATTTAGTGTAGAAAATCTTGATTTTATAGTAATAAAGCATTCATATTATAGCAAATATGTCTTATTTTGTCTGAAACTTAATGGCGAAAAACGGTTTGAGACATATATCGCACTTTTTGAGCAACCGGAGTTTTTTATATTTACTATTGGGCATGATACTAATTAATCGTATTTTTGTACCATCTAAAAATCTAAATAATTTCTATGTATGAAAAATGCAACTCGTCTGAATCTTTATAAGAGTCATTTGTTGCTTCTTCTGTCGTTATGGGTTATCGGGCTTTCGGCACAGGATATATCGTTCAGTTATTTATCTACGGAGGATGGTCTTTCGCAGTTTACGGCTTACTGTCTGTATAAAGATGAACTTGGCAGGATATGGATAGGTACGCGCGATGGACTGAATGTATATAACGGCAATGGAATACAGAGTTATAAACCGGAGCGGGGAAATGAGTATTCTATTTTAGGAAAAGATGTCAGGAAGATCTGTGGTGATAATAAGGGGCATTTATATATACAGACAATAGAAGGAATCTGTACCTTCGATATGCATTCCGAAACGTTTAAAACAATTCAGGAGGGATCGGGCTATTCGATTACCTATAGCTCCGATACGTTATTGATAGGTGGCTATAACTCTGTTTATTATTACGATGCTCTGAATCGGGAGGTGAAACCTTACTGCTCCTTAGAAGGAGACATGCAGATTTCTTGTATGCTGAAAGACCGGAACGGACGGTTGTGGCTTGGCACCCGGGATAAAGGGTTGTATTGCCTGAAGAAAGGACTGATGAAACAGTGCAGTACATTGCCTCAATGCAATGTCTTTAATCTTTATCAGGATTCTGCCGGTGATATTTGGGTATGTACTTGGGAAGACGGACTTTTTCATATATCTGATAATGAAACGGTACATTATACGGATAAAGGAATGGATAAGGCACGCTGCATATTATCCAACTCCGTGCGGGACTGCTGTGAAGACAATCAGGGAAATCTATGGATTGCAACGTTCAATGGGTTGGATAAGTTTGATAAGAAGAAAAATGAGTTTGTATATTATACCTCTACGGATATACCGGGTAGTTTGAGCAATGCTTCTGTCTATTGTATTATTAAAGATCATCAGGGAACTCTCTGGGTAGGCACTTATTTCGGCGGGGTGAACTACTTTAATCCCGAATATGAGATTTATACCCATTATCGTCCCGGATTGCACGAGAACGAGGGACTCAGCTTTCCGGTGATCGGCTGCTTTGCAGAAGACAAGAGAGGCAATTTATGGATTGCTACCGAAGGAGGCGGACTGGATTTTTATGATCGTACCAACAAACGTTTCAAGTGGTATAAGCATAAGGAGGGTGGCAGCTCCCTCTCGCATAATAACATTAAAGCGTTGTATTATGACGAAAAACGGGAAGCTCTTTGGATCGGTACTCATCAGGAAGGGGTCAATAAACTGGACTTGAAAACAGACAGGATTACAACCTATAAACTTCCTGATATGGACGGAAGGCAATCGTCCAATGTGATACTGGACATTATTCCCTATAAAGATGAGCTGTTGTTGGCTTCTTATGACGGTGTCTTTCAATTCAATCCTGAAACGGGAAAATTTACTTTGTTATTGAATCTATTTTCCCATTATCTGAAAATAGATTCGGAGGGCTTGTTATGGATTGGGGTAGAGGGACATGGTGTGTATGCTTACCACTTTGATACCAAGGAACTGGTGAATTACAGATATGATCCGGAGAAGGCAAATTGTTTAAGCGATAATATGATCACCTGTATTGTAGAAGACCGTCATCGCAATCTGTGGTTCTCAACGATCAGTTCCGGCATTGATGTCTATTATCGGGAGACGGGTAAGTTTGAGAACTTCAATTCTAAGAAGAACGGTTTAGGCAGCGATTGTATCTATGCTGTAACAGAGTCCTTAAACGGCAAACTGCTATTGACCACCAATCAGGGATTCACACTTTTTGATTATTATACGAAGCTGTTTTACAATTATGACAATGAGAACGGGTTCCCTTTTACAACGCTGAATGAGAACTCTTTATATCAATGTAAAGATGGAGAAATATTTTTGGGCGGTATCAAAGGAATGGTCTCATTCTATGAGAAGAGTCTCAATATCCCTCCCAAACCTTATGATATTTTTCCGGTGCGGCTTTGGGTGAATGGCGAAGAGGTCGGCATTAATGACAAAACAGGTATTCTGAAATCTTCTTTCTATGACACCTCCGCTATTACGCTGAAGAGTGATCATTCCGTTTTGAATCTGGAGTTTGCCGTTTCCAATTATATCGCCGCCAATCAGCATGAGTTTGTATATCGGCTGGAAGGATTCTCTAATGGATGGACGAAGATATACAAGCAACGTACCATAACCTATACCAATCTGTCGCCGGGTGACTATACCCTGATTGTGAAGCCGGCGGGAATTAATAATGTGTACCAACCGGAATATCGTCTTGACATAACCGTTCTTCCTCCGTTTTACAAGACAATCTGGGCTTATCTCATCTATGCTGTCATTACGATGAGCCTTCTTTATTATATCGTGAGAACCTATCATGGAAGAATAAAATTGCAGGAATCTCTTAAATACGAGAAACAACACATCCGGGATGTAGAGGAGCTGAACCAGTCTAAGCTTCGCTTCTTTACCAATATCTCCCATGAGTTTCGTACTCCGTTGACGGTTATTGTGGGGCAGATTGAAATGTTGCTGCAGGTACAGTCGTTTCCACCGGCAATCTACAACAAACTTCTGAATGTTTATAAGAACGGACTCCAGTTGCGGGAATTAATCAGCGAATTGCTCGATTTTCGGAAACAGGAGCAGGGACACATGAAGATAAAGGTGAGCAGGCATAATCTGGTCGACTTCTTATACGAAAACTACCTGCTTTATGTAGAATATGCATCTACCCGGCATATCAGATTCAGTTTCAATAAGGAACAGGAACAGTTGGAGGTTTGGTATGACTCACGCCAGATGCAGAAAGTCATTAATAATTTGCTGTCAAATGCTTTTAAATATACTCCGGAGAAAGGGAGTATCTCCATCCATGTCTGCCGGAAGGGAGAAGAGGCTGTTATTGAAGTGTCGGACAGTGGTAAAGGAATTAAACCGGAAGAAGCCGGGAAGATTTTTGAACGTTTCTATCAGACCGGTAATGATCCGGAAAGTACTCAGGGAACAGGTATCGGGTTGGCTTTGAGCAAAGGTATTGTGGAGTTACATCAAGGACGGATTGGGGTCAGCAGTAATCAGGGTGGCGGGGCTACGTTTACTATTGCGTTAAAGTTAGGAAATGCCCATTTCACCGCGGAACAGATAGAGACAGAGGAGCCGAAAGAAGAGGAAGCGGCAGTCGTTGCCGAACCGAAATTCATGGATGAGCAGCAGGTGCTGGACGATACGGTGAAAGAGCGTATCAAAGGAGCGAAGGTGCTGATTGTGGAAGACAATGACTCTTTAAGGGATATGTTGGCGGGGCTGTTTGAGCCTTATTATGAGATAATAACCGCTGCGGATGGAGAGGAAGGATTGAAAGAGGCTCGTGATAGGATGCCTGATCTTATTATTAGCGACGTGGTTATGCCTAAAATGACCGGTATTGAACTCTGTAAGCAGATAAAACAGGATTTCGAAACATGTCATATTCCGGTCGTTCTTTTGACGGCACGTACTGCGATAGAGCATACCATCGAAGGATTGCGTATTGGTGCGGACGATTATATCACGAAGCCTTTTAATGTGAATCTGCTTATTTCCAGGTGCAATAATCTCGTGAACAGCCGTATCGTATTGCAGGAGAAGTTTAGTAAACAGCCGCAGACCCGTGTCCAGATGTTGGCAACCAATCCGATGGATAAAGATCTGTTGGACCGTACGGTCGCCATCATTGAAAAGAATATGGATAATGCAGAGTTTAGTCTGAATGATGTGATCCGCGAGCTATGTATATCCCGTACCAACTTCTTCTCTAAGATGAAAGCCATTACCGGACAGACTCCGAACGATTTCATTTTGACAATCCGTTTGAAAAAGGCTGCTTATCTTCTGAAGAACGAATTGTTCCTGTCTATAGCTGAGGTGGCAGACCGGACCGGCTTTAGTTCGCCGCGCTATTTCAGCCGTTGCTTTAAGGAGGTATATGGCATCAGTCCATTGTTCTATCGTACGGGCAATAAGGACAAGGATGTGGAAGAGGAAACTGAAACTGATGAGTAAGGAGTCGCTCATCGGTATATAAGTCTATTGGGGATGATATATGATGCCCTGTTTTGCATCAGATGAGTTATTTTATTAAAACGATGAGAGATAGCATGAGTTCATGTTTACCTCTCATCGTTTTTGTATTACTGTGTGTCTGTCGATGGAAGTGCACATTGCGTACAATCAGGTGCACATTGCGTACAGAATAATGCTTGTGTGCTGTGTGTCTGTGAATTGTACCCGATGTGTCTCCTTAAAGTACGCAAAGTGCATCCTCCTTTTTCGTATTTATTTCACTTTTGTTGCATCAAAGAACCGATGTAAAACTAATCAATTTTAAAATTTGTAGTATGAAAAAGACATTATTCTCCGCAATGTGTGCTTTGTTCCTCTGCTCAGGCATGAGTGCGAAGGTTATCTATGTAACAACTGATGGTAATGACAACAATGCCGGAACTTCCTGGGAGACGGCAGTGAAAGATTTGAATGTAGCAATCGGTAAAGCCGATAAAGGTGATGATATTTATATTGCTGCAGGTACCTACACTTTTAATGCATCTATTATGATGAAAAATGGAGTGAGTTTCTATGGCGGATTTGCCAAAGGAGAAACCTCTGTCGATGCACGTCAGCGTCCTAACCCTCAAACAGAACCCTGGAATTTTACGAATGAAACGATTTTTACCGGCGAGAGTGAAAACCGTTTGATGGAACGTGAAGATAAAAGTTCTCTTTGGGATATGGTGTATGTAGATGGAATTACTTTTAATAATTATAAGGTAACTAAGGACTGGCGTTTCTTGTATTTTAGAAATTCTGTCACTTTCCAGAATAATAAGGTGATTAATTGTGCAGCTAATGCTACTCTTGTTTATGGTGAAGAGAATTTCATCGTACGTGATTGCTATTTTGCGAATAACAGCAATTTGGGTGATTTGACGAAAACTAATACTGTAATCTATTTTTGTGGTTATGCTGTAGGCAGTTTGCCAAATCGTATGGAGAACTGTGTCTTTGAGGCTAACAAAATGCAATCTTTTGGACTCTATAATTATAACGGCGGACCAAAGAATCCAGGGGATGAAGTAGTAGTCACTAATTGCTCTTTTAAAAATAATACTGGCAAATGTATTGGAATTGCCTATGAATGGTCGGAAGGTACGATGGCGATTACCGATTGTCTGTTTGAAGGAAATGCTACCACCGTCTCTGGTACTGTACTCTCCGGAAAATCAAATGTACAGGTGAATTTTGTCAACAACATTATTCGTAATAATCAAAACACAACAGAAAGTACAGACGAATGGAGAAGTGCCCTTATTACAACGGTTGCCAATATGGTACTTGCTAATAATCTGATAGTGAATAATACGGGTAACCGTTTATTGATGGACATTCAGGGAGGTACCCAGTTGAATAATACCATCGCCAACAATAAAGGTACTTTGTATATTGATGGTGCCGGCAGTCCTTTTTGGTATAATAATATTGTAGCAAACAATGAAGCGAGCAGAGAAAAAGCGGTGGAGGTTACAGCCAATAACGAACTGTGCTGGATAGAATACAGTGCTTTCGATACTGAGGTTGATTTTAAAGAAGCCACAAACAGTAATAACGTAGTAGATGCCGCTCCATTCGTAAATCCGGCTTCGTTCAAAGGGGCTGCTGCAGATGCCACTCAGAAAGAAGAATCTGCGAAGGCTGATTATTCTCTGAAAGAGACTTCATTAGCTATAAATTCCGGTACTACTGAGTTTGAGTATAATTGTGAATTGAAAGATGACTGGGTTGAAAAATTCATGAAGAAAGACATTGCCGGAAATGACCGCATGGCAGATGGCAAAATAAATATGGGAGCTTATCAGGGTGCGGCACTTACCGGTGTATATTCAGGTAAAGTGGATAACGGAACCTCTGTGGTAGCTTATGGGAATCAGCTGGTAGTAACTTCTGATGAAAATTCATTGGTAGAGGTGTACTCTATTGTAGGTGAAATGGTACTCAGTGTGCCGGTTGTTGCCGGTGATAGCACTGTAAATATATCCGGCCGTGGCTTCTATCTGGTGAAAGTCAGCAACGTGAACGGCTCGAAGACATTTAAAGTTCTGGTGAAATAACTTTAGAAATAGAATAGCATGAAAAAAAGTGATTTGACGACCAAACGGTTGTGGAGCCTGTTTGTAGTTTGCTGTCTGATGACACAAATAGCATGGGCGCAGGTAGGAACTATAACCGGTAAGGTTATTGACAAAACCGGAGAGAGCGTGATTGGAGCATCTGTTCTGGTGGTAGGTACGACAATGGGTACCATTACGGATATGGATGGGAATTTTAAGTTGGACAATGTACGGAATGATGCCACTTTGAAAATCTCATTCGTCGGCTATCAGACATTAGAGGTCAAAGTAGCAGGAAAGAAAAACCTGAGCATAACTCTGCAGGACGACACGCAGGCTTTGGATGAAGTTGTGGTAGTGGGGTATGGCGTACAGCGTAAGTCGGATTTGACAGGAGCGGTTGTCTCTGTTAAAGCAGACGATATTCTGAAAAATACACCGACCAACAATATAGAGAATGCACTTCAGGGACGTTTGGCGGGTGTCAGTATCGTTTCCGCTTCGGGTGACCCTACTCAGGGAGCTACGATCCGCGTACGTGGAGCCAACTCCATCAAGGCAGACGGCGGCCCGCTGGTAGTAGTCGATGGCTTTATCGGTGGTACATTGAGCATGTTGAATCCGGGAGATATAGAATCTGTCGAGGTTCTGAAAGATGCCTCTGCTACGGCTGTTTATGGTTCACGCGGAGCGAATGGAGTCATTTTGATTACGACCAAGAAAGGAAAGAGCGGAAAAGTAAGTGTAAACTATAACGGATATGTCAACTTTAAAAAGCCGTATACTCTTCCTGATGTATTGTCTCCCGGACAGATGGCTGAGTTGGCCAATGATTACGGACGGGAAATCAACCGGAACTCCGGCTTAAACCCGCAGGTCTTTTATGATGCAGAAGCCATTGAAGGTTTTTATAATGGAGGTGGGTACGACTATTTGGACGCTATCTTCCGGGATGTGGCTTTGGAACATACGCATGAGTTGTCGGTGACCGGAGGAAATGAGAAGACTCAATTTGTGTTTTCCGGACGTTATAACTACAATGAAGGTACGGTCGAAGAGTCGCAACGCAAGTTGATCAATGCCCGTTTGAAAGTGGACACGGAACTTCTTCCCTGGTTGAAGGCAGGAGTGAATTTTAACGGCAGTTACTCCAAAGACTCCGGAGTGAACTTTAGCGGATGGCAGAATACACTGGTGGATGCGCTCAATTTCCCGAATACCGTTTTGCCGCAAGACGAAGACGGTTCCTATCATCATAAGGATATACAGGGAGGCCGTAAATTCAATCCGGTAGCTCATATCAACGAGGTGGATAAAGATGGCTATTATTACAGTTCCACCATACAGGGTTATGTGGATGTCACAATCTTGAAAGGACTGACGTTGCGGACAACTCAGAATTTCTGGTTCGGGAATACCAGTGCGTTGAATACCAATACGAAAGGAAGCCTGAGCGGATGGAATAGCGGGTATAACTCTGCTACTTTCAACAGTACTCAGAATTACTCCTGGACCAACCAGAATATTCTATCCTATGTGAAAGAGTTCAATAAGAATCACCGTATTAACGCTACAGCCGTTGTTGAACAGCAGTATAGCAATAATATGAACAACAAGAGCGAAGGCCGTGAACTGATTTCCGAAGAGATTGGTGCCAATAATACCTCTTTGGCTAAAAAGGTGTACGGCTCTTCCGGACATACCCGGACATTCATGCTTTCTTATATGGCAAGGGTAAACTATGTTCTGATGAACCGGTATATGCTGACTGCTTCCTGGCGTTACGACGGCTCTTCCAATCTTTCATCGGAAAAGAGATGGGAGCAATTCCCTTCCATGGCTCTGGCATGGAATGTGAAAGAAGAATCGTTCTTGCGTGATGTTGACTTCCTGAGCCAATTAAAGCTCCGTGCCGGTTACGGTGAAACGGGAAACCAAGCCGTAGCTGCATATTCTGCCTGGACGGAACTGGAAGCAACCCGTGATGCAAATGACAATCTGACTCTTACAACCAAACGCATCGGAACGAAAGGACTGTGCTGGGAACGTACGAAACAATGGAATGCAGGTATTGATTTCGGAGTATTCGACAATCGTCTGACGTTTACGGTAGATGTGTATGATAAACTGACCAAGGATGCCTTGCTGGATGTGACGGCACCGTTGTATACCGGTTTCAAGACCCGTCTGAAGAATGCTGCCGAAATACGCAACAAAGGTTTTGAAATTACTATCGGAGCGGATCCGGTAGTTACCAGAGAGTTCAGATGGAATACGAATATCACTTTATCGCACAACAAAGGAGTCATCGAAAGCCTGGACGGAGATCTGGAATATGCAATTATCAGCGGTGGATACCAGAACGACTATTTCCGTAATATTAAAGGTGAAAAGTTGGGAACGATGTGGGGATATGTAAGTGATGGCGTTTGGAAAACAAGCGAACTGGCCGATGCACCACAAGGAACGGAAGCGGGATCTTACCGCTACAAGAACCTGGATGGGAGTGAAGACAAGCAGATTACGGTGGAAGACCAGACCATTATCGGTAACGGACAGCCCTCTTTCCAGTGGGGATGGAACAATACGCTGACTTATAAGAATTTCGATTTGAGTCTGTTTGTCATTGGAGTACATGGTTTCGATATTTATAATTATACGCGTGCAGCCCGTTTGGGAGTAGGTGATAATCCGTTGGAGTTGGGCCCCAATCCGGAGTGGCTGAATCGTTGGACACCGGAGAATGAGGGCTCGGATATTGCCGGTTTTATATCAAAGCGCAATTCGAAGAAATCTGTATCTCAGTATGTGGAAAAAGGAGACTTCGTGAAAGTGAAGAGTATTACATTGGGCTACAATTTCCCAGAGAAGATATTGAAACGTGCGAAAATCAGCACATTGAGAGTATATGCTTCTATCCAGAATCCATTCTTGTTTACGGGCTATTCCGGCATCGACCCGGAGGTTACATTGAAAAGCCCGTTGACCTCGGGTATCGATTACGGATATTATCCTAACGGACGGAATTATCTGATTGGATTGAATTTTGGATTTTAATAATAAAAGCAGATTGATTTATGAAAAAATATATTGTAGCATTGGCTCTTACAGGCTGTATGGGGCTTTCCGGATGTGCTGATCTATTGCAAGAACCGTTGGCTTTTCCGACTCCAGAGAATATTGAATATAATCAGGACAATGTGACGAGCCTGACCGATGGCTTGTATCGGAAACTGTGGTTTAATAACTGGGGATTCAATTGCCGCCCTCAGATTTTAGGACTGGGAGCCGATGATGTCATCGGAGGTTCGGTCAGCAAACGCCATTATCAGATTGATGAGTTTTATATACACGGTAATGATGTCGATCTAGTCTGGGAGTATCTGTATGGGGTGGTACAGGCAAGTAACCAGTTGATAGAAGGGTTGGAAACCTCTTCTACTCTGAGCGATGAAGCCAAGAAACCTTACTTGGGTGAGGCCTATTTTATGCGTGCATTTGCTTATTTTCATCTCGTGCGCTATTTCGGGGATGTTCCCGGATTTACCGATTCCACTTGTTATAAAGACATCTTGGGAAGTACGGACATTGTCCGTAACAAGAAGGAGGATATTTACAATCTGATTATTGTTCCTTCCCTGAAGATTGCCGAAGAGTACCTGCCCGAAAGAGGACGGAAGAATAACGGCTCGAATGAAACTCCTTCCAAGTGGGCGGCAAAAGCGTGTCTGGCAGATGTATACCTGACCATGGCTGAGTGGCCGCTGAAGAAGACCGAGAATTTTGCACTTGCCCGCGACAAGGCGAAAGAAATTATTGAAAATGGAGGTTATTCGTTGCTTCCTCATTACGAAGAGTTGTGGAAGGAGGCTACCAAACTGGATGCGACGGAACATATATTTGCATTACCTCACGACAAGGTAAATCAGGCCAGCAACTATGGCATTTCGTATATGGCAATGGAGGAAAGTTCGGCTGCCTGGAGCGATTATCTGGCGGATTCCTGCTTCTATGAGCGCTATCCGGCCGATGAACGGAAGGCATTCAACTTCATCACTAAAATGGGTGAAGGGAAAAGAGCGAAAGATTTCCGTAAAACACAGATGCGCTCTCCTGCGATTAATAAATACCGTGATTACGGGGGGACAACTACTGCGAATGGGGGAGAAATGAGTGCCCAGTCTGCGGGTATCACTCCCATCTATCGTTATGCCGAGGTATTGCTGATCTATGCTGAGGCTCAAAATCGTGCAGACCATGGACCCGATGCATTGGCTTATCAATGTCTGAATGATATCCGTAAACGTGCAGCCGGAGGCGGAGCGTATGACAAAGCGGAAAACATGAGCGAGGAAGAGTTTGATAAGGCTGTGTTTGATGAATATGGTTGGGAGTTCTTCGCAGAGTTTAAGAGATGGTTCCAACTTGTCAGAACGGAAAAAGTATGGGAAATGAACCAATACAATCCGCGTGTGAGAGCATCGATGATAAAGAATGGAATTACAAAAGAAGAGCGCCGTATCTATCTGATGCCGATTCCCGAACAGGAACAGGTAGATTGTGGCTTTGAAGCAAATCCGAGAGTCTATTGATATAGAAAAAAACGTAGTTCAGCGGGCTCTGTCTTTTGCCGCCGGTAGCCGGATGGCTGTGGCGGGCAAAAGGTAAGAGTTCGTGAAACTTAACTTAAAAACAAGATCCAATGAAAAACATTTTATTAGCATTAACACTATGTGGGGCTGCCGGCATTGGTTATGCGGCATGGCTTGCTCCTGCAAACCTGTTTGATTCGAACGAGGCATCGCATGCTCAGGCTGTCTCCGAACACTTGCAGCGCCAGTCTTTGCAAGAGACAAGAGCGGCTGTTTCGTCTTATACGACTAAGGCGGAATTGGAAGCGGCGGCAAATAAACTATACACAACACTATGGGGCGGTAATTGGGGATTCAACTGCCGTCCGCAGATTTTAGGATTAGGAGCAGACGACATTGTCGGCGGGTCGGTATCCAAGCGGCATTATGCTATGGACGAGCTGAAAGTGGATGCGGCATTTGAGGATGATGTGAAAATCCTCTGGCAGGGCATGTATGCATTGATAAAAGAGTGCGACCTTTTGATGGAAACGGCTCAAAAGTCGACAGCTCTTGCAGAAGATGAAAAGGCGCAATATGTAGGAGAAGCTCATTTTCTGAAAGCGTTTGCTTATTATCAACTGGTTCGTTGGTTCGGTGAGGTGCCGGCTTATAAGGATTCGGAACAGAAAGAAGATATTCAAGGTAGCACAAACATCAGCCGTAATGCGATAAGTGACATTTACAATCAGGTGATCATTCCGAACTTGCAGACGGCTGCTGAGAGTTTACCGGAGCAGGGGCGCTTAGGCAGTACCGGAGCCAACTCTACTCCCACTAAGTGGGCGGCAAAGACCTGTCTGGCAGAAGTCTATCTGACGATGGCAGGATGGCCTCTTAAGCAGACGGATAAATATGCATTGGCCAAACAGACGGCAAAGGAAGTAATCGAGAGTGGGAAATATTCTCTATTGCCCCGTTACGAAGACTTGTGGAAAGAGGCTACTTGCGGAGACGACACGGAGCATATTTTTGCACTGAACCATACCATTGTCGGGGCCAGCAATTACGGTATCTCTTACATGGCAATGGAAGAGAACGCAGGTGCCTGGAGCGACTATCTGGCGGATTCCTGTTTCTATGAACGCTATCCGGAAGACACTCGCAAGGCATTCAACTTTGTGACTAAATTCGGGGAAGGGAAAAGAGCGAAAGACTTTAAAGTAGCGGAAATGCACTCTCCCGCCATCAATAAATACCGTGATTATGGAGGTATAGAACCACTGAGCGCGCAAACAAGTGGTATTACTCCTATTTATCGTTATGCCGATGTACTGTTGATTTATGCCGAGGCCCAAAATAAGGCGGATAAAGGACCGGATGCCCTGGCATACCAATGCATAAAACAGGTACGCGACCGTGCCGGAGAAGCCGAGCTTGCCGCCGGATTGAACGAGGCCGATTTCGACAAGGCTGTGTTTGATGAACGGGGATGGGAGTTCTTTGCAGAGTTCAAAAGATGGTTCCAATTGGTGAGAACGGAAAAAGTATACGAGGCAAATCTGTATAACCCGCGTGTGAAGGCGTCTTTTGAAACAAGAGGCATAACGGCCGACAACCGTGATATTTATCTGATGCCGTTGCCGGCAGCGGAAAACGATAAGTACGCCATACAGATTAAAGACAATGGATTCGACAATGCGGACCTGACCCGCGGTCTTAAGACAAAACCTTATCTCTTCAATGAATGGGTAACAAATAATCCCCAGCCGAATACGGTACAGTTTGCTATCGAAGATGATCCGGAGCATGGAAAGGTTGCGAAGATGACCGGAGCACCCGGTACCTGGTATAAAGATTGTCTGGCGCAACGCATGAAGGGAAAAGCCGATCGCGACATTTACCGTCTGACATTCTATGCCAAATCAACGAATGCAGCCCAGCTCAGGGTATATACCTTCCTTACGAAAGAGGATGATTCGGACGCTGCCCGTTTCTTTGTTGTGAAACAAGACAATGTGGCTGATAACAAGAAGGTATCGACCATCTTTAAACTGACCGACAACTGGGTTAAATACACAGTAGACTTTGATCTGTCGAAAGTGGAACCGGACTTCTGGGAGTCGAAACCGGTGGAAGAATCGACCGATGTAGACCTGACCAACTTCTGTATCTTGTTTTACAACCAGAACAATGCGGAATCATACATCGACGATGTACGCTTCGATAAATTATCTGCAATGGAGACCAACAAACCGAAGGCATTTACCTTTGAGAATGTGTCGGATCTGGAGCAGTGGAGCGCTGCGAACAGTACAGTGTCATTGAGCAAAGAGCACCGCAGTGAAGGAACTCAGGCTTTATGCTGGGATACGAAGGACGGTGGAACGTTGACCGTTTCAGTCGGAGAACTGACGATCGGCAGCCAGTCTGCATTCTTTGAAATACATAACTCACTGCCGTGTGATGATCAGATTACGGTTGACTATCTGGATGAAACCGGTAAGGCAGTGAAGACCGGCCATATCTCAATGAATTTTAAAGGATGGCGTGAGTTCAACCGGCTATACTCGGATTATGCGAATAAGAATGCGGCAGCTATTACCGATATACGGTTTACCTATGTGGGAAAGAATGCGGGCAATACAAAGATCTATCTGGATAAAGTGAATTTTGATGCGGCCAACCCTTCTAACTGGAAAGTGTTGTATCAAGATCTGATGATGCCGGATCTGGAGTATTTGTATAAAGACCGCGTCCAACTGCTGAAAGCTTATGCTGCCGGACAGAACAAAGTAATCAATGAACCTACAGCGCAGGAGATTGCTGATTTTGAAAAGTTGAAAGCGACATTGGCTCCGGCGCCTACTACCACGGTGATGATGAAAACACTGCGGTCTTATATGGCGACTCTCGGGCTGACCCGTAACGAAGACGGTTCGATCAATGGTCCTGCATTGGGAGGTAGCGAGGAACTGACAATCGACAAGATGATCGAGATCTCTCAAAGAGTACAGGCCCTGGCAGCCCATGCAAAGAAGGGAGACCAGGATGCAAAGACTCTGTTGAACGATTATGTCGATTATATTCTGGATCAGGGAATCTTCTACGACTTCGAACGCCTTACATACAGCCATTACGGTAGCGTGGATGATATTCCGGCCGGCTTTATTGCAGCCATGTCCGAATATACGGAGGAGCAGAGAAATGAGATGATAAAGGCGATGACCTGGATGCTCGAAGCCAATATGGTATATGCCGACAATGATTATCTGGTTTCCTGGATGAATGCCGATTATCTGTGCAACTACTTTAAACATCTGTTTGCACTGGCTGTTGCACCTACCGACCGGAACGAGGCTATCCAGAACCTGAAGGATATGGTCCGTTTCATGGAGCTGCACACCATCTACACTCCGGCCGGCAGGGAGGTATTGAAAGTAGACGGAACAGGTTTCCATCACGATACACACTACAATGCATATATGTATGCCTATAAAGCATGGTGCAATTATATTTATACACTGAAGGGCACCTGCTTCCAGATAAAGAAAGACGCTTACGAACGTATTCGCAAAGCAATTGTCTCCATGTATCTGATGGCGGTAAAGGGTGCGGACAGAACCGATTATTATGCAGCCAACAGCCTTTGTGGAAGACACCCGTATACAGATGGCGGTGGAATTGTTCCGTCGGAGGCTTGGTATATCGATCGTTTGATAGAAGGCGGCGGTGATATTTTGGGCACTAAATACGACATGGAATTAGCTGCATTCTATAACTATTTCTTTATGACGGACAAGTACGACGTAGAACCTGCGAAAGTTGACGGTTACTATCAGTTTAACTATAGCCCGGCAGGTATTTACAGGCAGAATAACTGGGTAGCTACCATGCGCAGCGCCACCACCCGCTTTTGGGGAACGGAAATTTATACGACCAGCAACCGCTTCGGACGTTACCAGAGTCATGGTACCTTGGAGGTGATGTATGATGGCGGCCCCGAAGTCTGCGGATACCCTCTTGAAACAGCAGCCAATGCAACAGGCAGTAAGATGTCCGGAGGCTGGGATTGGAACGTGGTTCCGGGAGCTACTACCGTACATTATACTTCATGGAAAGAGATGATGCCGCGGAAAGGCACGGAAGGTACTTACTGTCAGTATTCGAAAAAGGATTTCTCCGGAGCATTGGCTTGGGGACAGTACGGTATCTTTGGTACGGATTTCCAGCAGAGTGATGATTGGGGTGGCCAGCAGTTTACTCCGACCAATCTGCAATTCAAGAAATCGGTTTACGCATTCGATGGCATGCTTATCAGTATGGGTAGCGGCATCAGTGCCAAAGGAAGCTATGGCGATGATATGATTACGGCTACAAACCTGTTCCAGGGCATCGATCATGAAGGTATTAGCGGCGATCTGGTCGTAAACGGACAGGTGATGGCTCCGGATGCTGAGAATGTCACGGATAATTCAGAGAAGGATGTATGGTTGGTGACACCGCAGACAACGGGTTATTTCATTCCGAAAGGCAATGACCCGATTGTTATCAAACACGCCAATCAGACAGCACCGCGTGAAGACGGCAGTGATGTTGCCGGTGAGATGAATACGGTAATGGCTGCCAAGGCTTATATCGATCACGGGGTAAAACCGGAAAATAAAGATTACCTGTTTGTCGTTGTTCCGGGGACAACACCCGAAAAGATGCAGCAATTATCTGCCAAGCTTGCCGATGACGGAGGAGAGGTCTTTAAAGTAGAAGCACAGAGTGATAAATTGCACGCGCTGACCTACAAGCCGCAGGGCATTACTGCTTACACGTTCTTTGGAGCGGCAGACGGACTCGGCTTTGCCAATGTGAAGTCTTCCGATTCGGAATTGTTGTTGATGGAGAAACCCGATACGGAGGCAAAGACGATCTCATTTGCTGCCGCTAATCCGAACCTCCGCCCGAAAACGCACGACCTGTTTAAGTGGATTGAGCAGGAGACCGATGCTACGATTGTTGTAAAGGGTGAATGGAAGCTTCAGAATGCTGTTGATGGTGTTTCGGTTACCGTTCTGGCAGATGGCAATACGCAGGTTAGCCTGCATCTGGAACAGGGAGAGCCGGTTTACTTCACCTTGCAGGATCCGAATGCTACCGGTGTTTCTGAGGTGAAATTGGCAGGAGCCATGAAAGTAACAGTCTGTGAAGACCATGTACAGGTTCAGAATGTAAATGGAACAGTGAGCGTTTATGACGTGGCAGGCAGACTCGTTGACATGAAAGAGGCCAACGGATCGGTAACGTTCGTAATGCAGGAAACTGGCTATTACATCATCAGATGCGGCGGTGAAGTGACCAAGGTTACTGTAAAATGATACGAATATGCCGTAGTGTCGGAGCGTATCTCTTACAGTGATAAATAATGAGTATAAATGAAGGTGAGGAGCCGGAAAAACTCCGGCTCTTCTCTTTATAAAACGATATCTGATGAGAAAACAGATTGTAAAGGTGAGAGTATCTTGATAGATTCGGGATTCTATGAGATATTGGTTGTATTGTTGACAGGATGACCGGGGATATATGTGTAAAATGGAATATATCCCTGTTTTCATATAATTTTTGTTTGATTATGGTGTGTGTAAAACATTTGTTACTTATAGCTGTGGTAGGAATCCTATTCTCCTGCCGGTCGGGAGAGGAGGTGTCCGACCTTCCCCGTCCTTATCATAACCTTCGTTTTGAAAAACTTCCGGAGGTTTGGGACGAAGCCCTTCCGTTGGGGAATGGCTTGACCGGTGCTCTTGTCTGGCAGAAGGAGGGAAAGCTGAGGATTGCCATAGACCGGGCCGATTTGTGGGACTTGCGTCCGGTAGAAGAATTCAAATCGCCCGATCACTCTTATCGGTTTATTTGTGATCAGGTACTTCGGAAGAAAGACATTGCTCCTGTCCGGCGCTTGATAGATGACAGGACTGAATACGATGCGGCTCCCACCAAGATACCCGCAGGAGCCATTGAGTTTGACATCGCTCCCTTGGGAAAGGTAAAAAATGTAACTCTGGATCTTGCTTCTGCCGTCTGTACCGTTTTGTGGGAAAACGGAGCCAAAGCGCGCATTTTTGTTCCGGCCAATGAGAAGGGGGGGCGTTTCTTATTTGAGAATCTTCCGGATACGCTTTCGCCGGAGCTGATAACTCCTTTGTATGAAGAAAACGATGTAAAGCCGGACTGTCAGCCGGGGGTAAATAACTTGGCAGCATTGGGATACAGACGCGGAAAGGTAGAACGGATGAATCCCGGAACCTTGCTCTATCGGCAGCAAGGGTGGGGAGATGTCTCTTATGAAATAGCATTGAGCTGGAAGTCCGCTTCCGGACATTCGCTGGAAGGGGAGTATTGTGTAACCTCCAAAGGAACCTGGTATTCGGAGAAAGAAGGGGCACTGGAGTGTATGAGGCAGACGATGAACAGTGATTTCGACAGTAGCCTGGCAAGGCATGAGCATTGGTGGCGGAAATATTGGATGAAATCTTCTGTCAGCCTGCCCGATACATTGCTGGAGAAACAATGGTATCTGGAGATGTACAAGTTTGCTGCTGCTTCCCGAAAGGGTGCACCCCCTATTAGCCTGCAGGCCGTATGGACTGCCGACAACGGGCAGACTCCTCCCTGGCGTGGAGATTTTCACAGCGATTTGAACACCCAGCTGAGTTATTGGGCGGGATACACTTCCAACCATCTTGAAGAGTCGGCTGTGTTTACCGACTGGCTCTGGAAGATAAAAGAGAATGCGGAAGCATTCACCCGGCAGTTTTATGGAGTGGAAGGGTTGAATGTGCCTTGCATCGCTACGTTGACGGGAGAGCCCATCGGCGGGTGGAGTCCCTATTCTCACTCGCCTTCTACGGCCGGCTGGTTATCGCACCATTTCTATCTGCAATGGAAGTACAGCATGGATGCCGATTTCCTGAAGAACCGCGCTTATCCGTGGATAAAGGAGGTGGCACGCTATTTTGAGAATATTTCAGTCCGAGATGAAAACGGAGAGCGGCAATTACCTTTGTCCTCTTCTCCGGAGATAAATGACAATCGCATAGATGCCTGGTTCCCGAAGACGACCAACTACGATCTTGCCAATATACGGCTGACGTATACCGTTGCCCGGGAGATGGCGGAGGCCTTGGGACTGAATGAAGAGGCCGGTTACTGGGCAAAGCAACTGGATGAATGGCCTGCTCCTACCGTGAACGAGAGTGGGCTGATGATTGCACCCGGAAAGGCACAGACGGAGTCGCACCGCCATTTCTCGCATTTACTGTCTTTTCACCCTTTCGGATTGATAGACGTGAGCCAGGGAAACGGGAACATCGACTTGATATTGCGCTCTATTAAAAATGTAGAGATGCTGGGCACGGACTGGTGGACCGGATATACCTACGCCTGGTTGGCCAACATGAAAGCCCGTGTTTTTGAAGGAGACGATGTGGTGAGAAACCTGCATATCTTTATTAAAGCCTTCTGTTCTCCGAACAGTTTCCACCTGAACGGCGACCAGCTGAAAGCCGGTTATTCGCAATTTACCTATCGTCCGTTTACGCTGGAGGGCAACTTTGCCTGTGCGGCCGCCATTCAAGAGATGCTGTTGCAAAGCCATACCGGAGTGATAAAAGTATTTCCGGCATTGTCCACCAAATGGGAGAATGTCTCATTCAGGCATCTCCGGGCAATGGGGGCTTTTCTTGTGTCCGCCTCTTACGAAGGGGGAAAAATAGCTTCTATCACTGTTGAATCGGAAAAAGGAGGATGGATGAAGCTGAGCAACCCTTTCACGGACAGAATAACGGAGAGAAAGATGGAAGCCGGAGAGACGGTTACATTTACTAATAAGTTCCCGATGGGAAAATAAAAAGGAACGTATGAAGAGAACACATCTATTGGTATTTTTGATTTTGCTCTCTTGCGGTGTCTTCGCACAGGCATCGAAGAAAGAAAGTCTGCGCAGGCTGAAAGAATATTATGTGGCAAATGCAGACGGATCCTGCAATAAAGCTGATTGTGAGAAATACATCAGCCGGCTGAATCGTGACGGGCAGTTTACAGATATGATTGCTTATGAGAAAGAGATAAAAAGACGGAAACTGCTCGAACGTATCAGCTTCGACGAACAACAGCGCATGGGGCTTTATCTCACCGAAGCGATGGACCGGTTGAGGGCACTTGCCGCTTATTACCGTCAGAAAGGCGGGAAAACGATACCGGACAAGTATTGGAAGGCGATTGTAAGATACGGTTCTATCGAACGAAGCCGCCAGCCGAATGACCGGTTTCACGCCTCTTGCTTTGCCATACCTCAAGCAGCATGCGGCATCTACTACCTGCTGATAGATGTGATGGAACGGGCGGAAAAGAATAAAAACGGCTCTTCTTCGGAGGAAAAGGCGAACCGGATGCTCAAAGAACTTGCCATGCAATCGTGGACACAGCCGGTGCGTAATGATGAAACGGACAGGAACGTGGTCAGCATTTCCCGCTTCCGTCATCATGTGTGGTGGGTAGGAGGGAATGCCCTGGCTTACCGCCCCCTGTTGGAGACTGCCGTATTGATGGACTCTGTCCCAATGGTAGATGTTGTGGCGGAAGTTGCGAAAAGGAGTTTGAGCAACGTCTCCCAAACCAATTATGCAGAGGCTTTCTGGAATGAAGGGTTCACGGCCGATGGTGCCGGATGGGGGCACGGAAAGCAGTGTCTCGTATGGGGGTATCCCATTCACGGGGCATCCAGTGCTTTGAACATTCTGAAAGTGTTGAAGAATACCCCCTGGGCTCAGACCCTGAGTAGGGAGAATGCGGAGGCGCTGCTCCATTTCTATCGAGGGAGTAACTTCTATCATTACAAGGGGTACATCCCTCCTTGTCTCGACCGCTATTCAATGGTGTACTATGAGGGAAAACATCAGCCTGTGCCTTATTATGACATGCTGAAGCAAACCGCGGAGGACTATGCGGATGCCTTTACTGCTGCCGAATTGGAAGAGTTGAGGCAACTGATTGACGAGGCCGGGCGGGAGGCCATCCGTATGGAGAATTATCCGGACGGCATGTATCACGGTACCCGCTGGTTTTTCAATAATGATGACTTGATCAAAAAGAATAAAGAGTATCATATCTTTATCAATATGGCCTCTGTCCGCTGTGACGGGCTTGAAAGTGCGGAAAACTTTGCCGATGAGTTTAATATCTTCACCAACGACGGGCTGACCTTCTTCCAGCGTCGGGGAGATGAGTACCGCAGGATAATCGGTGCGATGGACCTCACTGCCCTGCCGGGCATCACCGCACGGGAAGGCATGGATAAGCTCTCTCCTGTGACTAACTGGAGAGGATTTTGCAGTAAACACAATTTTGCCGGAGCGGCCACGAGTGGAGGAGAGAATGCGGTGGCAGGCTTTATCTTCGAAAAGATGGATGCCGAGGCAAAAGAAAAACCGGTGAAAGAGAACAATCCGTCGGCCTTTGGAGTGAAAGCCTATAAATCCTGGTTTATAATGGGCGATTATCTCGTTGCTTTGGGGGCGGGGATAACCAACCTGTCTCCTGAACTGGAAGGCACGGTCCGGACGTCGATCGAGCAGACGGCCCATCAGGGAGAAGTGTCTCTGTTCGATGGGAAGTCCGTCACTCCGCTAACCTCGGCTTCGGGCGTTTTGTGCCGGAACGGGAAACCGGGATGGATCATGCAGCAGGGCGGATTTGCCTATACGGTATTGCCACCCTACTCTCCGGATGCCTTTTACTCAATCGAAACCCTCCCTAACGAGTGGGTGAAAAGGAATCTGAGCAACAAGGGAAAGGAGAACTTGCCGGATAGTGCCGCCGTCTTTCGTCTTTGGATCGATCAGGGACGGGAGGTAAAAGAGGGAAAATACGGTTACGTAGTTTATTGTGGCGAAGGGACTCCTGCTGCTGAATTACCTTTCACCGTATGGAGAAATGATACGCTGGCACAAGCCGTTTCAACGGTAGATCAGACGCTGACGGGAATTGTTTTTTATCAGGCCGGTACTGCCGTGACGGTAGGCGGCACTGAAATATCGGCTTCCGAACCTTGTGTCGTGTTGATGGAACAGGAGGCGGAAGGCACTAAAGTATCAGTGACGGATGCGGAGATGAAAACCGGTTTGCAGTGTATTACCCTGAGAGTGGGAGAAAAGAGAATGACAATCGACATGCCGCAAGGGAAAGAGTGCGGCAATGCAGTTACCCAAATAGTAAAAAAAGACATACCATGAACAGATTATTGGATAAATTAGCACTTCTGCTGCTTTTGTTGCTGTCCCAGCAAGGATTGGCGCAACAACTTCCGTATAAGAACTGTGCACTGCCTGTGCAAGACAGAGTAGAGGATCTGCTGCAACGCATGACACTCGAAGAGAAGATAGCCCAGATACGGCATATACATTCCTGGAATATATTCAACGGGCAGGAACTCGATAAGGGTAAGCTCGCCGCTTTTGTGGGCGATATAGGCTGGGGCTTTGTGGAAGGATTTCCGTTGACCGGTGAAAACTGCCGGAAAAACATGCGGGCAATCCAGGAGTATATGATAAAGAATACCCGCCTGGGAATACCCGTGTTTACCGTAGCCGAATCGCTGCACGGCTCTGCCCACGAGGGGTCTACCATCTTCCCTCAGAACATCGCATTGGGCAGTACATTCAATCCGGAACTCGCCTACCGGAAAGCGGCTCTCACGTCCTGCGATCTGCATGCCCAAGGGATGCGGCAGGTGCTTGCTCCTTGTATCGATGTGGTACGCGACTTGCGTTGGGGGCGGGTGGAAGAGTCTTACGGAGAAGACCCTTTCCTCTGCGGAACACTGGCTCTGGCAGAGACACGCGGGTATCTGGACAACGGCATCTCGCCGATGCTGAAACATTTCGGGCCGCATGGCAATCCGCTGGGCGGGTTGAATCTCGCTTCTGTGGAGAGTGGGTTGAGAGACTTGCATGACATCTATCTGAAACCCTTTGAAATGGTTATTACCCGGCTGCCGGTACAGGCGGTTATGTCTACCTATAATTCCTGGAATCATGTTCCCAATTCGGCTTCCACTTACCTGCTGACCGATGTCTTGCGGAAGCAATGGGGATTCAAGGGATACGTCTATTCCGACTGGGGAGCAATCGAGATGTTGCAGAACTTCCACCATACTGCCGCTACACCTGCCGATTGTGCGGTACAGGCGCTTTCTGCCGGACTTGATGTGGAGGCTTCCAGCGAGTGTTATCCGCATCTGAAGCAACTGATCGAGCGGGGAGAGTTCGATGAAAAAATACTGGATGAGTCGGTACGTCGTGTACTGGCTGCCAAATTCAGACAGGGACTCTTTGAAGACCCTTTTGGGGATAAGATGAAGAAAACGGAGATGCACACTGCTGCGAGCGTTGCCCTGTCCCGTAAGATTGCAGATGAATCGGTCGTATTGTTGAAAAACGAGAACGGGTTGTTGCCGTTGGATGCCGGCAAGTTGCAGTCGGTTGCTGTGATAGGGCCGAATGCGGCGCAGGTACAATTCGGCGATTATTCCTGGAGCCGTGACAATAAGGATGGCGTTACTCCGCTACGCGGATTGCAGAATTTGCTGGGAGATAAAGTGACCATCCGTTATGCCCGCGGATGCAGCATGATGTCTGAAGATACTTCATCTATACCGGAGGCGGTTGAGGCGGTGCGGAAGAGCGATGTCGCTTTGGTGTTCTGTGGAAGTTCGAGCGCCTCTCTGGCAAGGGATTATAGCAATACGAATTGCGGAGAAGGATTTGATTTACATGACCTCTCTCTCACCGGTGCCCAGAGCGAATTGATAAAGGCGGTGTATGCCACGGGTAAGCCGGTGGTACTGATTCTTGTGGCCGGAAAGCCTTTCACCATTGCGTGGGAGAAGGAACATCTGCCGGCCATTCTTGTGCAATGGTATGCAGGCGAGCAGGCCGGCAGTTCCATTGCCGACATCCTTTTCGGGCGGGTGAATCCGTCCGGAAAGTTGACATTCTCTTTCCCTCAGAGTGTAGGTCATCTTCCGGCTTATTACAATCATCTGCCTTCTGACAGAGGGTTTTATAAGCAGCCGGGCAGTTATGCGAAGCCGGGTCGGGATTATGTCTTTTCGTCTCCGGAGCCTTTATGGGCTTTCGGGCATGGATTGAGCTACACCTCTTTTTCCCTGAGCGGGATGAAAGCTCTGGTGGAAAGAGATACGGTTTTTGTCAAAACGGAAATTCTTAACACAGGCAAAAGAACGGGACAGGAAGTTGTCCAACTTTATGTCCGCGATCTTGTCAGCTCGGTTGTTACCCCCATAAAACAACTGAAAGCATTTGAAAAGGTAAATCTGAAACCGGGAGAACACAGAGAGATACTGTTGCGATTCCCGGTTACAGAGCTTGCCTTGACAAGTGAGACGGGAGAACGGGTGGTCGAGCCCGGTGAGTTCGAACTCCAGTTGGGAAGTGCATCGGACAATATCTTATTGAAAGAGACAATAACGATAGGGGGTGATGTGGAAAAGAATCCGGAAAACAAATCGGCAGACCGGAGTGTGTCAGTGGGAACCGGTAAGCCTATCACGGTTCGGGGAACAGCGAGAGACGTGCAGGCTACTTTGGTGGAGGACGTTTCCATTTGGTCTGCCGGACAACAGAAAGAGGTCGGTAAAACGGATAAGAAAGGAGAATATGAGGTGCAGGTTGCATCGGATGATGTCCTTGTCTTCTATAAAAAAGGATACATAAAGCAGACACAGCCGGTGGATGGACGTCCGGATATCAATGTAAAACTGACTTATGGTGAATAACTTTCTGACAGAGAAATAAATATGGATAAACAAAGGGACTGCTTTGAGTCTTGTCGGATCTCTCGGCTTAAGGCCGAACCGGCTTCGGATAAGATCCCGGGCAGTCTCCCCAATAACCGATTATAAAATGCGAAGATTTTTTTTGAGTTTGATATGGCCGATTGTCAGTCTGATGTGTATTGAAGCGGCGGCGAGTAATAAAATTAGTGTAACGCCTCTTCCCGAAGAAGTGAATGTGGGAGAAGGAGAGTTTGTGCTTACCTCACAGACTGCTTTTGCCGTTTGCAATGCAGAATTGAGAGGCATTGCCGGGTTCTTTGGCGCTAAGATAGAACGTTCTACGGGATACAGACTTCCGGTAAAGGAAGCTGCTGCGGAGAACTGCATCGTGCTGTCTACAGACAATAGCCTGCCCCTCAAGGAGGAAGGCTACCGGTTGGAAGTGACTCCCGGACAGGTGAAGGTCATCGGGAAAAGTGATAGGGGAGTGTTTTACGGCATGCAGACCGTCATGCAGCTGCTCCCTCCCGAAGTGGAGTCGGAGAATCTTGTGAGAGACGTAAGATGGACCCTTCCCTGTGTCTCGATAAAGGATGAGCCGCGTTTTGCTTATCGCGGCATGATGCTCGATGTCTGCCGTCACTTTCTGGACATCGATTTCGTGAAGAAGCAGTTGGATGTGATGGCTTTGTTCAAAATGAATTATTTCCATTGGCACCTGACGGATGACCATCTCTGGACGATCGAAATAAAGAAATATCCCCGTTTGACGGAGGTCGGTTCGGTTCGCAACAATGTGGATGGCAGCGTGAACCGGGGATTTTATACGCAGGAGCAGATTAAGGAGGTAGTGGCTTATGCGGCGGAAAGAAAAATTACGGTTGTTCCGGAAATCGAACTGCCGGGACATGCGCTTGCTGCTATTACGGCCTATCCGGAACTGTCCTGTATCGAGGGACCTTTTCAATTGCGCAACCAATGGGGAGTGGAAGACAATGTGTTCTGTGCCGGCAACGACCGCGTTTTCAATTTTCTGGAAGACGTGCTGGATGAAGTGATTCCCCTGTTCCCCGGTAAATATTTTCATATAGGAGGGGATGAGTGTCCTAAAGTCCATTGGGAGGCCTGCCGCAAATGTCAGCACCGCATAAAGGAGGAAAAGCTGAAAAACGAGCACGAGCTTCAGAGTTATTTCGTGCATCGCATAGAAAAGATACTGTTGCGGCACGGAAAAGCGATGATCGGCTGGGATGAAATACTTGAAGGCGGGCTTGCCGCTTCCGCCACTGTCATGTCGTGGACAGGTGAAGAAGGTGGCATCACTGCTGCCAATATGGGGCACGATGTCATTATGACCCCCTTGAAATTCGCCTATTATGATGCCGGGCAAGGAGCTCCGGAGGTGGAGCCGATAACCATCAGTTTCGGCATCTCATTGGAGAAAGCATATCATTATGAACCGGTGGCCCAAGGAATTTCCAAGGAGAAGGTACACCACATATTGGGGGCACAAGCCAACTTGTGGACGGAATATTCTCTGACAGCAGAGCATACCGAGTATCTCCTTTATCCGCGGCTACTGGCTATGGCCGAACTGAATTGGACGAAGCGGGACAACAAGGACTATTCCTCTTTCCTGCAGCGGTTGGACAACCAGCAGAGACGTCTGGATGCCCATCATATCAATTATCACATTCCATTGCCCGAAGGACCGCGTGCCGATTATGTCGCTTTCACCGACAAGGCGGTTCTGACTTTCCGGAACAGCCGCGATCTGCCGATGGTCTATACCGTCGACGGGACGATGCCTACGGCGCAATCTGCGTTATACACCGCTCCTCTCACTTTTACGAAGAATACCACTCTACGGATTGCAACCATGCTCCCATCCGGAAAATTGAGCCGTACGAGAATCATTGATGTCCGGAAAGAAAAGTTGCGCCCGGCTATTGACAAAGAGTTGGCTGCAGGTGTGGAACTGCAACGTGTGCCCGGAAAATATTATTATGTGACAGACCTGATAGATGCCAATTGGGAAGACCCGATAATCATGCCGGGATTCCGGTTGGACGTAAAGCCGGAAGCGAATGGCGCTTTTCTCTATAAAGGATATTTCAAAGTCCCTGCCGACGGGGTCTATTATGTCTCTACAGAGATGGACCAACTGAAAATAGACGGAGAACAGGTTATTAGTAACAGTGGAAAATTGATCCGTCATTCGGTGAGCCGAAAGTCGGTTGCCTTGGAAAAAGGAATTCATTCATTCGAACTTATTTATATAAACAGCAATATCGGAGGCTACCACCGTTATTGGAATAACCGGGGATTTCAGTTGATAGAGGAGGACGGGAAACTGGTTCTGCCGGAAGTGTATCATTGAATGCCTTGATTCCATGTGCTGAATCCGGAATCGCTATAAGGAAAATTTTCTGTTGGGCGTAATCAACAGACCTGTTGATTATTGTCGTCGGATATGTTGACTATTGTCACCGGATCTATTGACGGTTGTCGGTAGACCTGTTGACAGTAGTCAACCTGTCTTTTTGTGCTTTGTTTTCAGGGCTGACGCATTATAATATTTACTTTACATGTTTATATTCTTGCTTATTTA
>CAUEFX010000002.1 GCA_958477465.1 uncultured Bacteroides sp.
AAGCAAGAATATAAACATGTAAAGTAAATATTATAATGCGTCAGCCCTGTTTCACGGTTATGAGACGTACATTTCACGATTGAGAGACGCTCGTTACACAATTGAGAGACGGGCGTCTCATGATAGTGAAACGGTATAAAAACCACGGCTCTTTCATTTAAACTCGGAACAAACTGATAACTACTGATTATGTTGATTTTACATCAACAGAGACAGATGGCATTTAGTCTATGTTGTGTCAATAGCGACGTTTGGCTGCTCCTAAATGCCTATCAGCCACAAACATTGAAATTTCAAAGCATTTTTTAATGAAAGAGCCGTGGATAAGGCGAGACTTTTCTCTTTTTTTATTAGCCTTTTCCAGAGATTTTCCGTAAGTTTGCCCGTGTCTTTCAATTATAAAAACATGGAAATTTCTACCCTTTATCAACTATTTCTCAACTGTGGTACAGTAACCACCGACAGTAGAAACTGCCCGAAAGGTTCTTTATTCATCGCCCTCAAAGGCGACTCCTTCAATGGCAATGCATTTGCCGCACAAGCCTTAAATGACGGTTGTGCCTATGCAGTCATTGACGAACCCGCCTATAATTTAAAAGATGACGGACGCTATATTCTGGTGGATAATTGTCTGGACACCCTGCAACAGCTTGCCAACTATCACCGCCGCCAGTTGGGCACACGCATTATCGGAATTACCGGAACGAACGGAAAGACAACCACCAAAGAGTTAATCTCCGCAGTATTGTCGCAATCCTATCATGTGCTCTATACATTGGGAAATCTGAATAACCACATCGGAGTTCCCACCACACTGCTACGCTTAAAACCGGAACACGACCTGGCAGTCATCGAAATGGGCGCCAACCACCCGGGAGAGATCAGATTTCTATCTAACATTACGGAACCGGATTACGGCCTCATTACCAACGTAGGCAGAGCCCATCTGGAAGGATTCGGCTCGTTCGAAGGGGTTATAAAAACGAAAGGAGAGCTTTACGACTTCTTGCGTAAAAAAGGAAATTCCACCATCTTCATTCATCACGACAATCCTTACCTCACGAATATAGCTTCCGGACTTAACAAGATTTTTTACGGAAGCGAAGAAAACCTCTATATCAACGGTCGCGTGACCGAGAACTCTCCGTATCTTACTTTCGAATGGAAAGCAGGGAAAGACGGTGAGAGATATGAAGTGCAGACGCAGCTTATCGGAGAATACAATCTCCCCAATGCATTAGCCGCCATTACCATCGGAACATTCTTTGGAGTAGAGGCAGATAAAATCAATGAAGCGCTTACCGGTTACACCCCACAGAACAACCGTTCGCAATTGAAGAAGACAGCCGACAACACTTTGATTATCGACGCCTATAATGCCAATCCAACGAGCATGATGGCTGCCTTGGAGAACTTTAAGCGGATGAGAGTCAAACACAAAATGCTCATACTGGGAGACATGCGCGAATTGGGCGCGGAAAGTGCCGCAGAACATCAAAAGATTGTAGACTTCATCAATGAATGCGAATTTGAGAAAGTGATATTGGTTGGCAGCCAGTTCATGGCAGCCAGTCATTCTTACCAGACCTACGCTACTGCTCAGGAGCTTATACAAGCATTACAAAAAGACAAGCCCAAAGGCCACACGATCCTCATAAAAGGTTCCAACGGAATAAAACTAAGTTCAATAGTGGATTATCTGTAATCCACTATTGAATCTTTACCGATTACCGCTTCAGCATACAAGGACGAATTACGTAATAAGCCACCAGGCTTGCCAAAACCGCCCCTGTAGTATTCGCTGCAAAGTCCAGCCAATCTCCCCCACGATAAGTGGTACAATACTCCTGCAACAACTCCACACATCCGCTAAACACTACCGGGCAGAGAAATGCCCCCGTCCATGCATGCCACATCGGAGCCGGTGCCTTTTTATGAGCACGCAAAAACTCGAGCCATAACATACCGGACATCCCCAGATACATACAGAGATGAACGATTTTATCTATGTTCGGTATTTTGTCCAGCTCCGTTGAAGGCGGTCTGAAAAACGACAGATAGATAACCGCCAAAATAATTAGTATAGAAACAGGATACTTCTTGATATAGTAAAGCATATTCAAATAAATTACAGATGAGTGGCAAATATAGGGAACATTTTCTATATTTGCACGTTTTAGATAAAAAACATATCGAATTGTAAGAAAAGAATGCTTTTATGACAAAAATCGACAGAGCAAATTTTGGAAGTAAATTAGGGGTGATACTTGCCTCTGCAGGTTCAGCCGTAGGATTAGGCAACATTTGGAGATTTCCATTTGAGACCGGTAACCATGGCGGCGCAGCCTTTATCATTATTTATCTGGGATGTATCCTTCTATTGGGTATGCCTATCATGATATCCGAATTCCTTATCGGCCGGCATTCACGTGCCAACACGGCGAGAGCATATCAGAAGCTGGCTCCGGGCACTCATTGGCGCTGGGTAGGGCGCATGGGCGTATTGGCGGGATTTCTTATTCTCAGCTATTATTCGGTAGTAGCCGGTTGGACACTTGAATACATTACCGAAGCGGCGACCAATCAGTTTGCGGGAAAAACGCCCGACGAGTTTATCTCTTCCTTTCAGGCTTTTTCGAGCAGTCCTTGGCGACCGATAGTGTGGCTGATTCTGTTTCTGTCAGGGACTCATTTCATTATCGTGAAAGGTGTTGAAAAAGGAATTGAAAAGTCATCCAAAATAATGATGCCCCTGCTGTTTATCATCATTCTTATTCTAGTAGTGTGTTCAGTTCTTTTACCGGGAGCAAACAAAGGTATCGAGTTTCTGCTAAAACCGGACTTCAGCAAAGTAGACGGGAATGTATTTCTAAGCGCCATGGGACAGGCTTTCTTCTCCCTCAGTCTGGGCATGGGCTGCCTCTGCACGTATGCCTCTTATTTCAGCAAAGAGACCAATCTGACCAGAACAGCTTTCAGCGTAGGAATCATCGATACGCTGGTGGCAATACTGGCCGGCTTCATTATTTTCCCGGCGGCTTTTTCTGTCGGCATACAACCGGATGCCGGTCCGAGCCTCATCTTTATCACTCTGCCCAATGTGTTTCAACAAGCATTTAGCGGCATCCCGATATTGGCATACATCTTCTCGGTGATGTTTTATGTATTGCTTGCCGTAGCAGCACTTACATCGACCATCTCCATGCACGAGGTAGTTACCGCTTATCTGCACGAAGAGTTCAACTTCACAAGAAAACGTGCAGCGCAACTGGTTACAGGCGGCTGTATTTTTCTCGGTATATTTTGTTCGCTCTCACTCGGAGTGACTAAAGACATCACCGTATTCGGGTTGGGTATGTTCGACTTATTCGACTTTGTCACTGCCAAAATCATGTTGCCTCTCGGCGGATTATGTATTTCCATATTCACAGGATGGTATCTTGACAAGAAAATCGTATGGAGCGAGATCACCAATAACGGTTCACTCAAAGTACCGATATATAAACTAATCATCTTTTTATTGAAATATGTTGCACCTATAGCAATTTCCTGTATCTTTATCAACGAACTGGGATTGCTTAAATAACAACATGTGGAAAGATTTCTTTTATTTCTCCCGTACCGAACGGCAAGGCGTTTTAGTACTTACGATACTGATTACTCTGGTATGTGCCGGTTCATGGTTCATGCCGGCGAGGAACGCTGAAATAAAAGACAATCCGGAATTCGAAAAAGAATACGAAGCATTCATTGCATCCATAAAAACACGGGAACACCCTCAAAAAGGCGACAGCACCAATCGCTTTTCTCAAAAGCGTGAAACCGTATTGGCATCTTTCGACCCCAACACAGCCGATTCCTGTACATTTCTAACTCTCGGTCTCCCCTCATGGATGGCCGGCAATATACTCCGTTACCGGGGTCAGGGAGGAGTCTTCCGAAAGCCGGAAGATTTTCGCAAGATATACGGGCTGACAGAAAAACAGTACCGTACTCTTTTACCTTATATTACTATATCCACAACAGAAACGTATAAAGCCAAAGATACAATCCGGCTGTTCACCCGCAGAGAGACACGGGATTCTCTGCAATATTACAAATATCCGGCAGGGACCGTAATCGATTTAAACCAATCCGATACCACTGAACTCAAAAAGATTCCCGGCATAGGCAGTGCCATCGCCCGTATGATTGTAGGATACAAAAAGCAGTTGGGAGGTTTTTATGAAGTAGAGCAGTTGCAGGACCTCCACCTGTCTGTGGATAAACTATCCCCCTGGTTTGCCGTAAAGGAAGGTCACACCCTCCGGATGAACCTCAACAAAACCGGCATAGAGCGCCTGAAATCCCACCCTTACATCAACTTCTATCAGGCCAAAGTCATCGTCGAACATCGCAGAAAGAGAGGGGAAATACAAAGTCTAAACCAACTGAAACTCTACGAAGAATTCTCCGAAAAAGATCTGGAACGGATATCGCCTTACGTCTGTTTTGAATAAAAAAAGATGCATTCTTATCACACCAGATAAGAATGCATCACACACAAACAAAACAAACACTCTACTTACAATCTTCACAGACTCCTGTAGAGAAGCGGTATAAAGATACGGCTAATTACTCAATAGTAAACTATACATTAGCCATCTGGTATTTTTTTTTCGAGTTTTTCTTATTCTATTAACAGTTATTAATCATTCCGTCAATTATATGGACAGTTCGATCGGTTATTCGGGCTAAATTCTCATCATGTGTCACAATGACAAATGTCTGCCCCAACCGGTCACGAAGTTTAAAAAACAACTGATGCAACTCCTCTTTATTATGTGTATCCAAACTGCCGGAAGGTTCGTCCGCCAATATCACTGCCGGGTTATTGATAAGGGCGCGGGCAACAGCTACCCGTTGTTTTTCTCCGCCGGAAAGTTCATTCGGCTTGTGTGAAGCCCGCTCTGCAAGCCCCATGAAGCTCAATATCTCCAACGCATGAGCAGTAGCCTCCTTGGATGAAGTACCGGCAATCAAAGCCGGAATCATTACATTTTCCAGTGCAGTAAACTCCGGAAGCAGTTGATGAAACTGAAAGACAAAACCGATATGCCTGTTTCGAAAGGCAGAAAGTTCTTTTTCCTTCATCTTGCTGACTTTGGTTCCATCTATATAGACATCACCGTTATCCGGTTCGTCGAGCGTACCCATAATTTGCAACAAAGTGGTTTTACCGGCTCCGCTCGGACCGACAATACTGACAATCTCTCCTTTATTTATCTCCAAATCAATTCCTTTCAGGACTTGCAATGCCCCGAAATTCTTTGTGATTCCTTCCAATCTTATCATAATAATGCGCCAATATAATAATGTGTCAATGTGCCACATTGATCCATTATTTACAATCGTTTTATAACATATTCTGCTAAATAGCAGCCAAATACAGCCGGCATATAACTCACCGTACCACAAGTGGACTTTTTGTTCTTCTCGTCGTCCGTCAGCAATATTGCTTCCGGATCGGCCTGTTCCGTACTAAATACAACCGGTACTTTTCGCTTCACCCCCATCTTTTGCAGTCTCTTGCGCACCGCCTTGCTCAATCCGCAATGGTATGTATCCCAAAGATCGGCAAAGCGGACCTGGGTTATATCGCTCTTCGCACCGGCACCCATGCTCGATACTATTTTAATACGTCTCTGCAAAGCATGATAGATAAGATAGCATTTCGGGCTCAAAGTATCTATAGCATCGACAATAAAATCATATTCATCAGCATCCAGCAGTTCCGGGATATTCTCATCTTTCAGGAAAACCGGTACCACCTTCAATCTCAAGTCCGGATTGATGTCCTTCAATCTTGCTTCCAACACCTCAGCCTTGAGCATCCCCAAGGTAGAGTGCATCGCAGGCAACTGCCTGTTCAAATTGGTAATCTGCACCGTGTCTGCATCGACAATGGTCATCCTGCCAACACCGGCACGGCAAATCATTTCGGCAGCATAAGCGCCGACTCCACCCAAGCCGACCACAAGCACATGAGCGGCCTGCAAACGAGCCATTTTATCTTCACCCAATAAAAGCTCTGTTCTTTGTTTCCAACTTATCATTAATACTTCTTTAATTCGTCAATTCTTCTTTAGTTCTTCTTCAGCCATTTATAGAACCATTTACCCACTTTCTCATAATGCTGCGACTCATTGCTTCCACGCGGATTGGAAAAGGAGAGAGCCTCTTGAGGTTCGCCCAACTGATCCGGGTATAAAATAATGAGGCTGTTATTGGAGAAATATTTCCCGAGTTGCGTCGGCAGTTTTTCAAAAGCCGTATCATAAGAGATCGAGCCGCGCCGTGCACTGATGATAACCAGCAGATGATCGAAGTTCACCTGTCCTGTGAGTAATAACAGATCGCCCCAATCATCCAGTTGAGAGAAGTCGGTCATCGTCAGCCCATATTTACTCTTTACCAACTGCTGCAGATATCCCAGCGTCTGTCCGTTCGCAAAGAAATGCGCCCGACATCCTAAAATACTCGCCATCCGGCAGAAGTGCCCTACCCATTTCTGAAAGCCGGCTTCGTACTCCGCCTTGGGAGGAACAGCGATGATGATACGTCGCAAAGTATTTACCGGCATGAGGAATTTCGCAATCATGACCTCCCTATGCAATCCTTTCAGCAGGCTGTCTGCCAGGTTACCGAAGAAAGAATCTACAATATTGACTTTACGGTGCAATCCGATAATCACATCTGTCACCTCATACTCCTTGGCTGTGTGGATAATGCCGGAAGCGATATTCAAGTCGTACCGGCTAACCTGCGTCAAAGAAACATCGGCCGATGCCGCTATCATGGCCGCACGCTCCAGATTCCTCTTTCCTCTCGCCTCCAGATGTTCGGAACTGCTGTTATCATTGATTACATTCAATGCCATCAGGTTGTTTCTTTGTTTTGAGTCACGAATGACCAGAGAGAGATTTATCAGTTCCTCGATTGTATCCGGATTCGCCACCGGTATCAGAATCTTCTCCGGGATATTTTTCTTATCCTCCGCATCCAGTTGTGCTTCATCCATAGCCAGTTTACGCGCCGCTCTTTCCGTAGCAAACGAACTGATGATGCAGGTGAACAGAATCAGTACAATCGTACCGTTCAGCACGTCCTCGTTCAGCAACCGTTCGCCACCGGGAAGAATAATATTGTACCCCACCAATACGGCGGCTAAGGTTGCGGCCGCCTGTGCATTGCTAAGTCCGAACATCAGTTCGCGCTCAATCGCTTTCATCCTGTATATTTTCTGAGTCAGCCACGAAGCAATCCACTTGCTGATCAAGGCTACCGTAATCATCACCACAGCCACCTTCAAAGCATCTCCATGTCCGAAAAGAATTTTGATATCTATCAACATTCCCACCCCGATCAGGAAATAAGGGATAAACAAGGCATTCCCGACAAACTCGAGGTGATTCATCAACGGTGAGACATGCGGTATGAGACGGTTCAAGACCAAGCCGGCGAGAAACGCTCCCAAGATACCTTCCATTCCGACAAATTCCATCAGTCCCGCTCCAAGAAAGACCATGGCAAGAACAAATATAAACTGCATCACATTGTCGTCATACTTGCGGAAAAACCAACGGCCGATGCGCGGAAAGAAGAAAATAATCAGAAAGCCCAAGAATATGACTTTCACTACCAGCCATAGCCAGAACATCTCCGAAGACTCCCCCTTAAACAAGCCGCCGATAACAGCCAAGACCAACAGGGTCAGGGTGTCCGTTACCGCCGTACCTCCCACAGCAATGCTAACACTGCGATGACGTGATACCCCATAACGGATTACGATGGGATAAGCGACCAGCGTATGAGAAGCGTACATACTGGCCAGCAGAACCGATGTGATAAAGCCGTATTTCAGTACGGTCATATTGGTAATGAACCCCAATGCCATCGGGATGACAAAAGCCAGCAGTCCCAACACCGCGGCTTTTCCCCGGTTTTTCTTGAAGTCCCCCATATTCATTTCCAGCCCGGCAAGAAACATGATATAGTAGAGTCCGACTTTACCGAACAGTTCAAAACTACTGTCACGTGCCAATATATTGAATCCATGTTCTCCAATCATCACCCCCGCCAGAATCATACCGATAATATGAGGAATGCGAAGGCGTCCCAATACCATCGGAGCAAACAAGATAATAAGAAGTACAAGGAGAAATATCCATGTAGGGTCCGTTATAGGTAGGTTAAAGTCAAGGTCAAGCCACTCCATATATCCAAGTTTTACGTTTTCTCTGCAAAATAACAAAAAAGTTATCAATTATATGCCAGAATGTTATAATTTTGCAGCCAATTATTTACTATTCGGAAGAATAGAAAAGGAAAATCAATATTCAATTAAAACGAAAGAAAAAGATGAAAGTAGCTATTGTTGGCGTAAGCGGAGCCGTAGGACAAGAGTTCCTGCGCGTGCTCGATGAGAGAAATTTTCCGTTGGACGAGTTAGTTTTGTTCGGCTCTAAACGCAGTGCCGGAAGCAAATACACCTTCCGCGGTAAACAAATCGAGGTCAAACTCTTACAACACAACGATGACTTCAAAGGGGTAGACATTGCTTTCACATCCGCTGGTGCAGGTACGTCTAAGGAATTTGCAGAGACCATCACCAAATACGGTGCTGTAATGATCGATAATTCCAGCGCTTTCCGCATGGACAACGATGTACCTTTGGTGGTACCCGAGGTGAACGCCGCCGATGCCAAAGACCGTCCGCGCGGTATCATCGCCAACCCCAACTGCACAACCATCCAAATGGTAGTTGCATTGAAAGCCATCGAACAGCTCTCACATATAAAAACCGTGCATGTATCTACTTACCAGGCTGCCAGCGGTGCAGGTGCTGCCGCCATGGCCGAACTTTACGAACAATACCGTCAGGTACTCGCAGACGAGCCTGTCACGGTAGAGAAGTTTGCCTATCAGCTGGCCTTCAACCTGATTCCTCAAATTGATGTATTCACCGAAAACGGATATACCAAGGAAGAGATGAAGATGTACAATGAGACCCGTAAAATCATGCACTCAGACATCAAAGTCAGCGCTACCTGTGTACGTGTTCCGGCATTGAGAGCACACTCCGAAAGCATCTGGGTGGAAACCGAACGTCCTGTTTCGGTGGAAGAAGCCCGTGAGGCATTTGCCAAAGGCGAGGGCCTTGTCCTTAAAGACAATCCGGCCGAGAAAGAGTACCCAATGCCGTTGTTCCTTGCCGGTAAAGACCCTGTGTATGTAGGCCGTATCCGCAAAGACCTGACCAATGACTGCGGACTGACATTCTGGATCGTAGGCGACCAGATAAAGAAAGGTGCCGCACTGAATGCCGTGCAGATTGCCGAATACCTGATTAAAGAAAAGAATGTAGGATAAGAACACCGGCTGAAAATAGTCTTCATCCGAGGACATTATCCATCCGAAATCACCTCTGTCACAGATCTCTGTAGCAGAGGTGATTTTTTTATTCACATACCCCTGTCTCCCCGCGGCGGCAATACGCCGGCAGTTCCAGCCCGACAAAGCCGTCCTCAAAGTCATTAAGAGCCTGTTTAAATTTTGCCCAGCATTCTTTTGAGCGTTATTTTGGAGAATGTTTTTCTGTTTTTAAGAGGAGAAATCATATATTTGTATCCAAATCTAAAAAGCAAGTCGGGAAATGAAACTTATTGCAGAAAGTGGTTCTACAAGAACAGAATGGGCTCTGATCGAAGATAATCATCTTATCCAAAGAGTTTTCACGGAAGGTTTGAATCCTTTTTTCCAAACCAGAAGAGAAATAAGCCGGAGCGTCAGGCTCGGACTCCCCCCGTCTTTCTTCAAAAGAAAACTGGAACAGGTTTACTATTATGGCGCCGGCTGTACCTCCAACGAAAAGAAGAACATCCTGGGGGCTTCATTGGTTGCACAGTTCAAGACTCCGATTCAAGTTGAAAGCGATCTGTTGGCGGCGGCACGCGGACTGTTCAAATGCGATGCAGGAATTGCCTGCATTTTAGGCACCGGTTCCAATTCTTGTTTTTACGACGGTAAAATCATTGTTAAAAACGTAAAAGCCGCCGGTTACATCCTGGGTGATGAAGGTAGTGGGGCTGCTTTGGGCAAGTTATTTCTTTCCGATGCATTAAAAGGATTGGCTCCCAAAGATATCACGGCCGATTTTTATGATAAATTCCGTATCACAGCAGACGATGCGATGGAATCAGTCTACAACCTGCCGTTTCCCAATCGCTTTTTGGCTACCATCTCCTATTTTCTTGCAGATTATCTAGACAATGAATATGTCTACGAATTACTGATAAATAATCTAAGGAACTTTTTTACCCGCAATGTATGCCAATATGATTATAAAAGCTACCCCATCCGCTTTATCGGTTCAGTCGCTTACCATTATTCCGAGATACTGAGAGAAGTTGCCAAAGGCTTTGGAGTTGAATTGGATATCATAGAGGAGACACCTATGAACGGGCTCATAGAGTTTCATTCTATGAACATGGAAGAGCTGTAAACGGATCGGCATAACCAGCCCCCAGTCCCAATAGCTTCTTCCACACCGTCCACCCTTGCCGAAATATACATTCCAGCTACCTGCCACCTTCTAAAACGCAAAGCATGGGCGTGCAAATTATTAATTATAATTCTAAAAATATAAAAATATATGTTTTCAATATTAAATCATACATTATCTTTGCGGACAAAGAACCTCCTTTGATATAACACATTATGAAAAGACAACCTTCCCTTCATGAATTACCAACCATCAAATTATAAATGACCGCATGACTCCAGTTTCTATTTTAATCACAATCGTAGCGTATTTCATTATCCTGTTTACGGTTTCATACATCGCAGGCAGGAAAGCCGATAATGAAGGATTCTTCGTAGGGAACCGCAAATCGGCCTGGTATGTAGTGGCTTTTGCCATGATCGGCTCCAGCATATCCGGAGTAACCTTTGTGTCCGTCCCGGGCATGGTAGCTGCCAGCGGATTCTCCTATCTGCAGATGGTACTCGGCTTCGTCACAGGACAAATCATTATCGCCTTTGTCCTGATACCGCTCTTCTACCGGATGAATTTAGTATCCATTTATGAATATCTGGAGAACCGGTTCGGCCTGTCTTCCTACAAGACCGGAGCCTGGTTCTTTTTCATTTCCAAGATGTTAGGAGCATCCGTGCGGCTCTTCCTGGTTTGCCTTACCCTGCAACTGTTAGTGTTCGAGCCTTTCCATCTGCCGTTTATCCTGAATGTCACGATCACCGTAGCCCTCGTCTGGCTCTACACATTCCGCGGTGGCGTAAAATCACTGATATGGACCGATTCGCTGAAGACATTCTGCCTGGTTGTATCCGTGGTTTTATGCATCTATTACATCGCCTCCGATCTGAAGTTGGGTTTCGGGGGCATGATAGCCGCCATCTCCGAAAATGACCTTTCCCGTATGTTCTTTTTCGATGATGTGAATGACAAGCGCTACTTCTTCAAGCAGTTTCTGGCGGGTGTGTTCACAATGATTGCGATGACCGGGCTGGACCAGGACATGATGCAACGCAATTTAAGCTGTAAGAATTTCAAAGATTCGCAGAAGAACATGATCACCAGCGGCATTTCCCAGTTCTTTATCATCCTGCTATTCCTCATGTTAGGAGTTCTGCTATACACATTTACCGCACAACACGGCATCGAGAACCCCGAGAAGAGCGATGAATTATTCCCGATGATAGCTACCGGCGGTTATTTCCCCGCCATAGTGGGCGTGCTGTTTATTATCGGACTGATTTCGTCCGCTTATTCGGCAGCCGGTTCGGCATTGACCGCCTTGACAACCTCTTTCACGGTAGACATACTGGGAGCCAAAAACAAGGCAGAGAACGAACTGGTAAAGATACGCAAACGTGTACACATCGGCATGGCTGTCACCATGGGTATTGTCATCTTCGTATTCAACCTGCTGAACAACACCAGTGTAATCGACGCCGTCTACATTCTGGCCAGTTATACCTACGGTCCTATTTTAGGGCTTTTTGCTTTTGGTATTTTCACCAAGAAACAAGTTCGCGACAAATATATTCCCATAGTAGCCATTGTTTCTCCTGTTCTTTGTTTTATTTTGCAGGAGAATTCGGAAAAATGGTTCAACGGATACCAGTTCAGCTACGAGCTGCTGATATTCAACGCATTGTTCACCTTTATAGGACTTTGCCTGCTGATAAAGAAAAATAAAACAAGAGACTGAATATGAAAGCTACAATCAACTGTTTCATACCCTTTGCAGATGCGGCACAAGCAGAAAAGACCGTACAGGGTTTGAAGTCATCAGACTTGGTAAAAGAGATATACCTGTTAGCGACAGAAGCCACGGCTGTTCCTCTCCGGGGATGCCGGCTTCTGCATGTACCGGCACTCAATGCCACTGCCACCGTACATGCGATAGCAGCCCACTCCGATGCCGGCTACACCCTGCTTTATACGAAGTACACCACCCTGGAGCTGGGCATGTTCGCCCTCGAGCGCATACTCCGCATAGCAGAAGACAGTGGCGCCGGCATGGTATACGCCGACCATTATCAGGTATCAGAAGGGATCCGGAAAAATGCGCCCGTGATAGATTACCAGCCGGGCAGTCTTCGCGATGATTTCAACTTCGGATCGGTTTTGCTGTACAGTTCAAGCGCCCTGCAGGAAGCCGCCGCCCGCATGAAAGCCGACTACCGATTTGCCGGACTGTACGACCTGCGGCTGAAACTCTCGCAAAAAGAATCACTGGTCCACATCAACGAGTACCTCTATGCGGAAGTAGAAAGCGATACCCGGAAAAGCGGTGAGAAAATCTTCGATTACGTTGACCCCAAAAACCGTGGAGTACAAATCGAGATGGAGCAGGCCTGTACCGAGCATCTGAAAGAGATAGGCGGCTATCTGGCACCTGACTTCCGGAAGATAGAATTCGACAACACCGGTTTTGAATACGAAGCCTCTGTCATTATTCCGGTACGCAACCGCATCCGTACCATCAGAGATGCCATCCGTTCGGTATTAAACCAGAAGACTGACTTCAAGTTCAACCTCATCGTCATCGACAACCACTCTACTGACGGCACAACAGATGCGATTCGTGAATTCGCATCCGACGACCGCCTCATCCACCTCCTGCCCGAACGCGACGACTTAGGCATCGGCGGCTGTTGGAATCTCGGAGTCCACCATGATAAGTGCGGAAAATTCGCCGTACAATTGGACAGCGACGATGTGTACAAGGATGAAAACACCCTGAAGACAATGATCCGTGCATTCTACGAACAAAACTGTGCAATGGTGGTAGGCACCTATATGATGACGGATTTCCATCTGAACAAGATTGCCCCGGGCATCATCGACCATAAAGAATGGACGCCAGAAAACGGGCGCAACAATGCCCTGCGCATCAACGGACTGGGTGCTCCACGTGCTTTTTACACGCCGGTGTTGCGAGCACTCAAACTCCCCAACACCAGCTATGGAGAAGATTATGCCCTCGGACTCAATCTCTCCCGCCGGTATCAGATAGGACGTGTCTACGAAGTAGTATATCTGTGCCGCCGCTGGGACGATAACTCCGACGCTTCACTGGATATTGTAAAAATGAACGGACACAACCTGTATAAAGACCGGATCCGTACTTGGGAATTACAGGCGCGCATCGCCATGAACCGCTGCCCGAAACAGGAAGACTGATGACCCTAACCGGGAAAAAAGAAAGAAGGATCCCCCAATAGAAAACAGCAAGAAAGATACCAAACCGAAAGCAGTAAGATGGATACCCAACAAAGAATAGAACATTTGCTAACCGACCAACTCTCTACGTGGGAGCTGGCAAGGAACAATTATGCCGCATTGGACCGGGTAAAGGTCAAAGAGCTGAATGTAAACGGGATACGTTACAAAGTACAGTTTAATCCCGCACGCATTGTCTCTTCGACCGCCAAAGTCGATGCCCAATCGATACAGGAGCGGAAATGTTTTCTTTGCCCCGCCAACCGTCCGGCCCGGCAAAAAGGAATTCCATTCAAAGACAATTATCAGATACTGGTTAACCCGTTTCCGATATTTCCGAAACACCTCACCATTCCGACATCAGAGCACGTGGGCCAACGCATAAAAGAGCGTTTCGGAGACATGCTCGATCTGGCGGCTGTTGCCGGAGAATATATCGTTTTTTACAACGGTCCCCGTTGTGGTGCTTCTGCTCCCGACCATGCCCATTTTCAGGCCGGTAACAAAGGTTTTCTCCCGATCGAACAAGAGTGGAAAAACAAGAAAGCCGGAGAGATCATCGTCCACAAGACAGCCTCCCTCTCTTATCTGGATGATACGCCACGGACCACCTTGATGATTGAGGCCGAAAACCGGGAAGATGTCATTGCACTGTTCAATGTGATATACAACGCCATGGAACTCAAACCGGGAGAAGACGAGCCCATGATGAACATTCTTGCGTGGACAGAGAACAGCCGATGGACGGTTTGCGTCTTTCCACGCGCCAAACACCGCCCGGCCTGCTATGCGGCAACCGGAGATGCCAATATCCTCATCAGTCCGGCATCCGTAGATATGGGAGGTGTATTCATCACTCCGCAGGAAAAAGATTTTGAAAAGCTGACGGCAACAGATGTCGCATCCATACTCGAAGAGGTCTGTCTTGGCAAGGAAGAGTTTCGCCAACTAAGACAACGTATAAAAGAGCAATTGTGAATCGGTAAAGGAGCAGTTATGAACGTCTAAAAGAACTATTATGAAAGAACCTGAAATACATGTCGGCATCCTGTCCGAAGTTCAAATAGAGTTTACTTTTTCGGAACCTTATCGCGTCATCCATGAAAGAGTTTCTGAAAAAGCCAACCATGAAGAAGTTCTCGGAAGTGTCAACAATGAAAGAGTTTCTGAAGGCGTCAATAATAAAGAAGTTACCGGAAAGCAATCTGTTCTTTTTGACAACGGCAAGATTCTCTGGCAAAACAACCGTTACGATGAATTGCTGTTTGAACCTCTGCAGGAAGAGACCGGTTCTTTCGAACTGTCAGATGTAACAATCGGTGTCCATTTCCATTGGGAACGTAAAGAGAACCAACGTTTTCACGGAGCACTGAAATTCATTGTAGAAGATGAAAAGATAACCGCCATCAATATCATCCGCATAGAAGATTATTTAACCAGCGTCATCTCCTCGGAGATGAGTGCGACCGCCTCTCCGGAGCTGTTGAAAGCCCATGCCGTCATTTCACGCAGCTGGTTGCTCTATCAGTTGGAAGCCAAAAAAGAAAAGAGCAAACAGCTAAAAGCGGAGAATGAAAAGCCCGGACAATCGAATACAGACACAGGAGAACCGGAACAGGTCAAAACAGAACGGATCAAATGGTACGACCGGGAAGATCACGCACACTTTGACGTATGCGCCGATGATCATTGCCAGCGCTACCAAGGAATAACCTGGGCAACCACTGAAAATGTAGCACAAGCGGTCCAAGCCACCCGGGGACAGGTATTGACATCCGACAACAAAATCTGCGATGCCCGCTTCTCCAAATGCTGCGGAGGGGCCCTCGAAGAGTTCCAATATTGCTGGGAAGATGTAAGACACCCCTACCTTGTCGGACAGCGGGACAGCAAAAAAACGACTTTCCTCCCCGATCTACACATCCATTCGGATGCAGAGAAGTGGATACGAAACTATCCGGAAGCCTTCTGCCATACCCAAGAAAAGAGAATACTCAGTCAGGTATTGAACAATTACGATCAGGAGACCACCGATTTTTACCGTTGGAAAGTGGAATATACGCAGGAAGAGCTTGCCGGACTGATTTTCCAACGTTCCGGTATCGATTACGGCCAGATCATAGACCTGATTCCTATCGAACGCGGCACATCCGCCCGTATCTCCAAGCTGAAAATCATCGGAACGAAAAAGACGTTCATCATCGGCAAGGAACTGGAAATCCGGAGAACTCTGTCTCCTTCGCATTTATACAGTTCGGCATTCGTTGTGGACAAAGCCGGAATTAAAGACGGAATCCCCGGAAAATTCATTCTCACAGGTGCCGGTTGGGGGCATGGCGTCGGGCTTTGTCAGATAGGTGCCGCCGTTATGGGCGAACAGGGGTATACTTACAACGAAATATTGCTGCACTATTACACCGGTGCCGCTATTGAGAAATTATATTAAAACAGACCTGTATCATGAAAAACAAAGAACTGTCTCCGTGGGCATGGATACCGACCCTGTACTTTGCACAAGGCCTGCCTTACGTAGCCGTGATGACCATCTCTGTCATCATGTACAAAAAGCTCGGCATCTCCAACACGGACATCGCCCTATATACCAGCTGGCTGTACCTCCCCTGGGTTATCAAACCATTCTGGAGCCCCTTTATCGACCTGCTGAAAACCAAACGCTGGTGGGTAGTGACCATGCAGCTCCTGGTGGGAGCAGGCCTCGCCGGCATCGCTTTCACCCTGCCGATGCCCGATTTCTTTCGGACAACCCTCGCCATATTCTGGCTGGTAGCCTTCAGTTCGGCCACACACGACATAGCCGCCGACGGGTTCTACATGCTGGCATTAAGCGTCCGGGACCAAGCAATGTATGTGGGCATCCGAAGCACCTTTTACCGGATTGCCACAATAGCCGGGCAAGGGCTTCTGGTCGTACTGGCCGGAGAGCTGGAAAAGCACACTTCCACCATAGCCATGGCGTGGAGCATCACGTTCTATATCCTCGCAGGGCTCTTCATCGCATTCTATCTATACCACAGCTACCTGTTGCCCCATCCGGCATCCGACAAGCCTGCCGTGGGCAATGCGACTGCCAATAACCTGTTCAAAGAGTTCTTCGCCACCTTCACAAGCTTCTTCCGCAAGCCGCAAGCCGGAATTGCCATCTTGTTCATGCTGTTTTATCGCTTGCCGGAGGCACAATTGGTAAAGCTCATCAACCCTTTTCTGCTCGACCCCATTGAAAAAGGCGGGTTAGGACTGAGCACGGCCGAAGTAGGCTGGGTATACGGTACCATCGGCATCATTGGTCTCACTCTCGGAGGTATCATCGGCGGCATCTGCGCGGCAAAAGGCGGATTGCAAAAATGGCTATGGCCAATGGCATGGAGCATCTCGCTCACCTGCATAACCTTTGTCTATCTGGGATATTTCCAGCCACAGGATCTTCTCACAATCAATATCTGCGTATTTATCGAACAGTTCGGATACGGATTCGGCTTCACGGCTTACATGCTTTACCTGATCTATTATTCCGACGGCGAACACAAGACAGCACATTATGCCATCTGTACCGCATTCATGGCACTGGGCATGATGTTGCCGGGTATGATGGCGGGTTGGTTGCAGGAGATCATCGGATACGAGAAGTTCTTTGTCTGGGTAATGATCTGCTGTACCGCCACCATAGCCGTTTGCGCACTTATCAAGATCGATCCGGACTATGGTAAAAAAGAGAGCGGCGCTGATACCCGGCGCTGAAAAAAGTATTCATGCTTTCGGGAATTGTCTGAAAACGATTGTTTATATAAATAAAAATGGATAAGAAGAATAAATACCAGGCCTTTCTGCAGGAGATCTCACAGTTTATCCCGCAAGAAAGAATCTACACTGACGAATTACGTCGGCTGGCATGGGGTACGGATGCCGGTTTCTACCGGCTTATTCCCCAGATTGTCATTCGTTCGGCCAACGAACAGGAGATAACGGATTTATTGCGTTCGGCAACCCGGCACCGGTTGCCGGTGACCTTCCGGGCAGCCGGAACGAGCCTGTCCGGACAAGCCATCAGCGACTCTATTCTCATTATAGCCGGAAAGAACTGGGAGAAATACAGCATCTCTCCCGGCCACGACCGGATTACCATGCAACCCGGCATCATCGGACAGCGTGTCAACGAACTGCTGCGGCCGTTCGGACGCAAATTCGCTCCGGACCCGGCCTCGGTAAAAAGCGCCATGATAGGCGGCATTGTAATGAACAACGCTTCTGGTATGAATTGCGGAACCCATGCCAACAGCGATAAGATGCTATTATCCGCCCGTATCATACTGGCAGACGGCACTCTGCTCGACACCGGCAACAATGCCAGTAAACAGGCATTCCTAATGACGCACGGAGAGTTTATCAAACAGATCCAATCCCTGCGCGACCGGATCCGTGCCGACAAAGAGCTCAGCGACCGGATCCGCTATAAATATTCGATCAAGAACGTAACGGGATTGAACTTACTGCCTTTCGTCACATTCGACGACCCGTTCGACATCATCACCCACTTAATGGTGGGATCGGAAGGGACACTGGCATTTCTTTCCGAAGTCACCATGCGCACAGAATACGACTATCCGCACAAGGCCAGCGCCATGCTCTATTTCAAGGAGATCAAAGAGGCATGCCGGGCGGTGGTAGCCTTGAAGAGACTGACCAACGAAAAGAAGGAATGGATTGTGAAAGGCGCCGAGCTGCTCGACTGGAAATCACTGGCATCGGTCGATGACCCGACGGGAGAAGGCCTCACCGCCGTACTGGCAGAGACCAAAGCACACAGCAAAGAAGAGCTGGCCGCCAATATCGCCGTCATAGAAGAAGCGCTGAAACCCTTCAACACCTACACCCCCGTTCACTTTACGGACAAGCCGGAGGAATACTCCAAATACTGGGCCATCCGTTCCGGTATTTTCCCTTCCGTAGGAGGAACCCGGAAGCCGGGAACTACGAGCCTCATCGAAGACGTGGCCTTCCACATCGAGGATCTGCCCGAGGCGACCGCCGACCTGCAACAACTGATAGCGCGCCACGGATACGATGACGCCTGCATCTACGGGCATGCCCTCGAAGGAAATTATCATTTCATCATCAACCAGTCTTTCGGTACGGAGGCAGAAGTCAAGCGCTACGAGGCACTGATGAATGACGTCAAGACTTTGGTAGTAGACAAATATGACGGTTCGCTGAAAGCAGAACACGGTACCGGACGCAACATGGCTCCGTTCGTAAAATACGAATGGGGAGAGAAAGCGTATCACCTGATGCAAGCCGTCAAAACACTCTTCGACCCACTGAATATACTCAATCCGGGAGTTATCTTCAACGATGATCCTCACTGTCATATCAAGAATTTCAAGCCGCTGCCGCTACTGGGCGGTTCCCACCGGCAAGCGGAAGGCAACAGCAAGAGTACACCGGATAGCAGTAAAAGTGCATCGGACAACAACAAGAGTACGCCGGATATCAGCCCAATAGACAAGTGCATCGAATGCGGTTTCTGCGAAGTAAACTGTGTGACTTGCGGTTTCACCCTTTCTTCTCGCCAGCGCATCGTGCTGCAACGCGAAATCTCCCGGCTCAAAGCCAGCGGTGAAGATCCCCAAAGATTGGCAACCTTGCAGAAGCAATACCGCTACCCCGGCAATCAGACCTGTGCCGGCGACGGTCTCTGCTCTACCTCTTGCCCGATGGGAATCAACACAGGCGATCTGACTCATTATATCCGTCAGCAGGAATTACCGGAAGGCAGCTTCGCCTACTCCATCGGCAACTTTGCCGCCAACCACTTTGCCGGTATAAAAAGCAGTCTGCGGCCTATGCTGACCTTAGCCAATGCAGCACACACCGTTTTAGGCACATCGGCAATGCTTACCCTCACGACCGGAATGCACCACCTGTTAGGTATCCCGCAGTGGACTCCTTTCATGCCCAAGAGCTACAAGTACAAGAGCAACAAGAGAAGGGAGAACTCTCAACAGCAGCAGGACTTCCGAGTAAACAAGGTCGTTTATTTTCCGAGTTGTATCAATCAGACGATGGGACTTCCCAAGAGATCCAGAGAGAAGCAGCCACTCGTGGACAAGATGTTATCGCTCCTGCAAAAGGCCGGATATGAAGTGATCTTTCCGAAGGAGATGGAGAAGCTCTGCTGCGGCACAATCTGGGAGAGCAAAGGCATGCCGGATATTGCCGACCGTAAATCGGCAGAACTGGAAAAAGCCTTGTGGGAGGCTTCCGAAGAGGGGAAATACCCCGTGCTCTGCGACCAAAGCCCCTGCCTGCACCGCATGCGTGAGACCATCCGGAAGATGAAGCTCTATGAACCGGCCGAGTTTATCTATACCTTCCTGCGCGACAAACTGGAATTCTGCCCGGTCGACCGCCCGGTAGCCATCCACATCACCTGCTCCATGCGCCGGATGGGATTGGCGGATACCCTCCTTTCCCTGGCGCGGCTATGCTCCACCCGGGTGATCGTGCCCGAAGAGGTGGGATGCTGCGGCTTTGCCGGCGACAAGGGATTCACCCATCCGGAAGTGAACGGTTATGCACTGCGTAAGCTACGCCCCCAACTGGAAAAAGCAGGCGTACAGACCGGATATTCCAACAGCCGCACCTGCGAAATAGGGCTGGCTACCCACACAGGGATAACCTACGTATCCATCGCCTACCTCGTAGACGAATGTACCAAAGCCCGTCGTTCAAACTGAAAACTTAACACATAAAAACTACATAAAATGAATAAAACAACCAGTAAACGCCTCTTAGCCCTCGATATACTGAGAGGCATCACCATTGCAGGAATGATTTTGGTGAACACCCCCGGATCATGGTCGTATGTCTACGCACCATTGAGACACGCCCAATGGAACGGCTTGACGCCGACCGATCTCGTATTTCCCTTCTTCATGTTTATCATGGGAATATCGACCTACATTTCTCTCAGGAAATACAATTTTGAATTCAGCCGCTCCGCCGCCCTGAAAATTCTCAAGCGCACCACCGTTATTTTCGCCATCGGGTTGGCGCTTGCTTGGTTCTCCATGTTCTGCCGCACCTGGTGCTCCTTGTCGGCCGAAGAGATCCCATTTTTCTCCCGCCTCGGACAGTCCGTCTGGACATTCGACCACATCCGTATTTTAGGAGTCATGCAGCGCCTGGCACTCTGCTATGGAGCAACGGCCATCGTAGCCTTGACCCTGAAACACAAGTACATCCCCTACCTGATTGTGACCCTGCTGGCAGGTTACTTCATCCTGCTCGTCACCGGCAACGGATTCGAGTACAACAGTACCAATATTCTTTCGGTCGTAGACCGTGCCGTGTTAGGTGAAGCGCACATGTACAACGACAACGGGATCGATCCGGAAGGGTTGTTAAGCACCATCCCTGCCATCGCCCACGTATTGATCGGCTTTTGTGTAGGCAAACTGCTGATGGAGGTAAAAGACATCAACGAGAAGCTCGAACGGCTGTTCCTCATCGGAACAATCCTTACCTTCCTGGGCTTCCTGCTCAGCTACGGATGTCCTATCAACAAGAAAATATGGTCGCCCACTTTTGCCATTGTCACCTGCGGACTGGGTTCCAGTTTTCTGGCATTGCTCATCTGGATCATCGACGTAAAAGGCTACAAGTCTTGGTGCCGTTTCTTCGAATCATTCGGTGTAAACCCGCTTTTCATCTATGTCATGGCCGGTATACTCGCCTCTTTATCGGATAACATCCGCGTTCCGTTCGAAGGGGCACTTACCAACTTACACAGCTATGTTTACAAAGGCATTCTCCAACCGCTCTTGGGCGATTATCCGGGTTCACTGGCTTTTGCGCTCCTCTTTATCGCTATCAACTGGAGCATCGGCTACGTATTGTATAAGAAAAAAATATATATAAAGATATGATATTAATAGCAGACAGCGGTTCTACAAAGACCGATTGGTGTATGGTAGAACAAGGACAGCTCATCCGGCAGATAGTTACCAAAGGGATGAACCCTTTCTTTCAAACAGAAGAAGAGATAGAGAATGAGATTGCTACGGCACTGATTCCTCATTTAGAAACAAACGTGCTCGATGCTGTTTATTTTTATGGGGCGGGCTGTGTTCCGGATAAGGTCCCGATGATGCACCATGCACTTTCCGCACAACTCGATGCCCAAAACGGCATTGAAGTGAACACGGACATGCTTGCCGTGGCCCGTGGATTGTGCGGACACCAACCGGGCATTGCCTGTATCATGGGTACGGGGTCCAATTCCTGTTTCTACGACGGTGAGAAAATAGTAAGCAACGTTTCGCCGTTGGGATTCATTCTTGGCGATGAAGGCAGTGGCGCCGTATTGGGGAAACTCCTGGTAGGCGACATACTGAAAAACCAGATGACACCGGAATTGAAAGAGAAATTCCTGCGTAAAACCGGACTGACCCCTCCCGAAATCATCGACCGGGTATACCGGCTGCCGTTCCCCAACCGTTTTCTGGCAAGTCTTTCTCCATTTCTGGCGGAAAACATTCAGGAACCCTCCGTACATGCGTTGGTTCTCGGCAGCTTCAAGGCTTTCTTCCAACGCAACGTCATGCAGTACGACTATAGGAATCATCCGGTTCACTTCATCGGCTCCGTGGCCTACCACTATCAAGATGTGCTGCGCGAAGCCGCCCGTGAATGGGGGATACAGATAACAACCATCGTCAAAAGCCCCATGCAAGGACTCATGACTTTTCATCAGTCGTAAAGTATTATTAACCAGTCATTATTCATAGATCACAACATGTTCATCAAAATAACAGAGCAACCTTCGCTCTACAACGATTTAGAGAAGAAGTCTATCCGGGAGATTCTGGAAGACATTAATACAGAGGATCAGAAAGTAGCCCTTGCCACACAGAAAGCGATTCCGCAAATAGAAAAACTGGTGAGCCGGATTGTTCCGCGCATGAAACAAGGGGGACGCATTTTCTACATGGGAGCCGGCACGAGCGGTCGTTTGGGCGTGCTCGACGCTTCGGAGATTCCACCGACATTCGGCATGCCGCCGACATTGGTCATCGGACTGATTGCCGGAGGCGACACCGCTCTCCGCAACCCGGTAGAGAACGCTGAAGACGACACCCGGCGGGGATGGGAAGAGCTGGTAGAACACAACATTAACGATAAGGATACCGTAATCGGCATTGCCGCCTCAGGTACCACCCCCTACGTTATCGGAGCATTGCATGCCGCACGGGAACATGGCATTCTGACCGGTTGCATCACCAGCAACCCGGATTCTCCGATGGCTGCAGAAGCCGATGTCCCTATCGAAATGATTGTCGGTCCGGAATATGTGACCGGAAGTTCCCGTATGAAATCGGGTACCGGTCAGAAGATGATTCTGAACATGATTACCACTTCCGTTATGATTCAGTTAGGACGTGTAAAGGGCAATAAAATGGTTAATATGCAGCTTAGTAACCAAAAACTGGTAGACCGTGGCACGCGCATGATTGTTGAGGAACTCGGACTGGATTACGATCAGGCAAAAACATTGTTGCTGATGCATGGTTCTGTCAAAAAAGCGGTAGACGCTTACAAAGCGGGAACTACCGAAAATCCATAAAAAGCTGGAAGCAACGGAATTCCGTGAAAGGCGGAAAGTGCCGGAATTCCGTGAAAGCGGGAAGTACCGGAATTCCATGAAAATGAGTCGTTTTGAAGATAAAATTACCCCTTTCACCCCCTTCACCTTTTTGCCCGATCGGCTTATTCATCGACAATAGAGGGTGAAGGGGCACTCCGTCTTACCTGGCACCGTGCAGACTGTCGGTGACGAGTGTGCCCATAGTTCGTAAGAACCGTATTCACGGCACATAAGTACCGTTCCGACCGGGCTTTCACCCTGTATCTGCGATGGATAAAGACTTTGAAGGAAAAAAGTGAAGGAGGTGAAAGGGGTAAAAACAGATCGGATAAAGGCATTATTTCATCCCAGGAAAAGATGTTAAGTCTTTTTTTAAAAGATGCTATATGTTTTTTTAAAAGATACTAAGTCTTTTTTTGAAGGACTTAAGTCTTTTTCTGAAAGATGCTACATGTTTTCCACCCTCTCCCGTTAAGCTGTCTCATCTATCCTATCGGAAGAGGTTCGAGGGGGAATACCCATCTCGCTACTTCTCGGAAGAGGTTCGATGAAGAATATCCACCTCGTCACTTCCCAATCGGTTTCTTCAGCTAAATATATTTCTTCAACCCTTGTACATCCAGCAGTGTAACCTCTCTCTTATCCGTAGAGATAAGCCCTTCCCTTATCATCTTATTGATCTCTTTCGAGAGAGCCGGACGGGTAACTCCCAGGTAATCGGCCAATTGCGCCTGATTATGTTCCAACAATGCCGTATATCCGGAGGTGCAATGTTCCATGAGATAATAAATAAAACGGCTGCGGAGATTTTTATAAGAGAGAATACGCAAACGGGTGATGGTACATTTGTTACAGTTGCCTGTCACACAAAGAAAACTGTGAAGAAGTTGCGGCACGGAGCTTAGCAGTTTGAAAACCGAAGTACGGGTAGCCATCAGCAGGACAGACTCCTTGCTTGCTGTGAAAGTGGCCGGCAGAATATTATTCCCGCCAAACAGATGCGGAGTAGCAAAGGCACGGGGAGCGATGATCTCTTCCACCTTTACCTGATTGCCGGCTACATCGATGATATTAACCTCCAATTCGCCTTTCAGCAGTACATACAAATGGTTGCAACGCGTATCCTGTTGCAACACCACCTCTTTTCGGGACACTTTATACAATGCAACATCAAGCTCGTCCATTAAACGGCGCTTTACATTCATATCCAAGTCCCGGAAAAGAGGTATCTGCCATGGCAGTTGTTTATACTCATCTGTAAAATCGATTCTTACCACAGCATTACTCTTTGGTTATGTGGCAAAAATAGTTCTTTTTCAGTTACATTCCTACCATTTAGCTAAGAAAATACGCGGGTTGATATTAAGGGAAACCCATCCCCAATCTTGCCAGGCATTATGGCTGCCGCCTTTCACCACATCCATGTATTTCGTTCCGAGCATGGTGGAATAACCGACGGTCAGTTTCACATCTTTCATCACGGTATAATCTACCTGCAGGTCGAACTCCGATCCGAGGTTACGTCCTTTGTCATTCTTTACCGTTACGTCATAAGTCGTAGAGAAGTGGTGATAATTCAACGACAGCGCCCAACGGGGATTCGGCTTGAAATCAACGCTCAGTTGTTTATCCCACAACCCCTTGTTGTATGCAGAAGCATAGAAGTAATCCATGCCGCCATAAAACTTATGGTGCGTACCGTAAAGCGGATCGAACGTAGAGGCTTTGCTGCTTTCCGGATCACCGCTCAAGTAGTCGGTCAATATGCCGACAGACCACTGCCGGTTGATTTTATACCCCGCTTTCACACCGAGCATATAGGCAGAGACCTTTTTCACTCCATCGCCTACCTTTCTTTTGCCGAACTGATAGTAGGCACTTCCGTTCAATGTCCAGTTTCCGGGGGTATAGGTGAGGTAAGTTCCGGTGGTAGGCATGTAATTGGTTCTCCCTCTTTCGGGTGTTCCTGTCTCATAGCCCACGTTCATGAAGAGCAGAGAGGCATCAAAATCCTCGGCCCAATTACCATGATACCACAAGGTCTGCATGGTTTTATAAGGCTGTGCATTCGAAGGATTATAAAAGCTGCCGCCTATCGTTTTTTCATCGTTCTGGTTGAAAGCAAGGACCAGGTGCATCTTATGTTTCCCTGCTTCGTATCCCAGTTTCAATGCGTCATGAAAACGTCCTGCCACATTCCAGTCGAGGCTGCCCAGCAAACGCTCATCATCATACACCAACGACTGACGCCCCAACTGTGCGAAGAGCCCTTTGCCCAAGTCCAGCTTTGCCCATGCCTCATGAAGAATAAAACGTCCGTTCTTATCGATCTGAGGGTCTTGTCCCCATACCCCTACATGCTGGGCCGAGAACTTCATCTGCAGACGGTCCCGCTTATACCCGAGTGAGAAACGGGCACGGTTGTTTATAAAAAAGGCGGGAAGCTGCCCGTCGGCACGCGGAGTAAGCACACCATTGCGATATTCGCCACGGGCACGTAGCTGTGCATCAATGGCAAATTCATTCTTTTCTTCCTGTGCACAGACAGCAGAAGAGCACAAAACCAATCCGGTTAAAAAAATAGCAGTCAGTTTCATATTATATCAGTTTAAATTATAAGTATGCACACTCGTCCCCTGTGCCGAAGGCAGATAATTGATGCCATACCAGCACATTTGAAGTAAAAGAAAACAGAACAGCAGTCCGGCAAGCGCCTTGCGATGGCTCCTGTGCCGATGAAGCCGGAAATGGATGTAACACAGGTAACCGATCCACGTGGCGACGGCCCATGTCTCTTTCGGGTCCCAGCTCCAGTAGTGTCCCCAGGCCTCTTTTGCCCACAAAGCGCCGAAAAGCATTCCCAAGGTCATAAATGAAAGTCCCACATACACCAGATCGTCGCAAAGCTCCATTTCCCGTTCGGCTGCCGGTTTCTTCTTTATCCATAGCAGATAAACCGCCATCACCGCAGCTGCCCCAAGCATGGCATAAGCAAACATATATACGATGACATGCGGTGCGAACCAAGGACTCTGCAAGGCCGGCATCAGCGTTTTATTATGAATTTCGGGTTTAAAAAGATTAATGCAGATAAATACCAGCGACAAGATGAAGCTGAAGCTCAGTATCCACTTGTAACGCCAACGAACATAGGTGATAATGCCTGCCAGCGGCAAAAAGAAAGAGTACCACAAACGGGTTTCCCCCATCGTACGCATCGGCGGACGCTCTAATGCAATCCACATACCCAGGATAAAGCTGAAGAAGACAAGCAACCCCGCCAACGTAAAGCCTAATACCCGACCCATCGGTTTGCCTTTCCAGGCGCTAACGGCCCCAACCGCCCAAAGACAAAGAGAGACTGCTGCAAACAGCCCGAACAAATCCCAACTCATGCCTTCTCCTCCTTTCTTTTGTGTGATGATGCAAACATGCAGACAGCACCGGCTATCATCATCCATATACCGGCATAGACCATAGGCAACCAGGGATCGCTGACCAACTCGAACACACTGATATCACTCCAGCGCCCTTTTTCCTCGTCATAGCTCAACTGGTAAATCTTCCATCCTTCTATCTCCAACGGGCGGTTCACCTCGATCGTCGCTTCCGCCTGCGCTCCCGACTGTGTGTAAACAGTTACTTCGGAAGCGAAACGTTTCGGTTCGCGTTCGGGCATGATAAGGCTGACTTCCCGATTCAGCCGAAGCGCCTTGTACGGGAACATAAAACTGCCGCAACTCACCCAGCCTTCGCATTGTCCGCCATCTCCGGTGTTCCGGGCTTTCACATAGAGAGCATAAGTCGCTCCCACTGAATGGAATTCCACAAATTTCATTGTATCTCCGGCTGTCACACCGGCAGCCATCGGCAACCGTTTTTCGATCTTAATTTCCCAATCCAGCAATGTTTCCTCATCGCAATCATCTTCTATCAGGATGTTCTCCGGTCTTCCTGCCGGAAGCGCCTTCCCCGATTCATTATCGATCAGCATCAATTTAGGCGGGTATTCATCTATGGCGAAGTCATGCAATTCGATTGCCAACGGAAGTTCCACCATCTCTTTCTGGCGGTTCAGCGCACGCCACTCGGCTTTGCCTGCACGGGTAGTCATTTCAAGCCGTTGCATATCGGCACTTCCCAATACGGCACCGGTCAATGCCAGAAAAAGCCCGGCATGATTGAGAAAAAACGGAATATCACGCCATGACCGATTGTGTATCCGGCGGAGAATCACCATTCCCAGCAACGTGACAAACCACAGAAAAAGCAATACGAAAGAGCAGGCGGAAAGCATCTGCGAGAATCCTAACCAGGCTTCGAAGCCCGTTACCGTAACCTCCGGCCGCAATTGGCGGACAAGTCCCATTATGACCGTCATCACGACCAGGGAGATCATGGATGTGACAGCCGCCTGAGGGCTACTCATCCAACGGACAAAGTAATACTTGCGAAAGAAGGCATGCAGGGCTATCAACAGAAGCAGGTAGCCTACTCCCACATATATATTCACCGGCCATGCAAGCACAGAAAGCGTACACTTCCCAAGTATCATCTGCCAGAAAGTACCGATAAGAAAGAATCCGCCGCAGACAGCGAACCCTTCTTTATATCCCCATGGTTTTTGCCACATCATCAGTTGAAAAGTTGAAAGTTTGTGATTGAAGCCTACTGTTGAAAGATTACAGCCGGAAAGGTTCAACTAAATTGCAACCAGCTTGCCATTTGCTTTAGCCTCTTTCAGCCATTGCGGAGCAAGCTCTTTCAGGAACTTATGTTTGTTCTCGTGTTCTTTCTTCATATCGAGGCCGATATACTCCTGCGCCTTTGCCTTTGTAGAGATATCCGGCATGGGTACTTCGCCTGTAAATCCGTGATTGGCCAATACCTTAGAGATGGAGAGACGTGCCAGCAGTGCCTTGTCGAGCCCGTGACCCAGTATACGCTGGATTTCTTGCGGTGCATGGAAAGAACCGCCATGAGAGGCTACGCCGAAATCCCATCTCCACTGCGCTTGGCGGATCAGTGCCAGCGCTTCCTTCATCTGCGGTTCGGTAGCTCCCTTCTTCCAGGCGAATTCCGCTTCAATATGCGCCTTCGCCAATTCCTGTTCCAGACGGTTACGGACTTCATTCGCTTTACGCTGACGGTCGTAAACATTATTGCGCAGGGTCTCTTCACTTTCACGATGGCATACCTGGCATGTACGGTCCACCATTGCCAGCGGGCTTTGTACGTGGTGATCACTGAACTTCATACCGCCTTCGCTCTTGTATGGCATGTGGCAATCGGCACAAGAAACGCCACGCTGCGCATGAATACCCAGTTCCGCAATTTCATAGTCCGGATGCTGCGCTTTCAAAATGCGCGCTTTGCTCAATGTATGTGTATAGTCGGCAAAATCAGCCTCATCATAATAAGCCTCCATCTCCTCTACGGTGAAACCTTTGTCCCACGGGAATGTCAGGTACTTGGCATCGCCCTTGAAGTAGTACTCCACATGGCATTGGGCACATACCAACGAACGCATTTCCTGCGGGGTGGCTTTGTCGATGTCTTTTCCCTGCCGGGCAAATGCTTCACGCAGAGCCGGACGGCTGATATGCAGTTTCATGTTCTCCGGCTCATGACAGTCGGCACAACCGATAGGGTTTACAACCTCATTCCCCAAAGCAGCCCATTTGTTATTATAGAAAGCATCCACACCAACGGCTTCCATCATACGGGGTACGTCGGGACTCTTACAAGTCCAGCAGGTAGAAGGTTGCGGACCGGTATGCGGATCCGTCGGTGCCCCTGTGCGGAGAGAGCGTGTAATGTCTTCGACAGCATGCATGTGTCCGCGCGGAGTCGTATAGTCTTTAGAGAAGGCATATCCTGCCCAAAGTACGACCATTTCCGGCCTTTTTTCCAGAACATCCACTGCTTCGCTGCCGTTGAATTCGCTTTCAAAACCGGTCTGTGCCGTTTGTGTCCACGTATCATACTGACGCGGATAATTCTCTCCGAAGATCTCATTACGGGCTTCGACGCCTTTGATTTCCACCCGTTTATTATTGAACACACTGACAATTTCCGCCCGGCGCTCCATCAAAGAGGAGGCCACCAGTCCCAATACAAACACGACCGCCATCGTTACACCAAACAACAACCATCCTTGCCATGACTTTAATTTCTTTTCCATAATTGTGCTGTCTTTTATTTTTTATTTATCATTTTACGTAACCATTCCGGTGCAGGTGATTCCGGATACGGGACCAGTGCATCCGGTGTGGTGGAAAGACTGTTCTGCCCGTGCGCCACATCACGGTGACAATCCCAGCAAGCCTTGCCTTCGCCCGCCTGAGACATCATGTAGTCGATACGCCCGGTAGAGACAAACTCGGTATTCAACTGCGTATGGCAACGGATACAGTTGTTCATAATCACTCCCGCGCTCTCATCATTGGCCTGTATCACCTGAGGCTCGCCCCGAGTAAGGAAAACCGCCACATGGCGCATGCCGTCCATTCCCTTGAATGCCCATTTCCTGACCGGATTTTCATGCGGCACATGGCAGTCATTGCACGTAGCGTCACGCCCGTGCGAGCTATGTACCCAGGTGGCATAGTAAGGCCCCATGATATGACAATTGACACAAGCAGCCGGCTCATCGCCCAGATAGGTATGCGCCCAGAGCATATACAAGAAAAGCAGCCCTCCGCCAACAATCAGCCCGGACAAGGCTATGACAGCCATCTTCCGGCGTCTGGAAGGAAGTAACCAATGAATAATTTCTTTTACTTTCATAAGGACATGAAGAATGTTTGCGCAAAGAAGTGAAAAAGATGCTAACAAATATGTAATCTACATTACACTTGGAAGAATTTATTTTGCATCGGTTGCACATTTATCACGTCCGGTAATGTCAGAACTGCCACAGCCGGCAACAGGAAGAGATGGATAGGACGCTTACAACGCCGGGCCGAACTGAAAGCCTTGCCTGTTAAACCAGCTTTCCTTCTGCAATACATTGTTATAGAACACATCGAAGCTGCATAGCGTGCCCTTATGCCACATCTGCTCGGCCACAGCCAGTATGCGCGGATACAGACGGTGGTCTATCATATCCTCCGTTACTCCATAATCTGTCCAAAGCGCACAAGTCATGCCCAATATCAGCGGGTTCTCTTCCGGCAGATAAGAAGGGTTATGAAGGTATACATCCCTCAAATCGAAAGTACGGTCTTCATTATATCCTCTCCGGGCATATCTATTTCGGGAACAACGGTAATATTCCGATCCGCCGCATATCGCACGATCTCCCTGATGTCATCCTGCGAATAAAAGCCCTGCTGTCCGATTCCCTTTCCCACAAAAGCTCCGGTCTGCACCAGCTCCGGATAACGCTTGATTTCAATCCGCCAGCCTAATCCTTCCGTCAGATGCCAATGAAAACGGTTCATCTTCAGCAAAGAGGCCATATCTATATACTTCTTGACAGTCGATACTTTTTGGAACTGCCGTCCGGAGTCGAGCATAAAACAGCGCCAATTCAGACGAGGACTATCTGCTATTTCGGCGCAAACAAACGTGGGATACCCCTGATCCCGATTTACCCATTGCCGCAAAGTCTGTACGGCATAAATAAAGCCGCCATTGTCTTTGGCACGTATCTCTATACGCCTTTGCGTAATATGAATTCTGTAACTTTCGGAAGACAGAGAAGAGTCTGAAACGAAGCAGACCACCGCTTTCTGTTTCTTATCAGACAACCGTATGGAGGCAGCATCCAATACATCTTTTCGGAGCAGTTCAAGGTAAACAACCGATGGGTCGGCGGCATATACTACGGGGTATTTGTCTTTTAAGTGGAATGTTCCACCTGTGTTCCGTACCTTTTCCGGAGTGGGTATCGGTAATTGAGCAAACGAATGTCCGACAAAGAAGAGCAGGGAAATAAAGACCGGCAAGTGTTTCATGTATTCAGAATTAAGAGTTTGATCAAAAAATAAGTATTTAAAATGGAAGTTAGAGCAAAATGCAGTATAAAAGCTGTAAATAAGCGATTTAGATGGCGGATTTGGAGAAGGACGTAAAGTCAGGAAGAAACCACTTCAAATAGTTGTTTATGTAGTTTTTTCGGTATAGTGGTAAACATATAAAGACCTTTCTCTGTAAAAACCTTAGGTAAAACAGGAGAGAACTTCAGCTTGGGGTTATCGAAAATTTCGATAACCTTTTCTTTTTTGTTCCTGGTCAAAGTCAAGACATAACCTTCTGGAAACTCATATACACCCCTCCTATTTTGAAACGCCCCTTGAAACACAGAAAAACACGTAGTTCTTCCTTATAAACCAATCCCCATAACAAAATCAGTCGTCCCTTAGAAAACCAATTCTACATTGACACTCAATGCAGCAATAGTTTCCTAAGGGACGACTATAAGCAACGAACCTTAAATTTAAAAAATCTATCTTCGTATTATCCCCTTATTCCTCTATCTTACAGGAATAGGGAGTATCTGGTTACTCACTTAATTCCGAGATCGACAGCGCATTCGAACTTCGATTCTCGATACTGTATAATTGCAGATCAAATATCAAAGTCGAATATCCTAAAATGCTACCGCTACCATTGGAACCATATCCATATTTCCAAGGGATATAAACCTCCCAACGATCTCCCACACTCATGCGTTGAAGTATTTCAGTCCAACCGGTAACAACTTCTGTCACTTTGAATTTACTCGGCGAATCAAATGCCGTCGGGTTTTCTCCCTTAAAGCCATCAAACCTGGTACCAATAATCAAAGAGCCTTTATAGTACATATATACACTATCCGTGTAGAAAGGTTGAATATCTTCCGATACATATCCCTCGATGTACTCGTCCTTATCAGCCCCTTCCGCCGGCGTATCCTTTACCGGAGTCTTCTCCTTATAAAAGATATAATCTTCCGGAGCACTCAACAAATGAATAGTATCCAATCCGCTTGCTTCCCGGTTCGTCATGAATTCATTATACAAAGAATCAATAAACGCTTCGTTGCGTTCCTGCCAGTTATCATAGATGCTCACCTCTTTGGTTTCCTCACAAGAGACAAAAGCCAAGGCCAGTAAAAGAATTGGTAATAAATAGATTTTTTTATTCATTCGTCAAGGTTTTATTGGATTGTTTTCAAAAGCGAAGTAATGCTTACTCTGTCGGCAATGATGTTATTCAGTTCAGAGATAGCTACACGCTCCTGCTGCATCGTATCGCGATTACGCAAAGTAACACAATTGTCTTCCAATGTCTGATGATCGACAGTTACGCAAAACGGAGTACCGATGGCATCCTGACGGCGATAGCGTTTACCGATGCTGTCTTTTTCATCATACTGGCAGTGGAAATGGAACTTAAGATCGTCAATGATCTCACGGGCCTTTTCGGGCAGTCCGTCTTTCTTCACCAACGGCATAACAGCTAATTTCACCGGTGCAAGAGCTGCAGGCAGTTTCAATACGACACGGCTTTCACCGCTTTCAAGCTGCTCTTCGCAATATGCGGCACTCATGACGCTGAGGAACATACGGTCCACACCGATAGACGTCTCGATTACATACGGAGTATATGATTCATTCAATTCCGGATCGAAATACTTGATGCTCTTACCGGAGAACTTCTCATGCTGGCTAAGGTCGAAGTTGGTACGGGAGTGAATACCCTCCACTTCTTTAAAGCCAAACGGCATCAGGAATTCAATATCGGTAGCGGCATTGGCATAGTGCGCCAATTTATCGTGATCGTGATAACGGTAGTGATCATCGCCAAAGCCAAGAGCCTTGTGCCATTTCAAACGGATCTCTTTCCATTTCTTGAACCACTCCAGTTCGGTTCCCGGTTTTACAAAGAACTGCATCTCCATCTGTTCGAACTCACGCATACGGAAAATGAACTGACGTGCCACAATCTCATTACGGAATGCCTTACCGATCTGTGCAATACCGAAAGGAATTTTCATACGGCCTGTCTTCTGAACATTGAGGTAGTTCACAAAAATACCCTGTGCCGTTTCCGGACGCAAGTAAATCTTCATGGCACCATCTGCGGTAGAACCCATTTCCGTGGAGAACATCAGGTTGAACTGACGCACTTCCGTCCAGTTCTTCGTTCCGGAGATCGGGCAGACAATCTCTTCGTCGATGATGATCTGGCGAAGTTCATCCAGATTATTATCGTTCAGCGCTTTCGCAAAGCGGGTATGAAGAGCGTCACGCTTGGCCTGATGCTCAAGGACACGGGCGTTTGTGCTGCGGAACTGCGCCTCATCAAAAGCATCACCGAATCTCTTGGCGGCTTTAGCAACCTCTTTATTGATCTTCTCATCGTATTTGGCAAGTTGATCTTCGATGAGCACGTCTGCACGATAACGTTTCTTTGAATCCCTATTGTCAATCAACGGATCGTTGAACGCATCAACGTGTCCGGAAGCTTTCCAGATAGTAGGGTGCATAAAAATAGCAGAGTCGATACCGACAATATTTTCGTGTAGCAACACCATGCTGTCCCACCAGTATTTCTTTATATTGTTTTTGAGTTCAACACCCATCTGACCATAGTCATATACAGCTCCCAGTCCATCATAAATATCACTTGAAGGAAATACAAAACCATATTCTTTGCAATGTGATACGAGTTTCTTAAAAACGTCTTCTTGTGCCATTTTTGTTGTATCTTTAATTAATTTGAAATCATTATTCAGCTAAAAAGCGCCACAAAGATAGCCATTTATCTTATAAGTAGGGTGTCGGGGGTATTAATTTATCTTATTTACCGTTTCCGGAGTGGGGTCATGGCAATGCCGGCGGACTCAATACCATAAAAGGCCGTATACGATATTACATTTGTCAAAGCTTACGGGGCTTACTTCTGTTTTTTGGAACGATTTGCATTTTTTCCCGATAAATTTCGTATTTTTGCCTGCAACTGAAAATTCAGTTAATCTTGAACAGACAATTCCCAGACCAATATGAGCGAAGATTTTGAAGCATCGAAAGACGACTTGGACAAAGAACTCCCGGAAGGAAGCGAAGGACATTCGGACTATAAGCCGGCGGACTCACATAACGAAAGCGTAAAACATCAACTGACAGGCATGTATCAGAACTGGTTTCTGGACTATGCCTCGTACGTGATACTGGAACGCGCCGTGCCTCACATCATGGATGGACTGAAGCCGGTACAACGCCGTATTTTACACTCCATGCGGCGATTGGACGACGGGCGCTACAACAAAGTCGCCAACATCGTAGGACACACCATGCAGTTTCACCCGCACGGCGATGCCTCCATCGGAGATGCGTTGGTGCAACTGGGCCAGAAAGATCTGCTCATCGACTGCCAGGGAAACTGGGGTAACATCCTCACCGGTGACGGTGCGGCAGCTCCCCGTTACATCGAAGCGCGCCTCTCCAAATTCGCACTCGAGGTAGTGTTCAACCCCAAGACAACCGAATGGAAACTGTCCTATGACGGCCGAAACAAAGAACCGATCGCATTGCCGGTAAAATTCCCCTTGCTTCTGGCACAGGGTGTGGAAGGTATTGCCGTCGGACTCTCTTCCAAAATACTGCCGCACAACTTCAATGAACTGTGCGATGCCGCCATCAGCTATCTGCACCAGGAGGACTTCCAGCTCTATCCGGATTTCCAGACAGGCGGTTTCATCGACATATCCAAATACAACGACGGAGAACGCGGCGGTTCGGTAAAGATACGCGCCCGAATCGACAAGATAGACAACAAGACCTTAGCCATCAAAGAGATTCCCTACGGAAAGACAACCTCCACGGTGATAGACTCCATCCTGAAAGCGGTGGATAAAGGGAAGATAAAGGTCCGCAAGGTAGATGACAACACGTCGGCCAACGTAGAAATTCTGGTACACCTGGCACCGGGCACCTCCTCGGACAAAACGATAGATGCGCTATATGCCTTCACCGACTGTGAGGTAAGCATATCGTCCAACTGCTGTGTCATCGACGACAACAAGCCGCACTTCCTCAAAGTCAGTGACGTACTGAAAAAATCGGTAGACAACACGCTCTCTCTTCTTCGCCGGGAGCTCGAAATACACAAGGGAGAATTACAGGAAAGCCTGCATTTCGCCTCGCTCGAAAAGATATTCATCGAAGAGCGCATCTACAAAGACAAGGAGTTTGAACAATCCAAGGATATGGATGCCGCATGCGAGCACATCGACATGCGGCTGACACCTTTCTATCCGCAGTTCATCCGTGAGGTAACCAAAGAAGACATCTTGAAGCTGATGGAAATCAAGATGGGACGCATCCTGAAATTCAACACCGACAAAGCGGAAGAGATCATCGCCAAGATGAAATCGGACATTGCCGAAATAGATGCGCATCTGGACAACATCGTGGGATACACGATAGACTGGTATCAGATGCTGAAAGACAAATACGGCAAAGACTTCCCCCGACGGACAGAGCTGCGCAACTTCGACACCATCGAAGCCACCAAAGTGATAGAAGCCAACGAGAAACTGTATATCAACCGGGAAGAGGGATTCATCGGCACGGCTCTGAAGAAAGACGAATTCGTGGCCTGCTGCTCGAACCTGGATGATGTGATTATCTTCTACCGGGATGGGAAATACATGATAACGCCGGTTGCCGACAAGAAATTCGTGGGCAAGAACGTGTTGTACATCAACGTATTCAAGAAGAACGACAAACGCACCATCTACAACGTGGCCTACCGCGACGGAAAGGAGGGGACGACTTACATCAAACGCTTTGCCGTGACCTCCATCGTACGCGACCGTGAATACGATGTCACCCAAGGGACTCCGGAATCGCGGATTACCTATTTCAGCGCCAACCCTAACGGAGAGGCCGAAATCATAAAGGTAACCCTAAAGCCCAATCCGCGTGTACGCCGCATCATCTTCGAGCGCGACTTCAGCGAAGTGGGCATCAAGAACCGCCAGGCGCAAGGCGTTATCCTGACGCGCCTGCCGATACATAAAATAACCCTGAAGCAACGGGGAGGGTCCACTTTGGGCGGACGGAAAGTATGGTTCGACCGGGATGTGCTTCGCCTCAACTACGACGGCAGAGGCGAATATCTGGGAGAGTTTCAAAGCGACGACAGCATTCTGGTAGTTCTGAACAACGGCGAATTCTATACGACCAATTTCGATGTGAGCAATCACTATGAGAAGAATGTAAGTATCGTTGAGAAATTCGACGGCAACAAGGTGTGGACAGCCGCTTTGTACGATGCCGACCAACAGAACTATCCGTATCTGAAACGCTTCTGTTTTGAAACCACCACCCGCAAGCAAAATTATCTGGGAGACAACAAAGCCACCCAACTGATTCTGCTGACCGACGAATACTATCCGCGTCTGGAGGTTATCTTTGGAGGGCATGACAGTTTCCGCGACCCGATGATCATCGACGCCGATGAATTTATTGCCGTGAAAGGCTTTAAGGCAAAAGGGAAACGCATCACCACATACACCGTAGAAACGATCAACGAACTGGAACCTACCCGTTTCCCGGACCCTCCGGCAGCGGATAAGGAAGAGGGGAATGAGGAAGAACCGGAAATACTGGACCCGGACCACGGTAAAAGCGAAGGAGACATACTGGACGAAATGACGGGACAGATGAAGCTGTTCTGATTCATCTAAAATCAATTGGGATTGCCAATGAAAAAGAACATACTGTTAAGAATGGGGCTGACCGGCTGCTGCCTGCTTGCCCTTTGCCATGGGATATATGCACAAGCGGATTTGCAGCAGGCCAATCGCTACGTTATGCGTGCCACCACGTACGGAATGGGCTATACCAACATCTACGACACTTACCTGTCACCGCAGGAGTACAAAGGAGTAGACTTCCGTATCTCCCGGGAAACGATGCGCATGACAAAGCTATTGAATGGAAATGTGTCCGTACAAAACTTTTTCCAGGCCAACATCGGCTATACGCACAACCGGGCAGAAAACAACAATACATTCAATGGACTGGTGAATTGGAATTACGGACTGCATTACCAGTTTCGTATCACCGAGAACTTTAAGCTGCTGACCGGTGCGTTGGCAGATATAAACGGTGGATTCGTATACAACCTGCGCAATACGAACAACCCGGCTTCGGCAAGGGCATTCATCAATCTGGATGCTTCTGCAATGGCCATCTGGCATGCCAAAATAAAGAAGTACCCTCTGACGTTCCGCTATCAGGTAAACGTGCCGGTGGCAGGAGTCATGTTCTCACCGCATTACGGACAATCTTATTACGAGATCTTCACGTTAGGGAACTCCGACGGAGTCATACAGTTCACTTCATTGCACAACCAGCCTTCCGTGCGCCAGATATTGTCGGTCGATTTTCCGGTACGGTATGCCAAGTTGCGGCTCAGCTACATGGCGGACCTGCAACAATCAGACGTCAACAATATCCAGACACACACTTACTCACATGTATTCATGGTGGGATTCGTGAAAGACATGTACTTGATCCGGAATAAAAACGGAACTCCCTTGCCGCCGGCAGTGAGAGCGTATTGAGGGATTTACGATTAGACAACTTACCAATAGACGATTGAGAGATGAAAGAGGGAATGATCAGATGGCTGCTGTTTCTGATGTGCCTGGGTGGGCTGACGGCCTGCATCAGAGAGGAAGAGTACGGCAATGATCCGGAGGGAAACTTCGACCAGTTATGGAAGATCATCGATGAGAGATACTGCTTTTTCGATTATAAGGACATCGACTGGAACGCCATCGGAGCGGAGTACCGCAACCGCCTCTACCCGGAAATGAGCAACCAGGAATTATTCGATATCATGAACGATATGCTGTCTGAGCTCAAGGACGGACATGTCAACCTTACTTCCGAAGACAATCAGAGTCATTTTGACTTCTGGACCGACTCCCCGACCAACTTTAACGAATCGCTCATCGGGAACGCCCGCTATTTGGGACGGAATTACCGTCAGGTGGCGAGCCTCAAGTACAGGATACTGGATGACAACATCGGCTATATCTATTACGAGACATTTACCGACGGAATCGGGAACAGTGACCTGGATATGGTATTCTCTTATCTGGCCGATTGCAAGGCGCTGATCTTCGATGTACGCCAGAACTCCGGCGGCAACGCAACGAGTTCGAGCCAGATAGCCTCCCGTTTCACCAACGAAAAGATACTGACCGGATACATCCAGCACAAGACCGGACCCGGGCATCACGATTTTTCAAGACCTTATGCCATCTATCTGGAACCGTCTAAAAATATCCGCTGGGAAAAGAGAGTAGCCGTGCTCACCAACCGGCATTCGTACAGTGCTACCAACGATTTTGTGAAGCACATGAAGTGTCTGCCCAATGTAGTCGTTGTGGGCGACAAGACAGGAGGCGGCTCGGGCATGCCTTTTTCATCGGAACTGCCCAACGGTTGGACAGTCCGCTTTTCTGCCAGCCCGCATTTCGACCGGGACATGAACCAGACCGAAGGGGGCATCCGCCCGGATGTAAAAATAGACATGCTATTGGAAGACGAGGTGAAAGGCATCGACACGATCATAGAGAAGGCACGGGAATTGCTGAAATAAATATTTTTCTTACGCTTTCATTTGGGAAAACAAAAAATATACCTATCTTTGCACCGCTAAAGGAGATTTAGCCATACTTTTTTTTGCGGATGTGGCGTAATTGGTAGCCGCGCCAGACTTAGGATCTGGTGTCTCGCGACGTGTAGGTTCGAGTCCTATCATCCGCACATATTACAAGTTTTTTAAAGCCTTCAAGAAATATCTTGAGGGCTTTTTCATTCAACAAAAGGAACAGAATAATGAAGAAACAGACCCTCTGTTGCATCGGGCATATCACCCTGGATAAAGTGGTAACCCCGCAATCTACCGTTTACATGCCGGGAGGAACCGCTTATTATTGTTCATACGCCATGCGTCATCTTAATGAAACCGACTATATACTGGTTACTGCCGTAGGAGAAAGCGAGTTGAACGTAGTGGAAAGAATGCGTAATGCCGGCATCGATGTGACAGCTCTCCCCAGCCGTCATTCCGTCTATTTCGAAAATATATACGGAGAAGACCAGAACGACCGTACCCAAAGGGTGCTTGCCAAAGCAGACCCGTTCACCTCACAACAATTAAAAAACATCGAGGCGGATATCTATCACTTGGGGTCTCTGCTGGCCGACGACTTTCCGGTGGATGTCATCAGATACCTGTCCGGGAAAGGACTGGTAGCCGTCGATTCGCAAGGCTATCTCCGCGAAGTACGCGATACCCGCGTATATCCGGTGGACTGGGCGGAAAAGAGAGAAGCGCTGAAGTATGTACATTTTCTGAAAGTCAACGAGCACGAGATGAAAGTTCTGACCGGATATGACGATATCACGGAAGCAGCCCGGAAGCTTCATGAATGGGGTGTCAAAGAAGTGTTGCTGACCTTCGGCAGTATGGGGTCGGTGATATTCGACGGCAAGACATTCCATCAGATCCCGGCGTATGAACCCGCCGTTATCACAGACGCCACCGGATGCGGGGATACCTATACCATCGGTTATCTTTATCGCCGGGCGGCCGGAGCAAGCATCGGAGAGGCCGGACGCTTTGCCGCTGCAATGTCTACGCTGAAAATAGAGAAATCAGGACCGTTCTGCGGAACAAAAGCAGACATACTCCACTGCATGAAGCACGCCAAAGAGGTACTTCCCTCTCTGTGTTAAAAATCAGCATTAACACTCTTGCCCGAATCTTTTTTACTACTTATTTGTTCACTTTAATATTTCTGCCGTCGCCCGATACGGTGGACGAATGAAAAGACATTCTAATAAAGTAGTTCATATAATAGTAAAAATTGATGCAATGAAACCTAAACCTTTACAATCTCTTCTCCTTAAAAAAGAGAAGAAAAATTCCCGACTAAGGAGTATCCTTGCCTTGGCATGTCTGTTACTGACCGCTTCCTCCCTGTTTGCCCAGCCCAAAACGGTGACGGGTACGGTGACCGATGTGCAGCACGAACCCCTGGTCGGAGTTTCGGTACTGATACAAGGTACCGCAAGCGGAACCGTCACAAACCTCGACGGCAACTATTCCATCTCCGTGATGCCGGAAAACGTACTTGAATTCTCATACGTCGGCATGCAGAAACAAGACATCCGCGTAGGGCTGCAAACCGTAATCAACGTCGTGATGAAAGACGACTCGCAAATGCTGGCCGAAACCGTCGTCATCGGATACGGCAGCGCCAAAAAGCGCGACCTGACCGGCTCTATCACCAATATAAAAGGGGAAGAGATTGCCAACAAACCTGCCACCAACCCGCTATCATCCTTACAGGGGAAAATAGCCGGCGTGCAAATCATCAATACCGGGCGCGCCGGAGACGATCCGGAGATCCGTATCCGGGGTACAAACTCCATCAACGGCTACAAGCCTTTGTACATCGTAGACGGACTCTTCAATGATAACATCAACTTCCTCAATCCGGAAGACATCGAATCGATGGAAGTCCTGAAAGACCCGTCATCACTGGCCATCTTCGGAGTACGTGGTGCAAACGGTGTCATCATCATTACCACCAAAAAGGCCAAAGAGGGACAGACAAGGGTAAATATCAACACCTCTTTCGGCTGGAAATCAGTGACGGACAAGATTGCCATGACCGATGCCGGACAATTCAAGGAGCTGTACACCGAGCAGCTCGCCAACGAGGGAAACCCGCCTTTCGATTTCAGCAATTGGAATGCCGATACCGACTGGCAGGATGAAATATTCCAGACGGGATTTATTACCAACAACAACATCAGTATCACAGGCGCCTCAGAGAGGCACAACTTCTACTTGGGCGTAGGCTATTCGCACGAGCAGGGTAACATCAAGCATGAGAAGTTCAGCAAAGTGACGATCAATGCGAGCAACGAATACAAGGTGACGGGCCACTTCAAAGTGGGATTCCAGTTCAACGGAGCACGCCTGTTGCCAGCCGATGCCAAACAGGTGTTGGGAGCCATCCGCACCGCTCCGATAGCACCGGTGTACAATGCAGAGTACGGCCTTTACGCCGCCTTGCCCGAATTCCAGAAAGCGCAGATGAACAACCCGATGGTGGATGTGGCGTTAAAAGCCAATACCACCAAAGCCGAAAACTACCGGGCTTCAGGCAGTGTATACGGAGAGCTGAATTTCCTGAAACACTTTACGGCACGCGCCACCTTCTCGATGGATTATGCTTCGGACAACGGACGGACCTATGTACCTGTCATAAAGGTATACGACCCGACGGTAAAAGGAGATGTTTCGACTTTGGGAGCCGGCAAGACGGAAGTCAGCCAGTTCAAGCAGAATGAGACGAAGGTGCAGAGCGATTATGTATTGACATACACCAACAGTTTTGCCGACGGTGCACATAACCTTACCGCTACGGTCGGTTTCACGACCTATTACAACTCGCTAAGCAGGCTCGACGGAGCCCGGAAACAGGGAGTAGGTCTGGTAATTCCCGATGATCCCGATAAATGGTTCGTCAGCATCGGCGATGCGGCTACCGCCACCAACGGAAGCACACAATGGGAACGGACCACCGTATCCATGCTCGCCCGCGTACTCTATAATTACAAAGGGAAATATCTGTTCAACGGCTCTTACCGCCGGGACGGTTCGTCCGCTTTCTCGTACACCGGCAACCAGTGGCAGAACTTCTATTCCGTGGGTGCTGGCTGGCTGATAAGTGAAGAAGCGTTCATGAAAGATATCAAATGGCTGGACATGCTGAAATTGAAAGGTTCATGGGGAACTTTAGGCAATCAGAATTTAAGTTCCGCCTATCCGGCAGAGCCGCTCTTGAAAAATGCCTTTTCCGCCGTTTTCGGCAAACCGTCCATCATCTACCCGGGATATCAACTGGCCTATCTCCCGAATCCGGATTTACGTTGGGAAAAGGTAGAAGCCTGGGAAGTGGGGTTCGAGAGCAACCTGCTACGCAACCGGTTACACTTTGAAGGGGTTTTCTACAAGAAGAATACCAAAGACTTGCTTGCGGAAGTTCCGGGCATCGCCGGCACCATTCCGGGCATCGGTAATTTGGGAGAAATCAGAAACAGCGGTGTGGAACTTGCTGCCACCTGGCGCGACCGGATCGGTGATTGGGGATACTCCGTCAGTGCCAACCTGACCACCATCAGCAACAAGGTGAAAAGTCTCGTGCAAGAGGGATACTCCATCATAGCCGGCGACAAAAACCAAAGTTATACAATGGCCGGATACCCCATCGGCTACTTCTACGGCTACAAAGTGGACGGAGTATACCAATCGGAAGCGGACATTGCCGCTTCTCCCGAGAACACATTAGCTGCCGTTACTCCGGGAGACCTGAAATTTGCAGATGTGAACGGTGACGGTAAGATTACTCCGGAGGATCGTACGATGATCGGCAATCCGACTCCCGACGTCACTTACGGGTTTTCACTGGGTGTATCTTATAAAAACTGGGACCTCAGCATCGAGACGATGGGACAAGGGGGTAATCAGATCTACCGTACCTGGGATAATTACAACTTCGCCCAATTCAACTACATGGAGCAACGGATGGATCGCTGGCATGGTGAAGGAACCTCGAACAGCCAACCGCTATTGAATACCAAACATGCCATCAACCGGGAAAATTCGGAATATTATGTAGAGAGCGGACGGTTCTTCCGCATCCGCAACCTGCAATTGGCATACTCTTTCGATAAAGCACTCATCTCCAAAGTTCGTTTGCAGGCCTTGAAAATATACTTCAACGTGCAGAACCTGAAGACATGGAAACATAATACCGGATACACTCCGGAATTAGGTGGTTCGGCCATCGCCTTCGGAGTGGACAACGGCAGTTATCCCGTACCGGCAGTTTATACATTCGGAATTAACTTGACTTTCTAAACAGAAGAAGTAATTCGACCATCGCCTCGGAGTGGCCAACAACAGCCATCCCACACCGGCGGCTTACACGTCCAGAATCAACTTGACACAAAAAAGAAAAGTGAGAGTGTGTAGAGGGAAGTGTAAGTAAGATGAATAATTAACAAACTAAATATTTTGATATGAAACTATATAAATATATACTCCCCTTGTCACTGGCTGTCGGGGCAATGATGGTGACAAGTTGTAATGACTTCCTGGATCGCAGCCCGCAGGGACAATTCACGGAAGACGACGCTCCGAATGCCTTGGTAAACGGTAAGATTTACAATGTCTACACGATGATGCGTAAATTTGATATTACGACAGGGACTCCCGCGTTTGCCATTCACAGTTTCCGCAGCGAGGACGCCGAGAAAGGCAGTACGAGCAGTGACGGATCGGAGGTAGCGGAAATGTATGACGACTTCAAGTATACGGCTACCAACGGACAACTCGGAGCTTACTGGAATCAGAATTACGCCATTATCTTTCAGTGTAACGATATACTCGAATCGATAAGTGAAGCGGAAGCAGCCGGAAAGCTGACTGAGGAAGACCTCCGGAACCGTGGAGAAGCCCTGTTTTTCCGTGCATACTGCTACTTCAACCTGGTACGCGCCTTTGGCGAAGTGCCTCTGATCACATTCAAAGTAAACGATTCATCAGAAGCCAATGTTCCGAAAACGACAGCCCAAAAACTGTATGAGCAAATAGACAAGGACCTGGCAGGCGCCGAAGCCTTGCTGCCCGAACAGTGGGCTACCGATTTCTTAGGACGCCTCACCTGGGGGGCTGCCCGTTCGCTCCATGCACGCACATTTATGATGCGTAACAACTGGGACAGTCTCTATGTAGCCTCCAATGATGTAATGGCATCCGGTCTTTACAATCTGAACACACCGTATGATAAAATATTTACGGACGAAGGGGAGAACAGTAGCGGCTCGGTTTTCGAACTGCAATGTACAGCCACGGCTGCTTTACCGGCCAGTGATGTCATAGGCAGTCAATTCTGCGAAGTACAAGGAGTGCGCGGTGCCAACCAATGGGATTTGGGCTGGGGATGGAATATGGCAACCCAGGAATTATATGATGCCTACGAACCGGGAGACCCGCGCCGGGATGCCACCCTTCTTTACTTCCGCAAAAACGAGACAGACCCGATCACTCCCGAGAACACCAATACCCCGTACAACGAATCACCCGTATCGCAAGCCATGGGACGGGCATTCAACAAAAAAGCCTATACCGACCCTGCCCTACGCCGTGAATACACCAACAAAGGTTTTTGGGTAAACATCCGCCTCATCCGCTATGCCGATGTAGTGCTGATGGCTGCCGAGGCCGCCAATGAACTCGGAAAGACAGGAGAAGCCAACGCCGACCTTGAAATGGTAAGGGCCCGCGCCAGAGGCAATCATCCGGACGTCCTGCCCAAAATAGAATCACTGGATCAAACAGTACTCCGCGATGCCATCCGCCATGAGCGCCGTGTGGAATTGGGAATGGAGTTCGACCGCTTCTACGACCTGGTGCGGTGGGGCATTGCCGAAGAGGTGTTGCACAAAGCCGGAAAGACAAATTACCAGCCCAAGAATGCCCTTCTACCCCTTCCACAAACGGAGATAGACAAATCGAAAGGGGTATTGGTACAGAATCCGGATTATTGATAATGCGCTAATGTGCCAATATGCCAATGTGCCAATTGGCTGCGCAATCATGCCGGAGAGCGATAAGCATAGCGGCTCATTAGTAAATTATTCAATTCGTGAATTACATTTTTAAACGATCATGCCGAACGAGAATCGGCATATTGGCACATTGGAGAATTATTAACCATGAACAGATTTATAAAAATTTTCAGTATTCTGCTTGCAGCAACATGTATAGGTGTCAGTGACATGCAAGCGCAAAAATCGCCACAGGACATGAATCGTTTCATCGACGCCCTGATGAAACGGATGACAGTAGACGAAAAGATCGGGCAGCTCAATCTTCCGGTTACCGGAGACATCACCACCGGACAGGCAAAGAGCAGTGACATCGCCGGAAAAATCAAACGCGGTGAAGTGGGCGGACTCTTCAATTTGAAAGGAGTGGAAAAAATCCGGGATGTACAAAAACTGGCGGTAGAAAGCTCCCGCCTCGGCATACCTTTGCTATTCGGCATGGATGTTATCCACGGATACGAAACGATTTTCCCCATTCCATTGGGATTATCATGTACGTGGGATATGAAAGCCATTGAAGAATCGGCCCGTATCGCAGCGGTCGAGGCCAGTGCAGACGGTATTTCCTGGACTTTCAGCCCAATGGTGGACATCTGCCGTGACCCACGCTGGGGACGTGTTTCCGAAGGATCGGGAGAAGATCCGTTCTTAGGATCACTTATCGCCCGCGCCATGATACAGGGATATCAGGGAGAAAAACTTACGGACCAATTGAAACGGAACGATGAAATCATGGCCTGCGTAAAACATTTCGCCCTCTACGGTGCTGCCGAAGGCGGACGCGATTACAACACCGTAGACATGAGCCGCCAGCGGATGTACAATGAGTATTTTCCACCTTTCGAAGCGGCCGTAGAAGCAGGAGTGGGTAGTGTAATGGCGTCATTCAACGAAGTGGACGGTGTGCCTGCCACTGCCAACAAATGGTTGATGAGTGATGTGCTGCGCGGCCAATGGGGGTTCAACGGCTTCGTCGTCACGGACTACACCGGAATATCTGAAATGACAGATCATGGCATCGGCGATTTACAGACTGTTTCCGCCCGCGCCATCAACGCCGGTGTGGACATGGATATGGTCAGTGACGGATTTGTAGGTACTCTGAAGAAATCCATTCAAGAGGGTAAAGTATCTATGATGACTCTGAATACCGCCTGCCGCCGTATTCTGGAAGCGAAATACAAATTGGGACTGTTCGATGATCCATACAAATATTGTGACCCGAAACGTCCGGCACGCGACATCTTCACACGTGCCCACCGGGATGCCGCCCGCCGTATCGCTTCCGAGAGTTTTGTCTTGCTGAAAAACGACAACCAGACCTTGCCGTTGAAACCAACCGGCACCATTGCTGTGATTGGCCCGTTGGCAGACACCCGGACCAATATGCCGGGAACATGGAGCGTGGCAGCCGTACTGGACCGTTCACTCTCGCTTATCGAAGGACTTCGTGAGATGGTGGGCCGTATGGATGAAATGCCCCTCAACCAACCCAATGAACCCTGGTACGTTCCTTTGATGGAAAACGGTGCGAATATCAATCTGTTGTATGCCAAAGGGAGCAATCTGATAAGTGATGCTGCTTACGAAGAGCGTGCCACCCTGTTCGGCCGCTCCTTAAACCGGGACAATCGTACCGACACCGAACTATTGCAAGAAGCGCTGGATACTGCCAATAAAGCCGATGTAATTGTAGCCGCTCTCGGAGAATCCTCCGAAATGAGCGGAGAGAGCAGCAGTCGCACAGATCTCCACCTGCCCGATGTACAACAGACGCTGTTGAAAGCACTGGTAGCCACAGGCAAGCCGGTGGTCTTAGTACTTTTTACCGGTCGTCCGTTGATATTGAATTGGGAACAGGAGCATGTCCCGGCCATTCTCAATGTCTGGTTTGGCGGAAGCGAAGCGGCTTATGCCATCGGTGACGTGCTGTTCGGCCGTGTCAACCCGAGTGGGAAACTGACCATGAGTTTCCCGCAAAACGTAGGACAGATTCCATTGTATTATGCACACAAGAATACCGGACGCCCGTTACACGACGGCAAATGGTTCGAAAAGTTCCGCAGCAACTATCTGGATGTCACCAACGAACCGCTCTATCCGTTCGGTTTCGGACTCTCCTACACCACTTTCGCCTACAGCGATATCTCCCTGAGCCAACCGAGCATGAATATGCAAGGTATGATCACGGCTTCCATCGATGTCAGCAATACCGGACAGTTGCCCGGCGGAGAAGTGGTACAACTGTATATCCGCGATCTTGTAGGCAGTACCACCCGGCCGGTAAAAGAGCTGAAAGGATTCGAAAGGATCTATCTCCAACCCGGACAGACACGTACCGTCACCTTCAAAATAGCCCCCGAAATGCTGAAGTTCTACGACTATGATCTGCAAAAAGTCATAGAGCCGGGAGATTTCCAGCTTATGATAGGGCCGAATAGCCGGGATGTGAAGACGGCGGGGTTTAAGGTGGTGCCTCTCCCCGACCCTCTCCACCAAGATGCCCTGCTGGATACGGTAGAAAGAAGAACCTTTCTGTATTTCTGGGATGGTGCGGAGCCTAATAGCGGGCTTGCTCCGGAACGCATTCATATAGACGGTAACTATCCTGCCGGCGGACCGGATGTTGTCACTTCGGGTGGCAGCGGTTTTGGCATCATGGCCATTCTGGCCGGCATCGACCGGGGATATGTTTCCCGCACCGACGGACTGGCACGTATGGAAAAGATAGTCTCCTTTCTCGAACGTGCCGACCGCTTCAAAGGCACCTATCCACATTGGTGGTATGGTGAGACCGGGAAAGTGAAACCTTTCGGTCGGAAAGACAATGGCGGTGATCTTGTAGAGACGGCTTTCCTCATGCAAGGGCTGCTTGCCGTACATCAGTATTATATTGACGGCACTCCGCAAGAGAAAGCAGTGGCGCAAAGAATAGACAAGCTGTGGCGTGAGGTGGATTGGAATTGGTACCGTAAAGGGGGACAGAATGTACTTTACTGGCATTGGAGTCCCGAATACGGTTGGGAGATGGACTTCCCGGTTCATGGGTACAATGAGTGCCTTATCATGTATATACTTGCCGCAGCATCGCCCACACACGGCGTACCTGCCGCTGTATATCATGAGGGCTGGGCACAGAACGGCGCCATTGTATCCCCGCATAAAGTGGAGGGCATCGAACTCCATCTCCGTTATCAAGGCGGTGAAGCCGGTCCGCTCTTCTGGGCGCAATATTCGTTCTTGGGATTGGATCCCGTAGGGCTGGAAGATGAATATTGCCCGAGTTATTTCAATGAAATGCGTAACCTGACGTTAGTCAACCGCGCCTACTGCATCCGTAATCCGAAACACTACAAAGGCTTCGGTCCGGATTGTTGGGGACTGACCGCCAGCTATTCTGTAAACGGCTACGCAGCACATGCACCCAATGAGAAAGAGGATGCAGGAGTAATCACTCCTACTGCAGCTTTATCGTCCATCGTCTATACGCCGGGGTACTCCCTCGAAGTGATGAAGCATCTTTATGATATGGGAGACAAGCTATTCGGGCCCTACGGCTTTTACGATGCCTTCAGCGAGACAGACAACTGGTATCCGCAACGCTATCTTGCCATCGACCAAGGCCCCATAGCCGTAATGATCGAGAACTACCGGACAGGACTGTTATGGAAACTCTTTATGAGCCATCCGGATGTGCAGAACGGGCTGAAGAAGTTGGGATTTAATAAATAAATGAAGAGGGTGAATCAAAATGCCCTTTTCGAAAAATCACCTCAACTACAAGTATTTGTGGCTGGGGTGATTTTTAAGTTTTATGTATTTTGATTCCCTCCTTCTATCTAAGCGTTCAAGCTACTTGATATTGAGAAAAGAGGGTAATAGTTTGATTATTTAAAATTGCGGCTTGTCACAAGAACCTATCTCAGAAACAAACAATATATTATTTCCATTATATCCGGACCCATATAATTCTACTGCTTTCTGACAATCTTCAAATGAATAATCACCATTAACAAAATTCCGATTGATCAGACAGAGAGACTTCAACGGGGAAGCCTCTCTACCGATAAAACCTCAAAATTAAATTACCAGAGAACGCCTGTATTATAATGTCGGCTCCAACGTAATGGCGAACTCGTCACTCAATACAGTACCATAAGTATAAGTCACCTCAATTTGAACTGTAACCGTTGCTTTCTGAGCCAAGTTGTTTTCTTTCAAGTGGAATTTACCGTCATCGGCAATTTCGAAGCTTGAGAGTGCCATAGCTTCCCCATTTTCCAGTACAGCTCTCTTGATGATGTAACGGACACCACCGGTCAGAACATACTCATTTTCACTATTGGCTCCACCGTTCAAGCCATAAGCAGTTCCCCAAGCAGGAGAAGTAACAATCTTACTATCTTTAATGACAGGGGTATTAAATCTGTCAAACAGATTAACACCTTCCACTATAGATAATCCTGCATGCGATTCAATGCCGGCTTTTTTATATGTCAAAGATGTAGTAGGAGTAGTAATCTTGCCTGTTATTGGATAAGTCATTGTAACATCAAACGTTTCAGTCCGGGCAATATGGCCTCCAATCTTAGCTGTAAACTTAACTCTGAATTTACTCAAATTCACATTTTCTGTAAATTTAAGGACACTCGTACCATTAATACCAGAAACGATGTCTACACCGGTAGGACGTACTAATACACCATTAGGTATTACCTCATAAGTATATGAAATGCCAGAAGAGTATCTTGACGAGTAAACGTAACCTGTCTTAAGGTCATGTTCAATATAATAAGGTGTACCATTTGCATCTGGTGTATAATTCACAAAATAATCTCCATCGTTTGTCCAACGTTCCTGATTATGGCTCCACAAGTCCTCAGCAGTAGGATAAGCAAGCTTCAAAGTAGCTTTCAAAGTAATCTTACCATAAAGATCGAAATCATAGACCGTAGTCATTTCATAAGTCCGACGTTCTGCATTATCAGGAACTGTTACTTTTATCTCGTCATTTGCCACATCAAAGTTAAATGTAGGTCCAGTAGCAGTAGTAACGGAGTTGCCGTTTACGAGGTGAGTCACAGACGTATAAGAACCATTTTGAATTGCTGTCAAGATCTCATTGGCCGTAGCGCCCGCAACAATCTCATTATCTTTGAATTTATCAGCTTTCTTAGCACGAATGATATATGTCTGATTTACATCAGAAGCAGTACCTTTCCAAACAAATGCACCCCCAGCGACATCAAAATTCATATTAGAACCCGCCTTAAGATCTTCTTTGGTTATCACACCATATTCAATAGGTTTGCTGGCAACCTGCTTAGTAATTGTGTAAGTTACCTCAAACGTTTTTACCGGATTGACTCTGAATATTCCATTATCTGCCAATTGAATCTTCAGCGTATTGTTCACTCTATTAATATCAATCGGGCTTAACAATTTAACTGCCGTATTTCCATTTACCAACTCAAAACCTTTACCTGTAATATACGCAGTTTTCTGAGCGCCTGTCAAAGAATTAACTTTCACCCAAGTACCACCGCATTCAACAGCATATATTACCAGATTCTGTGTAAATCCACATTGAGCCAATGTCAAATTACCGGAGCCATAGTTCACACTTACAGCCAATTTGTTAACCTCCTTTGTTTCAGTATCATTATATAATATACTTTGGTTAGTAGCAAGAGAGTAAGTTGAAGTTGTGATATTTCTCACCTTTACATTGAAATATTCGGTTGTAATATCATTTACAGGTTTAGTATCCGGTTCGTCTTCCGTACCATATTCTTTCGATGTGGAAAGCTTCAAAGCAACCGGATAGTAGCTACCAACACCACCACTGTTTTCACCCAAACTCGACACAACATTTGCTGTGATAAGAATTGTACCGGCATCCGTTCCTTCTTCAACTTTCGTAGCAGTAAATGCATTTTCACTTGTGGCTCTTGTCTGAAGTTCATTTTCTTTATAGAAAGAGAATAATTCAGGATGCCCTGCCAATTCTGCAGCCTTATCTGCCGGTGAAACACGGAATTTCATTGTTACCATACCGTTCTGGTTAGCTATTCTGTAAACAGGAACAATAGCTGTACCATTCTCCTGGTATTCAGGAACAAATACGATACTTTGAATACGACTCAGTACAGCATCCATATTGTCTTCCAAACCATCCACTCTTTTTGTTACAGTAGCAATGGCTTCTTCAATGGCTTTTTTTATCGTTTCACTATCAGACAAAGCGGCAGTAATTTGCTTTGCTATTTTTTCCTCGATTGATCCGGGGCCTGTAGCTTCAAGAGCCTCAGAAATCAATCCGTCTACTTTGTCGCTGAGATCATTCAATTGCTTGATTAAGCCACTTTCCGCATTCCCTACAGTAGTCTTCAAACCATCAAAATCGGATTGTAAACCATCAAAATCGGACTTATTAACATGTTCAATGTCCTCCAATGCCCCAATACGTCCTTCAAAATCAGCAACAGCCAAGTTATACTCGCTTCGTAAGCTTGACAACTGATCACTAATGGTACTGATCTGGCCTATGATTGCAGTATTCAATACAGAAACAGCGTTATCTATATAAGTCTTTACAGCTCCGGTACCCTCCCCAAGACCATTCAGACGACTCTCGATACCATTAATCGTTCCTTGAATCGCACCGGCAGCTGCGTTAGCAGCATCAATCGCCGTTTTATTATCTGTAATTGCCCGTTTCACCTCTGTGAGATCCGTAGTAGGTTGGTTCTCCAATCGGTTCATACGATCTTTCAGTCCCTCAATACTGGTTTTCAATGCCTGAATTTCCAATCCCATCTGCTCTTTTGCAGTTTCCAAAGCAGCAATTCTACCAACTAATTCCGCTTTTACACCTGCCAAGTCTGAAGCAGTCGAAGCTTTAAGAGCATCGATAAGACCCGTCATTTCCGATTTGACCTTTTCAATATCAGCAGTTATTGTAGCAGCATCTGCCTTCTTTGCAATATCTTCCTGCAATTTAGCAATGTTCTTCTGAACAGGATCGAGAGCCGCTGAAATCTTAGTATCAATACCAGTAACACCAGTTTTCAGTTCTGCGATGGACTCAGACAAAGCGGCCACTGTAGCCTGATCAGCTTTTCCTGCCAATACGGTGTTCATATTCTCGACCGTATTCTCCAATTTACTGATTCTGGTAGCGAATTCCGCATCTTGGCCTTGCAGTTTCTCTACTACCTTTTTCAACTCTTCAAGAGCCGCACCGTCGGCCTTGTTTGCTTTCAAGTCATTAACAGCAGTTTCCAATGCGGATAAAGCTGCTAATTTCGTAGATAAATCAGAGCATTTATCATTCAGTTCTTTGATTGCAAGCTGATAGGTAGCTTGGTCTACTTTGCCATTAACCAGACCGGTAAGAACTTCATCTGCTTTCTTTAATGCCTCAATGTTTGTTTTGATCTCAGTGATAGCAGCTTCCATCTTGGCATTAGCCAAACCAAGATTGTTATCAGCATCTTTCAACGACTGCAATTGAGACGCTAAGTCTGAAATAGAAATGGACTTTAGAGCATCCACCTGCTCCTGCAGATTTTTGATGTCATCATCATAGTCCGAACATCCAACGAAATTCGTAGATGTAAAAATGAGCGTTCCTAAGAGCGCTGCAGTTACAAACTTTTTTCTCATAAATTAAAAAATTACATTAATAATATATTATTAAACACTAAATTCCATATGCTATCTATCTACGCATAATTCCGTTTTCAAACTCTTACTTTCCAATCATTTAAAAGTCGCACAACATGTGCTATCAATACCGTTTTTTTAGTAACTTAGTCGTATTATAGCTGTATTACGGCACAAATATCAAACATTTATTTGGATTTTCAAAACAATTGATTGATTATTTTTTTAATAAGTTATGGATATAATTGATAGATTACAAGAAATAATAGATTATGCAGGTCTTAATGTATCCTCATTTGCAAAGAAAATAGGAGTTGTAGACCAAACAATTAGAGGTATTGTTGTACAAAGAAGAAATAAACCGGGGTTTGACATCCTAGCCAAGATACTTCAAACATTTACTTGGATAGACGCAGAATGGTTAATTACCGGAAAAGGAGAGATGATTAAGCAGGAAATAACTGTAAAAACAGAGAGCAATCCATCATTAACGGAATTAATACAATACCTGCGGGAGAAAGATTTGAAAATAGAAAAGTTAATAGAAGAAAAGACGGAATTGAAAATAAAATTTGAAATGGCAAAAAAAAGAATTGTGCAGAAAGAAGAACAAATTCACACTCTGCCTACTCCCCAAGACACAATAACCAGAGATTTCTGATTATTATTCTATATTTAAAAATACAACGGGCAGACCGAGGAGAGAAGCAAACGCATCAAGATTCGTACCAATAAAATCGCTCATATTTTCTTAAGTGAACTGTGACCTAAAGTTAGAGCCTGTTTAAATTTTTGGGTACAGTTCACTAATGGCAACATGAGCGATTGCATTAAAATTAATTCGATCCTCCCTGACCTCCACTGCCTTCACCGCCCTTCACGTCATCGTTCTCAATAGAACGGGCAGCTTTCTTCACGCTGGCTGTCAGTTCGCCGATCCGGTAGCTCACGCTAACCCCGAAACGCTGGCGTGAATAGCGTGAAGTGCTTTCCTGCCAAAAATCGTCTCCTGACAGAGTGTTCTTATATTTCATGTATTTCTTGAAGAAGTTACCGGCAAAAGCACTCACTGTCAGCCTTTTTTCTTTAAGGAAAGAGCGGTTGACACTCACACTGTAGTCATAGAAACTGCTACCCTTGCCTTGTAGAGAAATATACGGAGTACTACCCATCAGATTCACGCTAAGGCGGATATCCAATGGCAATGTCTGCTGCACGCCCCCATAAGCAAATACATTCCACCCGCTGTTTTCCAGATTCTGAGACGGACTCTTCAGACGTGAATAATCTCCCCAGAGATTAAGGTACACGCGGGTTTTCGGAGAAGCGTTCCAGTTGACATAGCCACTCAGTCCCAAATGGCTGCTTTTGCCAATGTTCCGGTAAGTAGAATAAAGTACCTCCTTGCCCGTATAGCTGTTCAAGCCGGGAATGTCCCTATCATTCATCAGATCGGTTACCCGCTCGATACCATTATTATTGAACGAGTAGTTTAAAGACATGTTTATATTAAATTTCTGTGTAAAGTTGCTATAACTCAGATTAAAGGCATGGCTTTTTTCACTCTCCAACGAAGCATTTCCTTGAGTGATATGAGCCGGATTCGAATCATTCAAATAGGGATTCAAATACCAGATGCTGGGACGCCAGATACGCATGTTATATCCCAAACGGATGTTCGACATATCCGTGATCTTGTAACCCAGACTGGCAGAAGGCACCCAGTCATTGAAGTTCGCATTAAAACTCTGTTCCGGTTTTTCCGTATATTTCACGTCCTGCATCGTTCTTTCATAACGCACGCCGGCCCGTCCCGAAAACTTACTCACATTAATGCCATAACTGGCATACGCCGCTAAAATATCATTCAGATGTTTATAATGGCTGCTTCTGTCCTCATCATAAATATCATCCTTATCATAACGGTTGTTATCGCTATGATTATTGCGAATGATGTACTTCAACCCTGTCTCAATCGTATGGATTTTAGCAATGGGAGTCGTATAATCGGCTTGAAAAGTATGTTCCGAACTGTTCTGTTTTCCATCAGAACGTTGGCCGGCAAGTGTTTTGTTCACGTAATCCTCCCACCCCGGTTCCACATGACCCAGTGTATAGCCATACCATGAGTTGGAAGTACTCGGCCTTGCATTTATCTTATAAGAAAGGGTAAACATACGTTCTTTTAGTTTACGGGAAGTACGCTGATAATCGATATTGCCGCGGACGGAATACCATGAGCCGTCGCTCTCACTATCGCTCTCATAAGAGTAGTAGGGCACTCCCGAATAAAACGGATCGGCATTCATCATCACCGTCTCGCCGCGCCCCGTTCCATCATCGCCTCCGCCATACATACCAAAGCCCATCGTGATCAGACGCAAGGTATCTATTTCATAGCTGGCTTCCAGATTACCACTCTGGAAATGATTCTTCGATTTGTTGGAACTTTCAGACTGAATCACAGTCTCTTCCTGCCTTCCATCGGCTACCGTCTGCTTCTGGTGCTGTATGGAACCGGCATAGCTCCGGGGAGAATTATTCGCATTATAGTTATAGCGTGCAGACAGCGTCAGTTTATCTTTCTTGATAGTAGTGTACAAACTGCCTCCACCACCGGTATTGCTGCCACTTCCTGTAAAAGTAGCCGTATAACCTTTAAAGCCGCTGCCGTCCACCGTCACAATATTAAGGATTCCACCAACTCCCTCCGCATCATATTTCGCACCGGGATTGGTTATCACCTCGATATGCTTGATTGTATTGGCCGGCATACTTTTAAGGACATCCACAGGGTTATCACTCATCATATTATCCGGCTTACCGTTCACATGAATCTTAAAACTGCTGCTGCCGTTTACTTTAATATTGTCTTCTCCGTCCACCGTCACCAGAGGAACCTTACGAAGCATTTCCAGCACAGTATTGGTTTTAGAGTCCGGATCATCCTGCACATTATATTCTATTTTGTCGATGTCTACCTTTACCAATGGTTTTTGAGCCACAATTTCAACAGCTCCCAACTCATTGGTAGCCTCCGATGTATACAACGTTCCCAAGTCCACTTCTTTCGCACCCGGCTTCACCTCAAAATCTTTAACGACGGTACTTTTACCTATCGAAGTGATCGTAATGACATACATCCCCGGCCGAGCATTCATTTTCTCTTTAAAGTTTCCCTGCATATCGGTTACAGCCATTTTCACCGCTGTGTCCGGAGCATTTTTCTCCACAATTTTAATAGTGGCATAAGGTTCCCCCTCCAGGGTAAGTGAATCGACGAGCACACCTTTTACGATATAAGAAGAGGAAGCCGTGTTTTGTGCGTAACTTACACAAGATGCAATAAGCAATACCAATAGTAGTAGTTTGTCTTTCATGTCGCTTTTGTTGAAATTTTATAGTCTATAAGACGCAAAATCACCTGTTTTGTCACAAGGCTTGACAAAAATAAACCGTTTATCTCCCGATACGAAACATTCGGAGTTAAGAATAAATAAAAAGGTTACAATAAATAGAATATCAGCAACAAGACAGCATTTATTGCCACCACGCACCCAAATCCACCTAAAATCCATGGGCGCAACTTGCTCTCTTTCCCTGAAAAGAACAGGGCATAGCACATGTTCACCAGAATATTGCTCACGATAGCCTGCATACTACAAGCCGTAACAACCAGCACCGCCACATTGCCTGTATTTTGCAGCAAGTTCAAGATAAAAGGGGTAATATCACTAAAACCGGAAACAAACGATAAAAGATTCAACCCTCCCGTACCGGCATAAATCAGAGTATAGTGAGTCAGCACAGTAAACACGACAAACAGCCCTGCAAAGATCAAAGCGACCTTGAATTCCAATGGGTTGTTGCTGTCCTCTTCCTCATCCGGACTTTCGGCACCGTCTGTTTTCTTCCGCCGGGAATGAATAAACCAGGCGATAGCGGCAGCCACCAAAGCCATCGTAAGCAGATAAGGATAAATGCCCGCAAATATCTCACGGCTAAAAATAAAGATGAGTATCATGAACCGCAGGAACATCATACTTACAGCCAGCAGCATGGCAGCCACATACTCGGTAGCCTGCTCGGAATGCACATGACGACTTTTACGCGCCAGCACGGAGATGGTGGCCGTACTGCTGTACAATCCGCCGATAATACCGGATACCAATACCCCCGACTCACGGAACACATAACGCTTCAAGAGATAAGACAGATACGAAATGCCGGAAACCACCACTGTAGCCAGCCAAATGGAATAGGGCGTCAGATTGATATCCGGAATGATGTTCTTGTCGGGCAACATCGGCAAAATGATTCCGCTGATAGCCAAGAATTTGGCAAGGGTAATCATCTCATCGTTCTTCATCCGCTGGGCAAATTCGGTAAACGTATGTTTCAATTCCGTCAGCAGCAGCACAGTCACAATTACCATCACGTAAAACCACGAGGGCTGCGTATCCACAATGGGAGCAATGCAGTAAGTTATCAGGGCTATAATAATGGTAGTAATTCCAAAAACATGAAATTGAGACTGCTTGACGTAATAGTTCAACCCGAGCAATATCCCCAAAATCAAACCGCCGCCCATAAACAGACGCATATCCGTTTTATCAAGAATATAAAGCAGATATCCCAGTATACCGATAAAAGTGAAAGTACGGTCTGTGCCGAAAAGGGTGGTCTCTCCTTCTCGTTTCAAGCTGATTCTACGCTGTGACAAACCGATAAGGAGGGAAAATAAAGTCACCAGAATGAAGGTAACCAACTCACGCGGCAGATAGTTATATAATTGTTCCATATACAGTTCTTTTGAATGCGAACAAATATACAGATATTTTTAAGAGCCTGTTTGAATTTTATTCAAAATAAGCTGATGAAAACTTAAATAAGAGAATTAAAACAGGTTTTAAGCTACCAAGTTGTATACGGTCTTTTCATCAGATGTGAATTATAGTAGCGGACATCTCCCGTCACCTCCTCACCGATAAAAGGCGGTTTTACAAAAGTTTCATCTTCTGCATTCAATTCCACTTCCGCCACGACAAGTCCTTCATTCTCGCCATAAAATTCATCCACTTCAAAGACATGTGCTCCGCTACGGACCAGATAACGGGTTTTATCAATCACTCCCGGTTCACAAAGTTTCATCAACTCCTCGGCTTCATTCAACGGCAATTCTCTCTCCCACTCGTAACGGCTGGTTCCGGAAGCATTAGAAGCTCCTTTAATGGTAAGATACCCCTTTCCGTCACGGATTCGTACCCGCACTGTCCTTCCCCGGGCACTGCTTATGTACCCCTGTATAATACGGCTTTGCGCAAAAGCCTGCGATTTATAATCTCCCGAAACGAGAAACTTACGTTCAATTTCCTGTGCCATGTTGCAAAAGTAGGAATGAATAATGAATAATGGACAGTGAAATCAATTTATTTTCCAACATCACCGCCCATAAATCATCATTCATAAATCAGGAACCTCAAAACCGCGTCATAAATTCAATCACTAACTTATCCTGTTCGGACGGGTTGGGTATTCCTCCGTTTTTATAGAAATACTTTTCGTAGTTCAAGCGTATATCGGCTATAAAAGATTTGGAGAAGCTGAAAGTCAGACCGCCGGTCACACGATGGCGGGCATAATCGGTTATCGCCAACTTATCCGGTTCCGTCTCAGACATTGCCACCCCATCACTATGATCCGTCATCATATCATAACGCGCCAGGAAAGACATCTTATGGAAAAAACGGCGCAGCGGAATATCATAAACGGCAAAGCTGTTGACAGAGTGCATATTCTTAAAAGCGTCGTGTCCATACGTCTTATACAGATATTCCGCTTCTATATGGAATTTATCCGTTTCATAATAGATTCCGGCATCGTACATATTGACGCGTACCTCGGCTGGCTTCATCATCTGAGTGCTCAGCGTAAGGTTCCATCCCTTCGCAAACCAAAGTTGTCCTTTCAAAGAATAATTCAACGTTTTATGCCATTCTTTCTGTTCTGTCAGTCCAGAACCATTGAACAACCCACCTTCAAGGATGAACGGCAAGGACGCATCTTTGCGCGTATAACCCAGAGTGGCTCCGACATCACGCACATCACCCACCTGCTTTCCGATAAACGAGCGGTTGGCAAAAAAGCGCACGTGAGGCGAACGGTGCGCATCAATCGTAAAGGGCACCCTCATCTGCCCGATTGTAAAATCGACATGCTTTACCGGAAAAATACGGGTATAAGCATCCAGCATACGGATTTTCCCCTGATCGGACAGATCGATTTCCGCTTTATAAGCGACAATCGGAAGCACATTACCCGTCAGGCTGAAGCGTGCATTCCGTACTTGAAAACGACTTTCGTCGGTTGCCGTCTGATACTCGTATTTTGCCCGGATCGTTCCATGGATTACCGGCAAATAGTCGTGCAATTCCATCTTCTCCTTATCCAGTTTTTTCCCATCTACAACTTCTTCGTTCACTTGCGCCAAAGCCGTTGTCGCCAGCAGTAGTCCTGCCCCAATTGTAACCAATATTCTCATCAGATTTATCTCTTAAATTCCGGTGCAAAAGTAACGGTGTCCCCCATACATCCTTATGACAAACAGGTTACAAATGTATTACACGTTACAAACGGGTTACATCACAGCTTCCCATAGATTGACATCCACATAAAAAAACAGAGACTGTACTCAAGCCGTACAGCCTCCATTTATAAGATCTACATTCTTTTAACCCACGAAAGAAAAACCCACAATCATGACAAGCGCCAGAATGATGAGTGAAACAGCAATAATCTTGAGCACACGTTTTGCCTGTTCTTCCTCCTTTTGGGTGTGTTACTTTTTTCTTATTCTTACCCATATATTTTTAGCTTTAAAGTTCAACGCTAACAAAGCTAAGAATAATTATTCAAACCAACCAAAGAAGAAGAAATTAATTTTGCTCTTCGGATGAAAATTCCATCAAATAGGCTTTAATGAAGCCTTCGATTTTTCCATCCATCACCCCATTGACGTCGGAAGTCTGATAATTCGTGCGATGATCTTTCACACGGCGGTCATCGAATACGTAGCTTCGTATCTGCGAGCCCCATTCTATCTTTTTCTTTCCGGCCTCCACCTTTGCCTGTTCGGCCATACGGTGCTGCAACTCTTTATCATATAAGATAGAGCGCAATTGGCGCATGGCGTTTTCCTTATTCTTGGGCTGGTCGCGGGTTTCGGTATTCTCAATCAAAATCTCCTCTTCCTCACCGGTATAAGGGTCTTTAAACTGATAGCGCAAGCGTACGCCCGACTCCACCTTATTCACATTCTGTCCTCCGGCACCACCCGAACGGAAAGTATCCCAAGAGATACGCGCCTGTTCGATATTCACCTCGATACTGTCATCGACCAACGGAGTGACGAAAACCGAAGCAAAAGAGGTCATTCGTTTCCCTTGTGCATTATACGGAGAAACACGCACCAGACGATGCACCCCATTCTCTCCTTTCAAATAGCCGTAAGCATAATCACCCTCTATCTGAATGGTACAGGTTTTGATACCCGCCTCATCACCTTCCTGCAGAGTAGAAATAGTAGCCTTATAGCCATTCGTCTCGGCATAACGCAGATACATACGCATCAGCATGGAAGCCCAGTCCTGACTTTCCGTACCACCGGCACCGGAATTTATCTTCAGGACGCAACTCATCTGGTCGGCCTCACCGCGAAGCATGTTCTTCAGTTCCAGGTTCTCGACCGCTTCCAGCGCTTTGGTATACCCTTCGTCCACTTCCGTTTCGGTGACGAGATCGTCTTTATAGAAATCGAAAGCCAGTTCCAGTTCATCACTCAACGTCTTGACATGGTTATACCCCTCGATCCATTTCTGCAGGTTTTTCACCTTTTTCATTTGTGCTTCGGCACGCTTCTGGTCATCCCAGAACCCCGGAGCCTGCGTTCTTAATTGTTCTTCTTCGACTTGAATTTTCTTCCCGTCGATGTCAAAGATACCTCCTCAGCGCATCTGTGCGCTCTTTCACGTCTTTAAGTTGTTCAATAGTAATCATTTCAATTTACAATTTATTCCCCATGGTCACGACCATTCTCTGATCTTTATCACACAGGTACGTCAGCGATTTACAATTTACGATTGAAATAAAAGAATGCTGAGCAAAAATTAAACAGGCTCTTACTTTATCCAATCATTTTATTACTCTCGAGCGTGCAAAGATAAACAAAATTCCGCTACCTTTGCTCTCACATTTAATTTGTTATCATTGATATGAATAAACTACTAAAATTTTCCTGCCTGTCGCTACTTCTTCTGATGGCGACAAGTGTAAGTAGCGCTTCTCTCAAAGACTACCGCTACGAGACAGTGCCCAACGATCCGTTGAAAGCACGTATTTACACACTCGACAATGGTTTGAAGGTCTATATGACCGTCAACAAAGAGCAACCACGTATACAGACGTATATTGCCGTACGGGTAGGTGGTAAGAATGACCCTGCCGAGACCACCGGTCTGGCTCACTATTTCGAGCACCTGATGTTCAAAGGAACCCAAAAGTTCGGGACACAAAACTACGAAGCAGAAAAGCCGATACTGGACCAGATCGAGCAGCAGTTCGAGATATACCGGAAAACCACTGACGAAGCAGCGCGTACCGCCATCTACCACAAGATAGACAGCCTGTCATACGAAGCTTCCAAGCTGGCTATCCCCAACGAATACGACAAGCTGATGGCTGCCATCGGCGCTACCGGCACCAATGCCTATACCTCTTTCGACCAGACGGTTTACGAAGACGACATCCCTTCCAACCAGATAGACAACTGGGCAAAGATACAGGCAGACCGTTTTGAAAACTGCGTTATCCGCGGATTCCACACGGAATTGGAAACGGTATACGAAGAGAAAAACATGTCGCTGACCAAAGATCCGCGCAAGGTATACGAGACGGTGCTGTCCTCACTTTTCCCGCATCATCCTTACGGCACTCAGACCGTATTGGGAACACAGGAACACCTGAAGAACCCTTCCATCACCAACATCAAGAATTACCACAAGGTATGGTATGTGCCCAACAACATGGCTATCTGCCTTTCGGGCGACTTCAATCCGGATGAAATGATCGCTACCATCGACAAGTACTTCGGACACCTGAAGCCCAACAAGAACCTGCCGAAGTTAAATCTCCCGCAAGAGACGCCGATTACGACACCGATCGTACGCGAAGTGCTGGGACCGGATGCCGAAAGCCTAACATTGGCATGGAGATTCCCGGGAGCCTCCAGCAAAGAATACGAAACACTGCAAGTGGTATCGCAAATTCTTTATAACGGTAAAGCCGGACTTATCGACCTCGACCTCAACCAGCAGCAGAAAGTATTGCAGGCTTATGGTTATCCGTTAGACATGGCAGACTATTCGGCACTGATGTTGCAGGGACGCCCCAAACAAGGACAGACATTGGACGATGTGAAAAAGCTGTTGCTTGAAGAGATCGGCAAACTTCGTGCCGGCGACTTTGATGAAAAGATGCTGCAAGCCAACATCAACAACTTCAAACTCTATGAGATGCAGCGGTTAGAGAGCAATGAAGGACGTGCGGATATGTTTGTGAATGCTTTTGTCAACGGCATCAAATGGGAAGATGAAGTTTCCGCCATCGACCGTATGGCCAAACTGACCAAAGCCGACATCGTAGCTTTTGCCAATAAATACCTGACGGATCAGAATTATGCCGTTATCTACAAGAAACAAGGACAGGATCCCAATGAGAAGAAGATGTCCAAACCGGCTATCACCCCGATCGTGATGAATCGTGATATTGCCAGCGACTTCCTGAAAGAGATACAGAACAGCAACGTAAAACCGATCGAACCCGTATTCCTTGATTTCAAGAAAGACCTCAGCCAACTGAAAGCCAAATCGAATATTCCTGTATTGTACAAGCAGAATACAAACAACGACCTCTTCCAGTTGATTTATGTATTCGATATGGGTAACTACAATGATAAAGCACTCGGTACAGCTTTCGACTATATCGACTATCTGGGCACTTCCGACATGACTCCGGAGCAGTTGAAGAGCGAGTTCTATCGTCTGGCATGTACTTTCCGTGTCGTTCCGGGCAATGAGCGTACCTACGTCTTGCTGTCGGGTCTGAATGAGAATATGTCCGAAGCTATGAAGCTTTTTGAAAAGCTGATGGCAGACGCCCAAGTCAATAAAGAGGCATACAACAATATGGTGGCAGACATACTGAAGTCCCGCAAGGATGCCAAACTGAACCAAATGCAGAATTTCCGTCACCTGATAAGCTATGGTATGTATGGTCCGAAGTCTCCGGTTACCAACATCCTGACAGAAGCCGAGCTGCAGAACATGAATCCACAGGAACTGGTAGACCGCATTCACAATCAGAACAGCTACAAACATCGCATTCTGTATTATGGTCCGGCAAGCGGAAAGGAACTGTTGGCCATTATCAACAAAAACCATCAGACACCCAAAAAGCTGAAGGAAATTCCTGCCGGCAATGAGTTCCCGCGCCTGGAGACTCCGACTACCCAGATCCTCATCGCACCCTACGAAGCGAAACAGATTTATATGACCCAGCTATCCAACCGTGGCGACAAATTCGACCCGATGATCGAGCCGTCCCGTCAGATGTATAATGAATACTTCGGCGGAGGCATGAACTCCATCGTCTTCCAGGAAATGCGTGAAAGCCGCGGACTGGCATATTCCGCATGGGCCGGATTGAACCGTCCGTCTTATCTGAAATACCCGTATATGCTGCAGACTCAGATAGCCACTCAGAACGACAAAATGATCGATGCCATCAAGGTATTCAACGACATCATCAACAATATGCCGGAATCCGAAGCCGCTTTCAAGCTCGCCAAAGAGGGACTTATCGCCCGTTTGCGCACGGAACGCATCATCAAAAGTGACATTATCTGGTCGTACATCAATGCTCAAGACTTAGGTGAAAATGTAGACAGCCGTATCAAGCTCTACAACGATGCACAGAACATGACATTGAAAGATGTAATCGATTTCCAGAAGAAATGGATCAAAGGACGCACCTATACATATTGTATCCTCGGTGACAAGAAAGAACTGGATATGGAAAAACTGAAAGAAGTAGGACCTATCCGGGAATTGACACAAGAAGAAATCTTCGGATACTAAGACCGGGGTATTAAATTAAAAAATTGAGAGTTGAAAGTCGGGCAGCGCTATTATGCCGCACCGTTACTTTCAACTCTCTTTTTTTTATCTTTTTTATTTCACCTTTTTCCTACCTCACGATCCACTCTCCGATCGTGCGGGTGGCACTGTCGAAGTTCACACCGACTTTGACTACCTTCTTGCCATCCGCCTGATAGGGAACGGCATACTGCTTGCTGTCAATCTGCGCCAATGCCTCCTCCGGAGTACCATCAAACTTGAACTCGAAGACATAGACGGTATCTTTCATCTTCACCACGGCATCCGCACGCCCCAGGGCTGTCTTCACCTCCGTCTCCACATATTGTCCCATCAGGCGAAACAACAGGTAGAAGATGGTCTGATAATGCTTCTCGGTCTTGTTCTCCAAATCATTCGGTATCGAAGCGAAGAAAGAACGGGTACGTTCCAGGCAACTTCCGATATCCCCCTTGCGCAAGTCGCGGATGAACGAAACCACATAAAAGGTATTTTCGCGGGGAAAACAGTGCACATAGGCAGGAAGCAAGGACTCCGTAAAGCCATAACGCACTTCACCGTTGGGGTAGGCCAGTTGGTAAAGGCGGAAAACAGGGTCATACCCCTTTATGGTCAGGTAGCCGCTCTGATAAAGTACCGGAATAGGATCGATGATATGATCGGTAGGTGCATCAAACTGTTCATCAGTTGCCGTAAGTCCGTCCAAAGAACGAACATCGAAATCAGAGTCACGGAGCAAGTCTACCAGGAAAGTTGGCGTGCCCGTAGAGAACCAGAAATTCTTGTACTCCTTTGCATTGAAAGCATTGAACAAGCTGAAAGGATTGTAGATATCAGCGCAATTCTTACTGAAATGATAACCGTCATATCGCTGTTTCAAATGAGTACATGCTTCCTCGAAAGTTTCATTGTTCGCTTCGGCCATCCGCTCGATGTCAGGCTTCAGTGTCGTCAGCAACTCCTGCTCAGTGATGCCGCAGATAGCGCTGAAGTCATCACGCATGCTGATGTTTTGCAGATTGTTCAACTCGCTGAAGATACTCATCTGGCTGAACTTACTGATACCGGTGATGAAGAGGAAACGAAGATATTGTCCCAACCCCTTGAGGGGGCTGAAGAACTTTCGTATCTCGTTACGGAGTTGTTGTTGCAAGGTGACGTCGGAATTACTATCCAATAAGGGAGCGTCGTACTCGTCAATCAGTATGACAACCTGCTTTCCGGTCTGCTCATAAGCTCTTAGAATAATACCCTGCAAGCGCTCGGAAGTAGTATTCTCCGCTTCATCCTTTCCATAAATCTTTTCCCATCGGTGCAGAAAGAGATTCAGTTGTCCAACAAGGTCAGTCAATTCCAAATATTTTGTCAAACTGAAATCGATGCGCAACACCGGATAACTCTCCCATTCTTTCTCCAAACGCTCCATGGCCAACCCTCTGAAAAGTTCTTTCTTTCCCTGAAAGTAAGCTTCGAGCGTAGAGACAAGCAGACTCTTGCCGAAACGGCGGGGACGGCTGAGGAAATAAACCTGGTCGGTATGTACCAGTTTATAGACCAACTCCGTCTTGTCTACATACACGCAATTATTGTTGCGCAACTGTTCAAAGTTCTGTATCCCTATCGGGTATCTTCTGTAGTTTTCTAACATGGCTATGGTGGGAATCATTACTCCTCGTACATCTTATCGATCAGCTCCTTATAGTTTTTGGCTACCACCGGACGTTTCAGTTTCAATGTATTCGTCAGCTCTCCTCTTTCCATGCTGAACGGTTCGGGCAGAAGCGTAAAGCGTTTCACCTGTTCATAATGAGCGAACTGTTGCTGCAAGGTGTCGATACGGGCACGGAACAGGCCGATAATCTTCGGATGTTTCAGCAGTTCCTCCATGTTCTTATATTCAATGCCTTTCTCTTTTGCATAATCTTTCACAAAGCCGTATACAGGCACCACCAACGCAGATACAAATTTACGCTGATCGGCAATAACGGCAATCTGATCGATATAGCGGTCGACGGCCAACTTGGTCTCCAATGCCTGCGGAGATATATATTTTCCGTTGGATGTTTTAAACAAGTCCTTGATACGCTCCGTCAGGTACAGGCAATCCCCCTTCAGATAGCCGGCATCGCCCGTATGAAACCATCCTTCCTTATCGATAGCCTCCGCCGTAGCCTCTGCTTTCTTATAATACCCCTTGGTGATTGTCTTTCCACGCAGCAGAATCTCGTTGTTTTCACCGATCTTCACCTCTACGTCCGGCATGACGGTACCAACGGACCCGATTTCGTATCCGGAGTTCTGAAAACATGAAACGGTTGCCGTAGACTCGGTAAGTCCGTATCCCACTATCATATTGATGCCTACCGAATGTACGAATTCACAGATTTCATCGGGCACCGCTGCCCCGGCCGTCGGGAAGAAGTTGCCGTTTTCAATGCCGATTGTCTTCTTCAGCAATGAATAAACCGTCTTTTCATAGAAGCGGTATTTCAAGTGGAGCATCAAAGGGGGTGTCTTCCCTTTGCGCAGGTAGTCGATGTTGTGTATCTTACCCACACGGATCGCATCGAGCATCAGCGCTTTCTTTATACCGGTCGTTTCGGCTATCTTCTCCTGCACACCGGCGTAAACCTTCTCCCAGAAACGCGGTACGCTGCACATCAGAGTCGGACGGATTTCCTTAATCGTCATCTGAATATCTACCGGGCGGAGGTTGATACAGATCTCCACCCCTTTATGGATACAGAGGTAACACCAGGCTTTCTCGAACACATGGGTCAATGGCAGGAAGTTCATCGACACATCTTTGTCCGACATATTCACCAGGCGAATATCGTGAATACGGAAGGCTTCCAGGAAGCAAGAGTGATGCAACATGACTCCTTTGGGTTCTCCCGTCGTACCGGAAGTATACAAGATATTGGCCAGGTCGTCGTTCGAAGCGCGGGAAGTGCGTTCTTCCACCACCTCATTATGCGGCAGCCCTTCGCCCATTGCCAGAAACTCATCATAATAAATAGAAGATACATCCCGCCGGTCTTTTACCACAGAACGGTCGAATATGATAATCTGTTGCAACGACGGACAAAAACCGAATACACTGAAAGCAGCGTCATACTGAAATTGTTCGCCGACAAAAAGGAAACGGATCTGTGCATCATTAATGATGTATTGCGCCTGCGCGGGAGAACTCGTTGCATACAGCGGGATAGTCACCGCCCGGTTGGCGAAAGCTGCAAAATCCGTAAAAAGGCATTCCGGTTTGTTTTGAGAGAAAATACCGATATTCTCTTCCTCCTGTACACCGAGTGCCACCAGAGAGTTAGCGGCTTGTCTGACTGTTTTAGAGAATTGGTTCCATGAAATGGGAATCCATTGTGCAGTCTGATAATCCCGGTATCGAAGCGCTGTCTTTTCGCCATACTTTTCAGCCTGACGATGAACCAAGACAGATAAATGATGATAAATCATATCTTTTGTTGTGTTAGTAAATACACGGCAAAGATATTAGTTTTATTTGGAACTAATTCCATACTAATAATTAAATCTTTAGGAAAGAAGTATTCAAGGAGTATTCCGGGAACCGTACAAAATGTCAATATGATATTTAAAATCCCGCAGGATTCCGTTATTAAAGCAAAGGATCCGGTTGGTGCCAAAAACCTTCCGCATTTTCATATTAAGCATACCTTAAAGCTATCCATACAAGCGATTGGCTATCACTAAGATTGCCACTTCCGCATTTTGCTTGCAGTTTATCTCAAAAAGATGTATATCTCATTCTTTATTCTATTTCAAAACCGGTTGAAACCGGTTGACTGTTAGCGTAAAAAGCAGTCGCGATAAGGAAGAAAATACTTTTCCCGTAGAGACTCTTATGGTTTCTCGTAGAGGAACGAGTCGTTCCTCTACGAGAAACTGAAGTTTTCCACCGGGGAAAAGTGCATTAACATGCCGGGTAAAACTGTATATTCATTCTCTTTTACCTAAGAATATGCAGGAAAAAGTGTATTTTATACAGTCTTTTATGCACTTTTTTCTCTATTTGCCCCCTTTCGAGCGAAGTACACGTTAGCAGAAAGCTCGATATAAAAGAATTATGTCAGCCCATTCACACTTTTCGCATCATTTGTCTTTTTCGAATTTTATAAAATCCGGCAAAGTCGTGAACGGCATTCTTCCCGGCAAAGCATTCCGGCAGAAGTTGTATTTCTACCTGAAACTATCGCCTTTTTCAAGAATTATCTGTAAGTTTGCAGCATGAAATACGACGTATCTTACTTAACGACAGAGGCCGTAAGCCTTCTTAAATCGCTTATTGCCATCCCCTCGGTCAGCCGCGAAGAGACACAAGCAGCCGACTATCTACAGAATTATATCGAAGCGGAAGGTATGACAACCGGACGTAAGGGTAATAACATCTGGTGTCTCAGCCCGATGTTCGATCTGAAAAAGCCAACCATACTCCTCAATTCCCACATCGACACGGTAAAGCCCGTAAATGGCTGGCGGAAAGACCCTTTTACTCCAAGAGAAGAGAACGGAAAGCTCTATGGACTGGGGAGCAATGATGCCGGTGCCAGCGTGGTTACCTTATTACAAGTGTTCCTGCAACTATGCAGAACAGAGCAATCATACAATCTGATCTACCTGGCTTCCTGTGAAGAAGAGGTCTCCGGCAAAGACGGCATAGAGAGCGTACTAAAAGGACTCCCTCCCATCTCGTTTGCCATCGTGGGAGAACCGACAGAGATGCAACCTGCCATTGCCGAAAAAGGCCTGATGGTACTGGACGTGACCGCCACCGGAAAAGCCGGGCATGCCGCCCGCAACGAAGGCGACAATGCGATTTATAAAGTATTGGACGACATCGCCTGGTTTCGCGACTACCGTTTCGAAAAGGAGTCTCCCCTGCTCGGCCCTGTAAAGATGAGCGTCACGGTGATCAACGCCGGCACACAGCACAATGTAGTTCCCGACCGATGCACGTTTGTGGTAGATGTGCGGAGCAACGAACTGTATTCCAACGAAGAGCTATTTGCGGAGATTAAGAACCACATCTCCTGCAAAGCCGAAGCACGTTCGTTCCGTCTCAACTCTTCGCGTATCGAAGAGAAACATCCGTTTGTACAGAAAGCCATCCAATTAGGGCGTGCTCCCTTCGGCTCTCCTACCCTGTCGGACCAAGCCTTAATGCCGTTTCCATCGGTAAAGATAGGGCCGGGACGCTCATCACGCTCACATACGGCAGATGAATACGTCATGCTGAAAGAGATGGAAGAGGCCGTAGACCTGTATTTGAAAATACTGGACGGGCTGACTTTATCATAGTACGGCTATGTTTTACCGACAGCATCCGATTGTCGTAAGTTCCCAAAGTCACTCCATCGCATCATAGTTTCTTTACAGTCGCACGGAACAAGTTTTACATCCGTCATCTATTTTTCTCTTTATCAATAAGTTTCAATCACTTTATTGATTGGAATCACGTGCATATACACAAGCACAAAAACACAGCCGTCCTACCGGAGTGCGTGCCGTCTATGCACATATAAAAAGTTAAAAAGAAGACGGAAGCACTTTGTTTTTTTACTCTAATTATCTATAAAAAGCATCCAGTAACAGTCTAAAATATAGCAAAAGAATGTTTTTATAGTTAAATAAGCATAATTACAAACCCTTATAAAATTAAAATAAATCACAATATACTAATTTTGCAAAATAGGTAGTCCATGCTCTACCACAACAAAACAAATTTATATTATGACTACAACATCAAAGAATTGCCGAAAAGGATTTATGAAATGGAGCGCGTTTCTTCTTTGCACATTTCTATACATTCTTCAGGCAAATGCACAACAAGCCAATGGTACCTCCGGCGTTGTTGTAGATGCAGAAAGCGGTGAGCCGCTTGTAGGTGCATCCATTACTGTGAAAGGTACGCAGACAGGACAAATTTCCGACATCAACGGAGCGTTTACCTTCAATCACCCTCTTTCCGAACAACAAGTTTTAACCGTTTCCTATATTGGATATCAGACAGTCAACGTGCCCGTGCAGCGCAGGTTGATGCGCATTGCCCTAACTCCGAGCGAAAACCAGCTGGACAATGTGGTGATACAGGTGGCTTACGGAACCGCACAAAAGAAAGCCCTCACGGGAGCCGTTTCTACGGTAGACAGCAAACAGATCGAGATGCGCCCCGTCAGCGCCGTCACCTCCGTACTCAACGGACTTATACCGGGCGTACAAGCAGTAGACGGCGTCGGACAGCCGGGCTATGAAGCACAGATACGTGTGCGCGGATACAGCTCCATCAACGGTAGCAACAACCCGCTCATCGTAGTAGACGGCATGCCCTACACAGGGGGAATGACCGACCTCAACCCGGCCGATGTAGAGAGCGTGAGCGTGCTGAAAGATGCCGCTTCGTGTGCCCTCTACGGTAGCCGTGCCTCCAACGGTGTGATCCTTATCACCACCAAGAGAGCCAGAAAAACCGGTACCTCCCTCCAGTTGGGCATCCGTCAGGGATTCAGCCACCGCGGACAGAGCGACTACGACCGCATGAACCCCGGCCAGTTTATGGAGACCATGTGGCAGTCCTACCGCAACTCACTCGTCAGCACCCAAGGGAAGACACTCGAAGAAGCCGGTGTCACAGCCAGCAATGATCTGATTCCCGCAGTATTAGGTCTCAATATCTTCAACAAGGCCGACAACGAACTGTTTGACACCAACGGGCACTTGGCTGCCGATGCACAAGTGCTGGACAGCTATGCGGAAGACCTCGACTGGTACGATCCCTATACCCGCAACGGATACCGGCAGGAGTACAACCTCTCCGGCGAAACGGGCACCGAGAAGAGCCATCTGCGCTTCTCCCTGGGGTATCTCGATGACAATGGATTTGCCAAAAAGAGCAATTTCAACCGGATCATCGGACAAATGAACGCAGACTTCAACCCTGCTCCATGGATCAAGACAGGGCTTTCGCTCAACGCCTCGCGACAGGTGACCGACTGGAATGCGGGCGCTGTAAGTGCCAACCAGACATCATCAACCTCCAACGGCTTCTACTTTGCACGCCGTATCGCTCCCATCTACCCCGTACACCAACACTACATGAACGATGTGTACGATGCCAACGGTGCGCTGCTGCACGCCAAAGGCGACTATATCCTCGATGAGCAGGGAGAGAAACAGTATGACGACGGATCGGTGAGCCGCGTCACAGGTGATGTCGGAACAGTGGAACGCCACATCATGCTGGAGATGGAAAAGGACCTGCGCCGAAGCACGAGCGACAACATCGCAGGAAAAGCGTATGTGGACATCAACTTCCTGCGCGACTTCACCTTCTCACTGCAAGGAAACACCAGCCTGCGCAATTATGCCTACCGTGAATACGGAAACGGAGAAATAGGTGCCTACAAGAGTGTGAGCGGAAACCTCACAGAGCAGACCAGCAAATACAAAGAATACTACCTGAAACAGATGCTGACATGGAAACACGCTTTCGGCGCACACTTAGTGGAGTGGATGGCGGCACACGAGAACTATGACTACCGGCGTGACTACAGCTACTTGAGGAAAACGCACGAAAGCATCCCCGGCATCACAGAAATGTCCAACTTCACGACCATGAACAGCATTATCGGTTACAAGGACACCTACCGTACGGAAGGATACCTCACCCGTGCACGCTATAACTACAACGACACGTACTTCCTCGAAGCCTCCTTCCGCCGCGACGGTTCGTCCATCTTCTATGCCGACAACCGCTGGGGTAACTTCTGGAGCACGGGAGCATCGTGGATCGTATCCAACGAAGCGTTCATGCAAGACGTTTCGTGGATAAACAACCTCAAGCTGCGCTTCTCTTACGGCCAGGTGGGTAACGACAACTTTGGCAGCGGCAGTCTCTACAAATGGATGCAGCTGTATAGCTCCATTACCGAATACGGAGGCTCGGCAGCCTATTTCAAGACACAGAATGAGAACAAAGAGTTGAAGTGGGAGACAAACTCCACCTGGAACGTGGGAGTGGATACCCGAATCTTCAACCGGGTGAATCTCAGTTTCAACTATTTCGACAAGCGGTCGGACGACCTGCTCTTCTCGTTCATCCAGCCGCTTTCCTCCGGAGCCACCGACTCATCGACCGCACAGTCTACCGTATGGAAAAACGTGGGCAGCATGTCCAACCGAGGATGGGAACTGAGCATCGACGGCGATGTGGTACGCAACCGCGACTGGCAGTGGAACGTAGGAGTGAACCTCTGGAAAACGAAAAACAAAGTGGGACGTCTGCCGGACAAAGAGCGTGAGCAGGGCATCCTCGTGGACAACTATTACAAGCTGCAAGAGGGAGAAAGTTTCTATGACTTCTGGCTCTATCAATATGAAGGTGTGGACCAGATGACGGGACAGGCTGTATACCGCCCCGACTACAATGTTTACTTCATTGCCGACAGCGAAGGCCGTCCTGTCAATGCAGACGAGGATGTAACAGGTCGCAAAGCGTTGGCTCCGGAAGAGTGGACCGAGATAAACGGTGAATACTATGTGGGCAAGCCCCAATATGCCGGCAAGGGACGTTGCGGCAATGCGTTGCCCAAGATCAACGGTTCCATCACCACCTCCCTGCGTTGGAAAGACCTCACACTTTCCGCCCTGATGAATTTCAGCTGCGGTTCTAAAGTGCTCGACCTCCCGTACCGTACCCTGATGAGCACCGCCACCGTGCATGCACTGAGCAGTGACCTTGCCAAGGCTTGGAACGGAATACCCGAAGGCATGACGGAAACATCCCCTTGCCGCATCGATCCCGACGGAGTGCCGCAAGTAAACTACGATACCACCATCAACGGATACAACTCTCCGGAAGCGTCATCGCGTTACCTTGTGAGCGGCAACTACTTCACCTTGAAGAACGTCACTCTCGCCTACCGCCTGCCGGCCATGTGGAGCAGTCGGCTGGGACTGGGTGCCATGCGTGTGTATGGAAGTGTCGAGAACGCCTTCCTGCTGAGCAAGCGTAAGGGCTTGAACCCCGCACAGTCGTTCGACGGCGTGGTGCGCAACTACACAAGCATTGCCCGCGTGTTCACGCTCGGTATAAACATAAACCTCTAAAAAGTGATTCCGATAAAAGACGATACAAATGAAACATCTGAATAAACTCTTCATAAAAGCCTGCCTGTGCCTGCCGCTGCTGTGCACAGCCTGTGCAGGCGACTACCTGGACACCACGCCCACCAACGCCGTGTCTCCCTCCGATCTCTTTAAGAGCGAAGACTATGCCGAGTATGCCGTAAACGGACTGGCCAAGCTGATGAAAACCACTTATACGGCACACTCGCTCAACAATGTGTACTACAACGGCGAGGGCAGCATCCGTCTCTTCTATGCCGACTGGCAGGGAGCGGACATGTACATCCCCCTCAACAACTATTACACCATATTCAACGGGGCCTCACACGCCATTCCCAGCAGCCTCTTCACCGTTTATCCGTGGCACTACTACTACAAGATTGTGAGCAACGCCAACACCATCCTCAGCGAAGTGAACCCGGAGGCGAGCAGTAGGTTCAAATACATCTACGCACAGGCTCTCACCTACCGTGCTTTCAGCTACCTGCAGTTGCTGCAATTCTACGCTCCCCGCTGGTGCGACTCCAACAACGGAGCAGCCGATGGCGTAGTACTCCGCCTCGAAACCTCCGCAGAAGAGTGCCCCATCGCCTCCATGGCCGCCTGCTACCAACAGGTGTACAACGACCTCGACCGCGCCATCGCCCTCTATCAGGCTTCCGGACGCAGCCGGGCAGCCGGTGAGACTCACAAGATAAACATCGATGCCGCCTATGCCATTTACGCCCGCGCCGCACTGACCCGCGAAGACTGGGAGACAGCAGCCCATTATGCAGCTTTGGCACGTACCGGCTACCCGCTCATGAGCAACGACGAATACCTGAACGGGGGATTCAGCACTGCCAACCAAGAATGGATATGGAGCATCTACGACAGTATAGAAGAGACTCTGGGCAACTCTTCCTACGCCGTACGTCTGGCCTACAACTCAGACAACCTGCTCATGAAGAACTATCCGCCCTGTATCAACAAGATGCTGTACGACAAGCTTCCGGCAAGTGACATCCGCCGCCAGCTTTGGCTCAATCCCTACGACGAGGAGGGAAATGCACTGCCTTACTACACACATGCCACAGCCAACTACAACGGACGTGCCAAAGCCGACCTGGACGCATACGCCCGCAGAGTGCATCCCGACATTCCGGCTTCCAACTACGTGTTTGCCTACATGTCGTTCAAGTTTAAGTGTCTGGACGGACTGGGCGTGATGCCATACAGTCTCTTCCGCAGTGCGGAGATGTATCTCATCGAGGCCGAGGCCGACTGTCATCTCACCCCCGCCAAAGAGACGGAGGCGCAACAGTTGCTGAACGCCTTGGTGCGCGACAGCGGACGCGATGCCAGCTACAACTGCACCGCCACGGGACAGGCGTTACTGGATGAAATCAAGTTCCAACGCCGCATCGAGTTGTGGGGGGGAAGGCTTCAGCTGGTTCGACTACAAACGTCGGCGCGACACCATCGATGACCGTATCAGTTCGGCCAACGGCGGCAACTACCTGAACTCATCGGCAGTAGTCATCACTCCCGAATATGCCAACAACTGGATGTGGGTCATTCCGGAGAAAGAGACCAACTTCAACGACGGACTGTATCCGGAAGAATAAAGGCCTCACCTGACTGGAAGTAATGAGAACATACCGATACATCTGTTCATGTATATGTATATTGGCAGCCTTATACGGGCTGCCTTTTCCTGTTTGGGCACAAAACAACCCGTATAAGATCACCCAAAACCTCTACCTGCTCTATGAGGAGGCCACCCGCCACTGCTACGAACCGCTCGGATTGCAACTGGCCGATTCACTCTACCGCCAGTCCATTCGTCAGGGCGACAAAAAGGCGCAGTGCCTCGCCCTCACCATTCCCGTACTCCACTATGTCAACAAAAAACAGTTCAAACAGGTGGAAGAAGCAGTAGAACGTATCAAGGAGGTGTCGCGCAAGAACGGATACCTGCAATACTACTACTTCGGATGCAGCAACGTCATTAACCAACACATCAACCAAGGCCGTACTTTGCTCGCCCTGCAAGAGAGCATGAAGATGAAGGAACAGGCCATGGCAGACAACTATCCTTACGGAATAGCGACCTGCCTGCGCATCATGGGCAATATCTACGTCACACGGAGAAGTCCGAAAGAGGCCTTAGAGCGCTATCAAGAGGCATTGGAATACTCACAGAAGTACGTAACCGACCAGGACCTGGCATTCCTTTACCGGTCTATATCAAAGCAGTTGCATGCCCTGAGGCGGTATGAAGAGGCACTGCAAGCGGCCGAGCAAGGCATCGCATGTGCCAAAACATATAAAAACAAAGCAGCATGCATGCAGCAGAAATGCGAAATGCTGTATGCGCTCGACAGGAACGAAGATTTTTTGAACTACTATGCCTTCTGTGTCAAAGACCGTGAGGAACATAACAGTAACGACCGCCCCAATGAGTGGATAGTACTGAAGATGAAATATTACATCTATACGGCGCAATACGACAAAGCGCATCTCACGGCAGACTCTGTCACTCATCCAATAGACCGGATCGGTTACCATATAGACATCTACAAAAGAGAGGGAAAGTTTGAAGAGGCTTTCAATGCGCTCGTGCAGTACCAACAGCAACAAGACTCGCTCTCCCATATAGTGCAGGCAAGCGACCTTGCCGAAATGGACGCCAGTCTCAATAATGCCCGTCTGCGCAAGGAGACGCAAGACCTGCAGTTGGAAAACGCCCAGCTCAGTCTGCAAGCGGCCAACTATGAACTGAGCCAAGCCAAGTCAGAAGTGGAGATAGAGAAGGTGAACACGGAAAACAACAAGCTGCAGTTGAAAAACAAAAACCTGGAGTTAGCGCAGTTCAAGGCGGAGACAGAGTGGAGACAAGCCGTCATGCAGGCAAAACAGACTGAGTCGGACCGCCAGCTGATGGGCTTGAAGTTTATCCTCTCCATCCTGGGGCTTTTGTTGGCCTCCCTACTCTCCTACCTCTACATGCGCCATCGCTCTATCAGCAAGTTGGAAGAGAAGAACAAAGAACTGATTGTGGCGCGTAACAAAGCCGAACAGGCCGACCAAATGAAAACGGTGTTCATACAGAATATGAGCCACGAGATCCGTACTCCGCTCAACGCCATCGTGGGCTTCTCGCAGCTTCTCTCCGATCCCAGCCTGCCCCTGGGTGAAGAAGAGAAGAAAGAGTTCTGCGAGCTCATCATGCACAACACCGAGCTGCTCACCACGCTTATCAACGACATCCTCGACCTCTCTGCACTCGAGAGCGGCAAATATTCCATGAAACTTACCCCCTGTCTCTGCAACGAGATGTGCCAGATGGCCCTTGCTACCGTGACTCACCGCAAGCCGGAAGCCGTGAAGCTGACTTTCACTTCCGACGTGCCGGATGACTTCAGCTTCATCACCGACGGACAGCGCACGCAGCAGGTACTCATCAACTTCCTCACCAATGCCGAGAAGCATACCGAGCAGGGAAGCATACTCCTGCACAGCTCTCTCACAGAGAATCCGGGGTACATCACCTTCTCTGTAACAGACACCGGTACGGGCATTCCCGTAGACAAGATGGACAGCGTGTTCGAGCGTTTCAAGAAACTGGACGAATTCAAACAAGGTACCGGTCTGGGACTGAATATCTGCCGCATCATTGCCGAACGCCTGCACGGTGAGGTGAAGGTCGACAAGGAGTACACCGGAGGCGCACGCTTCCTCTTTATCCTTCCGTTGGAGCAGCAATAGAATCTTCCCCCAAAGAGCGCATAAATACCCATAAAAAAACGCCCCTGCTACAGATTGAACCGTAACAGAGGCGATTTTTATATTCAGACGTTTTATAGTCAGATGTTCTGAAACATCTCCGCCACTTTAGTCAACAGAGAATTTGAAGATACAACGGCTATTGTACTTTTCTCCCGGGCGCAATACAGCCGAAGGCCAATCGGCTTTATTCGGAGTATCGGGATACTTCTGTGTCTCGAGACATACGGAAGCGCGCTGATTATAGACAATCCCCTTCTTGCCCTTCACCGTTCCGTCGAGGAAGTTTCCGGCATAAAACTGTACACCGGGTTCATTGGTATAGACATCCAATACGATACCGGTTTTGGGAGACTCCAAAGTAGCGCATTTACGGGTGATATCTCCGGAGGTATTCAGTACCCAGTTGTGGTCGTATCCGTTTCCGTTCTTCAGCTGAACAAAGTCAAAGTCATTGATACGGGCACCCACCGGAGTTGCCGTGCGGAAATCCATCGGTGTTCCCTCTACAGGAGCAATCTCGCCGGTAGTCATGAAAGTGCTGTCCACCGGTGTATAATAATCCGCATCAATGGTCAGCAGATGATCGGAATTGCTTCCGGCATCACCATCCAGGTTGAAATAGGAATGATTGGTCATATTGACGATAGTCGGTCGGTCGGTTTCAGCCTCGTAGCGGATGTCGATAGCGTTGTCATCCGTCAACGTCATCAGCACTTTGCAAGTGACATTTCCGGGGAAACCTTCTTCTCCATCCTTAGAAAGGTAGGTAAGCTCGAGTTCCTGCGGGCCGGCCTGCCGGGCATCATACACCTGATATTGAAAACCGTTCGGTCCGCCATGCAGACAGTGCCCGTAATTGTTACGCGGCAAAACGTATTCTACTCCATCGAGTGTAAAACGTCCCTGATTGATACGATTCGCATAGCGTCCGATACTGGCGCCGAAATCAGACGGTATGGTGATATAATCCCGGATAGAATCAAATCCCAAAACCACATCCCGCATAACGCCGTCTCTGTCGGGCACCATTACGGAGACGATACGCCCGCCGAAGTTCGTAACACAAACTTCCATGTTGTTCGCATTCCGCAGCACAAACAGATCAGTCTTTTTACCATTGACTTCCGTCTGGAAGTTACTCTTTAATAAACCGGACGCAGTCGGTTTTTCACCGGTAGCACAGCTTGCCAGCAAAAGGGCACTCAGTGCCCACATTGAAATTCTTTTCATACTATTTAAATTCTAAAAAAAACGGTTCGATACCATTACTCGGTAGATCGGCTCTCTTTCCGGCAAATAGTCTTTCCTTCCGTTCACCGGTTTCATAGATTCTACACTTTGCAAAAAACGGGAAAAAACGACTGATATGCCGGAAAAATCCAGCCAAAAAATAACAAATACGAACCACTCGCGATAAGAATCAATCTATCTCTGAGAAATCCGAATATTTTTTTCCACAAACTCTCTCCAAAGAGTAAAAATCCGTATGCGTACAAAAGTAAAATTCTATTCACGCAAAAGAAATACGATTTCACAAAGGAACACCATTTTGAGCAAATAAAAAAGCATTTGCCGACAGTGATCAGCAGAAAAGAGTATCTTATTCTACCAAAAGAGTGTCAGAAAAAGCCCAATGAGCAAACCGGTTATTTATTGAAGAATTTATTTTCTACATTTGTCTTTGCATTTACTTCGTTTGCAAACAGAACCCTGACGAAACTAACAAGAAAAACATGAATACCGTTACAAAACTAACACGAATTTTTACCGTTGTACTGATTTCAGGAAGCACACTGAGCTCATGTACGCCCGGTGAGACACGACAAGAAGAAGTTTTAATAAAAGAGCGCCCGGACTGCACGCAAACCAATGTGAGCTATCCGGGAAACCGTTCTCCATTAAAACCGATGAATTTTATCAAACTCCCTGTGGGGGCCATACAGCCGGAAGGATGGGTGGCGAAGTATCTGGATCTGCAAAAGGAGGGATTGACCGGACATTTGGGAGAGATCAGCGCATGGCTTGCCAAAGACAATAATGCCTGGCTCACCAATGGCGGCGATCATGGTTGGGAAGAGGTTCCCTATTGGCTGAAAGGCTATGGCGACATGGCCTACATCCTAAAAGACGAGAAGATGATAAACGAAGCCAAGACCTGGATTGAAGGAGTATTCCGAAGCCAACAGCCCAACGGCTATTTCGGTCCGGAAAACACCAGAAACGGAAATCCGGAACTCTGGGCACAGATGGTCATGCTCTGGTGTCTGCAATCTTACTATGAGTATTCTCAGGATGAAAGAGTGATTGCCCTGATGACCAACTACTTCAAATGGCAGATGACCATACCGGATGAGCAATTTCTGGAAGACTATTGGGAGAACAGCCGGGGAGGCGATAATCTGCTGAGCGTCTATTGGCTCTACAACCGTACCGGCGACCGCTTTCTGCTGGAACTGGCAGAGAAGATCCACCGGAACACGGCCGACTGGACACGCCCTTCCACGCTGCCCAACTGGCACAATGTGAACATCGCACAATGTTTTCGCGAACCGGCAAGCTACTATATGCTGACGGGCGACTCGACCCTGCTGCAAGCATCCTACAATGCACATAACCTGATCCGGCGTACTTTCGGACAAGTACCGGGAGGAATGTTCGGGGCTGACGAGAATGCCCGCATGGGATATATCGACCCTCGGCAGGGGGTAGAGACCTGCGGCATGGTGGAGCAGATGGCTTCCGATGAAATCATGCTCTGCATGACCGGTGATCCGTTCTGGGCGGAACATTGCGAAGAGGTGGCTTTCAACACCTATCCGGCAGCGGTAATGCCCGATTTCAAAGCCTTGCGATACATCACCTGCCCCAATCACACCGTAAGCGATTCGGAGAACCACCATCCGGGAATCGACAACAGAGGCCCTTTCCTTGCCATGAACCCATTCAGCAGCCGCTGCTGCCAGCACAACCATGCGCAGGGATGGCCCTATTACAGTGAGCACCTGATATTGGCAACTCCCGACAACGGAGCCGCCATTGCCTTATACGCAGCTTGTAAGGGTACGCTCAAAGTGGCCGACGGACAAGAGATTACGCTTCACGAACAGACCAACTATCCTTTCGAGGAGAAGGTTCTTTTCACCGTCAATACCGCCAAAGAGGTATGCTTCCCGCTCTACTTGCGTATACCTTCGTGGTGCGACCATCCGGAACTGTCCGTCAACGGGAAGCTCCAGAAGATCGCCCCCGCACCGGGAAAATACATCTACCTCAACCGTACCTGGGCCGACGGAGACAAGGTGGAGCTGAGATTACCGATGAAACTCTCCATGCGTACTTGGCAAGTGAACAAAAACAGTGTCAGCGTAAACTACGGACCGTTGACGCTGTCGCTGAAGATAAATGAGGAGTATGTGCAAAAAGACAGCCGTTCCACAGCCATATACGATTCCCGCTGGCAGGAAGGTGCAGACGCCACCCAATGGCCGTCTTACGAGATCTTCCCCCAATCACCCTGGAACTATGCCTTGGTATTGGACCCGAAAGCTCCCTTGAAGAACTTCAAAGTCATCCGGAAAGAGTGGCCTTCGGATAATTTCCCGTTTACCGTAGCCAACGTTCCGTTGGAGGTAAAAGCCGTCGGACGGCAAGTGCCTTCCTGGACAATCGACCGGTATGGCTTGTGCAGTGAATTGCCCGAAGCCGATGCCCCCAAAGGAGACAGCGAAGAGATTACATTGATACCGATGGGTGCCGCCCGGTTGAGAATTTCGGCTTTCCCAAACACCTATGAACAAAACCAATAACAACATAAACGAACTTGCCATGAACAAATTATTTGCCGTAGCGCTGTTGCTACTCATCAACGTTTCTAATGTATTCAGCGAGAATACTCCCCGCCCGGAGTATCCGCGCCCCCAATTCGAACGGTCTGAATGGATAAACCTGAACGGTACCTGGACCTTCCAGTTCGACTTCGGGAACTCCGGTAAAGACCGCCAGTTGCAATCTGCGGAGAAATTTTCCCGGAACATCACCGTGCCTTTCTGTCCGGAAAGCAAATTATCGGGCGTAGAGTATACCGATTTTATCAATCAGATGTGGTATCAGAGAAATATCTCCATCCCGGCAGACTGGAACGGAAAGAAAATCCTCCTGCACTTCGGAGCAGTGGACTACCAGGCAGAGGTATTTATCGACGGCCAATTTATCGGACGGCATGTCGGCGGCAGCTCCTCATTCTGTATGGATCTGACCCGTTTTGCCAAAGCCGGAAACACCCACAATCTGATCGTATACGTGAAAGACGATCAACGTTCGGGCTTACAGACAATCGGTAAGCAATGTAACAATTTTTATTCCGGTGGCTGCTCGTACACCCGTGTTACCGGTATCTGGCAGACCGTATGGCTGGAAGCAGTTGCTCCTGCCGGACTGAAAGCTGCGGTAATCCGCCCGGATGTCGACCAGCAGCAGTTTGTCATCGAGCCGGAATTCTACAGTGAATCGGACGGTACGCTGGAAGTCACTTTGCTGGACGGGAAAAAAGCAATCGGCAAGAAGTCTGTGAAATGCGGCAACAGCTCCACCGTCATCCTGCCTGTAAAAAGTCCGAAACTATGGACTCCGGAAACCCCATACCTGTACGATATCATCTATCGCGTAAAAGATGCGCAAGGAAATCTCATCGATGAGGTAAAATCGTATGCCGGCATGCGTAAAGTACATACAGCCAACGGACTTTTCTACTTGAACAACGAGCCTTACTACCAACGTCTCGTGCTCGATCAAGGCTATTATCCCGAAGGAATCTGGACAGCACCGACCGACGAGGCGCTGAAGCACGACATCGAACTGGGAAAAGAGGCAGGTTTCAACGGTGCACGTCTGCACCAGAAAATGTTTGAAGAGAGATACTACTACTGGGCCGACAAACTGGGTTATATCACTTGGGGTGAATCAGCCAGCTGGGGGTCGGACGTCAACAACGAACTTGCCGTGCGCAACTTCATCAGCGAATGGTGTGAAGCCGTTGTACGCGACCGTAACCACCCCTCACTTGTCACCTGGACACCGTTTAACGAAACATGGGGAGGCGGTCCGGATACTTACGTACGGTTGATTCAGGACATCTACCACCTGACAAAAGCCATCGACCCCACCCGCCCCATCAACGATGCCAGCGGCGACAACCATGTACTGACAGATATCTGGAGTGTGCACAACTACACGCAAGAGAAAGACAGACTCATCGAAGAGTTAAAGATAACAGAAGGAAAAGAACCTTACCGTAACTCACGCGATAAAAAATACCTGGCAGTATACGAAGGGCAACCCTACATGTTGGACGAATTCGGAGGCATCCCCTGGATGGCAGCCGCAGACCGCAAGAACTCATGGGGATACGGCGGAATGCCTGAAGATGAAGAGGCTTTCTACCAACGTCTGGAAGGACAGATAGATGCCTTGATCGCAAGCAAACATGTATTCGGTTTCTGCTACACACAATTGACCGATGTAGAGCAGGAGAAGAACGGTGTCTACTACTATGACCGCCGTCCGAAACTGGACATGAAACGTATCAAGGCCATCTTCGAGAAAATACCAAGCAGACCGGCGAAGTAATATCCACCCATCGGAAGCCTGTTTGAATCCGGTTCTCCATCTCATTTCCGGAGGAGAGGGATTCAAGCAGGCTATCAATTCCAAATAGATAACAATAAAACAGATCAAAATGAAAAGACACATTGCCTTAATGGCAACGGCTCTACTACTATGCAACGGTTCCTACGCACAAAGTGCACAGCCCGAAAAGAAGCCCAAAGCCTACATGGTGGCAGATGCGCATCTCGATACCCAATGGAACTGGGATGTACAGACCACCATCAAACATCACGTATGGAATACCATCAATCAGAACTTGCTCTTATTGAAGCAATACCCCGACTACATCTTTAACTTTGAAGGGGGAATAAAATACGCCTGGATGAAAGAATACTATCCGGCACAGTACGAAGAGATGAAGAAATACATCCGGGAAGGACGCTGGCACATCAGTGGAGCCAGTTGGGATGCCAACGACGTACTGGTACCCTCTACGGAATCGGTCATCCGCAACATTATGCTCGGACAGGAGTATTACCGGACAGAATTCGGTGTTGAAAGCACCGACATCTTCCTGCCGGACTGTTTCGGCTTCGGCTGGACACTGCCGACCATCGCCAACCATTGCGGCCTGATCGGCTTTTCATCCCAAAAACTGGATTGGCGCAACAAGCCTTTCTACGGGAAAAGCAAATATCCGTTTACCATCAGTTTATGGCAAGGAATAGATGGCGCTTCCATCATGTTTGCCCACGGGTATGATTACGGAAAGAGATGGGACGACGAGGATCTGTCGGAAAACAAACAACTGCTTGAACTGACAACGCACACTCCTCTCAACATGGCATACCGGTATTACGGTACCGGAGACATCGGCGGTTCGCCAACAATCGGCTCGGTACGTTCTGTCGAGAAAGGTATCAAAGGAGACGGTCCGTTGGAGATAATCAGTGCCACCAGCGACCAGCTGTACAAAGACTTCCAGCCTTATGACAAGCATCCTGAATTACCCGTATTCAACGGAGAGTTATTAATGGATGTACACGGAACAGGATGCTACACCTCACAGGCAGCCATGAAGCTGTACAACCGCCAGAACGAACTGCTGGCCGATGCGGCAGAAAGAGCAGCCGTAACGGCAGAGTGGCTGAATCTGGCAAGTTATCCCGGTTCTATCCTTTCCGAAGCCTGGAAACGCTTTATCTATCACCAGTTCCATGACGACCTGACGGGTACGAGTATTCCACGGGCATACGAATTTTCATGGAATGACGAGTTGATCTCTCTCAAGCAGTTCTCGAATGTCCTCACCTCTTCCATCCGCTCCATTGCCGGCCAGATGGATACACGGGTCAAAGGCACTCCTGTGGTATTGTACAACGCATTGGGATTCCCGGTACAGGATATAGCAGAAGTGGAAATTGCCTTGCCATCGGCACCAAAAGGCATTACCGCTTACGACATGAACGGGAAAAAGGTTGCAGCACAATTACTGGGTTATGCCGATGGAAAAGCACAGTTGCTGATAGACGCATCTGTTCCGGCTACCGGATATGCCGTGTATGACATCCGCACATCGGGAAGTAGCAACAGCACGGTTGCCGCAAACAGCCGTACCATTGAAAACTCCATCTACAGAATAACACTGGATGAGAATGGAGACATACGTTCGCTTTTTGACAAGATCAACAACAAAGAGCTGGTTAAACAAGGCAAGACCATTCGTCTGGCCCTCTTCACCAAGAATGAATCACACCCTTGGCCCGCTTGGGAGATCATCAAAGAGACCATCGACAGGGAACCGGTTTCCATTACCGGAAATGTAAAAATATCGCAGATCGAAAACGGTAATCTCCGTAAAACGCTTTGCATTGAGAAGACTCACGGCGAATCGGTATTCAAACAGTACATACGGCTCTACGAAGGCAGCCGCGCCGAACGGATCGACTTTTACAACGAAGTAGACTGGCAATCGACCAATGCTTTATTGAAAGCAGAATTTCCTCTGAATGTGGAAAATCGGGAGGCAACCTATGACTTGGGAATCGGTAGCGTGAAACGAGGCAACAATACCGACACAGCCTATGAGGTATATGCACATTACTGGGCAGACCTGACCCAACAGGACAACAGTTACGGTGTGTCATTCCTGAACGACAGCAAATACGGTTGGGACAAACCGAACGACCACACCCTGCGCCTGACCCTGCTCCATACTCCTGGCACAACGACCAATTACGCTTATCAGGACCGTCAGGACTATGGTTACCACCGTTTCACCTACAGCCTTATCGGACACTCCGGAGCATTAGATCCCGCAAATATCGTAGAGAAGGCAGAGCTTATGAACCAACGTCTGAAAGCTTTCCAGACAAGCAAGCATAAAGGTACATTGGGGAAAGAATTCTCTTTCGCCGCTTCCAACAACCGTAATGTTATTGTAAAAGCCATAAAAAAAGCGGAACGTTCGGACGAATACGTAGTACGCGTATATGAGACCGGAGGAAAAAGTGCCCAACAGGCCGTCTTATCGTTTGCCGGAAATATCCTCAACGCCAATGAGGCAGACGGAACCGAAAAGACCATCGGCAGTGCGACTTTCAACGGTAACCAACTGCAGGTCAGCATCAAGCCTTACTCTATCAAGACATTCAAGGTACGCTTGAAGAAGTCAGCGCAGCCGCACTATCGGTCAGACTACGCCAACCTTCCGTTGAAGTACGACCGGAAATGTGCTTCGTTCAATGAATTCCGGGGAGAAGCCAATTTCGAATCCGGCTATTCATACGCAGCCGAATTACTGCCGGATTCAATCCTCATCAACCAGATCCCTTTCCATCTGGGAGAGAAAGAGAACTTTAACGGCATGAGCTGCGAAGGAGACACCCTCCTCCTGCCGGCAGGACACACATATACACGCTTGTACTTCCTGGCTGCCGCTGCATCGGAAAACGACTGCACCGTTGCATTCAACTGCGGAAAGAACAAGACAGAACTTGTCATACCGTCTTATACGGGCTTCATCGGTCAATGGGGACATACCAATCATACAAAGGGTTATCTGAAAGAGGCAGAAATTGCTTATGTCGGTACCCACCGTCATGCTTCCGGTGAAGATCTGCCCTATGAATACACTTATATGTTTAAGTTCGGCATCGACATCCCCAAAGGCGCTACGAGCATCATCCTTCCAGAAAATGATAAGGTCGTCTTATTCGCTGCCACATTGGCAAACGAGAACCTGCCGGAAGCAGCTGCTGCATCAGAGCTGTTCCGTACAGCCAACAAAGAAAACGGCTCCGGCCTCTTTACAGATAATGCCCATAAAGAAAACCTGCTTAAGAATGCCAAAATTCTGTCATATTCAGGCTATGTCAACCAAAAAGAAAAACCGGAACATTTGATTGACGGCAACAATGATACCAAATGGTGTGACATCAGCACAGCCCCGAGTTATGTAGACTTCGACTTGGGCAAACAGCAAGCCATCAGTGGCTGGAGACTGATCAATGCCGGAAAAGAGAGCCATAGCTATGTGACAAGAGGATGTTTTCTGCAAGGGAAAAATAATCCGGATGAAGAGTGGAAAACCCTGGACCGGATTGACGGCAACAGACGAAATAATGTGGAACGCCAACTGTCCGAACCTGTACAGATACGTTATATTCGTCTGTTGGTAACCAATCCGGAGCAAAGCGCCGAAGGTAAAGACACCCGTATCTACGGATTCGAAGTATACAACTAACCCGTTTTAATTCTCATTCGAACTGATCCAGCCTTGTTCTCGCCCGTTTGCTACGCATCCCTTTAATCATCCATGATACTCCTAAATCAAAGCAAACAGACAGGGAATAAGGCTGGAGAAGTCCGAATAAATAAAAAGATCACCGGTTCAACCAAGGTTCCGGATTCAACTTCTCCTTTTCTTTTCTCAATTGGAAATGCAATACGGTACGTCCGTTATCTGTAGCATCTGAAAATACCTGCCCGATGGCCTGCTTGGTTTTCACGGTATCTCCCGCCTTGACAGATGCGGAGGAAAGATTGCAGTAAACAGAGATATAATTGCCGTGACGGATCAGGACATTAAACAATCCATTCAATTGGAAAACGGCAGCCACCTTACCATCGAAGATCGCTCGTGCCTGCGCTCCCGGTTTTCCCTGAATGTCGATTCCTTTATTATCCAGCTTAACATTCCGCAATCCTTCGACAGCATACTGTCCATAGTGGCTGGTAATAATATAAGGACCGGAAATAGGCATAGGCAGTTTACCGCGATTACCGGCAAAGTTTCCGGATAATTCACGGTCGGCCTTGCTCAGGCTATACGCTTCCAAAGGAGCAGCTTTCTTCGCCGTTCCTCCTGAAGCGGAAGAAGATTTTCCGTCCTTTCCTTCCGTTTTCTTACGGGCCGTAGCCTCCCGTCGGGCTTCTTCGGCAGCACGCTTCCGGGCGCGTTCTATCTCTTCGGCTATCAACTTATCGATGCGGGCATTAAGCTGATTGGCTTCACGTTTTTTCTTGTTTATTTCATTCTGCAGCCCTTTCTGTTTCTTTTGCAGATTGGCTACCAAGGTACGTTTCTCTTTCTCCTGGCTTTCGAGTTTCTGTTTCTCCTGCTCACGATCCTTCAACAGATTCTCTTTGGCCTTCTTCACCTGTTGCAACTCGGCCCTTTTCTTCTTGATCTGTTCCTGCTTCTTCAGGATTTCTTCTCCTTGAAGCCGTTGATACGTAGCGTACTCACGCACATAACGGAGCCGACGAAAGGTCTGCCCTAAGTTCTTGGCCGAAAAAATAAACATCAATTTTTCTTCAACCGACTTATTCCGGTACAAGTATTGCACAGACGACTCATATTTCTTTTTCTTATCCCGCAGGTCGCGCTGTAATGTGCGAAGCTGGCGTTCCAATGCATTCAATTCGCGTTCAAGTGCCTCCACATCCTTGTTGATGGTCAAAATGTAACGCTTACGCTCTTCAATCTGTCCGGTCAGCGAGGCAAGGCTATTCAACTGGCTGCCTACATCTTTCTTTGTATTTTTCAACAATGACTCCGTATTGGCAATTTGTTTTTGCAATTCGCCACGTTTGCTTTCCAGCTCTTTGATCAACTTGCTGCTTTGGGCAAAAAGCGAAACGGTCAGAAAAAAGACACATGCCAATGATACAAAGATACGTCTCATCATAACTTAGTCAGCATATTTAATAAATCCGCAAGCGGCACTTGAGTATATCTGTCGGATATTTCCGTAGGAGTCATTACAAACTCTTTGGAAGAAAAATCGTACAATCTCACTTTCGCTCTCTCCAATGACGGTATTCCTAATTCCTTGCCACTCAATTCCGATTTTCCCTCAGGCAAGGAAGCATCCAAAAGCAGCTTTTCCAATTTAGAGAACCGGGCCTCTTTGGGCAGGAGATCATTCAATTCGCTACGCGAAGCACGGACATACCGTTTATTCATCCGGTCGACGAGCAGAATCTCATCGGGAGTGATCTCCAGCCGGGCTATCTCTGTACGTAAAATAGGCATCAGAATGGAGAGCTGTACACGTTCGCCTCCTTTCATCTTCATCGTTCCTCCGGTCGTTATGCTCCCATTGGTTCCGGAAGGTACTGTCAGTTGCAGTCTTGACGACAAGTACAGTACTGTTTCGGGAGCTGCTATACCGCCAACCTGCTTCGAACTCCGGCAGCTGGCCAATCCCCCCATCAGCAGTAACAAATATAGAATCTTTCTCATTCCGCAATATATTTCTTCTTCTTTATCTTTTCTTTCAGTGTTTTCGACTCACTCCCCATATCCAGAGCCTGTTGCCAATACTTCAAAGCTCCATCCACATCACCGGTCATATAATAAATGTCACCGCAATGCTCTACAATGACATCGCTTTTTTCCCGATCGCTTTTCATCGCATCATCAATGTAGATACGCGCTTCGGCATAATTTCCTTTTTCAAACAGTATCCAGGCATACGTATCAAGAAAAGTGGCATTATCGGGTTCGGCTTTCACCGTCTTATAACTCATCTCCTCAGCTTTGTCGAGATCGCGCCGCTCTACCGACAGATAGTAAGCATAATTATTCAATGCGCCTATGTTGGACGGATTGTAAACCAATGCGGAATCGTATGCATTGTATGCATCCTCCATCTGCTTTTTGGTATGATAAATATCCCCCATGATGGAATAGAAATCAGACAAGATTTCCTTCTTACTGTCCGCCGTAGCATTCTCCAACGCTTTCCGGCAGATGTCAAGCGCCTCGTCAAGGCGTTCCGCCTGATTATAGGCAATGGCCAGATAAAAATAGAACTCAAGAGCGTCGGGTGTTGCCTCGATACCCGGTTCGCAGACTTTTATCACCTGATCAAAGTCACTCTTTTGCACGGCTATCTCCAGAAGCATCAAACGGGCGGCCTTATTCGTCGGATCGATCTGAACAACGCGTTCCAATACCGGCACGGAAGCTTCTTTCTGATTTTTAGCCCAAAGATATTGAGAATACAACATCGGAATCTGGTCATCTTCCGTATCTTGCTGAAGAATTCGGTCGAAAAGCGAAATTACATCCGTGCTGTCCGCCTCTGCCTGTTCATTTTGGGCAATAATCTGACGCATCACATTCAATTTTGTATCTGCCGGTACTTTCTTGTTCAGCAACAACGAGTCGATTTGCTGCCTGTACAAATCCTTTTGTCCGGTCTGTTCGTAATAAGATGCAAGTGAGAAACGGGCCATAACATTGTCCGGCTCCGAAGCAAGAACTTTCTGATAAAGATCATAAGCTTCTTGCTGTTTCCCGTTTTGCATGTATACATCGCCCAAGATCACCTGATAGCGCATGTCCATGGGATATTCAGCCACCAGTCCTTCTATTTCGCGGAAAGCACTCTTGTCGTCCTTCATCTGCAAATAAATACGGAACTTCTCCATCGAAAGCTGCTCGTTTTTACCGAGTTTCTCTTCCAGACGGTCCAATGTTTCAATCACTTTTCCATAATCTTGTTTCTGGTTGTATAAATCAACCAAAGCAAACAAGGCATCTCTCTTTGCCGGGAAACGGACTGCCATTGTTTCAAGTATATCTATTGCTTTCTCTTTCTCATTCTGTTGCTGGTAAAGGCTGGCAAGTGCCTGATGATACCAATAATTATCCGGAGCATTCTCTACCGCCGCCTCCAAAGCAGCCTGCCCTTGAGGAACTTGCTTAAGAAACATGTAATATTGGGAAATCTCATAAAGCGCCGAAGCGGCATGCGGATCGATAGTCAGACAATGTTTCAGTAGATCGAATGCGGCATCATACTCCTTTTTTACTTTCAATCGGGTTGCTTCCAGGAAGAAATAATCGTATTTACGTTGTTGTTCGGGCGAAAGTGCTGTCCGTTGCCCGGCTCCTGTACCATCCGTTTTTCCCACCCGGCGTGAAGAGCTACAAGAGATCAACATCCCTACCAACGTCAAAAGAAGCAGTAATCTTATTTTCATTCTTTTTTAGTAATTTGTTATTAATAATCAAGGAGTAGTCAAACTGTTAAAAAGACAAGCTACTAACGCATTACCCTCTGCCCGTATGGCCGAAACCGCCGGCACCGCGTTCTGTCTCGTTCAGAACATCTACTTCCTGCCACACCGCTTGTTCATGACGGGCAATCACCATCTGTGCAATCCGTTCTCCATCTTCAATGACAAACGTCTCAGTCGAAAGATTTACCAGAATGATACAAATTTCCCCCCGGTAGTCGGCATCGATGGTGCCCGGAGAATTCAAGACAGTTATGCCTTTCTTTAAAGCCAGACCGCTACGAGGACGTATCTGCGCCTCAAAGCCTTCAGGAAGTGCAATGTACAAGCCGGTCGGCACAAGGCAACGTTGCATAGGTACCAGTGTAACCGGCTCTGAAAGGTTTGCTCTAATATCCATTCCAGCAGAGAGTTCGGTGGCATAAGCCGGAAGCGGGTGCTTCGATTTATTGATAACTTTTACGTTCATATTCAGCATGTTTACTATATTAACGGGCGAAAATACATAATTTGTATCGAATTTCCGTACATTTGCAGTTAAATAATGTGCGAAAACGGAACAAGAACCGCCAAATAGTAAATTGTAAATCGTCAAATAGCAAATAAAAAGATGGACTGGAGGAAACTGATCTCAGCAAAACGTTTCGGAATGGAAGAATTCCATGAAAACAGACAAGAAAACCGTTCGGAATTTCAAAGGGATTATGACCGGCTTGTTTTTTCGGCCCCTTTCCGCCGTCTGCAAAACAAAACACAGGTATTCCCTCTGCCTGGCAGTATCTTTGTGCACAACCGGCTGACACACAGTCTGGAGGTTTCGTGTGTAGGCCGTTCATTAGGGAATGATGTTTCCAAAGCGATACTTAACCGCCAGCCGGAACTGCACGATTCGTTTCTGCCGGAAATAGGCTCTATCGTATCTGCTGCCTGCCTTGCGCACGATCTGGGCAATCCTCCCTTCGGACATTCCGGTGAAAAAGCCATCTCCACTTTCTTCTCCGAAGGAAAAGGGCAATTCCTGAAAGAGCAGATTTCTCCGGTGGAATGGGATGATCTGACACATTTTGAGGGAAATGCCAATGCATTCAGATTACTTACACACCAATTTGAAGGACGTCGGAAAGGGGGATTTGCTATGACCTATTCCACCCTTGCTTCGATCGTGAAATATCCCTTTTCATCGAGTCTGGCAGGAAACAAATCCAAATTCGGATTTTTCACCAGTGAAGAAGAAGGGTTTCGGCGCATCGCCACAGAGTTGGGCTTGATACAGCTCAACGACCATCCCCTGAAATATGCCCGTCATCCATTGGTATATCTGGTAGAAGCGGCAGATGACATCTGCTATCAGATGATGGACATAGAAGATGCCCACAAATTAAAGATTCTGACCACTGAAGAGACCAAGGAATTGTTGTTGGCTTACTTCAGCGATGAGCGGAAAGAGCACATCCGTAAGACGTTCAACATTGTCAGTGATAACAATGAACAGATTGCCTATCTGCGTTCTTCTGTCATCGGACTACTGATAAAGGAGTGTACAAAGGTATTCCTCGAACACGAATCCGAAATACTGTCCGGTACATTCGAGAGTCCTCTCATAAAAAGAATATCGGAAAGGCCGGCACAAGCCTATAAATGTTGTTCGAAGGTCTCATTTGCCAAAATCTATCGGTCAAGCGATGTGCTTGATATCGAGCTTGCCGGTTTTCGGGTTATCAGTACACTATTGGAACTGATGGTCAATGCCGTCACTTCCCCGGAAAAGGCATACTCACAGCTTCTCATCAACCGCGTATCCGGACAATACAATATAAAATCGCCTGTACTCTATGAAAAAATACAGGCGGTACTTGATTATATTTCGGGAATGACCGATGTCTTTGCTTTAGACCTCTACCGCAAAATTAACGGCAACAGTCTTCCTGCGGTGTAAATACTTTATTGGCACCGGAAGTCAACTTACATTCATCGGGATGGTTCTCGATGAAGGATTGGATGTGACGCATACGCTTATCTTCCAGAATCTCGTCTACTGCTATCAGGATGCCGGTCTCTTCCACATCACCGAATTCATAATTAATAGCGGTACCGAACATACGCATAGTGGGACTCAGGCTCATATATGCATTGACTAACGGCGGGATATTATAACCCAACTTGCGGATCTCACTGTTCAATATTTTATAATCATCCTTGAACGAGTCCTTACAGAAGATCGCTGCAAGTTCTTTCTCTTCCGTCTCCATAGCCAACGGCTGCATCGGAGTGATCAGTTTGTCCTTATCACCGAAATGTTTCTTCAGGAAATAAAGAATCATATCACGTCCCTGACGGTGATAACTCGGATACATCGTCACTTTCCCGAAGAAATACTTTACATTGGGCATTACTACAGTCAACGCCCCCAAGCCATCCCACAAATTATCCAACGCGAACAGTCCTTTGCTTCCGGCGCGGGTAGACTGATATTCCAGCGTAACAAACGAACGTCCCAATTCGATGGTGGTAGGCAGATATTCTTTAAGGAACTTTTCCGAGAAATTAAACATGTGAGATGTTGCCAATATCGGCGCTCCCTTTTCATCAAACCGTACATCCGTACCTAACAGATAACGATACCCCCCCAATATTTCTTCCGCTTCGGGATTCCATACAATGAGTTGCTTGTAAGGATTCTCCATTGTATCGTATTCATCAACATCCATGGAAAGGCCCGTACCGCCTCCGGCAGCCCGAAAAGCAATTTCACGCAAACGGCCGATTTCTTTCATTACATTCGGAGCATTCTGAGCAGTAATAATATAAATCTGATTATTACTCTTATTAGTCATGCGCAACCGTTTATCCTCTGTCAATTCCGCTTTTAGCAGTTCTTTGCTTATCGGTTTAATAATCTCTTCCATATTCCTCGTTAGTGTAATTGTTCTATTTCTCTTCTTACAGTTTATATACGATGTCTTTCACGTATTCCGCCCATTGTGCCGGTGTCTTCGATTTATCAAATGTCTGCCAGGGAATCGGTTTTCCAAAAGTGACAGTAAATGTCTTATGCCGGTTTTTAAACATCTCATCCGCCAGATAAAGCATGGCAATATTAAATTTAATTCCCAAAGCCTTGCAGACATTAGCCAGATTATAAAAGAAATCGGAGTTCCTTCCTCCGAAATGTACAGGAACCACATCGCGTTGAGTCTGCACACTCTTTACTATAAACGTCTTTTTCCACTCCAGGTCACGAATCACTCCGTTGCGACGTCGCGAGCAAAGTCCTGCAGGAAACATAATCAATTGGTTGTCCGATTCAAATCCGGCCTCCACCATTTTCGGAAAGTCTTTCGCCTGCCTTCCGGTCTTATTGATGGGAATACAAAGCGGAGCCAATCCTCTGAGGTTCATCAATAAATCGTTAACCAGATATTTCACCTTTCCATTATAGTATTTACCCAGCACGTAACCCAAAGCCACTCCGTCTTGTCCGCCCAACGGATGATTCGATACAAACGTATATAATCCCTCTTTGGGTAAGTTTTCTTCTCCTCTTACTTCTACCTTGGCATCCAGGAAATCGAGCGAGGCTTCCAGAAAATCAACACCGAACTTGTCTTTCGACTCCTGAAGAAAAACATTAATTTCCTCTTGATGCACGATTTTCTTCAAATAGGAGATCAGAAATTTAGGGATATATTTATATTGCTTCGGAGCTTTTGCCCGAAGTATCTTATCGATATCTATTAAAAACAAAGAGTCGTCAGTCATTCGCTATAGATAAAATGATTGCGCAAAATTAATTGTTCTTTTCTATTAATTGCAATAAATTGGAAGAAAAAGCTGGATTTGAGTTCGCAATGTGAAAAAATAATGTCCGAAAGTGATTAAAAATGACCCCAAAGCCATCAACAGGCAAGTTTTCCGGTTGAAAAAAGATAAAAATCTCTCTGCCACAGCCTGCAAGAATAAAGATTTCCGAAAACAGTATTCTCTACAGCACATTTAACCATTTTTTACGATGGCATTGTCATACTTTTCCAAATGTTTCCTTATATTTGAGCAAGAAATATGGAAGATTATTCCAAATATGAAAAAAGCAGAAGAAAACATGGAAAAAGCAGAAGAAAACTACAAAGTGCCGAACCTTGAAAAAGGGATTGCAGTTCTTGAATACCTATCACTTCACGCGACAGGGAAAACACTGCATGAAATCAAATCGGAGCTTGATATTTCACAAACCACTGCTTACCGGATTCTGAACACTTTAGTCCGATTGGGATACCTTATATATAATGAAGAGACCAAGCATTACAAATTATCCCGCAAATTGCTGACGCTTGGATTCAGATCTTTAAATGAACACAACCTATTGGAAATTGTCCTGCCGCATCTGCGCAATCTACGTGATCAGGTGAAAGAGACAGCCTGTTTCGGTGTATTGGGAGATCAAAAAGGCATATTCATCGAACAGGCACAAGGACATCATACATTCCGTTTCGTACTTTCACCGGGAAAGCCTTTCGAACTGCATTGTTCGGCACCCGGAAAAGCCATCATGGCTTACCTCCCCAATACTGTCCGCGATTATTATCTGGCACAGATGGAATTTACACGCTACAACGCACGTACTATTACGACCCCGGAGGCTTACATGGAAGAATTGGAGAAAGTGCGTAGACAAGGTTATGCCATGGACAATGAAGAGGAATTGAGCGGGGTAGTCTGCGTGGGCACACCGATCTTCAATTACACCAGTTACCCGTGTGGCGCCATCTGGATTTCCGGTCCCAAAGACAGACTGTCAAAAGAGGTTATCCGCCAATCCGTAGAATATATAAAAGAAGCGGCACAATGTATTTCAAAAGAGTTAGGATATAGCCAACTATAAGAAAAACATATATACTATGAGCACCCCTAAACAACTATTAAAAGAGATAATTGTAACTGCAGTCTTAGGCAGTTTCTTCTCATTTGCCTTTGCAGGAAATCCTCCTCTTTTTCCTACAGATATCACCTTGAATGATCATGGAGAAATTCTGATGACAGAAAAAGGAAGAAACCGGATCAGTATCTTCTCACCGGATGGTAAAACTCTTCTACGTACAATTCCGGTAGACGAACCTCCCACCGGTATTCTTTTGGATGCCAATAAGGCATACGTCACGACAAGCGCCGCTACCGGACATTTGCAGATCATTTCCGTAGAAACCGGAAAGCAGGAAACGACCATTACAACAGGATCCGGCGCCTGTTATCCGATATTCGGCCCGGACAAAAAACACATATATGTATGCAATCAATTCCAAAATACGGTTTCTGAAATTGATCCGGCAAGCCGCAAAGTTCTCCGTTCCGTTAAGGTATTGCGTGAGCCCAGATCAGCACAGTTCAGCAAAGATGGCGAATACCTGTTCGTGACAAATTTCCTGCCGGCCCAACGGGCGGATGTAGACTATGTGGCCGCCTGTGTTTCAGTCATCAGAATGAGTGATTTCACCAAAGTAAAAGACATACAATTGGCCAATGGGAGTAATGCGTTGCGCGGCATTTGCATGACCCCTGACGGCAAATACATTTATGTTTCACATAATCTCGGTCGTTTTACTGTTCCGACTTCCCAATTGCAGCAAGGATGGATGAATACCAGCGCTTTCAGTGTCATAGATGTAGCGAAGCAAGAATTCATCGGAGCGGTTGTTGTCGACGAACCAGAGCGGGGAGCAGCAGGCATCTGGAGCATCGCTTGTAACGATGAAACACTCTTCATCACTCACTCCGGGACCCATGAAATCAGCGTTATCGACCATAAGGCAATGCTGGACAAGTTCTTGAATTATCCTAATAAATCATTGTTGGATTATGACCTGAGATTCCTGTACGGATTGCGCAAGCGTATTCCATTGGAAGGAAACGGTCCCCGTAAGATGATCCTAAAAAACGGGAAACTCTATATCCCCACTTATTTTGCCGATATCCTGAATATCGTAGATGCGCAAACTTACGAAATAACCACAGCCAATCTGAACCCGGATCGGGAAGAGAGTGCGGAGAATAAAGGAGAACGTTACTTCAACGATGCATCCCACTGTTTCCAAAATTGGCAAAGCTGTAACGGGTGTCACCCCGGAGACGCCCGCACCGATGGTATGAACTGGGATTTAATGAACGACGGAGTAGGTAATTCCAAAAACTGCAAGAGTCTGTTGTTCAGCCACCCGACTCCTCCCAGTATGATATCCGGTATTCGTGAAACCGCCGAATGGGCTGTTCGTGCCGGTTTCAAATTCATCCAGTTCTTCGATATTTCCGAAGAGGACGCCGTCTGTGTAGATGCCTACCTGAAATCTCTGCAGCCTGTTCCAAGTCCTTATCTGGTCAACGGCGAACTGTCAGACCTCGCCAAAGAGGGCCGCAAGATTTTCGAAAAACTGAACTGTACGGAATGCCATAGCGGACCCTATTATACCGATCTGAAGATGCACCGTATCGGTGAAGACATCGAGTTTGAAAAAGGATGGGATACTCCTACTCTTCGTGAAGTATGGCGCACAGCACCCTATCTTTTCGACGGCCGTGCCGCCACAATGGAAGAAGTGTTCGAAATACACAAGCATGGAATCGACAGGAAAGTATCCAAAAAGGAGATTAAAGCACTGACAGAATACGTAAACTCATTATAAACCAAAATCACCGGAAAACATGAACTATTGCGAGAAAATACGGTATAACATATATACCACCGAAGTAGCGGATTTTACAACGATGGCAGACACTTTATTGGCACAACTGCCTGAAGACGAGTCCATATTCAGACTCATATTCTTCGGTACCCCGGCAGACAATGAGGAATACGTCACACGACGCAGCATTTTGTGGGACAAGGTACGGCGGCGCTATGAAGATTGCCAGCCCGTAATGAGCTATGTATCACAGCCGGCTTTGGACGGCGCCCTCACGCTGGAGGTACACAGCTACCGGGCGGATGAGAATGATCACATCACCTATCATTCCAACAAGGGCTTTCCCTATGTCACACTGGAGAATACAGACGGCCGTTTTCTTTTTGCCGGAGGTTTTCACAGCAGCATACTAGATTTCAATATCCAACAACAAGCCGTTGAGATTTTCCGTTTGGCAAGCGAAGTTCTGCACAAAGAGAACTTCCCCATCGAAAACATAATCCGCCAATGGAATTATATCGAGCAAATCACCGGCTTCGACGGTACCGACCAGCACTATCAAATGTTCAATAACGTACGTAGCAATTTCTATAAACAAGCTACATGGACGAACGGCTATCCGGCAGCTACCGGAATCGGGACAAACTTAGGAGGTGTTCTGGTGGACATCGATGCCGCCGTATTCACACGCCCCACATGTTTTGCCATCCCGATCGACAACAAATTGCAGGTTGCCGCCCATGCCTACTCGCCGCAAGTACTGAAAACCGCCCAAGAGCAAAAAACGACACCCAAATTCGAACGTGCCAAAAAGATGACGTTCGACAACAGAGAGCTCATTTACATATCGGGTACAGCCGCAATCCGGGGAGAAGAGAGTCTGACCGGAGTCGGCCTCGAACGGCAACTGCACATTACAATGGAGAATATAGCCCAACTGACGGGAGATGTACCCTTAAAAATGCTGCGTGTCTACCTGAAAAACAAGTCCGACTATAAGGAAGCGCGCGAGTTGCTGAGCGGTTACCAACTGGCTATTCCTATCTCCTATATGTGTGCCGATATATGTCGGGATGAGTTATTAATCGAAATTGAAGGAATTGCCATTAAATAAAATCCATTCTTTCCGGACAATAGAAAAACAAAATTACTAACCAAATAAATAAACAAAAATGAAAAGAGAACTAACAAAATCAGTAGTTTTAGGAGTAGCCGTACTCGCTATGGCTGCATGTACCGGCAAAACGGCCAATTCAGAAACAACTTGCAGTGAAAACAAAGCCTGCACCGAACAATGTAAAAACGAATGTAATAACAACTGTAAAGACAAAAAAGAAATGACTTATTCTAAGAAGTACACAAATGCCGACTTCTACAAAGACGGCAAATTCCAGCAAGATGTTGCCATGGAAGCAATGAAAGACATGTTCGCATTCTATGATGTTCCGTTCACAAAATTGATGGAGACCGACATGTGGGTTACCGATTTCGGATTGGGTGACTTTGAAAACGTAGGTATGGGAGGTATCTTTTGGGTAAATAATGAAGAGCAAAGATATTTTGCACATGCCATCTATCTGCTCCCCGGACAGATGATTCCCGAACATGCACACGTTGCAACCAAATACCCGGCCAAGCATGAAACCTGGATGGTTGAAAAAGGATGGGCTTACAACTTCTCGGAAATAGGAGAAGAGACTCCGAATGCACCTGCCATACCTGCCACCCACGGTCCTATCAAAAGTAAGAATTTCGTGATACAACACGTAGGTGAAGTATTGCCATTGAAAAAGCTGACCTCTTTCCACTTCCTGATGGCCGGTCCTGAAGGAGCAATCGTTTCCGAATGGGCTACTTATCACGACAATGCCGGCTTACGTTTCACTAACACCAAAGCTGCGTTATAAGTATCCAGACTTGCTTTAAAAAACAAAAAAACTAATAACACCTTATTTTCACTCCATGAATAAATCCTTGTTTATAACTCTTGCATTCTTATCGGCTTCTGCCCTGGCTTTTGCTGGGCCGAAGCCTAAGAAGGCAGAGACGTGGATCGACGCTTCCGTAAAAGCGAAATCCGAAATGCGTTCACAATTGCAGAAGGCGGGAATGCCCGTCATATCCAAATGGATGAAATCGAAAGAGAAAGCCGAATCTTTCGTAATCGATTTAAAAAACTGCGAACGGCTTATACTCATTACCTCCGGCGGTCCCGATGGGACAGGATACGATCACGCCGTATGGGGTAATGCCCGTTTTATAACAGCCGACGGCTCTTCTGTCTGGTTGGATCAGATTCCGTATGAATACGGTGTAGCCGGCTGGGACAAGCCCAGAAAAAACATGAACGTCAACGGTAAACCGCTCCGAATAGCCGGTAAACCTTATGACCACGGCATACTCTGTCATGCCAACGGAACGCTTATTTATCCGGTCAAAAGCGAATATGTGCGTTTTGAAGCAGAAGTAGGTATAGACGATGCCTCAAATACCGGTAGTGTGTACTTTCAGGCATTGAATGTATTGCCTGCAACTGTCGCCAAACAGTTGTCCGAAAAATATCCGGATCAACTCGGTATGCTGAGCAGCCAAATGGGAGGACTGGATACCTGGCTGATTACGTCCGATGCTTCCGTTGAAAAACAAGCAGTGGAAGACTTGACCGACAAGCTGAAAGACAATGCTTACTTCAAGAATCAAATTCGACAAGTTGCGACAGAAAAAAACACAGATACACAAATACATAAATACCTCGAGCTATTTGAAAAGATACAAAATGTCTACGAGGTACAGAACGAATTGGAATGGCTCAATATAGAAGCCATCAGACTGGCTTTTGCCGATATGAAAAATCAACAGGGGTACGATGCCGCAAAGTACGAACCTCTATTCAATGAATTGTTGAGCCTTTCTAAAAAAGGATTCAATGCCATCTATCAAAATGACGCACAGGCGTTGGCAGATGCCCGTAAAGCATTGGAATACAAGCGGGCCATCCTGCTCGGCAACCCGCTGCTGAACGGTGACAAGATCGTAGCAGCCCGTTTCAAACTGGGTTCACGCGCCCGTACCGCCATGGCGCCGGACTTGGGCACACAGTCCAACAACTGGAGCAATCAAGAATCGGCACGCCGTAGTGGTTTCGATGCAGAAATCATTGAATTATCCAATCTGCGCGGCGACATCCACACACGCCGGGTCTATAAACCGCAGAATTCCTCCTCTATCGCCGACCTCAAGATGCACTGGAACGGTGACCGGGTGATGTTTACTGCAACCATGCCGGATAACCGTTGGAATATCCACGAAGTAAAACTCGATGGAAGCGGTTACAGAACATTGGTTGAAAACAAAGAACCGGATTTGGAATTTTATGACGGTACTTACTTGCCCGACGGTCGTTTGATAGCCATTTCCAATATCGGCTACCAAGGCGTACCTTGCGTCAGCGGCTCCGATCCTGTAGGCAACATGGTACTGTATGACCCCCAAAAGCAGGATATGCGCCGCATTACTTTCGACCAGGATGCCAACTGGAATCCGGTTGTCATGAATAATGGCCGTGTCATGTACACCCGTTGGGAATATACCGACCTGATGCATTACTACTCCCGTTTTGTGATGCACATGAATCCGGACGGCACAGAACAAAAAGCCCTCTTCGGAAGTGGATCCGCTTTCCCGAACAGTACATTCGATATCCAACCGCTCCCCGGTCATGCATCGGCTTTCGTTGGTATCATTTCCGGTCATCACGGCATTGCCCGTTCCGGCCGTCTGATATTGTTCGATCCGACCAAAGCACGTAAAGGGGCAGCAGGCATGCTGCAAGAAATTCCCTACCGCAACCGTCCGATTGTAGAGACCATAAAAGACGAGCTGGTGAACGGTGTATGGCCGCAATTCATCAAGCCCACTCCTCTGGATGACAAATATTATCTGGTAGCTGCCAAGTTAAACCCGCAAGATCTGTGGGGTATTTATCTGGTAGATGTATTCGACAATGTGACTTGCCTGATGAAACAAGAGGGTGAAGGCTTTATCAGCCCGATCATCGTACGCAAAAACGTTACTCCTCCAGCCATTCCGGATCGCGTAAAGCTGAATGAGAAGGAAGCAACTGTATTTATTCAGGATATTTACGAAGGAGAAGGTCTGCGTGACGTACCTCGCGGAACCGTGAAAGAGCTTCGCCTGCATGCCTATGAATATGCCTATCTGAAGACCGTATCCGACCATAACTGGCACGGGATCCAAAGCGGATGGGACATCAAACGCCAGTTGGGAACAGTGCCCGTGGAAGAAGACGGTTCGGTGATTTTCAAGATACCGGCCAATACGCCTATATCCATACAGCCGATCGACAAAGACGGTGCTGCTATCCAATGGATGCGTAGCTGGCTGACCGGGCAACCGGGTGAAGTAGTATCCTGTATCGGATGCCATGAAGACCAGAACCAGATTCCCGTTCCCAAACGTGTAATAGCTTCTCAACGTGCCGCTCACTCCATCAAAGCGCCTGAGGGTGGTGTTCGCTCGTTTACTTTCGACTTGGAAGTACAACCGATTCTCGACCGCGCCTGCATTGCTTGCCACAATGGCGAAAAGGCATTCGATCTCCGTGCCGGTGAAAAAGATGAGCGCGGCTACGGCCCTTCTTATCTAAATCTGCACCCGTATGTTCACCGTCAAGGACCGGAAGCCGACATGGCTGTTCTGCAACCGTATGAATACCATGCAAATACCAGCGAGCTGATCCGTATCCTCAAAAAAGGACATGCCAATGTAGAACTGACCGATAAAGAGTGGAGAACGCTGTACAACTGGATTGATTATAATGCTCCGGATAAGGGCTACTTCAATGCCAACAAAATTACCAACTTCCCATATAAAGGATATGACCAGATCGAACGCCGTACCGAACTTACCAATAAGTACGCCAACGGTATGGGAGTAGACTGGAAGAAGGAGATTGCAGACTATGCCGCTTATCTGAAAGGCAAGGGAGAGATAACTCCTGTCATGCCGAAAGCTCCTGCACCTGTGAAAGAAAAGAATATAAAGGTGAAGAACTGGCCTTTTGATGCAGAAGCCATCAAACAGATGCTGGCTAATGAAAAAGAGACCCGCAAAGAGGTAGTATTGGCTCCGGGCATCCAAATCACATTCGTCCGTATTCCTGCAGGAGAATTCCCGATGGGTAGCTGGAAGGGTACCAATGATAACCGTCCGGTATCAAAAGTGAAAATCGCCAAAGGATTCTGGATGGGTGAAGTGGAAATTACCAATGAACAATACAATGCCATCTTCCCCGATCATGACAGCCGGTATGTAGATCAATTGTGGAAAGACCACGTACACTTCGGGTACCCAGCCAATGAGCCGAAACAACCGGTGATCCGGGTCAGCTACAATGATGCGATGGAGTATTGTAAACGACTGAGCGAGAAGACCGGTCTGAACATCACACTGCCTACAGAGGCACAGTGGGAATGGGCTTGCCGCGCCGGAAGCGATTCGGATTTCTGGTATGGCAATTCCAACACGGATTTCGGCAAGATGGAGAACCTGGCAGATCAAAGCTGCAATAAGATGGCCGTCAGCGGTATCGACCCGCAACCGATGTCTGAGAACTCGTACTGGTACAAATACTACTCTTATCTGCCTAAAGAAAAGAATGTAAATGATGGTGCCATGAACCAGGTCGATTCCAAGAATTACCAGGCAAACCCCTTCGGTTTGTACAGTATGCACGGAAACATCGCTGAGTGGACGCGTTCGGATTACCTTCCTTATCCTTATACCGAAAAGGTGAAAACACCTTCCGAGTATAAAGTAGTACGGGGTGGTTCGTACATAGAACGTTCCAAGTTCTCGACTTCTTATGCCCGTAAAGCTTACTACCCGTATCAGCGGGTATTCAATGTAGGTTTCCGCGTAATTATAGAAGACTGAATGCTGTAATATCAGATTCATGTACCTACATGCCGACTGGCATGTAGGTACATCAAAACTTTAAATTAACATTTCAATCAATAGACCAATGAAAGTAACTCTACAGAAATTATTCACTTCGTATGTAACAACAATCGTTTTGTTACTTGTATATGCTGCCGCCCTGGCCGCCGCTACTTTCATTGAGAAATACTACGGCACGCCGACAGCCAAAGCAATCGTCTACTATTCTCCCCTGTTCTTCCTGCTTCAATTGCTGTTAGTCATCAACTTTTTGGCAATTGTCATAAAACGTTCCTATCTGAAAAGCCGGAAATGGGGCATGCTGACTGTTCATTTTGCTTTTATCATCATCCTGCTTGGTGCGCTTACTTCCTTCCTATTCAGTGAAGAAGGCATCCTGCATCTTCGTGAAGGAGAAACAAGCAACCAAATCACCGTCCGTACCTCCGATGAGCGGACCGATATCCATATCCTCCCTTTTTCTGTGGAGCTAAAGAAATTTACACTGACCCGTTACCCCGGTTCATCCAGTCCCTCCTCCTATGAGAGTGAAGTCATTGTACATGTAGACGGAGAATCCCGTCCGGAACGAATCTTCATGAACAACGTGTTGGATGTGAAAGGTTATCGGTTCTTCCAAGCATCCTATGATCCGGATGAACAAGGAACAATCCTCTCCGTTAACCGTGACGTGGCAGGACGCAACATTACCTATACCGGTTATTTCCTGCTGTTCATCGGACTGATTCTTTGCTTTATCGGCAAGAATTCCCGTTTCATGTACCTGAGCCGCCAGCTGAAAGAGCTTCACAATGCCGGCAATATCCTCGTTTGCTTAGTAATGTTCCTCACATTCCCCACAGACAGCAAAGCCAATGAAGGAGACGGAAACAAAGAGATGAAAGAAAGAGCCTGGGAAATCATACAAAAATATAAAGTGGCGCCGGCTCATGCCGAAATATTCGGTTCCCTAGCGATGCAATCGAATAGCGGGCGTGTGATGCCGATCAATACCTTTTCCTCTCAAGTCCTCCGAAAGCTGCATAAATCGGAGAAGATCGCCGGCCTCAACTCCGATCAGTTCCTGATCAGTTTGTTGGCAATGCCAGACATCTGGATGCAAATTCCCTTCATCAGCGTCTCCAACCCGGAGCTGACAAGTTACTATAACCTGTCCGCCAAACAATGTGCATACGTACAGCTTTTTGACAACAATCACTACAAACTGCAGGAAAAACTGGAAGAGGCTTACAATAAAATGCCGGGACAACGTACCCGTTTCGATAAAGACCTGATGAAATTGGATGAGCAGATCAACATCTTCTACCAGCTCATCAACCGCCAGATGCTGAACCTCTTTCCATTGGAGAATGACCCCAACCATAAGTGGTATGCTCCGGGAGACGACCTGTCTGCTTTTGCCGGAAAAGATTCCATGTTCGTATCCCGTATTATGGACTGGTATCTGGAAGAAGTACAGGAATCGTTGGGAAGCAATAACTGGACAAAAGCCAATGAAGTGGCAGGCATGATCAATACCTACCAGCAAGCCAGGGACAAAGCCCTCAGTATTCATCCTAAGAAGATACAGTCAGAATTAAAATACAACCGGATGGATGTGTTCCGGACATGCAAAATCGGCTATCTGATTCTGGGAGGCCTGTTGCTAATCTTCACATTCATTGCCCAGTTCCGTTTTCGGGAAAACCGTTGGAACAAGACACTGATCTGGATATTAGGTATCCTGGTACTGGTTGTTTTTCATTACCACATGTATGGCATGGGTATGCGTTGGTACATAGGCGGATATGCGCCTTGGAGCAACTCTTATGAGACCATGGTATATGTAGCTTGGGCTACCGTTCTTGCCGGTTTATTGTTCGTACGCCGCAATCCCCTTACTCTTGCACTGGCCACCCTGTTCGGCGGCATCATTCTTTTTGTATCCGGTCTGAACTGGATGGACCCGGAAATCAGTACGCTGGTTCCTGTCCTCAAATCACCGTGGCTGATGTTTCATGTGGCCATCATCGTTGCTGCCTACGGTTTCTTCGGCATCAGCTGCCTAATGGGCTTGACAAATATGATAATGATCATTTTCGCCGGACAAAAAAATAACAATCCGTTGGTCAACCGTATCAAGGAGCTCAGTATCATCAATGAGATGTCATTGCTGGCCGGACTTGCCCTGATGACAACCGGTACCTTTTTAGGAGCGGTCTGGGCCAATGAATCCTGGGGGCGTTACTGGGGATGGGATCCTAAAGAGACTTGGGCACTCATTACCATGGTTGTCTACGCCATTGTCACCCATCTCCATCTGATCAAACGTTGTAACTCCCTTTGGCTATTCAATGCCACATCGGTCATCGCCTTTTCTTCCGTTCTGATGACGTTTTTCGGAGTCAACTATTTCTTGAGCGGTATGCACTCTTACGGTCAGAATGAGCATGTGAGCAATATACTTATATATCTGTACTTAGCCTTAGGGATCATTCTCCTCCTGGCTATATTCTCTTATAGAAGCTGGAAAAAGATCCCAGAAAAGAGGAGACAGCATAATGAGCAGGTGAGTAGTCAAGCAATTGAATAGTCAAACAATTAACTATTAAATAACCATTTAAAACAAATCAATTATGAGAACATTCAACCATGTCGGTATCGTCACAACCGAACAAAAAGAAAACGCTTTCTTTAACGAAGGCCTCAGCGTATGGCTGACAGACTATAGCAAAAGCCCGAACAGAATCGAGTTTCTAAAATTCGAAGAAGGCAGTTGTCTGCCCGAACTCGTACAGAAGCAAGGACACATTGCGTATACAGTCCCTTCTCTTGAAGAAGAGTTGAAAGGGAAAAAGGTAATCTTTGGCCCGGCTGTTTGCGACGAGCACCTCACAATCGCTTTTATTGAAGAAGAAGGCATTGCAATCGAAATAATGGAAATCAAATAAGAACCAATCAAAAAGAAGGAGGACAATACCATGTCAGACATCAAAACAAAATTCATCAATGACCCGGAACAAATAACTTCCGAATTGTTAGAGGGCTATACATTGGCATATCCCGATCAGGTAAAACTTGCAGGTGAAAACATCGTAGTACGCACCCACCCGAAAGACGAAAGCAAAGTGGCAATCGTCACATTAGGCGGTTCCGGTCACGAACCGGCATTAAGCGGTTTCGTAGGCGAGGGTATGTTGGACTGCTCGGTAGTCGGAGATATCTTCGCAGCTCCCGGTGCACAACGTCTGTTTCAGGCCTTACAGTTGATGAAACGTGAAGCCGGTATTCTGTTGGTCGTGCTGAATCATTCCGGTGACATCATGAGCGCCAACATGGCATGTCAGTTAGCAGAACGGGCAGGCATCAAAGTGAAAAAGATCATCACCCATGACGATATCAGTGCCGGAATCGATGCAAATCCCGATGATCGCCGCGGTCTGGCCGGTTGCGTTCCATTGTATAAGATTATAGGTGCCGCCGCTGAAGAAGGCAAATCCCTGGATGAGCTGATTGAAATCGGCGAACGCTACAACAATCAGGTAGCTACCCTTGCTGTAGCAATGCGCTCCTGCACACATCCGCAAAATGGTGCGACCATTACCGACCTGCCCGAAGGTATTATGGAAATCGGTATGGGTCAGCATGGTGAAGGCGGCGGTGGACAAAAACCGCTTGTATCCGCCGATGATACAGCTGCCGAAATGGTCGATCTGCTCTGCCAACAGCTCAAGCCCAAAGCCGGAGACAAGATGATGCTCATCATCAATGGCGTAGGCGCTACGACTCACATGGAGTTGAATATAATCTTCCGCAAAGCCTATAAAGAGTTGGAAGCTCGCGGACTGCAAGTTGTAGTCAGCCGCATACAGGAGATACTGACCGTACAGGAACAGGCCGGTTTCCAGATGATCATGGCTATCCTCGACGAAGACCATATCGATTATTTGAAAAACAAACGTTCCGATGCACCTTACTGGACTACCATCGGGAAATAAAACGACAAGAAAATGACACAACTTACCATTGATAATTTTAAAACAATGCTTGCCACTGCTTTATCCAATATCAAAGCACGCGAGGACGAATTTTCCAAACTCGATGCCGTTATCGGTGACGGTGATCATGGACAAGCCATTGTAACAGCCATGAGCGCAATCGTTGCGACGGCCGAAAAAGGAAAAGAGTTCAAAACAATGCTGAACGATATGGGTTTCGATGTCATGATGCAAGTAAGCGGCTCGACCAGCACGCTGTTAGGTGCTTTCTTTTTGGGCATGAGCGACCATGCAAGCGGTACCGAGCTGGAGGCCAATGCCGTAAAAGCAATGTTTGCCGGAGGTCTTGCCAATGTGCAGAAGCAAACCAAGGCCCAGAAAGGCGACAAAACAATGATGGATGCCCTGATACCCGCTGTCGAAGCGATTCAGAATTGCCCCTCCGAAGACATCAAGGACATTTTGAATGCAGGAGCCGAGGCAGCATTGGCCGGTGCCCGGTCTACCATCGATCTGAAAGCAAATTTCGGACGTGCCCGCAACTATGGAGAGCGTTCTATCGGCTACATGGATAGCGGTGCCGCTTCTTGGAGCTGTATGTTCGCATCTTTCGCAGAAGCGGTTAAAGAACAATAATTTAGTTAGCAGTTAAGTAGTAAGTAGTAGTAATAACAAAATAAAATGGCAGATTTAGATGATTTAAGAGAAGGCTCAAACTTCGGTTTGAATATCGCCTCCCAACAACAACATTTTCACGTAAAAGGTGCAGAAAATGCGTCATGGGGTATGAAAGACCGTTTGTCACGTATCTTCAACCCCAAAACAGGCAAATCCGTTATGCTGGCTTGCGACCACGGATTCATCATGGGTCCTACCTCCGGTTTGGAACGTATCGACCTGACCATCGTTCCGTTGATAGAATATGCAGACTGCTTGATGTGCACCCGCGGTATCTTGCAGTCAGTTATCCCGGCCAACACAAAGACTCCCATCTGTCTGCGTTCTGATGCCGGAACGTCCATTCTGACTGATCTGAACGACAATACATTAATCGACATCGAAGATGCCATCCGCATGAATGTATCGGCGATGGCTGTCATGCTGGCTATCGGTGATGAAGCCCACGAAGCCAAAACAGTAGCCAACCTGTACAAAGCTGTCGACCAGGCAAGCCGTTACAATATTCCCGTAATGGGAGTTACGGCAGTAGGTAAGCAGATGGCACGTGACGCCCGCTATTTCGGACTGGCTTCACGTATCTGTGCCGAGAACGGTGCCAATATCGTAAAAACCTACTATTGCGATGGTTTCGAAAAAGTTGCAGCCGCTTGTCCGGTTCCGGTCGTTATTGCAGGTGGTAAGAAGCTTCCGGAAAAAGACGCGCTCGAACTTTGCTACCGTGCAGTCAACGACGGTGCTGCCGGTGTAGACATGGGACGTAACGTATTCCAAAGTGAATCTCCTGCCGCCATGATTCAGGCTGTGCACGCCGTAGTACACGACGGCCTTACCCCGGACCAAGGCTTTGAAATGTTCCAGGATTTATCCAAATAACCAAGAACTCCGAATGAGGGTGTGTCCAAATAGTATTTTGGCACGCCCTCATTTTCTATTACCACACATGATGAAGAAAATATCCCTATTTTTATATTTCCTCCTTATCCTTATTCCCAATACTTTCGGACAGAATAAAGCAGAAAAGCTGCTATTGGGCGGTTCCGGCTGGAATAAGATTGTCATCATAGACAAGAATTCGAAACAAATAGAGTGGGAACACCCCCTGCAAGAAGGATGGGAGTGCAATTCGGTAGCCGCCACACCGGACGGCAACATCTTGTTCTCTTACCGTAAAGGCGCCAAAGTGATCGACCGCAATCATAAAGAACTCTGGAATATCACCGCACCAGACGGATGTGAAATGCAAACAGCCCGTGTGCTATCCGACGGTAATTATCTGCTGGCATGGGCAGGTCATCCGGCTGTTATCATGGAAGTCAGTCCGAAAGGTAAAATTTTATCGCGTACAGAATATGAGACAGGCATCGACCGTCCTCACTCCCAGTTCCGCCAATTGAATAAAAATCCACGCGGCAACTATCTCATCCCGCTTATATCCACTTCCGAAGTGCGGGAAGTATCTCCGGACGGAAAACTAATCAGTACTTTCAAAACGGAAGGCACTCCTTTCACCACCTTGGAATCAGCTAACGGGAACTACTGGATAGCCTGCGGTGACGGACATGCATTGGTAGAAGTCAATCCGGATAGCCGCCAAGTCATCCGTCGGTATGGCGAGAACGATATTAAAGGAGTCCGCCTCTTTTTCACAGCCGGTTTATGCAAAAGCTCCGACGGGCACCTTTACATCTGCAATTGGCAAGGACATAGTCATGATGCCAATAAAGCAAACAGTCCGCAGCTTTTCGAAATAAACCGCAAAGGAAAAGTTGTGTGGAGTTTGAATGACAACCAGACATTCGGAATGATATCCGCCGTCTGTGTCATAGACTGATTGATTCAAGAAAGCACACGTACCCATACGATAATTCCGGTTGGTACGTGTGCTTTCTTGAATCATTATTTCATTGTGCATCTATTCATTTTAATCCTCACTATTACAAACCACCCGAAAACTATCAAATATGGCCTGAAAACTATCAATTGACAGTTTTCAGGCTAAAGAAAGGCAGAAATTCACCCATCACAGTCCGCGAAATACCATAAACTTGCATCGTCGAAAAACAACGATATATTCACAATATTAAAAGCAACGTTATGAAAAATTTAAGCTTCAGAAAAGACTTAATAGGAGTTCAGGATGAACTTCTGAGATTCGCGTACAAATTAACAACAGACCGCGAGGAAGCCAATGATTTGTTGCAGGAGACCTCACTGAAAGCATTGGATAATGAGGACAAATATATGCCGGACACCAACTTTAAAGGATGGATGTATACCATCATGCGCAATATCTTTATCAACAACTACAGAAAAGTAGTACGTGATCAGACATTTGTAGACCAAACGGAGAACCTCTATCACCTGAACCTCCCACAGGAATCGGGATTTGATAATACGGAGAGTTCTTATGACCTGAAAGAGATGCATCGCATCGTAAACTCACTACCCAAAGAGTACAAAATACCATTCTCTATGCACGTTTCCGGATTCAAATATCGCGAAATTGCCGAGAAGCTCAACCTCCCGTTAGGAACCGTAAAGAGCCGTATCTTCTTTACACGTCAGAAGTTGCAGGAAGAATTGAAAGATTTCAGATAGTCGTATAACCTAAACCGTTGACTTATCGGTTTCTACTTCCATACGAGTAATTTTTAGTGCAGATTTTTAGTTGTGTTAATTTAGGAGCAAGAGAAAGAGATTTCATGCTTGCTCCTGTTTTATGCAAGTGAGGTACCGATAGAAATACCCTTTCGATTACTGACGGATACTTTTGAGTTTTTTCCCTGGAACATCATGCAGCTTTGGACGACTTGGACGTATGTTATAAGTATCCATCCATTTTTCAAGTACATCACGCAGTTTTTGCAGTTCCTGATTATATGTATTTTCCATTACCAAATTCCTCATTTCACCCCTGTCATGTTGCATATCAAACAGTTGTTCACGGTATCTTCCTTTATCGTAGAGTACATATTTATAGCGTGCACTGCGCACTACCCACCCTCTTGTCTTACTACCATCAAACCGTGTCTCGGTAATGATGTATTCTTGATGCAAGGCTTGCGGATTTCCTTCTTCTGCAATTTTCCGGAAAGATTTCCCAGCTACTCCCTTCGGCATTTTGGCACCTGCCCAGTCACACACAGAGGCAAAGAAATCTACACCATTACTGATAAGCTGGGGTAATACCTTGCCTGCATTCTTCTTGCCTGGTAACGTCACGATAAGAGGGATGTTGATAACTTCCTCATATAAGGCAGACTTCTGATTCCAATGATGTGCACCTATACCGTCACCATGGTCGCTGGAAAAGATTACCACTGTATTTTCCCAAAGATTATTCTGATCGATAGCATCAATAATCTTTCCTATTTCCCTATCTACTTTCTCTACCAGGCGATAATAGGTATAACGGTACATACGCCAGTCTTCGGGGGTAAAACCTGCGGTTGGGTATACATTGTAGTTATTGGCTCTTTCACTTTCAATGACATCGGCATCGTACGGGCTTTTGGCAAAATTAGCCGGCAATCCTGGGCAATCTCGTATATCAGGTACATCAATATTTCCATAAGGGAAGTTCTGGCTACGTGCATATTCGCAGATATTATGCGGATTGTCATAGGAAGCCACCAAGAAAAACGGCTTTTTATGTTTACGCGAAAGATATTCGGCACAAGCTTCTGCCAGTCCATCATCGCTATGCTTATATATGTTATCGAAACCATATTCTTTGTCGGGGACATCGAGTAAGGGAAGATGCCATTTACCTCCATAGGCACAATCATAGCCAGCATTTTTTATTAAAGTGCCCAGTGTTTGTGTCTTAAGAGAGTCGGGCATCGGCGAACCATTGACAGACAGCCCTACGGCATCCGGATAATATCCTGTGAACATGGCTCCACGTGAAGGGCCACTGAGGGGAGCTGTGCAATAAGCGTTGTTGAACAGTATGCCGGCCGTTGCCAAACGGTCTAGGTTGGGAGTATGCAGATCCGGATTTCCGGTGCAACTCATAGCGCTGGCCGTTTGCTGGTCAGTAAAGATATAGATGATATTAGGACGTTCGGTGGCAAAGGCCATAGAAGGGCATAGTAACGAAAAAAACGCCAGCTGCTTCATTGAAATTTCTTTTACCATATCATTATTAGTTTTAACAGTTTGATTTTACTTTAAAGCAAATTATATTTCAAGTTCCGGTAAAGCATCAACCAGCCTTTTCTCTGTTTTCTTTCCACCGACCCTATCTATAATGGTTGTAGCACCTTTGTTCGAGTCGTAATTGAAATCTAACGAAACGCCGCTCTGTTCATTTTCGATATACAAGAACGCGTTACCTTTACCTTCCAGATTACATTCGATTGTCCATCCTTCTACTGTTATACGGTTCCCCTCATGATTAACCACAGCATCGGCACGGTTGTTTCCATGCACATCAATCACATTGAGAAAACATACTTTACCGCAAGGAGCTGTTGTTGCAGTGAAATGATAATGATTGGGGAGAGTCTTACCAAGTCGTTTTTTCCAATCGACAGCAGCGATGAAAAAAGTATCCGTTTGCGCATAAGCCATTTTCTGTGAAGAGTACAGATGAGCGATAGAGACTCCGTCTGCCTTGTTTTTTCCTAAAATGCGCAAACCGCCTTTTTCTTCAGTGACTTCCATAGGCAGTTCTACCGTATGCAACAAATAATCCCATTCCACCGATTCTTTCCCTATCAGTTCATCATAAACAACAAACAAGCCCGAATGTCCCAGCTGAACAATATGTCTTCGGAAGAAATCCAGTTTATTCTCATCCCAACCTTTTTCCGGCGTATACTGAGTACCGGACAAACACCCGCGTTCCAGCCACAATGGAGAAACCACTTTCCCATAAGCATTGGAAGCATCACCTACAACATAAGAGATCTCTTCTCCTTCATAATAACGAGGAATCCATCCATAGCCTTCTGTTCCAATTTTTTGTCCCATGCCATTCACTAATATGGAGTTATGGGCGCGGGTATTCCGATAAGCATACATACAATGGTCATCTGTAAATCCAGTGCGATGTCCACTGCTATAGAAAATTGCCTTTCCACCAAAGAAGGTATTGAAGGCATTTTGATTAGCTAAAGCGTGGGAAGTGGAGGCATAAGGGCTGCTACGAAAAGAGAGCATGGCATTGTTGGCATGATGTCCTATGTCGGTATTCATCAGTGCAGTACCAGTTTGGCTGAAAACCTTGGATGAAGGTAGTTCCGACAGATGAACGCTATAAGCAGGTCTTTCCTTCTTTGTTGTACAACGATACCAAGTCAAATCCGCAGGTTTAGCTTCAAAAGCTTTCGACAGAATGTCAGGGTCTTCCTGCATAATTTCGTGTACATAAGCCGCCGCCCACGGATTATTACATTCGCGCGCCAGCGCATCGGCATATCCTACGCGACCTCCATTGGGAGAACGCTGTCCCTCATGCGAGTTACCATGTCCACCGGATTTGGAAAAGGGAGGTTGCTGGTAAATGACATACAAAGCATTGTTGTTATACCATGGATCGGCAAAGAAGTTGAAACCGGATATACGTGAAAAAAAGACCGGGACCTCTATCAATGTGCGTATATTTACATGAAAATAAGAGTCTCCATTATGCCAGGCACCATCCTTATTAAGCCCCGGAAGACGGGATATCCATTCATTATAACAATAATCCGTCCATACGGATGCTTCCGGAATTTCACCGACTGTAGCAAAGGCCGCCATTGTCAGAATACGGAATGTCATTTGCCATACATGATTGTCTGCAATACGGTTCTCCAGATGATTGACATATTCATTATAGAATTTATTTCCGAGATACCGGATATTGTCTAATAGTAACTGTTTTTCTGCCGGAGACAGCAGGTTGTAGCACCCGTCGTATACAGATGTACTCATAGACAGCAAGGTGGATAGATTGAAGTCACCTGCGAAGTATTCGCTTGTTTGCCAAGAAAGGATTTCACTCAACCGGTGGAAACCTTCCCGATAATACCTCTCGTCTTTCGTCAGCAGATAAGCGCGTACCAATGCTTCCACATTGGCTTCTTCCCTGTCCACAATCTTACGGCTCTCGCGGATAAGGGCTGATTCACGCTGTACGACATTGGTTAATGTAACAACATTGGTTGTATCTATCTCTTCCTGAAGATGCTTCAATGGACAGGAAATACACTGGGAAGCCTTGTTTATATAGGCCTGAGCCTCCGGATTGTCTTTATTCCTCATTATAATTTCCTCCCACTCATCTGCATTCAATAATATGCGTGGATGACAGGAAGGGTATCTTGCCAAAACTTTTTCCAGTGAGGGTGGATTAAATTCCGGTGTGTCTTTACCTATATGGAATTGATAAACCGGTGACCATTCCTCTTTGCCTTCGGGAGTGACATAAGCATGTTGCCAGTACCATTTTCCTTGAGCTAAACACTGGAAAGGATTAAAAAAGGCCCAGGCGCGTTCTCCGGTCAACACATCCTTTTGGAAGTTCTTGTCCTGAGAAATACGGATCCGATAAACCACCTTCGGTTTTTCATCCACTCGTCCCGGAACTCCATCCAATACCGGTCCTAAATGCGGGAACTTGTCCGGCCACATAAAGCGCGGTGGATTCATCTTAACGTAAGCTCCATTCGCCGGAGAGGGAGTTGCACGAACTTCGTGCATCAATGTCTCCTCGTGAACCTTTATAACAGCAGATTGCTCGGAACTGCGGCATGCCATCAACAGGCAAAAGGTGGATAAACCTAATAATATCTTTCTCATTTCAGTATTTTATTTCTGTTTTTTGAAACTAACCAGTTCTTTCAGGCTGACTGTCTTATTGTTGATTAGTGGATGTGCCCAAAAGCCAATAAATGTAATGTATCCCATGAAAATCAGGATAAGGAGCATTCCTGTACGTAATGAAGTGGCATCAGATAGCAAGCTGACAAGTAGCGGACCACCTGCTCCTCCCGCAATTCCGGAACAAAGAATACCGGCAAAAGAACCATGATTCTGGGTTACCGTATTCAGAGCCAACGAGAATACGATGGAGTACATCATGGAAATACAGAAACCGATTGCCGGGAATGCCCATACCGCAACTTTTGCCGAACTGAACAGTGCAATCAACAGCAAACTCATGGAAAGCAATCCCGATATTTGCAACAGGCGTTTGCTGTCTACCAACTTCAGCAAGAACATACCAAACAGACAGCCGACTGTCATCAAGCCCCAAAAATAACTGATACTCTGTGCACCGACAGTCTTTGGGTCAATACCGTGATACTGTTCCAGGAAAGTACTCATGAAAATAGAAACGCCCTGTTCCGTACTGACATAACAGAATATCCCCAAAAAGAAAAGCCATACGTATTTTTGACGGAATAGATTCTTATAGGAAGAAGAGGAACCGCTACGTTCATCATCTTTCAGTTCAATGTGTGGAAAATGAACGAATGACACAACAAGCAGCATAACCAGCAGCAGTACTGTAAATATCCAATACAGGGAAACCCAAGGAAGAGTGGCCGGAGTGACTTTTGTCAGGATATCTAGCAAAAAGTTCTGTCCCGGCTGATAAACTCCCGGTTCTTGTGCGTGTATCAACCAAGTGTAAACCAAAGGACTGATAAAAGAGGCTACTCCAAATACAAACTGTCCCAATTCTGCTATAAATGCATAATTCTCCTCTCCACCGACAACACGTTGCAGGGGATTGATTACAGTTTGCAACATGGCCATTCCCAAACCTATGATAAAGGAAGACAGAAGTAACATCTGGTAAAAAGGAAAACATGCAAACAGAATGGTACCTATGAATGGCATCAAGAAGCCGGTGAATAGTACCGACTTCTCTCCATATTTATCTATTAATATGCCTGCAGGTATCGACATGATGGCATAAGCTAAGAAAAAAGAGGTCGGAATAAACCCCGCCATTGCCAGTTCCTTCAACTCAAAGTTATGGATAATATCAGGGATTAGCGGCCCGAGAATATTTGTAATGAATGAAATGGTAAACCAGAACATCATGATTAATGCCAGCATACCCCATCTCCTGTTACTTTTCATAATATATCGTCCGTTTATAAAATTAATGATGCCGCTCCGATAAATCCCGCCTTATTCCCCAGTGATGCAGCTACAATCTCTGTATTTAAGGCACAATCGGCTATAACATGTTTCCGAACCACCTCCCTTATTTTCTCTAAGTAGAAAGTACCGGATTCTCCAACACCTCCTCCTATTACAACCCGTTGAGGACTGAATATATTGACAAATCCAGCGATTCCTCTCCCCAGATAATAGAAGTGTTCGTTCATGCATTCAACAGCCGTCGGGAAATTTTCGTGATACAGGCGGACAATCAGTTCTCCGTTTATCTCCGCATCAAAACTCAGATTCCGCTCTTTAGCCAACGTGTTGAAACGTCTTACCAAAGCAGAAGTCGAGGCATAATGTTCCAAACAACCAACCGCTCCGCAAGCACAACGTTCTCCGTTGGCTATCAATGGCACATGTCCCAATTCCGTCCCCCGATTGGCATAACCGTTGAACAACTTGCCATCAATGATTACAGCCCCACCGACACCGGTTCCAACAGTAAGAAACACCACATGGGAACAGCCTCTTCCTGCACCATATTTCGTTTCTCCCAGCCCCATCAGGTTAGCGTCGTTCCCAACGATTACCGGTAGTTTCATCTGTTCCTCCAAAAGAGAAGCCACATCTATATTCTCCCAACCGATAATGTTTTCCGCACCTCCCAGTACGATACGGTTCGTTTCATCTACAATCCCGGGTGTGCCAAGCCCGATGCCCAGTACGGTCCAGTCTTGTTTGGCAGCTTCATTTTTTAATAACATAGCAGCTTTTATCAACTGTTCGATAACCTTTACAGCTGAAACAGAAGCCAAAGAAGGTAATTTCCCCTCAAAGAAAGAATTACCCGCTTCATCTACCAAAGCATATTTTATAGATGTACCGCCTAAATCAATGCCAATCGCATATTTCATAGTTTACTGTATTAAATAAGAAAATGTTATGTTCTTTCTACCCATATAGGAGAACTCCATGCCCATTGTTGGTCTCGCTGACGGACTCTGACATAGTAATAGTCCGTATCTCTTTCAGGCTGGGCGTCTTCCATATAATGCTCAATCGTAAAGCAACTTTCCGGCATTGCGCGGTTAAAGAGAATAGCCTCACTGAGCCATCCTATCATGAAATGTGACCGGGAACCTTCCAAAAGTTCACCCAGTGAGTGTTCAAATCTCTTGCCATTGAATTCAGCTGTAATCATACCGTCTTTAGGCATAGTCACATCCAGAATAACAGCTTGCATGGCAGGAGTAGTTGTGTTGGGGTTCTTGGAGCTGTACATATCCAACTCTGTATCCTTTTCCGTAACAGACACAATACGGTTTACTTTTGTTTCAAACTCCGGTTCTCCCGGTTGTGGAGAAGTGAAAGCAGCACCACGGAAGCAAGGTTCCACAGCATTGATAGTCCCCTTATTTATGGACAGCTTTCCTTGCCAATGTACATACTGCTCTTCACGATTCCACCCAAAATCAATCTTTACCTTACAACGTACCATATCTCCTTCCGGCATATCGGGCAACAACGGGCCGCTTAAACGGGCAATACACTTTCTGTTTTTGATGATGTCAATATAATCAATACTGCTACCTCCCTCCACATTCAGATAGATACGGCGACTATTTCCCCGTACTACATCACCCGGGGACGCATCATTTAACCGAAAATCTATATTGATTTTATCACCTGTAGCACAACAGACGTGACGTTTTTTCATGGCATCCCAGATTTTATCACGGTTCAATGACTCTGCAAGGACACCTATACGACCATCGCCGTAACTGCCCGGATAACCGGCATGTTGGTCAGTCGAACCCATAATGCCGAATTTCTTACCTTGCTCCAATCCGTATTGAATGGTACCTTCCCATTGGCGAGGCCCCATATCATGCAGATAATTATAGTCTCCCTGATCGCTTTCTGCCAATCCATGACGGGAATACATCTCTACAAATGGAGTCTGGTCTCCTTCAGTAAAGAATTTCCAGTTATATCCGCGGTACCCTGTCTGATATCCCATATGATGTGGAGTAATAAATACCTTATGTCCGCGGGCTTTCTGTTTCCAGTCCTCAATAGAGGTACATTCCACCAATGGTGCATCCAGATCATAGTTCAGAGCTACGTGATCGCCATGTTCCATACTATGCGCCTCATAACCGACAAAAGTCAGGAATTCTCCTTCCTTGTTATATTCATTAGTCATGGCTACATATTTCTCATAACCTCCCTCACGCAAACGCTTGAAAGCACCGGTATGATAGTCAATCACCCACTTCAAACGTGGATCATCCGCTCCAGGAATATCCGGCCACATGGCATGAGGAGTGACAGATACAAAATCCAATTGCACCTTAGCAGCCTCAAATGCAGAGCGCATGTCACCATGACCATAGGTTATGTTACAATGATTATGCAAGTCTCCCCAGAAATACTTCAAATTACTGGCAGAGGGCATAACTTTCTTTCCTGCAGCAGTTCCCTGTTGACATGCAGATAATAAACTACCGGAAGCAGCTAATCCGATGAGGGACCAACCTGTCTGTTTTAAAAATATTCTTCTATCCATAGTATTTTAACTTATCTATTTTTCATTAATCGTCTGTCACCTTTGAACAGTTCATGCACTTTTTCATCGGGGTCATCATCCCTATACTGCTTTTGAGTATCCTTCAGTAGTGACATAAGTTCCGCCCGCTTGTCGGCATATTCCGGTTTATCAAACACATTGGTCAGTTCACTCGGATCGTTCTTTAAGTCATACAATTCCCACTCGTCAACATCATTATAGAAGTGAATCAGTTTAAACTCAGCAGTACGAATGCCATAATGCCTTTTGACCGAATGTTCTGCCGGATACTCATAATAGTGGTAATAAGCAGCTGTCCTCCAGTCGGCCGGCGTTTTCCCCTCATTATCCCAAATTGGCTTGAGAGACCTTCCTTGAATATCCGTCGGTATATCCACCCCCGCATAATCCAACAATGTAGGTGCAAAATCCACATTCATGGCAATAGCATTCGACACACTGCCCGCCTTGATTGCCTTCGGATAACGAATGATCAGTGGCATTCGCTGGCATTCTTCATACATAAAGCGTTTGTCAAACCAGCCATGTTCACCCAGGAAGAAGCCTTGGTCCGAAGTATAGATAATGATTGTATTGTCCAACTCACCGCTCTTTTTCAGATAGCTGAGCAGTCTTCCAATATTCTCGTCCACGGCTACAACAGTTGCCAAATAATCGCGCATATATTGCTGATACTTCCAACTAATCAGTTCTTTCCCCTTTAAGTTGCCATTGCGGTATTCTGAAATACGTTGGGCGTATACTGAGTCCCACTTATCCTGAACATCAATCGGCATACGCTTGTAGACCTGATAGAGACGATTCGTTGTATCTTTCAACATTTCTTCACGGGTCAGCAGTTTCAAATCCCAGTCATTGGTCAATGTATGCTCAATGGACATATCCTGCTCTCTGGCCGCTGAACCCCTGCCTTCGTAAGTATCGAAAAGTGTAGCAGGTTCGGGGAATACAGTATTATTGAACATTCCCAGATGACGGGGGGCAGGCATCCAATTACGGTGTGGAGCCTTTTGGTGATACATCATACAGAAAGGCTTGCTCTTATCTCTATGTTCCAGATATTCAATAGCCTTGTCTGTGATAATATCAGTTGTATACCCCTGCTCTACAATATGCTTTCCGTTCTCATTAAAATCGGGATTATAATAGTCACCTTGTTCATGTTGTCCAGTCAGGATACACCAATAATCAAATCCCTGAGGCTCGGTAATCAGATGCCATTTACCTATAATTGAAGTTTGGTAACCGGCTGCCTGTAACAGTTTTGGAAAGGTCTGTTGATTGCCGTCAAAGGTACTGGCATTATCTGTGAATCCATTAATATGGCTGAATTTGCCCGTCAAGATGCAAGCTCTTGACGGACCGGATAAAGCATTGACTGCATAACAATTGTCCATACGAACACCTTCATTGGCAATCCGATCCATGTTGGGTGTCTGAAGGAGACGCCCACCATAACATGACATGGCTTGCGTAGTATGATCGTCCGTCATCATAAAGATTATATTCGGACGTTTCACTTCCTCTTTGCCTGAACTACAAGCAGATAGACCGATGCCAGTCAAGGGCAGAAATATATATGCTAAGCGATTCATTATAAAAAGTCTTCTTATTGTTTATTCTTCTTATAGTTTATATTCCAACTGACGTTTCTTTCCATCAACAAATACCTCTATTCTCAACCCGTTCTCGTCAAAAGCCTTGTTTAAGAACTTGGCTTTGAATGCAGGGAAAGGAGCTGTGCTTTTCGACGGATAAAGGATGGTTATATAGCGTATGGCATCCGAATTCTTTTTGTCTATATCAAAAGAAACGGCAGTACGGGGTACACGTACACGATAAGCAGTCGAACGCCACCCTTCTTTATCTCTCATTGAAATTTTCTTCTCGCCAAAACATTGCAATTTCACGTTGCTTGGTCCTTCATAGGCTGTTGTTAGGATATTGTTCTTTTTGTCTATATTTACAGTACCTTCACACAAATGATAGTTCAGATTCACTGTTCCTTTCGCACTTCCTACAGCCTCATCTACAATTACAAAATAAGATTGATCCACAAAAAAGACAGAACGTCTGTGTTTCAAGCCATCATAATGCGGATTCTCAGTCACCAAAATTTGTTCATCTCCTTCGGGTTTCCAAAGTTTAGTGACGGATTGGGTCGTTTGCAGGTTTTTCTCATCCAATGTCAGCGTATTGTGAGAACTTGTCCGACGAAACCAATTACGCAGTTTCATTACCTCATCATCACCGGCATAGACATAAGAACCGCTATCCGGGAAGAGATTCCGCCCATTGAACCAAAGTTCAAAAGTTCCGTTATCCGGTTGGCAGTGCCATTCCCCTTTAGGACCAGCCTTTACAACCATTACAGTAGCATCTTGCTTCCAACCGTTTCTGAAAGTAAAGAAACCGGAAGTCAGAGCGCCATGAGACAGATTGGGCAAGGGAGCACCTTCACGCCCTTCCGTAGCATAATAATGAATCCATTCGCAATCCGGAAATAAATTAAGCCAATCCTTATAATTACGAATCTCAGCCGGACGGTCTCCCAGTTTGGCATCACTGAAGCAGGGATTGCTGTAATCCGGAAAACAGATATTAGTATAAAATTCAATCATCTTCTTGACTGTATTCACGTATTCAAGAGGAAACTCCTGCCGGAATCCATTGACATCTGCCATACGTAAAGCCTTACAGAAAATATTAATTGCCGCCAAATGATAATGAGGGTCCAACTCATACTGGCCTCCATCCGGATAAACCTGTCTCTTTATTTCTCGGTTCAGGATGCTAATACCACTCTCCCGCCAAGAAGCTGCATCTTTAAATTCGGGAAAGAATGTACCAGCATACACCATACGCTGGGCTTCAAATAACAAGTGATTGCCTTGAGCAGAATAGTTATTCAGAATATGGAGTGCATGACAATGGTAATTCACCAAAAATTCAGTCAGGAATTCAGGAGTAAAGGCTGCAGAATTAACAAACAGCAAGAACTGCAAAGTCTGGTCTTGTAAACGGTTGCTGACTTCCAATGGACGCCAAGCAAAACGTACATTCTCTGCATTACCCTTTACTTCACCGGCACTGACCAGCTCGTATTTTTCCGGTTCCACCGGAGTCAAGGGGTTCTTCTTTATCCAATCCAAGTATTGGTATACCCACTCTTTGGCATACTTTTCATCCCCTGAAAGGCGATAAGCTTTTCCCATCGGGGTAAACCATTTATGGCGGTGCAGCTGCCAACGCAGTTCGTTGTCCTGTACCGGCCAATATTGCCAATTGATGTCCTTACCATAATTATAAGAAGGCTGATACCCTTTATGTACAAAAAATGTATGTTCCAAGGCGTCATCCGCCCACTTCTGCTCTTCTTTTGATATTTTGATATTTTTCAAATCAATATCAGGATGTACTATTCCTTCTCTATGACGGTAATAATCCAATAAAGCTTGGGCAGCCTCGTCCCATTGCTGTTGGACATAGGCAGTTTTCACCTTTTCCAACCCTGGATACTCCATGTTCAATAGGTCAAAAGCTTCTTTCCGCAATTGCTGAGCTCCTACACATATGGCAAGCATCAAAGAGGCAACGGTTAACAAACATCTATATTTCACGATTTTCATAATAAACTATTTTAAATTAAAGTGATTTGTAATTAAGCCCTTTTACATTCATATAACGAAATAATGCCTCCAGATAATAATAATCAGCATAATTGATAGGAGTATCAATTTCAGAGCCATTAGGCAGTGATCCTGTAGAATGCATCAGGATAAATCCCCGATTAGTACCTACCTTTGCCAAATAAGTATCCGAAGAAAGGGATTTCAACAGTTTTTCCGCATAATCCAGATACACCTGCCCGTCTTTTGCCAAAGTACCAAGTTCTATCAATGCTGAAGCCGTAATAGAAGCCGCAGAGGCATCTCGAGGTGTTTCCAGTGTATCGGGAGCATCATAATCCCACAAAGGAACGCTATCATCAGTCTTCACACGTGTCATTATCAATGCTGCTACATCCTCAGCCTGTTTCAAGAAAACCGGATTCTTCGACTCACGATAACAAGAAGTATACCCATATACCGCCCATGCCTGACCGCGTGCCCATGAAGAATCGTCACTCTTTCCTTGATGCGTACATTTCGTTTCAACAGTACCATCGTTATTGTAACTCACTACATGATAAGAGGAATGATCCTTTCTGAAATGATTCTTCAAAGTCGTTTCGGCGTGTTTCAAAGCAATTTCCTTATATTTGGAATTATTGGTAAGGTGACTTACATAAAATAACAGGTCCAAATTCATCATATTATCAATAATCACAGGAAAATTCCATTTTCCGAAATCCCAGGAACGGATGCATCCTATGTTCGAATCAAAGCGACTGCATAAATTATCCGCTGTCTGTATCAATGCAGAACGAACACTGTCAACCGGAACTAAACGGTATGCATTACCATAGCTACAATTCATCATGAAACCGATATCATGTGTACCTTTATAATCCTTTACTGGATACAGATAGTTAGTAAATTTAATTGCATCTTCTTTCAATTCTTCATTACCGGTCAGTTGATATGCATACCACAAACTACCAGGAAAAAATCCACTTGTCCAATCATAGATGGAAGCACAATACCGACGAGTCCCCAATGCATCTTTCACCGGTTTCACCCGTAAGGAATCCTTAAAGGTCTCCGGATTCCTTTGTAATTGACGACAAAGGAAGTCCATATCATATCCTGTCCAAATAGAACGAGGCAACAGAATAGAATCCCCCACATCAGCCACTGTTTCTTCCAACTGTTGCACAGAAGTATCTATTGCATCTTTCAACCAGCTGTAATTCTGTTCTGGTTGAACAGACGAGCAACTATAGCCCCCATATAAAATAGTAACTGTACAACATAATAATAATATCTTCTTCATATAAAACCTTTTATTTAGTAAAGAATATGATGGAAAGAGCATGAAAAAACTCTTTCCATCAATTGTCTATTCTATGTTATTCGTAACCTGGATTATTTTGGTTGTTCAAAGCCGGATTAGACTGTATTTCTCCTAAAGGTATCGGAAAAAGTTCGTGCTTTCCTTTGACAAACTTCTCACCGGCCACATATTTACCTTTGAGTGACTTATCCATGTGATCCTGAAAATACTTCAGCGCATCTCCCAAAACTCCCCAACGCAACAAGTCGTATTTGCGTTGACCTTCAAAAGCCAATTCAAAACCACGTTCCCAATAAAGAGCCGTACGGAACTTACCGGCATCGTCAGCATCCTGAATATACGGAAGATCATACACTTTCGGTGCCTTCATCAGAGTATTATAATTAGCGTCTGTTATAGGAGTGGCATTCGCACGTGTACGTACCGAGTTCAATAAATTCCAAGCCTCCGGTGTATTACCTATTTCATTGTAAGCCTCAGCAGCCATCAGCACAGCGTCAGCATAACGCAATGGACAATAATTCACACCTGTATTATTAGGATCTACATATCCTCCGGGCATCCATTCCCTGCGCCATTTACCCGGATACCAGTCCGTAAGCTTTGCATTCTCCTCTTTTTTATGCGTCGCATTGGTCGCATCCCATGTATATTTATAAGTACATACCATAATATCTCTGCGCTCATCATCAGCTTCAAAGAAGTCTTTCCAAGCCGGTAATACACGGAAAAAAGCATTGGCTCGTCCCATCGCATCTGCCGTGGCATTTTTGCCCGGTGCCTCTACAGCCGGACCATTGTAAGTTGCCCAAACACCTGCATTGTCTTTATAACCGGCTCCGGTAGGATTGAATGCAATTTCCCACAAGCTCTCTTTGGAATTCAAGATACCGGCAGAATATCCGACAAACAATTGCTTGAATCCCCCATCATAAAAGCCATGATAACCTTCACTTTGCAAAGCAGTCCACTCGGATATTACAGCATTAAAGTACTCTCTTCTCTTGGATTCATCCGGACGGGTCAAATTACCATCTTGTTGCAGACTGTAACCAGCCCGCTGCAGATAGACACGCATCAGCAATGTGTGAGCCGCACCTTGTGAAGGAGTTTCCGGTGAAAGCGAAGCATTTCCCTTCTGCAAATTCTCTTTGGCAAAATCCAAGTCGGCAATGATCTGATCGTAAATCTGTTCACGGTTAACACGACCGTTAAAAGCTTCTTCATACCCGGAAGTATAAGTCGTTTTGAACGGAGCATCCCCCCAATACTTTATCAGGTCGAATGCCAAAAAGGCACGAAGAAAACGTGCTTGCGCCACCAATTCCTTCAAATAAGTATCTCCTTCAAAATTAGCCATCTTCTCAATGCCATCAATCGCAAAGTTGGCACGGTCAATCCCTGCATATTTATACTCCCATACAGATGCAATCCAAGTATTTGTCGATTTTACCATATAGTGAGCAATATCACGACGTGTGTTATCCGTACCCGTTCCCTGTATGTAGTAAGTGTCATCCGAAGCAGGCATAGCCATCTCATATTGTCCGTAATGCTTATCTATCGCCAAACAATCATAAATTCCCACCACAGCCATTTTTGCTTGGTCTGCTGTTTGAAAGTAAGTATCCTTCTCATAATAGGAAGTAGGCTTTTCAGTCAATTCGCAAGAAGTAAATCCTGCAACAATCAGTGCGCTAAGCGCAATCATTTTATATTTTTTCATTGTATTCTTCTTTTGAGGTTCATTAGAAAGCTAAATTAATACCGAAAACGAATGAGCGGCTCTTTGGATAAGCTCCAAAGTCAACTCCCGGTGTCAGACCGTTGCCCATTGTAGAAACTTCCGGATCAAAACCGGAGTATTTGGTCCAAGTCAACAAATTAGATCCCGTAGCATACAAACGTAGTTTACTCAAGCCAACTTTGTTAACTATCTTTTTCGGGAAAGTATACCCCAAGGTAATATTACTCAGTTTCAAGAAAGAACCATCTTCCACAGCCCAAGAATGAATGTAGGTATCACCTACTTCATTATCATAAATAGCGGCTACTGTCTTGCCACGGTTTATTTCAGCCATTTCCTGAGGGTCTGTGATTAATTCACCCGATTTGTTTACCAATACCCAACGGTTTTTTGAATCGGCTACTGCCAGAACATTTTTATTTTGCAAAGCTGTTTTTGTATTAGTCAGCTTAGTTGCATTAAACACATCGTTACCGAAACTATAAGTCAAGAATATGCTCAAGTCAAAATCTTTGTAAGTAAAGGTATTATTAATACCACCATAGAACTTCGGGTAAGCATTGCCAATAACTGTCTTATCAGCTTCTGTAATCTTGTTGTCTTCACTTCCATCTACATTCTTAAACTTCCACATACCCGGTTTTACATTACCCTTATCACCGGCATACGGAACACCGTCTTTCAATGTATAAGTCTGTGTAGCCGCATCATAATCAAAGTCAGATACCTGATACAAACCGTCCGTTACATATCCGTACATCTGTCCTAAAGGTTGATTTACCCCGATAATATGTGTATTCTGGTTATAGCCAAAGCTGGCTTCCCATAGTTGTACATCTTCTCCTGTCAGTTTTTTGACTGAATTCTTGTTATGAGACAGGGTAACAGCTGTGTTCCAAGTAAAATTCTTAGTTATAATATTACTTGAGTTAATAGTCAGGTCAATTCCCTTGTTTTCTGTTTCACCGGCATTAATCACCATACTGCTATAACCGGCAGAGTTAGGCAATTTGGCATTCAACAACAGGTTACTACTGCGGTTGATGTAGAACTCCGGAGAAATGGTCAAACGTTGGTTAAAGAAACCGAAGTCAAAGCCCAAGTTGAAAGTTTTATTAGCCTCCCATTTCAAGTCGGGATTAGGGATCTGCTTAGAGACATATCCGGATTGAGTTGAATCTCCATTAGGATAAGTTACAGAACTCAGTACTGCCAAACTAAGATAACTATCAATACGATTGTTTCCTGCCATACCGTAACCTAAGCGAACTTTCAAGTCAGAAAACACATTCAAGTCTTTGATAAACTCTTCTTCCCCCAAACGCCAAGCAGCAGAGAATGCAGGGAAATATCCCCATTTATTGTTTTTACCAAATTTAGAGGAACCATCGGCACGCATGGAAGCGGAGAACAAATACTTATCCTTGAATCCGTAATTAAAACGAGCAAAGAAAGAAAGCAACTTGTCATCATAGTTTTCAGCAGATGAAACAGCTGTCGGCAAACCCAATGAAAGGTCGGCCAGACCTATATCGTCATTAGGAAAGTTAGCGGCGGCAGCTTTGAAATTGCGGTTCCAACGGTTCACATATTCCTGTCCGATCATGGCAGTTACATCATGGCCTTTAGCTGACCAATTATAGTTCAATACATTTGAAGTTTGAAAACTGCCATTTTCCAGATTTTGAATGCTACCATTAATACTGGAACGTTTTGCCGTTATTGATTTATCCCCATAAAAGATGTCATTACGACGTGTCTGGTAACGCATACCCGTTGTATTACGGAATGACAACCCCTTGAAAAGTTTCAAAGTAAAGCCCCCGTTTGCCTGAAAAGTACGATATTCACGATCATTGGTTTCTTCCGCAGCAGAAAGTAAAGGATTCTGCATTACATTACCCGAATCATCCAAGAATATAGGATCTTCATCTTCCAATAACATATCATCGGTTCCGTTAATACCTATAGTAGGACGATACTGCAGAATGTGCTGCATCTTATTGAAACGATCCCCTCCATCGGAAGTACCCATACCATAAATTTTCATCTGGTCGTAACTGATACGGGCATTAATGCTCAAACGATCATTCAACTTATGATTCATATTGAATGAGATGTTGTGCTTTTCATTCCCGCTATATACCATAGCACCTTCTTCATCATAATAAGAGTATGCCAGGTTGTAATTCAACTTATCCGTACCACCGGAAACACCTACACGATAATTTTGTGTCAATGCCGTACGTCCTAAGGTCTCATCCTGCCAATCCAATCCTTTACGATTTGCGTAATTCGCTTCAAGATCACTATACTTTCCATAAAGTGTCTCAAAAGCATTTATATCCTTATCCCAATCTTCTTGAGTAGTGGCATCGTAAACACGGCGTTCATAATCAAGCATAGCAAATTCAAGAGTGGAAAGTACATCCAATTTCTTGGCAATCTTTTTAAAACCGACATAACTGTCGAAAGTAACAGTAGCCTTTCCATCTTTCGAACCATTTTTTGTAGTGATCACCACAACGCCATTAGCGCCACGGGCACCATAAATTGCAGTGGCAGAAGCATCTTTCAAGATATCAATTGTTTCTATTTCCGCAGGGTCAAGTGTCGACATGCCATCTTCACTGGGAAAACCATCTATGACATATAAAGGCTCGTTACTTTGGGTAATGGAAATACCACCACGAACGCGGATGGAAATAGAAGCCCCCGGAGCACCCTCGCTCTGCATAACCTGTACACCGGCCATACGTCCTGCCAATGCTTGGGTAACATCACTCGTTGGCACCTTAGAAAGTTCTTTACTATTTACAGAAGCGACCGATCCGGTCAGATCCCTACGTTTTACGGTTGCATAACCAATGGCAACGACTTCATCCAATATCACTGCATCCGTTTTCAAAGTTACATTAATCACGCTTTGATTATTAACTTTTACTTCTTGAGAGGTCATTCCCACATAAGAAAACACCAATACATCTTTAGATGCATCATTCACTTTCAGAGTATAATTACCATTTATGTCGGTAACTGTTCCAACACCAGCGACACCTTTAATAGTTACGCTACTTCCAATCACTTCATATCCTTCGCTATCAATCACCTTGCCGGTTACCGTCAAACTCTGCGAATATGCAACCATGCTGACAAAAGCGAGGACAAACATTAAAAAGACTTTTTTAAAATTACACATAATAAATAAATCTAAGGTTTAACTTTAGAATTTTTCTGAGAACAAACATACTGTAACTACAGGAAAAAGTGTAAAAGTATTGTTTTTATTACTTTCACTTTTACACTTTTCCCATGCCAATATTGTCCACCACACAATATTTTTGTGCAAAAACGGCCCTACAGCCCACTACAAAAGGGAAGCTCATCCGATTAAACAATAAACTTATCAGCCTTGATTGTACGAAAATCCGTATTGTACAAACCATTTTTTGTATCTATTTCAGAATTACTTCAAACCTATAAATCGTAATCTGCCGATACATTTCTCCCGGGAACAAACTTGTTGTAGGAAATTGAAGATTATTAGGAGCATCAGGGAAATGCTGCATTTCAAGACAAAATCCATAATATCTGCCGTATTTTCTTCCTGCATGCCCAACAAGATAATCCATATTTGAGTTTGGGATATAAAATTGCATTCCCGGCTCAGTAGTGTATGCTTTCAGCACTCTACCGGATACAGGATCCATCACTACAGCCGCCAACGCCAACGAATCCGGGATTTTATTCAGTTTATAATTCACATCATACCCTTTTCCCATTTTCCGTATTCTTTTTTCCACCGGTTGTGAAGAAGTAAAATCATATACGGTACCCGCTACGGACATTAACTCCCCAGTAGGAATACCCATAGAATCCACTGGAGTTATGGAATCTGCATAAATCCTGTAGATATGATCCAACACATCTCTTTTGCAACCTGCCAGATTAAAATAGCTATGATTTGTAAGATTAACCACCGTAGGTTTATCCGTAGTAGCTGTATATTCCAAAACAATCTCATTGTGATTCGTTAGTTTATAAGCTACTGAAAGTTCCAGATTACCGGGAAATCCCTCTTCCAGATGAGCACTTCTATATTTAAAGGCCACAGCTGCCGTATCTTTTACAACATAAAATGTGTCCGTCTTAAAGATTCGACGATTAAATCCATTTGTCCCACCATGAATGGAATGCCCCTTATTATTTTTTTCCAAGTGATAAGTCTGTCCGTTCAAACAGAATTCCGCATTTTTAATTCTATTGGCAAATCGTCCTACCGTAGCTCCCAATTTAGGATGCCTTCCTAAATAATATTCCAGACTGTCAAAACCCAAGACCACATGTTCAAAATGTCCTTGTTTGTCAGGGACAGAAACATCAGTCAGCGAAGCAGCATAATTCGTCACCCTAACACACATTCCATTCTCATTGACCAATGAGAACATTTCTATCGTATCACTTCCGATCCGGATATTACGCTCTTTAGATACAGATAACCGACATAAAGCCGTTTGCCCGTACGAAACCGTCAAACACGAAATGGCTATCAATGCCCCAACAATACATACTTTCATAATCCAATGACCAACATCATTTTTTCCCATATTCCGTAGGCAAACAACCGATATACTTCTTGAAACGCGCCGCAAAATAAGACGGTGTGTTATATCCTACCATAAAACTGATTTCAGAAACGGTATATTTCCCCTCTTTCAATAACTGACATGCCCGGTTAAACCGTATTTTATGAATAAAATCGATAGCAGATTTCCCCGTTATTGCCTTTAATTTCAGATGAAGATTAGAACGACTCATATTCATTTCGCGTGCAAACTGTTCTGTAGAGAATTCTACATTGTCCATATTCTTCTCTACAACAGCAATGGCCTTCCGCAACAATTCCTCATCCATCGTATTGTTTGTAAGCTTTTCCGGTTCTACTTCCGTCATATTGGAATAACGCTCGAATATCCGATAACGCATACGCAGCATATTCAGAATCTTGGCTTTCAACACTTCCATAGAAAATGGTTTGGCAATGTAATCATCGGCTCCAACCTGTAAGCCTTCCAGTTGATATTTGACATCTACTTTGGCTGACAGCATATAGACTGGGATATGACAAGTGCGCAAATTTTGTTTTACAAACTTGCATAACTTGACGCCATCCATTACAGGCATCATGACGTCTGTTATAATCAAATCGACCTCCTTGTCTTTCAGAATATCCAACGCTTTTTGCCCATTCTCCGCCTCCAACAAGTTAAACAGTGCAGACAGCCCACTTACCAAATACTGCCTCAGTTCCTTATTGTCCTCCACAACCAAAACAGTTCCACGTTTATTGTTTTCGTCATCTGTATTATCCTCTTCCTCCAATTTTTCGTCATCATCGATGTAAATGTCATTTGCATTGGTAGAATATGCACGTTGTTCTCCTGTATCTCCACTTCCTCCAAGAAGTTCATCCTGCGTATATACAGATTCATCCTGTGGCAGGTAAATCGTAAAGGTAGAACCTTTTCCGACTTCACTCTGCAGCACAATCCGTCCATGATGTAATTCCACCAAGCGCTGAACCAATGAAAGCCCGATGCCGCTTCCTCCACGCCCATTCTTTACTTGGTAAAAACGCTCAAAAATTTTCTCCTGTTTCTCCTGTGGAATACCAATGCCTGTATCTATCACTTGCAATACAAGGTTGTTGTCTTCCATGTAGAGTCTCACAGTGATACTCTCACCGACTTCGGTATATTTAAAAGCATTCGAAAGCAGATTATTTACAATTAAGTCCAGATAGTTCCCATCAAAAAGAACATTTTTGTCCTGCAGTTCCGTATAGAAGTTATAATCTATATCCTTCCTTTTAGAAAGATTTTCATAATTCGTAAAGCAATTCAGCACCCGCTTATAAGCATTGGAATATCCAGCCCTAAGTTCAAATATTCCCAACTCGGCACGCCGGAAATCCATTAACTGATTAACCAAATGCAACAGACGGTTGGCATTCCGCAGCACATAAAGCAACCGTTCATGCTCCCACTGCCCGCTGATATGGCTAAGTAATTCCTGCAAAGGTGTAATAATCAAAGTCAGCGGAGTCCGTAACTCGTGTGAAATGTTAACATAAAAACGAATTTTCATCTGGCTTATTTCTTCCTGCTTTTCTTTATCAAGCCGTTCCATTTGTATTTCAGCCTGCATACTCTTGCGCATCCAGAAGAAGCGAACAATGCCGAACACCAACAATGTAAACGATAAAGCAAACAAGGAAAGTGCCCACCAAGTACAATACCAAACCGGCAATATACGTATGTGAAGCATGGTAGGTTCCTCATTCCATTTGCCATCATTGTTAGCCGCTTTTATGTAAAAAGTATAATCTCCTGCCGGTAAATTAGAGTAAGAAACAAGGTTGATATCATTTTGCTTATACCATACGTCATTATATCCCTCCAGTTTGTAGGCAAATGTATTATGTCTGCCTGCTATATAGTTAGAAACAACAAAAGAGATGGCGAATGAATTCTGAGATGAAGATAAAGTTATATGATCCACATATGCTATACTTTCCTTTAAAATACCGGTTTCATCATCCGGCAATACCTCCTTATTATAAACAAACAGTTTATTGATGACAGGTTTGGGAGTATAAGGATTATCAACCAACGTTTCAGGACGGAATGAAGTAATGCCGTCGACCCCGCCAAACAACATGTAACCATTGTTTTTCCGACAATAAGCCCCGGCATTAAACTGATTGCCCTGTAATCCGTCCATAATCGTGAAGTTACGAAATTTCCCACTCTCCGGATCCAAACAACTCAATCCTTGGTTTGTACTTATCCATAGACGTCCATAAGCATCCTCCAGGATTCCATAAATAACATTGCTCGGTAGGCCGTTTGCCGTGGTATACTGTAAACACGTTTTATCGCCCTCTTTCAAAGCAAACAATCCGTTACGTGTTCCAATCCACATATATCCGGAAGAAGCTTCATGAAAGCAATTTACAAATGCATGTCCCAACACTGAGTCTATCTGAAAATCCATGTTAGTGAGTAAAGAGGTAGCTACCTGATTGAACACAGCAACTCCCATTTCTCCCCCAACCCATATACGTTTCTTGGAGTCACGAAACAACAGTCGGTTGTTGTATTTCAATTTATACCCGTTTCTATCCTCATCCACAATCGTAAAACTGCGTCCAGCCACATCAAAATGCAACAAATTTTCCAGTGAGGACACCCAAAGTCCTCCATTCCCATCCGAAATAATAGAATAGATATTATTGCTTGGTAAATTGCTGTTATGACGATTATAGTATTCTACATGACCCGATTTACGATGCAAAACCATCATTCCTCCGGCATGTGCTCCCACATATACTTTATCTTGCACCTCATCCACATACACCGTCTTTATATCTTTAAAAGGTGTGTCCAAATCATTGGAATCGAACAGATAATTCTTATACACCCGAGAGACACTATCATAATAATTCAAACCGCCATTACTCGTACCAATCCATAAATTATTCTTATTATCCTCAACAATACAACTGACCACATTGTCACTGAGCGAGTTCAGGAATGGGACATGTTTGATACGTTGGAAACGATTACACAAAGGGTGATAGTAATTCAGCCCTCCCCAATAAGTACCCAGCCACATGCCACCTTGTGAGTCCCTAAATATACTTCGAACCGAATTTTGTGACAAACTTTCTTCTTGAATCTCGGAACTTTTAACAGACACGAAACTGTCCATTCCCTCTTTGTAGATATTCAACCCTCCATAAGTTCCCACCCATAGACGATTCTCTGTATCCAGTGCCAGAGAACGCACATAATTTGAGTTCAACCCGGATCTGCCGTCCTCATGGCGGTAGTTCTTCAGTTCCTTCGTCTTCATATTGTACAAATAGAGCCCATTACCCTCTGTAGCCAACCATATTCTATTAAACATCTGGCACAAAATGGCATGCATTCTAATACCTGCCGGCATATCCACCAATTTTTCCAAAACGCCATTGGACAAAGTATAAGTATATACACCTTCATCGGCACCTATATAGATACAATCACCCTGCCGTGCCAAAACAGCCGACTGCAGTTTATGCAAAGAAGAGGACAATGTATCGGTCAGAAAACGCTCCTTCTTCACATCAAAAAGCAGGATGCCTTCGGCAGTACCCAACATCAACCAGTCTTTCCTTATCGGAACAATACTGGTCACAGCTACGTTCAATCCATTTTTCTGATAATAATAATTGAAAAACACATCCTTATGATGATTGTAAAGAGAAAGCCCTTCACGGGTACCTACCCAAACCCGGTCTGAATCATCCACTACGATGCAACGGGATATATCGCTGGCGATGCTATTGGGATCGGTATATTGATGGCGATATACGGTGAAGTTATAGCCATCATATTTATTCACGCCATCATAGGTAGCAAACCATAGGTTCCCTTCTTTGTCCTGATTAATTGCAAAAATCGTACTATGCGACAATCCTTCCTCCAACCCTATGTGCGAAAAGTGAATATCTTCAGCTACACCGGCATTCAATATACAAGGGAACAATACTCCTAAAAGCATTAAATATTGATATATTTTCATAGCTGTAATTCTATTACAAGGCAAATTAACAAAATATTTCAGCGAAAATAAATATTAATCAGTATTTTCTTGTCAATACTTTCCGGCATTATTTTCAAAGGAACAAAAGAGAACCCGGGAACCGGATTAAAGATCCGTCCATCGCTATCTGTCTGTGCCACGCTTATATACCCCGCTTCACACGTAATATATAATACTCCCTTGCTCTTCTTTATACAAGCCTCCTGCGCACTTACCCTCACTTCTTCTTCAGGCGATGCGATAACCGGCAACATAAAGTAAACCGATTCATTGCAACGTTCCATACTTATGTTCACTCCCTGTTCCGAAAATGTATAATTTACCTCTACGGGAACTTCCCTCTGTTTCGGAGACTGCTGATCGACATCAACCAAATGAGATTTTACATTAAACCGACAGCATCCGTTTTCCATAAGCCAGGTAATGCCTGTATCCAAATCATCCAGATTGCTATACGTGATTTCATCCTGAATCAATTCCACTCGAGGAGTCCCTCCCATCAGATATTTACGGGTATTACTCTGCATATTGGGAGCTTCAATCAGTTTATAACGGTTCATAGTTGCAGCAAATACAGGCCCTGCCTGTGCATGCCACAACAACGAAAGAGCACCTCCCATAGGGTGAGTCCCCTTTATCTTATATTCAGCATCATTTCCGGTAAACGTGCCACGCCAATCTCCTCGGGATAAAATCCACGTACGGATATCCTTAAAATATTTCACGCCGTAGACAGCATCACGGGGAAGTGTCTTCGGGGAATTCATCTTCACAGGAGGCTGCTCCAGAAAAGAAACCAACGCCTTGGCATGCCCGAATGTATGATGGATACAGGGAGGAATACCAGACACAAAGTAATGCATTCCTCCATAAAGAAGACCATTGTGGGTAGCCTTACTCAGCAGACCGATATTACGGTGAATGGCTTCCAAATATTCCGGATGACAACAAGCGGCAGCCATCAGATAATAACCTCCCATAAAACCATCACTGGTACGCCCACCCCAATAAGTCCACTTAAAACTCCGTGTTCCCCAGCTGTTATCCCAGGCACCGTCGGGTAACATAAACTCAAGATGAGTTTCCATGGAACGTTCCACGAGTGAAAGTAGTACCGTATCGTTTGCCATCACTGCATAATATGCCATATTGGGCAGTGATTCTTCCACGTTATAAAGCAAATCGACCGGTCGGCAACCGTTCTTGGTTTCAGAGGTAACATTGGGGCCCTCACCATACAGAAAACAATTGCTCACGGTAAAATATTCTTTTAATCCGGCGGCTATCTCTCCAGCTTCCTTTTTAAATTCAGGTCGGCCACACATTTCGCCGATAGCATATAAAGCATAGACAGCTGAAGCTGAATAATTTACATTCATATTCCTCATACCTTCTCGTTTCCGGCTATAAATAAAAGGATTGCTCATCATAAATTCACCAGCCTCCACCAACCGTTGCTTCCAATGATTACGAGTTGAGTCATCCAGCAGATGTCCATGGTAATGCAAAGCTTCATAAAGGGCGATAGACGCAAATACCGTCGTACCGTTCCAGTCCGAAACATGCACATCGTTCATCCACGACCCGTCGGGGCGGTGCACATTCTCCATCCAAGCCATCAGACGCTTGGCCCCAAGCAAATACTTTGAATCTCCGGTCTTTTCCGCCAGATACATCAAGGGAAGTACAGCATCCCCAATACGTCCGTGTATGCGGGCACATGCAGGACACAGAACCCCTCCGTCAAGTGCGGAATCGGAATGGGTGCACTGATAGGACAAGAAAGTGTCCATCCATTCTGTCAATAGCTCATTCGCTTCACTTCGCAATGAATCATCAAAAAATTTCCCGTTTACATTTTGTGTTTGTCCCACCAAAGATGATACACCAAACAGTACCATTATAAAAAACAAGTTTCTCATATCTTCCGTATTAGTTTTAATATTCGAAACAAATACCTTTAATACTTATTTTATGAGACACTTAGCTTTATTAATGTGTACCGCCTTCTGCGGATTGTATTCCATGCAGACCAAGGCAGCAGATGCAAAAAACGAAAAGCCCAATATTCTTTGGCTCACCTTTGAAGACACCAGCGCATACGAATTCGGCTGCTACGGCAACAAAGGAGTACACACCCCTAATGCAGACAGCCTTGCCTCCCGCGGCATCCAGTTCATGAACGCATGGTCTGTAGCTCCCCAAAGTTCAGCCGCCCGCTCTTCACTTATTACCGGATGCTATTCAAGCACCTACGGTATGGATATCCATCCCGTACCTTATGATACACCCGCCAACATCTTCTTTCCCCAGAAATTACGCGAAGCCGGATATTATTGTACAAACAACAGCAAGACCCACTATAATTCCACCACAGACAATAAAATATGCTGGGACGAATGTGACAACAAAGCTTCATACAACAGCCCTAAACGAAGAAAAGACCAACCGTTCTTCGCCGTATTCAACACGGTAACCTCACACATGGGACGCATCCGGACGTTTCATACTGACGGGCGTAGAGACTACACACAGGAAGGCATATACCCGGCATTACTTTCACTGCCGGCCTACGTCCCAGACTTGCCGGAAGTACGCTCCGACTATGCCGGTCATCTGGAAGCAGTGCAGGATGTAGATACCTGGTTAGGCTTCTTTCTGAAAGATCTGAAAGAGAAAGGATTGGATGAAAACACAATTATCTTCTTCTTCAGTGACCATGGCGGTTGTATTCCCCGTGGTAAAGGATATTTATACGAAAGTGGTTTAAGAGTACCTCTGATTGCCTACTTTCCACCCAAATGGCAACACTTGGCAAACAACGGTATAGGAAAAGAATATGAGCTGGTCAATTTCACAGATTTGGGCCCCACCGTACTCAGCCTTGCAGGGGTCAAGCCTCCCAAACACATGCAAGGTAAAGCACTCTACGGAAAGTTCGCTGATAAAGAAAAGCGTGAAATGCAATTTGCATTGGCTGCCAATCAACTGCATCATTTCATGCCGGTACGTGCCGTCACTGACGGACGTTTCAAATACATCCACAGTTATATCCCCTATCGCCAGTTCGCCCTCCGCAATTATTACCAATGGGGAATGCCTTCCAACAAAGCATGGGACCAACTGGTATTGGGAGGGCACAATACCAACCCCGATTGGGAACAGACTTTCAAGATTCACCCAGCAGAAATGCTGTTTGACCTTGAAGCAGATCCGGACGAACTGCACGACTTATCCGGTACTCCCGAATATGCAGAGACCTTGTCCAAAATGCGCCAAGCACTTTCCAACCACATTCGCACCACTGTCGATCTGGGATTCTTCCTCCCCACTTCGCGCACCGGCCATATTCTTTACGACAAAGTACGCAAAGAAAAATACCCCCTGGAAGAGCTCTATACACTTGTTGAAACTGCAGGAACAGCAACTGCCGCCTCTTTAGCCATGTTAGAAAAAGCAATTGCCAGTCCGCTACCCGAAATGAGATTCTGGGGAGCGGTAGGATATGCCAAACTTGCCAGAGAAAAGCAAATATCTTTCTGTCCGCAGGCTCTGTCGGCACTTCTTCAAGACACTAACCCCTATATTGCTTCCGAAGCCGCCTATGCTACGGCATATCTGGGAAAAGTGCAGGAAAGCATTGCCCGCCTCATCACCCCGGCACAGGAAAAGGACCGAAAGATAGGCTACTCCTCATTGGAATGTTTATCTTTAGACCCCGAAATGAGAAGTTATATTCTTCCGTTCCTGTCCGAACTGAAAGAGGCCGCTGAAACCTTGCCGCGCCTTGAGAATGAAGACGCCGGGCTTATGGCACGCGGCATTCTTGTGAACCTCGGTGAAATGGATATAAAAGACCTACATGGTCCTGAAGCCTATCAGAAAGGTCTGAAGCTGAATTATGGCCGCAGACCGATGATACCCTTACCCCATTAAAAGCAGAATCATACGGAACAAAACAATATTAGTACATCACTTAATATCAATAAAAAATGAAAACAACCGTTTCAACCGTTCTCTGTCTGCTCTCCTTGGTAGCGGCAAGCCCGATACATGCACAACTCGTTCCACTGAAAGAACGTGTAAACGTACAGGCCGACTCTGCCCGTACCTGCCAGATTATCGACAGTTGCTGGGTAGCCGTAGGCACCAACAAGCCACATACTATCCAACTGGATTATTCCCACCCCTTTCAAGGGAAACCCTCCTATCGTTTTGAGCTAAGACAAGAGGACAACACGCTGGAAGGCTACTCTAAGGGAGAAACCAAAGGCCGCGCCGAACTTTGCTATTGCTACGCCATCTCCGATGACTTCCGCAACTATCCGGCAGATGAATATCCCAACGCCCAAAAGATGAAAACCGTCTATCATTACGGCAAGGGAAGTTGCCCGCAAGGTTCATCCATGAGCTATACATTCTCTGTTTACATTCCACATTCTTTGGACAAAAACGTATCCACCATCTTTGCTCAATGGCATGGCATGCCAAGCCGTACACTTGTATCCGACCCCGACGGTAAAGTGATGAAACTTAGCACCAAGGAATTCCTGGAACTGGAGAAACGGATGATTTTCAAGAAGAACATGGCATACGACAAAATAGCCAAGATCAGTGCTAAAGGAGATACCCTCTACAAAGCCGGAAATCCAAACGGTTGGCTGGTAGAACAAGGCGGTTATCCTCCGCTCGCTTTCGGATTCTCACAAGGCTATTTTTACATCAAAGCCAACTCGGACCGCAAATGGCTGACAGACAAGACAGACCGCTGTAACGCCAATCCAGAAAAGGCAGAGATCATGCACCCCGTTACCTCTACCTTCAAAGCCTCGACAATAGCATACAAGATGCTATTCGAGGATTTTCCCAAAGATTGCTGGATAACTTTTCAGGTAAATATAGACTGGACTGAATATGAAAAAGAAAAAGAAACCATTCTTAAACCCGGACTTTTAGACGTAATGATGTCCTACCGGCAATCAGGAAAAGAAGTGAAAGAGCATATCGTAAACAATGAGGAGATACTGATAGGCCGCAATGACGAAGAGGGATATTACTTCAAATTCGGCATATACCGTGTCGGCAACAGTACCGTTCCGGTTCTCTACAACCTTGCCGGTTATAAAGAGCAGATCCGGAACTCCGGTAAATAGATTTATCAGACCTGTACCATAGCATACCGGATACTGTGGTACAGGTTCTTAAGAACAAGTCATCAACACTAAAGTCTACGTGATGAAAAGAAGCTATCGAACAAAGTTGGTTTATTTTTTTTCAAAGACATATTCTGAAAACCTTCAAATATTATTCTTTTTTCCCCTTTTTCCCAAGAATAAAGAGTAACAAATGTGGAATCGTTGTTTTCATACATTTGCTGTTGCTTAACTCTTATAAAAAAATCCGGATTATTGTCTATCAGATTTGAAAGAAATATTTTCTCTCCAGTATTTGGACAACTATAACTAACTGACTTATAGTCATCCCAATTTATCGCTTTAATAACTTCATTGTGTGAAACTCTAATAAATACAATTTTCTTACCTGTTTGTGAATCAACGCAAGTTATTTTATCGTTTTTATATATTACTTTTCCTTTTGCGCAACAGACTATATCGTTATCATTTTCCTCTGAATTATCAAAATATATCTTTATAACAAAATCATCATCACTGCTTAGAGTTAAGCATATTTTGCCATTATTATTGAATATATCTGAATAAATAGTCCTTTGGGCAAAACCTGGTAATATTAAAAACAAACAAAGTATAAATATAAGCTGTCTCATATAAAATTTATATTATGGGATAAAATATCGTCAAAATGAGCGAAAACCGGACAATCATTCCCTTTCACTCTGAGAAGGATATAAGTGTCACAAAGTTCTTCGCCGACATCCGTTGAATTCGTAATTGGAGCTATCCAAGACTCATCCTGACCTTCTTCATAATCTTCTTCATGGTCTATCGCAAACACCCAGATCGGATATTTCTCTAAATCGGATAGGCGAACATCTTCAATAGGTGAAAGATCTCCTGTGATGTATTCCACTTTTTCTTTACGCCGGGATCTCTTCTTAGATATCCTACAGACTTAGTAAACGGAACAAAGGTTAAATGCGGATATGCTCTTTCATCACAAAAACTTTTAAAGTTTTCAGAAACAATACAAAAACCATCATAAGTATAGAATATATCTCCTTTCTTTTTAGAAACTTTATACAAAGGATCCGGCGTTTTCTCTATTGTATTGTGACAGATAGGGCATGTGCCTGGTCTATTCTCATTACTATACATGTGTGCAATGTCATGCCCCATTGCGATTTTTGCTACTAATTTTTCCATACCGTCCCATTTGTTTAATAAATTTAATATTTACTTGTGAGACATTGCTTTTACTGACATCCCAAGCCGTCAGTCGGTTCATGGCATCATACGTAAAGTCCTCCTTATGACCGGCAAGCAAGTCGCTTCGGGAAAGCAGATTACCTTTGTCATTAAGAGTGTAAGCCATGAATTATAATTCCGGATGCCGTAATGGAAGAAGGCAAGCCCCGACTGTCAGAAAACTGGGTTTTCTCTATACAATTTCTCATCATAACAAGCTAATTCACTCTTATAAATGTTGCATTTTTATAAATCCCAGGTAAACAAGTACTTCTTAACAGAGTACCATCCAACCAGACCGAAAAAGTCGAACTTAACAACATATCAACTAATATAATTTCATTTATTCCTCCTTTGACTAACTTACCTTTAGATAAAAGTAATTCTTTATAAAATAGCATATAATTATTTTCTTTTATACACATCGAATAGTCATTATCCGTCATTTTATAATGTCCATCAAGAAACAATTTATCCAATGGGTAAGAAAAGTTCATCCGTCTTCCTTATACCGAAGATAAGTTCCACGTCGTTTCAATTTGATAATCAAAATCGTCTTCAAAATACACAGATATAAAAAACTTATTTTTCAAGAAAGGGAAACAACGTATAAAAGACAGCCCCTTCTTTTCTAATCGAGCACTCATCTGTATATCGTGAACATGATCATACATTGTTACTATATTGTCTTTTATAGAGCATTTACCATACGATATCAATTTAATAAAATGCGAATCTGAATCGGGATACAATCCTATGGAAAGAAGATACCTCTGTTTTTTCAAATCAACATCAACATCATAATAAAAAATATCATCAACATTAAGAGTTGTTTCTCTATCCAGATCCTTATCTGAAGGAATATAACAGTACGACTTTTGTATCTGCGAATGGACAGATAAAGACCATATAATAAATCCCCAAAATAATATTTGTCTAATCATCTCTAATTATATAAACCCAATTTAGAAAACTTCTAATTCAGCTAAAATTTCCCCAACTAAAATTTTACCTTTATGCTACTTACTTCAAGAGGCTTGTCGTATAATTGATAACCATTTATCTGAATAGGAAGTTTTTTCTTCACACATACAAATTTATCCAACAACATAAAAACAGATACATAATTTCTTAATTCTTTATCATAAGGAATCACTTGAAATTCATATATCCCATGCAATTTCAAAAAGCCATACAAATTAAAACTGTCAGTATATATATCATCAGCTTCAAGAAACACAAAGTGATTGGATATTTTTTCCCAAAAAGCCTTTTCACCATCAATAGTGTCTATAGACAATTCCGTTTTGGTATCTTTCTTTAATCGACTATAAATGAGCGTTAACTCGTCATTTATAAAATCCACTTCATGCTCTTTATCATAAAATGTAGAATTAGGAATCACCATCCAAGTAGATAATAAATCCGAATTGTCTTCTATCACCACTTTATATTTAGTATTAGAATAATCATTCAATTGTCCAAACCCATATTTATCTGAAAAAGTCATTGACATAGGAAAACAAGGAATCCCTCCCTCATTCACCGAAATACTATGAAAATAGACAGCTTTCCCTGTATTATTCATATACGTGATATTTAAATAAGGAACATCCATAACCATATTCGAATCAATCGAAACGTTTTCACTTTTCCATACAATAGATAAGCTAACAGATACTTCTTGAGCATAAACATATCCAATACTTAAGAATATTACCAACAAAACTATCTTCCTCATTTTAAATTGGATATTTATAAAAAAAACACTATTACCATCATCATTTATATAAAATTCAGTCTTTTACAAATGAAGCCCAATTAACACAACAGCAGCCCTTTATTCGCTTTATTATCTTTCTCTCTTTCAATGAATATATTACATAAAAAAGATGCTTCTCCCTTACTAAAAGATAATTTCCATCTGATGAATAAACAGGGAAAGTACCTTTAACCGGAAGTTCCGTTACTCTATTATCACCAAATGTATATTCATAAATACAATAAGATTTATCCATCATTCTTTTTTTCCAAGAGAAACAGACTTTTTCCCCATCCTTATGTATATAAGGATAATACAATCCGTTCATTGCTTTAGGATTATTTTTCAAAGTATTTTCTATTAGTAAAGTGATTTCATTATTATATTGCATATATAGATTACCCCCTGATGAATAGACAGTCATCCCTTTTATTGTATTACTTTTACAAAACGGGAATCTATCTTGTTCCTTGTCCAATAGAGAGTTAAATTCATATTGAATGTATTCTTCATTTTTGTTATTGATTTTCATATTATAAACCCTGACTACCTTATTTGAGTCTGAATGATTGTAAGTCATTTGTCCTGTATGTAATAGCATCGAATCTCTATTCAATATATACATATCACTACTATATTGATTTATTCTTTTTGTTTCAAATTGTATTTTTTTTTGTTCATCATATATTGCAATATATTTCCTGTCATTAAAACAAACTATGTCAAATCGGCAATTTGGCATTACATTCAACAACAAACATTCCGTTTGATTTCCAATATTAGATAATATTATAGACGTATCTCTTTGAATCAACAAACATTCATTATGAGTGTATGAATAGGCCAAATTGTTAAACAGAAACATTAAGTAAATGATTAAACTTATATTCTTTTTCATATTTCACAATATTAATAATTTGAATGATAATAATTTAGGAACAATCCAGGTCGTATACCCAAATTCCTTAAGTACATTTGAGTATTCAATATATATGGATGAATACCAATATTAAAAATTCCAGACATATTAAGAGCCATTGATGTATGAGTAACACAACTACTTAGCTCTAAGCTATAAATAAGTGATCCTTTATTCTCTAATTTATTTAACCATTCACCATATTTATTAATCATTTTCGAATTGACTCGTAAAGTTTGACGCCAAATAGGATGACCTGATGTTTCATTTGCATATGACGGCCAGTTATTTGTACCTTTCATCCAATGCCAACTTTCTTTAGTACCAGGATTTATACGATCCGGTCCTACCGAAATAATAGACTCACTATTTTTATTCACAATCTCAGAATGCCCAACTCCATCAGAATGTTCTGTAACCAAATCTATATTATCTTGATTTTTAAATCCCATTAGTAAATCTGACAAATTATTCAATCCACCTAACGCATACATCCAATTATCCATTTTTTTATTCCCTCTTTTCCCAAGATACCCCAATATATTATTAGTCATATCATAGGACACTCCTCCTAAGCTTAAAGAAACAGGAACTTGCCCCCCTGTCATCATATGCATTCCAATAGAATTAACATATGATCCAGTTAACATAGATGCCGTATTAGCCATAGGCATTCCCGAAGCAACAACGTAAGAGCCCAAAACTCCAGATGCCGCACCAATAATGGCGCCACCAGCCATGTAACCCCATGTCTTACCAGAACTATAATCCCATTTGCCCGGGTTATAACTATGATTTGCGATACTTCCTCCAATATAAGTACCAATAATAGCGCCTACAATTAACCCTACAAGAAACTCCCCGCTTGGATCCGTATACAACAACGGATTTCCATAGCAATATCCATACCGATTGTAATTCAGCCAATTACCTGGTGCCTGCACATAAGGATCGGGACTCAAGAACATGCCTAATAAAGGATCATATACGCGGCCATTCATGTTTATCAGCCCCAAAGCACCCAAATGCTCATGCATGGTATACCCTCTGTCAACAATAAACTTTGTACGCGTATCCGCGTCTTTCCATAAAGCTGGATTACGACGATTTCCCCACGGGTCATAGGCGTATTTCTCTTTGACAACCCCATTTATATTTGCCAAAGCCAACAGAGAACCTTGAAAATCACAATAGGTAGAATAGAAACTACTGTTGCCGTCATCGTTTATGTAAATCCCTACTAAACCGTCTCCACCGCCGATATAATGGATCTTTTTAACCTTCCCTGACGAGCTGATCTCTTCTTCATAATTTCCTGAATAATAACGGGTAAAAGTAACATTTTCCTCTTTAAAAATACCTTTACGACGTTGTTCGTCAACCCCATAGTCCAGAACCAATGATTTATTTCCCAAACTGATACTCTTCACTTTCTTGAAATCGGTATACGCAATGGTTTGAGCCGAATTAGGAATTCTATCCGGCTTACCGCTGATAGAGGTCAAGGCATGGGGCTTGCCATTTTCTTCACCATAGTTGAAAGTAAAACCGACATCACTCTTGGTAGTGATTGTTCCGGTAGTCGGATTATAGTTGATACTATTATTTACTTGTGAAACATTGCTTTTACTGACATTCCAAGCTGTCAGTCGGTTCATGGTATCATACGTAAAGTCCTCCTTATGACCGGTAAGCAAGTCGCTTCGGGAAAGCAGATTACCTTTGTCATTAAAAGTGTAAGCCATGATTATAATCTCGGATGCTGTAATAGAAGAAGGCAAGCCCCGGCTGTCATAAAGCTGAATTTTCTCTGTATTTCCCAGTTTAGACTTGATAAGCTGTCCGCGAGCATTCGTCGACAGGCCTTGCCAGATCTTATTATCATAAGAATCCGTTACGGATATCAGATTACCATAAGAATCATACGAATTGTTTACAGCGTATCCGTCCGGATAAATCTCCTTTTTTATCCTGCCAAAGGCATCATAAACAGTTTCTGTAGTATACGTCTTTTCATTCTTTATGTTTTCCACTACTTTTATAACCCTGTCCAGACGATCATATACAAATTGCTGGCTATGCTTACCATCCATACGGATTCCACTCACCCTATTATTACTGTCATAATCATAATTCGTCATCTCACCCTGACGATCCACCTTCGACAGTAACCCTTTCGAATAAGTATAGTTTGTGACCACCGGAGATTTTCCGATATGGATACTTTGTGTTTCACTTTTCAACTGCCCCCAAGCATCATAAACACTCGTAATAACACCGGCATCCGGGTCGGTCAGTTTTGTACGATTCCCTACCAGATCATATACCATACTTATAGGTGCTCCACCTTCAGGGGTAGCAGACTTCACGGCTCCGGAAGCATAATAGGTATAAGAGACCTTTTTACCGTTTGTAGTTTGTGAAACGGTTTCACCCAAAGTATTTTCTACAGTGACGGTAGTGGTGTTAGGCGATGTCACTTGGGTAGTCAGTCCATTATAAGAATAAGAGATAGTACCTAAGGGAGTAACCGAATGTTGTAAACGCCCATAAGTATCATAATAATTAGTGGAGGCCCATGACACTGTTTCTCCGGAGAAATAAGGTTCGGAAATCCGATAGAGCCGACCTTTGGTATCATACTCCTTACTCGAAATAATCTCTTTCCCACCCAACCCGTAATACTTCTGTCCGAGTTCACGTTCCATAGGGTCATACCAAACGGTAACAGGAGACTCACCGGAAGTTTCCGTATATTCATAAAACTTACTTCCTGGCATGCTTCCGGTACTCGCCCATTTCAAAAGTTTCACAGTCTCCACCTTATCCGGTAAAACCACTTTAGTCTGACGACCGAACCCGTCATACGCATAAGTCGTAGTGCCTAATCTGGAAGTTGCGCTTAAGAGCAAACTCCGGTTTTCGTCATAATTGTAAGTGACAGTTTCATTTAACAGGTTATTGGTTTTCCGAGTGATAAAACGTCCGGTAGAAGAGTAAGCTAAAGAGGTAGAACGTGATTCATTGCCGGCCTTAAGTTCTATTAAGTTCGGATTTCCATATTTATCGTAATTGCTATAAATGGTAGAGGCGACAAAAGAAGTATTCGGGTCTTCCGTCTTTGTCAAAAGATTGCCTTTACCATCATACGCATATTCTTGTGTGCGTATATCATCAGGAACACCAATTCGAGACTTGGTTGTAGTCATTTTTTCTATTTTATTGGCACACCAAGAACCTTTCCTTATATATTTTATTTCTTGAGTCTCTGTGAAAGAATTATTATACTTCGTTACTATACTTTGAGGATTGTTGCTGTCGTCATAGCGATTGTATTCTTTGGTCACGGTGACATTGTGTAAATAGTCTTTCTGAGTTTGAGATTGAAGTTGAAGCCGGAATGCCCTTTGCTGCTTGACAAAGTTATAAATATTGGTACTCTCACTGATACGGCTATTACCCATAGTGGTCACCAATGTACTTTTGGGATACGTAACAAAATATTCAGTATTCATCTCATTCTCATTAACGGTTTTCCGACCGTTAACATTATCAGTTATCTGGATTTTTTTAAATCCGAAGAAACCTTTTCCTTGTTTATGGATCAATGGAGTATTGAATGTATATACCTGATTAAATAGAGGTCCGGTTATCTGGCTTGTCACTTCAAACTCAGCAGGTAAAGAAGTAAGGATATTGGCGTTTTCGGTAATACTTATACTACCATTGAAAGGACTTTTTGCGCTTTTATAATTGATAGCGCATTCATTTTCATAAGAGTTTTTTATTTTTAGAATTTTATTGAACTTAACATCCCTGCAAAATGTGTAATAATGAGGCCTTACTGTTGTAGACAAATTAAGATTATGCTCTACTAAAACATTTTTATTTAAACCTGAATCAAATTTTCCTTGTATTTTAAAAAAAAGATCCGATATTTTTTGTATCGACTGCAATACATTAACAAATTTATTACCAATATTCAATAATAATATCATGGTTCCATCACTGGCACTCCCATTAACTATATTAGAATATTGTATGAGTATATCCGTTTTCCCGTCTTGATTGACATCCATTAAAATCGGTTCTACACCCATTTTCCCTTGAAAAACTTTTTTATCCAAAAGGCCATTAAGAAACTTTTTACCATCAGATAGCCACATACTCCAATAAATATTACTGCTCCTAAAAAACTCATGCCTTAGTATATCCGTATTACCATCACCATTAAAATCACCCACAAATATTCTATCCCTATAATGAAATATGTCAGTCGTGTATATATTAACAAATGAATTAGACAATTTACTATATTCATAAAATTTGGTGACATTATCATTTGTAATACACATCAGTTCTTGTTTCCCGTTTCCATTAATATCAGTAAGATAGACTCTTTTAAATTGGCCTATATTAACAGAAACACCAGCAACAGAAAAAACACCCAAATAACTATTAGCAACAACCATCATAAATTGAGTACTTCCATTCCCCAAAAAATCACCAGGAATAGCATACACTTTCTCTCTTTCTGCAAATTCGCCAGAAGATAAGCCCATATTAATATTACCATTAGGGTAAGCCCCAAACACATTGTTCTGATACTTATAACACTTTAAGGTATAATAAGGACTAACAGAAGCTTCCCCTATGTAAAGTTCATCTTTCCCATCATTGTCGTTATCCGCAAATGCAAATGTTGTACAAGTATCCCAATTAAACTCAGCGTCAATTACTGAATAATAATAACCATTACCGCCATTACGATACATAGCCCATAAATATTTCATATCCCCATTATCTTTATGTGTCAATTGGAATTTAAGCAATGGATCCGAAATACCGTCTCCATTAATGTCACCCCAGTACTTCATTATAAATGAAATTCTATAACCTTTCTCGGCTAAAGCTTCCATTTTCGGAGATTGATAAATTTCTTTTACCGCAGAATAATCTTGAGTATATTTGTGCTCGCTCCATGTAAATTCTATCGGTAAAAATGATTGCCCGTTGGCATTTGTTTTCTTAATCTTCTTCAAATATAAAATATCTATCTCACCCTTATAGCTTAATTCATAAGTCTCAAGCATCTGAGAATCGCCTCCTCTAACAACTATCTTGTCCAAGTATGGTTGATTTATTGTCTCCATTCCATCAATGAACTTAAACGACATATTTGCAACCCTATCTCGCTTATATTCAAGGCCGATAGTTGCAACAATTTGTTTAATCCCATTTTCTTCGTGTCCATATATAATAGATGAAAGTCGAGTATCACCAAATTTATAAACTCCTGAGAAATGATTGGTATCGTAAATATATTCCACAAAATTATGATTCAGATCGGTTATTTTATGAATAGCCCAACCTAAATTGTAGAAATCGGAATTCGGAAGAGTTAATGAAGGTGATTTTATTGGGAAATAAGAAGCCAAAGACGATGGATTCCCGTATTCCAGCACATTCCCATCTTTCTGATATATCTTGAAGTATTTAGGTCCCCACGAAGTTATACCATAGCCCACAATTTTATTAGATTCATCATTTTCCGTCCGATACTCGATCGTATCGGAAGAAGATACTGACGGACCATTTACAACCAGCCGTTGCCCGTCCAATGCCAAAGGTGAATCTTTACTCCAAATGATACCACTCTTTTCATTGTCGTAATAATAATTTTTAGGGACACGGGAAATCATGGATAATCCACCCAAATTCCACCCCCAACCGGCAATACCGTTACCGGATTGGCTATTATAAACCAAAGATAAGTTAGGTTGCATGCCGTTAATTCCCGGCGGACAAGAAATAGGAACAGTATATGTTGCTGCTCCACTGGGGCTTACATTTAACTCTCCCGGTATTTTGCCAACAACAAACCCCTGCGAAGCATCTCCTACTATTGTCCCGTCAGGTCTGGCATAAGTATTGTCTGACGAAGGAAACAAAAGACAAGGATTCGTATACGCATGAAAACTTTCTTCCTTGTTCGCTTTATAAGAAAATCCGGGTTTAAGCAGTATATAGTCACGGGCTACATAAGAACTATTACCCGACTGAGGCGTTTGAAATTCCCAATTAGGCTGTACATTTTGCGCTCTACCATTGCCTATAAAACATATCACGAGGATATAAATAAAACATATCTTTTTCATAGCAGCAGATTTTATTGTTTGATAATCTTATATTGCACCGCCTCTTCACCATACGTCAGAATAAGGATATAAATACCTACAACATACGTAGATAAATCAAAAGAAACGTCTCCGTTTCCAATTAACCTCTCACCTAATAACTTTTGACCGGAAGAAGAATAAAGCGTGAAATCATAACAGCAGTTTTCCTCACCGGCAGATATTTTCATATTCAGAAAACCTTTTGTCGGATTTGGGAAAACACTTATCTGACATTTGGCAAGCTCTTGCTCCAAAGGAGACATATCAGTATCGGCTGATTTAGACTGTACATTCATCGAGATCACAGTCCTGCTTATACGATTACCTGCATGATCGTATTCATAAGCCACTTTATAAGTTTGCGCCAATAATTGAGATACGGTAAGCAACAGTAACAAACCAAACAAATATATTCGCTTCATGGCATTGGGCTTTTTATAGCTTAATAACAGTATTTTCTGATTATCATTTTCTTATTTGCGATCTCAAATCCTCTACCTCCTGCTTCAAATCTATTATATATAAAGTCAGTTCTTCGATTTTCTGAAGTAATAAAACATCCGTCTCTGCCAGATTGACCCCATTGTTTTTTACCTCTTTTTCCGAAGGTACACCGAGGAGAGTCCCTTTTTCTTCAATATGCCGTTTCACTTCTTCTTAAAGTAGGGAGGTTATAACCTTCTTTAAAGACAAAATCCGCCCATTCAGATTCTACCTTAACCTCTTTGGCGCGAATTGTACCGTTTACATCCAATCTGTTTTTGGGATTAGCTACCCCAATTCCCATATTACCATTAGTTTTAAACACAAACTGCTGTGTAAACTCTGCCTCATTCCAAAATTTTCTACCAATAACGAACGTGTCTTGATCGTCATCCCCAAAATTCAATATTAAATCTGTTCTATCAGGTCCTATATTGTTTCTAACAAAATATACATCATCACTATTACCTTTAGGACTACCAAAATGCAATTTCCTTCCATAACCTTCTGTAATCAGACCTCCTATTTGCACATTCTTATCTATAATCTCTGTTTGAGAATAAGCACCACCGCAAAACAATCCTAAGAATAATCCTATTAAAACCTTTTTCATAAAAACATTTTTTATAATCAAAACATACTCTCTTTTAGTAAAATCCGTTAATCAACTTTCATCATACTGTTGATTTTGTTTTCCATCACTTCCATTCGTTTTTCCTGCTGAATAATGTACAAAGTCAATTCTTCAATCTTTTGCAATAACAGAACATTCGTTTCAGCAAGATTGACCCCATTCGCTTTTACCTCTTTTTCCGAAGGTACACCGGGAAGAGTCCCTTTTTCTTCGATATGCCGTTCTACTTCTTTTAAAGCAGGAAGGTTATAACCTTTCTTAAAGACAAAATCCGCCCACTCAGATTCCACCTTAACTTCTTTGGCACGAATAATGCCATTTACAGCCAACTTATAGCCCTGTGTATCCGATGTTCCTATTCCAACATTACCATTTACAGACAAATCATTGAGATCAGCAACCTCATAATAAGAGGGATATCCGATATTAAGTCCTCCCTTTGGACCTATTATGACACAAGAATACGAACTTTCCTCTTGACATGTTTGAATAGCAAAACGCCTCTTGCAACAATCTTCTTGCAATGCAACGGCAGGATACTCCCATATTTCATAGCCATTCGGCTTAACACCAGCGCATCCGGTATAAGACGCCGTCATCATTTTCCAACGATGAGGATGCCCATTTACCCCGCTATTAGTAAGGATATAAGAAATAAGAGACTCCTCGTTCTGGCTGGCAGGATGCCCTATAACTTCCATATTCCCTTCTAAATCACACAAAGCCAATTTATTCCAGACATTCCATGATGTTTGAGAAGCATCCCCATTTCTGTAGAACACACCGCTATTATTAAAATTTAATTGGTGAATATAACCGGCAGAAGCATCTGACCATGGAGAAATTGTCAGATTAGTAGAAAACCCATAGGCAGTACTGATACCGGTAGTTACTAATGTTTTCATATCAGCTCTGATTTCCTGCTTAAAAAACGAAGGAGAATCACTTGTATCCCTTGTGTCATACACCATCAACGCATCTGCCTTTTGTGGGTTTTGCGCATTGACAACAACTTGAAAAGAACAAAGAAAGCACACCAATACGAAAGAAAGATTCTTTTTCATACACAACTCTTTTTTATTAAACAGAAGATAAAAACTCAGACAAATATTCCCAATCTTTACCCCTCAAAAAACAACATCTATAGGAACAATCAAAGCCAACGAATATTCCGGATCACCAGCTCACCGGTTGGGCAACTAAAAACTAACGCCCAAACATAGGGAAAATTAAGAAGAGAAGAGAATAATTCACATAGACAAATAAATCACTAAATATCAACGATATAAGCGTTCTACACAGCCTACAACACTATGTAGGCATGTATCTACATAGACAAATCAAGAAGCATTTTCTACAAAGTACTGATCAAATCTTCCAGTTTACAAGTATCCGCATGTATATATTTTGATTTCAACCGTGATTTTCTTCGACTTAAAGTTGCAGATGTGTTTCCTAAAAAATCTGCCACCTGTTGATGATTCAGCCCGATACGAAACAAAATGCACATCAATTTGTCCTGAACCGTCAGACCGGTCAAGGCCCTTTCCAAAGCAACGATAAAGGCGGCATCAATGACTTGATAGTAAGCAATGACATCCCTATAATCCTGGAGTTGCAATGTGGCACGCTTTTTACCTGCCAGCGCATCCCGGCAAATATTCAGACCATTAACAATGGAGACACAAACACACATTCTTTGATAATCGCCACTTTTGACCTTACAAATATCTTTCAATACGCTGAGTTCATTCTCGTATTCCGTTAGCGAATTCCGAAGCGTTTTTTATCTCTATCAAGTTCTCCCGTTGGACATTTTCCGCCAACTCCAGACTCGATTTATAAGAACTGATCTCCAACTCTTTCTGAGAAATGATATTCAAAAAACGAATCATCGCTACAACTTTCAACCGAATGACAAAAAGAATGATGACGCCCAAGAATAATAAAAACAGAAGAGAAATTTCAAATTGCGGACCAGAAGAATCAGGCAAGCATTCGTAAGGACCTACTTCCGATTCCGAAGCCACACTATCCGACCGTTCTTCCATCAATATATCTGCCACAGGAAACTTTCTGCCCACCCGATCACAAGCCATTCCAAAGGAACAGAGCAAAACCAAAAAGCAGAAAACAGATAGCAATCGTCTCATCATCCGAACCTTTGTTGTTTACAAATATAATGTTTTTTCATTAATCTAAAAAGAGAACCCATGAACTTTGATTCATCCGTCACGACTCCAGCAGCCAAAAAGACACAATAAAAGCAAATAAGCTAACAAAAATCTTCCATATTACAATTCATGCTAACACACACTTCAATAAAAAAGTAGCAAATAGAGGAAAAATCGCATAAATAAGGAAAGAAAATACACTTTTTACTGCATATTTCCACCAAAAAGAGAATAAATATACACTTTTCACCGAAAGTTTCACCCATGTTTCTCCGGAAGAAAAGTTCAGTTTCTCGTAGAGGAACGATTCGTTCCTCTACGAGAAACTATAAGAATCTCTAGGGGAAAAATATTTTTTTCTTGCAGAGACCATTTTTTACGCTAACAGCAGGCTGAATACAAAGTATTTCGAAATGGAATAAAGAGTAGCAAACGTACATTTCTGAGACAAACCGCAAGCAAAACAGAGGAATAGCAATCTTAACGACAGTCAGCCACTCACATTGATAGCCTTTTGGAATACCCTACACGAAAATGCAGCGAATTTTCTACACCAACCACGTCTCTTGCTTTAATTACAAGATTCTGCACAAACGAAAATATCATATTGACATTTTGTAAAAGACACACCTGCCTTATTCTGAGTCCAAAAGACAGATAAGTCCCCTGTTTCCAAGTATCCTATCAAGGGAACAGAAACAGACAGATACCCCTAAGGAAAACACTCCGGGAACCATTTAACAATCTGTTGAAAACTTTATTCCATATTTTCCATACAGGAGGTTCTTTTTTCTTTGAGAAATATGTATTTTTGCCGTCACTTGCTTATATAATAAGGTAAAATCAATGAAGGAAACACAAGAGGAATTGACATATCACATACCGGTATTACTAAAAGAGAGTGTAGACGGAATGAGTATCTGCCCGAACGGCACGTATGTAGACGTGACTTTCGGTGGTGGAGGCCACTCCCGTGAAATTCTTTCGCGCCTGGGGAAAGGCGGACGCCTGTTGGGATTCGACCAGGATGAGGATGCCGAACGGAACATTGTCGATGACCCGCGTTTCACTTTCGTGCGGAGTAACTTCCGCTACCTGCACAATTTTCTACGCTATCACGACATAGAGAAAGTAGACGCCATACTGGCAGACTTGGGGGTGTCCTCCCATCACTTCGATGACAGCGAGCGAGGATTTTCTTTCCGCTTTGACGGCGCATTGGATATGCGTATGAACAAACGTGCCGGACTTACAGCCGCAGATGTGGTGAACACTTATGCAGAGGAGCGGTTGGCAGATATTTTCTACCTGTATGGAGAATTGAAAAACAGTCGCAAACTGGCATCCGTCATCGTCAAAGCACGTACCGGCGGACAGATAAAAACAATCGGCGAGTTCCTGGAGATTATCAAACCCCTCTTCGGACGGGAACGCGAAAAGAAAGAGCTTGCCAAGGTGTTTCAGGCACTTCGCATTGAAGTAAATCAAGAGATGGAGGCGCTGAAGGAGATGTTGACCGCAGCAACGGAAGCACTGAAGCCGGGAGGAAGACTGGTCGTTATCACTTACCATTCACTGGAAGACCGGATGGTGAAAAACATCATGAAAACCGGCAATGTGGAAGGTAAAACGACACAGGACTTCTTCGGTAACCTGCAAACGCCTTTTAAGCTGGTGAACAGCAAGGTCATTGTGCCGGATGAAGAGGAGATAGAACGCAATCCGAGATCACGAAGCGCCAAGCTGAGAATAGCGGAGAAGAAATAAACGGAGAAGAAATCGGCAGAGAGAGAGAGAAAGAAAAGACAAAAACTCATAAAAGAGAAATGGAAGAGAACAAGATAAATAAAGAAGAGGATAAAGAGTCCAAAAAGAAAAAAAGGACCTCCTTGAAAAGTATTCTGGGAGGAGACATCTTAGCTACGGACTTTTTCCGCCGCCAGACCAAATTGCTGGTACTCATTATGGTATTTATTATCTTCTATATCCATAACAGATATGCCAGCCAACAACAGCAAATCGAAATAGATAAGCTGAAGCAAGAGCTTACCGACATTAAATATGATGCGCTTACACGTAGCTCGGAACTGATGGAAAGAAGTCGCCAATCGCGTATCGAGGAGTATATCTCGAACAAAGAGAGTGATTTGCAGACCTCCACCAATCCCCCCTATCTGATTGAAGGGAGAAGATAAAGGAAAGAGACACCGAAGAGAACGGAGAGAAAAGAAGAAGAGAGAAGAAGAGTGTCGAGAAGAAAGAAAAAGCGGAGAGAAAGAAAAGACTGCTTCAGCAATGAAACGGTAAATGGTTAAATTGAAAATTGTAAATAGTTTTGGCTGTCAATAAAAGAAACATAATGACCCGTTACTTCTTCGTCATCCTTATTATGGGGCTGATAGGAGTAGCAATTGTGGTAAAAGCAGGCATCACCATGTTTGCCGAGCGACAATACTGGCAGGATGTTGCCGACCGTTTCGTTCGAGAAAACGTTACGGTAAGACCCAATCGGGGTAACATCATCTCCTCCGACGGCAAGCTGATGGCGAGTTCGCTGCCCGAATACCGCATCTATATGGACTTCAAAGCAGGAGCGCCGGCCAAAACCGACTCTCTGAAAAAACATATAAATGAGATATGCGAGGGATTGCACCGGATATTTCCGGACAAGAGTGCGGCCGAATTCAAGGCGCATCTGCAGAAAGGAATGAAAAAAGGGAGCCGCAACTATTTGATTTATCCGAAACGCATCTCATACATACAGTACAAAGAGGCCAAACGCCTGCCTGTTTTCAACATGAACAAGTTTAAAGGCGGATTCCACGAATCAACTTATAACCAGCGAAAGAAGCCTTTCGGTTCTTTGGCAGCGCGCACATTGGGCGATCTCTATGCAGACACCACACAAGGCGCCAAGAACGGTATCGAACTGGCCTTCGACACCTTACTGAAAGGGCGCGACGGAATCACACATCGCCAGAAGGTGATGAACAAATACCTCAACATCGTAGACGTTCCTCCGGTAGACGGTTGCGACCTTATCACCACCATCGATGTAGGCATGCAGGACATCTGCGAGAAAGCGCTGGTGGATAAGCTGAAAGAGCTGAACGCCAGTGTAGGTGTTGCCGTTTTGATGGAGGTAGCCACAGGTGAGGTGAAAGCAATTGTCAACATGATGAAAGCCGCAGACGGCAAATATTACGAAATGCGCAACAATGCCATCAGCGACATGCTCGAACCGGGATCTACTTTTAAGACGGCTTCCATCATGGTGGCTCTCGAAGACGGATACATCACCCCCGATTACGAAGTGGACACGGGGAACGGTATCAAGATGATGTACGGACGTCCGATGAAAGACTGGAACTGGCATCGCGGCGGATATGGCAGAATCAATGTAACCCGTATCCTGGAAGTGTCATCCAACGTGGGAACATCCAGCATCATAGACCAATTCTATCATGACAACCCGCAAAAGTTTGTAGACGGTCTGAAACGGATGAGCATCGACCAACCGTTGCATCTGCAGATTTCCGGAGAAGGGAAGCCCAATATCAAAGGGCCGAAAGAGCGCTATTTTGCCAAGACCACCCTCCCCTGGATGAGTATCGGATACGAGACACAGGTGCCCCCAATGAATATACTGACATTCTACAATGCCATTGCCAACGATGGCGTGATGGTTCGTCCGAAGTTTGTAAAAGCGGCGGTAAAAGACGGGGAAGTGGTAAAGGAATTCCCTACGGAGATCATCAACCCGAAAATCTGCTCGGACAATACCTTGAAGCAGATACGGGAAATTCTCTATAAGGTGGTACATCAAGGATTGGCAGGGCCGGCAGGAAGCAAACAGTTTGCCGTATCCGGTAAGACCGGAACGGCACAGATTTCGCAAGGCACCGCCGGATACAAGACCGGACAGACCAATTATCTCGTCAGTTTCTGCGGATACTTCCCTTCGGAAGCACCGAAATACAGCTGCATCGTTTCCATCCAGAAACCGGGGCTTCCGGCTTCCGGCGGCCTGATGGCGGGTAGCGTATTCGGTAAAATAGCAGAAAGGGTATACGCCAAAGACCTGCGCCTGCCACTGGCAAATGCCGTCGACACCAACAGTGTGGTAATCCCCGACGTAAAGGCGGGAGAGATGAATGATACCAAGCGCGTGCTCGACGAACTGAAGATACAGAACCAGGCCAAATTTGAAACCAAAAACGGCAAAGAGAGTTGGGGAAGCACACATGCAGCCCCCAAAAGCGTCATCTTAGAAGGCAGAGACCTGATGCGTGACCTTGTACCGAGCGTAGTCGGCATGGGAGCGCGGGATGCGGTCTATCTGCTCGAGAGCAGAGGGATAAAAGTCACTCTGGTAGGCGTAGGCAAAGTAAAGAGCCAGTCGATAGCCAATGGGACAAGGGTAAGAAAAGGACAGACAATCGTATTGCATCTAAACTGATTATATATAATTAAAGATATGAAACTGAATGAATTACTGAAAGCGATCCAGCCGATAAAGGTTGTGGGAACTTCGGACATAGAAATAACAGGAGTCAACATCGATTCCCGCCAGATAGAAGCAGGACATCTGTTTATGGCCATGCGTGGCACACAGACAGACGGACATGCCTACATCCCGGCCGCCATAGAAAAAGGTGCCGTTGCCATACTCTGCGAAGATCTGCCGGAACAGCCGGTAGAAGGAATCACTTACGTGCAAGTGAAAGACAGTGAAGATGCCACCGGAAAAATGGCGACTCGTTTTTTTGGAGATCCTACTTCTAAGATGGAACTGGTCGGTGTCACGGGCACCAATGGGAAAACGACCATCGCCACCTTATTATATAATACGTTCCGCTACTTCGGATACAAAGTGGGGCTCATCTCAACGGTATGCAACTACATCGATGACGAAGCGATTCCGACCGAGCACACCACCCCCGACCCCATCACGCTGAACCGCCTGTTGGGCAGAATGGCGGATGAAGGCTGTAAGTATGCCTTTATGGAAGTAAGTTCTCACTCCATCGCCCAGAAGCGCATCAGCGGATTAAAGTTCGCCGGAGGCATCTTTACAAATCTGACCCGCGACCATCTGGATTATCACAAGACGGTAGAGAATTACCTGAAAGCCAAGAAGAAGTTTTTCGATGACATGCCCAAAAACGCCTTCAGCCTGACCAACCTGGATGACAAGAACGGACTGGTAATGACGCAAAATACACGCTCGAAGGTATATACCTACTCCTTGAGAAGCCTGAGCGACTTCAAAGGGCGGGTATTGGAGTCGCACTTCGAAGGAATGTTGCTCGACTTCAACAACCACGAGTTGATGGTACAGTTCATCGGCAGATTCAATGCCTCCAACCTCCTTGCCGTATTCGGCGCTGCCGTATTGCTCGGCAAAAAAGAAGAGGATGTACTTGTGGCACTCAGTACACTGCACCCGGTGGCAGGACGCTTCGATGCCATCCGTTCTCCACAGGGATATACGGCAATCGTCGACTATGCACACACTCCGGATGCGCTGACGAACGTTCTGAATGCCATCCACGATGTACTCGAAGGGAAAGGCAAAGTCATTACCGTAGTAGGCGCCGGCGGCAACCGCGACAAGGGGAAACGTCCCATCATGGCCAAAGAGGCCGCCAAGGCAAGCGACCGTGTCATCATCACCTCAGACAATCCTCGGTTTGAAGAGCCACAGGACATTATCAATGACATGCTCGCCGGTCTGGATGCCGAAGACAGGAAGAAAACAATCAGCATCGTCGACCGCAGGGAGGCTATCCGCACTGCATGCATGATGGCCGAAAAGGGAGATGTAATTCTCGTTGCCGGAAAAGGACACGAGAACTATCAGGAAATAAAAGGAGTGAAACATCACTTCGATGACAAAGAAGAGTTGAAATTAGTGATGGGTGACAGATACTGATATCACACATCACTCATCGCTAATCACTAACCCTAATTACGATTTACAATGTTATATTATCTATTCGACTGGTTGCATAAACTCAACTTTCCCGGTGCGGGAATGTTCGGCTATACATCATTCCGCGCATTGATGGCTATCATTCTGGCATTACTGATTTCGAGTATCTGGGGTGACAAGTTTATCAAATTACTGAAACGCAAGCAGATCACGGAGACACAACGTGATGCTAAGATCGACCCGTTCGGTGTAAACAAAGTAGGCGTGCCGAGCATGGGGGGCGTCATTATCATTGTAGCCATTCTGATTCCCTGCCTGTTGTTAGGGAAGCTACATAACATCTACATGATCCTGATGCTCATCACCACCGTCTGGCTGGGGTCATTAGGGTTTGCCGACGACTATATCAAGATATTCAAGAGAGACAAGGAAGGACTGCACGGTAAATTCAAGATCATCGGACAAGTGGGATTGGGACTGATCGTGGGACTGACACTCTATCTCAGCCCGGACGTCGTGATCCGTGAGAACATAGAGGTGCAGGCACCGGGACGTGAAATGGAAGTTGTGCACGGAACAAAAGACTTGAAATCGACACAGACCACCATACCGTTTTTCAAGAGCAACAACCTCGACTACGCCGACCTGGTGGCTTTCATGGGCGATCATGCCCAGACTGCCGGATGGATTCTGTTTGTTATCATCACGATTTTCGTAGTGACAGCCGTATCCAACGGAGCCAACCTGAACGACGGGATGGACGGGATGGCGGCAGGCAACTCAGCCATTATCGGACTGACCCTGGGAATATTGGCCTATGTATCGAGCCACATCGAATTCGCCAGCTATCTGAATATCATGTACATCCCCGGATCGGAAGAGCTGGTAATCTTCATCTGCGCTTTCATCGGTGCACTGATCGGTTTTCTATGGTACAATGCCTATCCGGCACAGGTGTTCATGGGCGATACGGGAAGCCTGACCATCGGCGGCATCATCGCCGTATTCGCCATCATTATCCATAAGGAGTTATTGATCCCCATCCTTTGCGGTGTGTTCCTGGTAGAAAACCTGTCGGTCATCCTGCAACGCGCCTATTACAAGGCCGGAAAGAAGAAAGGGGTAAAACAACGCCTGTTCAAACGTACACCGATACACGACCATTTCCGTACGTCGATGAGCCAGGTAGAAAGCGGATGCCGGGTGGTATTTACCAAACCGGACAACCTCTTCCACGAGTCGAAAATCACGGTCCGTTTCTGGATCGTAACAATCGTATTGGCAGCAATAACGATCATTACATTAAAAATCAGATAAAGCATGGTTCAGGATGCCACAGATGCCACGAGAAGAGCCGGATGCCGGTGACGAGGCAGTGAAGCAGCCATGAGCCCATACATAAAAATGAGAGAATTAACCGGATTATTAACCATTAAAGTTTGTGTATTGCCGGTGGCGTACGGTCACATCGGTATATCGACACAGTATTGAGAATGAAAAGAATTGTAATTTTAGGAGCCGGCGAAAGTGGCACGGGCGCTGCCGTATTAGCCAAAGTGAAAGGATTCGAGACGTTTGTATCGGACATGTCCGCCATCAAGGACAAGTACAAGAAACTGCTCGACAGTTACGGTATTGCCTGGGAAGAAGGTCATCATACCGAAGAACTGATTCTGAATGCCGACGAGGTAATCAAAAGCCCGGGTATTCCGAACGATGCTCCGCTGGTTCTGAAATTTAAAAAACAAGGCACGCCGATTATCTCGGAAATAGAATTTGCCGGACGCTATACGGATGCCAAGATGATCTGTATCACCGGTTCGAACGGAAAGACGACCACCACCAGCCTCATCTATCACATCTTTAAAAGTGCAGGATTGAATGTCGGGTTGGCTGGTAACATAGGTAAAAGCCTGGCCCTGCAGGTAGCCGAAGACAAACACGACTATTACGTTATCGAACTGAGTTCATTCCAACTGGATAACATGTACGATTTCCGTGCCAACATCGCCGTACTGATGAACATCACACCGGACCATCTGGACCGCTATGACCACTGCATGCAAAACTACATAGATGCGAAATTCCGCATCACCCAGAACCAGACGCAGGACGACGCTTTCATCTTCTGGAACGATGACCCTATCATCAAACGGGAACTGGAGAAGCACGGACTGAAGGCACACCTGTATCCGTTTTCCGCAGTAAAAGAGGACGGAGCCATTGCCTACGTGGAAGATCATGAGGTGAAAATCACCGAACCGATTGCTTTCAATATGGAGCAGGAGAAACTGGCGCTGACCGGACAGCACAACCTATACAACTCACTGGCTGCCGGTATCTCGGCCAATCTGGCGGGAATCACGAAAGACGACATCCGCAAGGCATTGTCCGACTTCAAAGGAGTGGAGCACCGCCTGGAAAAGGTGGCACGCGTAAGAGGCATCGATTTCATCAACGATTCCAAAGCAACCAATGTCAACTCCTGCTGGTATGCCCTGCAAAGCATGACGACCAAGACAGTCCTCATCCTCGGCGGCAAGGACAAAGGCAACGACTATACGGAGATAGAAGACCTGGTACGCGAGAAATGCTCCGCGTTGGTGTACTTAGGGCTGCACAATGAAAAGTTGCACGCCTTCTTCGACCGCCTCGGACTGCCGGTAGCCGATGTACAGACCGGCATGAAAGATGCCGTGGAAGCAGCGTACAAGCTTGCAAAAAAAGGAGAGACTGTACTGTTGAGCCCCTGCTGCGCTTCGTTCGACCTCTTCAAGAGCTATGAAGACCGGGGCGATCAATTCAAAGAGTGCGTTCGAAATCTTTAAAATAACACTAACCCACTAATCATTAAAGACGTGGACTTATTAAAAAACATATTCAAAGGCGACAAGGTAATCTGGATCATCTTCCTTTGTCTCTGCCTCATCTCGATTATCGAGGTGTTTTCGGCAGCAAGCACGCTTACCTATAAAAGTGGAGACCACTGGGGCCCCATCACGCAACACTCCATCATACTGATGGTGGGGGTGTTGGTAGTGGTGCTGATGCACAACATCCCCTACAAATGGTTTCAGGTGTTTCCGGTCTTCCTGTATCCGGTCTCGGTAGTGCTGTTAGCTTTCGTCACTCTGATGGGAGTCATCACGGGCGACCGTGTCAACGGTGCGGCGCGCTGGATGTCGTTTATGGGTTTACAGTTCCAGCCTTCCGAATTGGCCAAAATGGCGGTAATCATCGCCGTCTCCTTTATCCTGTCGAAAAAGCAGGATGACGAAGGAGCCAATCCCAAAGCATTCAAGTACATCCTGATCATAACAGGTATCGTCTGCTTGCTGATTGCTCCGGAGAACCTCTCTACCGCCATGCTGCTGTTCGGAGTCGTATTCCTGATGATGTTTATAGGCAGGGTGGCAACCCGGAAACTGCTGATGCTGATAGGTTCGCTCGGATTGGTGGGAGCGGTAGGTGTCATATTCCTGCTGGCTATCCCGAAAGATTCGGACATTCCTTTCCTCCACCGCTTTGATACCTGGAAAAGCCGTATCGCCAACTTCACCGAGAAAGAAGAGGTGCCGGCTGCTAAATTCGACATAGACAAGGATGCCCAGATTGCCCACGCCCGTATTGCAATCGCCACGAGCCATATCATAGGAAAGGCACCGGGAAATTCCATTCAGCGTGACTTTCTGAGCCAGGCATTCTCCGACTTCATCTTCGCCATCATCATCGAAGAGCTCGGACTGGTAGGAGGCATATTTGTAGTCTGCCTCTACATCTGGCTATTGGTACGTGCAGGGCGGATTGCGCAAAAATGCGACCGGACGTTTCCGGCTTTCCTGGTAATGGGAATTGCCCTGATGCTGGTATCGCAAGCCATCTTGAACATGATGGTGGCCGTCGGCCTGTTCCCGGTGACCGGACAACCGCTGCCACTGGTCAGCAAAGGAGGTACTTCGACACTGATAAACTGTGCATATATCGGTATGATACTGAGCGTGAGCCGTTACACAGCCCACCTTGAAGAGCAGAAAGAACGTAATGCCCAACTGCAGATGCAGGCGGAAGCAACCGCCACGTCGGAGGCGCAGACTGCTGCCGAACCGACTGCCCAAGTGCTGAACAGCGATGCAGAGTTCGAAGAAGAAAAGAAATAGGATAATTACAAGTTACAATGGAAAAAGAACTTAGAATCATCATCAGCGGTGGAGGTACGGGAGGACACATCTTTCCGGCCGTATCCATTGCCAATGCCATAAAAGAACAATGTCCGGATGCCAGAATACTGTTTGTAGGCGCCGAAGGGCGGATGGAAATGCAACGTGTTCCCGATGCCGGTTATGAAATTATCGGACTGCCGATAGCCGGATTCGACCGCAAGCATTTATGGAAGAACCTGGCGGTACTTGTGAAACTGGTCCGCAGCCAATGGAAAGCAAGGAGCATCATTAAAAAGTTTCGTCCGCAGGTGGCAGTGGGTGTCGGCGGATATGCCAGTGGCCCGACATTGAAAATGGCAGGAATGATGGGGATTCCGACACTGATACAAGAGCAGAACTCGTATGCCGGAGTAACGAATAAGCTATTGGCAAAGAAAGCGCAAAAGATATGTGTCGCCTATGACGGAATGGAAAAATTCTTTCCGGCAGAAAAGATTCTGATGACCGGCAATCCGGTACGCCAAAACCTGCTCGACCATACGCAGAGCCGCGAAGATGCCATACGGGCTTACGGCTTGGATCCGAACAAGAAAGCCATACTGATTTTAGGAGGCAGCCTGGGAGCGCGTACCATCAACAATACGCTCATTGCCGGACTGCCGGTTCTGAAAAAGAATGCCGATATTCAATTCATCTGGCAAACCGGCAAGATATACCACAAGCAGGTGATGGAGGCCGTTGGCAGTGCGGGAAGTATTCCGAATTTATACGTAACGGACTTTATCAAGGACATGGCCGCCGCCTATTCGGCTGCCGACCTGGTTATCTCACGCGCAGGGGCCGGTTCCATATCGGAGTTCTGCCTGTTGAGCAAACCGGTCATTCTGGTGCCGTCACCGAATGTAGCGGAAGACCATCAGACCAAGAATGCACTTGCGCTGGTGAATAAAGACGCAGCTATCTACGTGAAGGATGCAGAAGCCGGAACCAAACTGCTGCCCACTGCTTTGGAAACGATAGCCGATACGGCCAAGCTAAAAGACTTAAGCAATCACATAGCCAAACTGGCCCTGCCGGATTCGGCAAATATAATAGCCAAAGAGGTTATCAAATTAGTGAAGGGCGACAAGTGAAGTGAAAGGATAAATGGTAAACAATAAATATAAGACAATGAATATCAACATAGATAATATAAAATCGGTGTATTTTGTAGGAGCCGGAGGAATCGGGATGAGCGCACTCGTACGCTATTTCCTCTCCAAAGGGAAATTGGTAGCCGGTTATGACCGTACCCCCAGTGAACTAACGGAGCGCCTGATAGCAGAAGGGGCGCAGATACATTATGAGGAGAATGTCGATCTGATTCCGGAAGCGTGCAAAGACAAAGAGAGTACGCTCGTCGTGCTGACGCCGGCCGTGCCACGGGAGCATAAGGAGTTAACCTACTTCCGCGACCATGGGTTCGAGATTCAGAAGCGCGCACAGGTGTTGGGCACGATTACACACTCCAGCAAAGGACTTTGCGTAGCGGGCACGCATGGCAAAACCACCACCTCGTCTATGACGGCTCATCTGCTATACCAATCACACGTAGGCTGTACGGCTTTTCTGGGTGGTATCTCCAAAAACTACGGTACCAACCTGCTACTTTCGCAGACGAGCCCGTATACCGTCATCGAAGCGGATGAATTTGACCGTTCTTTCCATTGGCTGTCTCCTTACATGTCCGTCATCACGGCCACCGACCCTGATCACCTGGATATTTATGGCACAGCCGAAGCATATCTGGAGAGCTTCGAGCATTACACCACCCTTATCCAACCGGGCGGGGCACTGATTATCCGCAAAGGAATCTCTTTGCAGCCTCAAGTGCGACCGGGAGTGAAGGTGTACACCTACTCCCGCGACGAAGGCGATTTTCATGCAGAAAACATCCGCATCGGCAACGGGGAGATCTTTGTTGATTTTGTAGGGCCGGATGTACGTATCGAGGAGATCCGACTGGGAGTTCCCGTAAGCATCAACATCGAGAACGGTGTGGCAGCCATGGCATTGGCACACCTGAACGGGGTGACGGACGAAGAGATCAGACAGGGAATGGCAAGCTTCCGGGGAGTAGACCGCCGTTTCGATTTTAAAATCAAGAATGACCGCGTCGTGTTCCTCAGCGATTATGCCCATCATCCGTCGGAGATCAGACAAAGTGTACTGTCTATTCGCGAATTATACCGGGACAAGAAGATTACGGCCATTTTCCAGCCTCATCTTTATACCCGTACCCGTGATTTCTACAAAGACTTTGCAGACAGCCTGTCTCTACTGGACGAGGTAATCCTGGTAGACATCTATCCGGCACGCGAACAGCCGATACCGGGGGTAACCAGCCGGCTTATCTACGACAACCTCCGTCCCGGTATCGAGAAAAGCATGTGTAAAAAGGAAGAGATACTCGACGTGTTGAAAAATAAGAAAATAGAGGTGCTGATCACTCTCGGAGCCGGAGATATAGAAAACTATGTTCCCGCCATTGCAAAAGAGTTAAGTGCTATGGGTTGAACAAAACCCTATTGTCAGTTGTCAACCTATCTATATGGAAAGTTCAGACAGCAGTCATGGCCATAGGAAACAAATTGTAAATATCACATTATGCTGAAACGGATTCTTTTATCTATCGTTCTGTTGCTCATCACTGTCTACCTGGGTGTAGCGGTAACAGTATTCAACCGCAAGCCTGCCGATCAGGTTTGCCGCGGCATAGAGCTGATTATCAAGGACACGGTGTATGCAGGCTTTGTTACCAAAGATGAAGTGACCGGTATATTGCAAAAGAAAGGCATCTATCCGGTAGGGAAAAAGCTGGAGCGGATACACACCAAAACCCTGGAAAAAGAGCTGGACAAACATCCGCTTATCGATGAGACGGAGTGCTATAAGACTCCCAGCGGCAAGCTTTGCGTGGAGGTCAGACAGCGTATCCCGCTCCTCCATATCATGAGTAATAACGGTGAGAATTACTATGTAGACAACAAAGGGACGATTATGCCGCGCGAAGCCAAATGTGTAGCCCGACGGACAATTGTGACCGGAAGCGTAGAAAAGTCGTTTGCAATGAGGGATTTATATAAGTTTGGTGTATTTTTGCAGAACAATCCGTTTTGGAATGCACAGATTGAACAGATTCATGTGCTTCCGGGCAAAGACATAGAACTGGTGCCACGGGTAGGCGACCATATCGTCTATCTTGGAAAACTGGACCAATTTGAAGATAAACTGGACCGCCTGAAGATATTCTATAAAAAGGCGCTGAACGAAGTGGGGTGGAACAAGTATTCACGTATCAGCCTGGAGTTCAACAACCAGATTATCTGTACAAAGAGATAACCGATAACGGGCCAATGGGTGTATATGCCAACGGACCAATTAAAGGATGAGAAAAGAACTAATTGAATAACAATCAAAATAAAGCGCCAGCCTATCGGCATATCAGCAGATCGGCACATGGGCACATTACTTAAATATATGGCAACAACAGAATTTATCGCCGCTATTGAACTGGGTTCATCAAAGGTAACCGGCATTGCCGGAAAAAAGAACAGTGACGGAAGTATGCAGGTGTTGGCTTATGCCAAAGAGGACTCCTCTTCGTTCATCCGGAAAGGAATCATCTATAATCTGAACAAGACAGCCCAAAGTCTCACTTCCATCATCAACAGACTGGAAGGCGACCTGAAAGAATCGATCGCCAAGGTCTATGTAGGTGTCAGCGGACAGTCACTCCGCACGGTACGGAATGTCGTAAGCCGCGACTTGAAAGAGGAGACCCTCATCTCGCAAGAACTGGTGGATTCCATCTGCGATGAAAATCTGGAGATCCCGTTGATAGACATGGATATACTGGACGTTGCTCCGCAAGAATTCAAAATAGACAACTACCTTCCGGATACACCGGTAGGAGTGCTCGGCAATCATATCGAAGGACGCTTCCTCAATATTGTGGCACGCGCCTCTATCAAAAACAATTTGGAACGTTGCTTTGAACAGGCAAAGATAAAGATTGCCGATCTCCTGATCGCGCCATTGGTGACTGCCAATGCCGTACTGAGCGAAAGCGAACGCCGTTCGGGATGTGCACTGGTGGATTTTGGAGCCGACACGACCACGATTTCCGTCTACAAAAGTAACATACTCCGCTTCATGACCGTACTTCCCTTAGGAGGCAACAGCATCACCCGCGACATCACGTCTTTACGGATAGAGGAGGAAGAAGCGGAAAGATTAAAAATAACGTATGCCGATGCCACCTATGAAGAGGAAGGTGAAGAGAGAGCGACCTGCCCACTGGAAGATGGAGAACGGACCATCGAACTGGGAACGCTGAACAACATCATCGGTGCACGTGTGGAAGAGATCATCGACAATGTATGGAACCAGATACAGCTATCCGGCTACGAAGACAAGCTCCTGGCAGGTATCATCATTACCGGCGGAACAGCCAATCTGAAAAACCTGGATGAGGTGCTCCGCAAAAAGACCAAAATCGATAAGGTACGAATAGCACGCAATATCCGCAATACCCTATATGCTGACGGAGACCTGATAAAGAAAGACGGGACACAGAATACACTGTTCGGCCTTCTGTTTGAGGGGAAAGAGAACTGCTGCCTTGTAGAGACGCGCCCTGCCACTCCGACAGCCGCCGCAGCCGAGCCCGTAAACATGTTCGAGGAAGACGAAGCGCTGAAGGAGCAGGAAGCCGCCGCCCGTGAAGCGAAGAAGAGAAGGGAAGAAGAAGACAAGCGTCGCAAAGAAGACGAGAAACGCCGCAAAGAGGAGGAGAAGAAAAAGAAGGAAGAAGCCCGTAAAAAGAAGAAAGAAGGGCCGAGCTGGTTTGAAAAGACCTTCAATAAAATCTCCAACGAGATCTTCTCTGATGATGACATGAAATAAAGAAGGACGGAGCAACGGGTAAATAACAAATAGTAAATTATAAAACAAAAAATATTATGACGGATGAGATAGTACAATTCGATTTTCCGCAAGATTCACCCAAGATCATCAAGGTGATCGGGGTAGGCGGAGGCGGAGGTAATGCCGTAAACCACATGTATAAAGAAGGTATACATGACGTAACATTCGTTCTCTGCAATACGGACCATCAGGCACTGGCCGACTCTCCTGTACCGGTCAAACTGCAACTGGGTAAAGAAGGATTGGGAGCCGGTAACCGTCCGGCACGTGCACGCGAGGCAGCCGAAGAGAGCCTGGACAGCATCAAAAGTATGCTGAACGACGGTACCAAAATGGTATTCATCACCGCCGGAATGGGAGGTGGTACAGGTACGGGAGCCGCACCGATCATCGCCAAGACAGCCAAAGAGATGGATATTCTCACCATCGGTATCGTTACCATACCGTTCCGTTGGGAAGGCGACAAGAAAATAGACCAGGCATTGGACGGTGTCGAGGAAATCAGCAAACACGTAGATGCACTGCTGGTTATCAACAACGAGAAGTTAAGTGAAATATACAACGACCTTTCCGTAGACGATGCTTTCGACAGAGCGGACGATACCCTCTCGATAGCCGCCAAGAGCATCTCGGAGATCATCACCCTGCACGGAAAAGTCAATCTCGACTTCAATGATGTAAAAACGGTGCTGAAAGACGGCGGTGTGGCCATCATGAGTACCGGATACGGAGAAGGAGAAGGACGCGTAAGCGCCGCCATACAGAATGCGCAGCACTCGCCGTTGCTGAACAACAACAATATATTCGACTCCAAGAAAGTATTGCTGAACGTCTCCTACAGTTCTCAGCACAAGCTGATGATGAACGAGATGGACGAGGTAAAGGAATTCATGAACCGGTTCAGCCGCGATTTTGAGACCAAATTCGGTATCGCCATCGACGACAGCCTGGGCGATCAGGTAAAAATCACCCTGCTGGCTACCGGATTCGGCATTCAGGACATCCACATGAAAGAGATGGACAACCGTATCTCGCAACGCAGTGTAGAGGAGCAACAACGTCTTGCCGAGTTGGAAGAGAAAGAGGAGGAAAGACGCAGCCGCCGTGAAAGATTTTATGACGACAAAGGGGCCAATAAACAGAAAAAACGCCGCCATATTTATATCTTCAGTCCGGAAGATCTTGACAATGAAGACATCATTGCGATGGTAGAAAGTACGCCGACCTATCTGCGCAACAAAACAACCATCGATAAGATCAGAGGGAAAGCATCTCTGAGAGAGGAAATCACTCCCGAAGAGGCGGTGAACGAAAACGGCTTGATCACCTTCTGAGAGAGGGGAATGGTCCTGTCGAACCCGGATTAAAACAGTTAAGTAATAAATAGAATCATGGATTTATTTGAAAAAGTCAGCGAAGACATTAAAAACGCAATGAAGGCTAAAGATAAAGTAGCCCTTGAGACACTGAGAAATGTAAAGAAATTCTTCCTTGAAGCCAAAACCGCTCCGGGAGCCAACGATACCCTGACTGACGATGCGGCACTGAAAATCATCCAGAAACTGGTGAAACAAGGAAAAGATTCTGCGGAAATCTACATCGGACAAGGCCGTCAGGATCTTGCAGAAGGTGAGTTGGCGCAAGTGAAAGTAATGGAAGCCTATCTGCCCAAGCAGATGACACCTGAAGAGCTGGAGGCCGCATTGAAGGAGATCATTGCCGAAACGGGCGCTACCAGCGGTAAAGATATGGGAAAGGTTATGGGAGTCGCTTCCAAAAAGCTGGCCGGTCTGGCCGAAGGGCGTGCCATCTCTGCCAAAGTAAAAGAACTCCTGGGATAATCCGCGTCCCGCATTTTATCCAACCACCCCTGCCACAGTTCACACAATCTGTAGCAGGGGTGATTTTGTAAACAGGCCGTCCTTGATTTTGTAAACAGACCGCCCCATCTACCGGTGACAGGAGATGAACAAGGTCAATCGAACAGTTCTTTCAGCACATCCAAAGATTTCAGCACCGGAAAATCGGGCAGATGGAGCCGGTAATATTCATCAATGACCGTAAGGCAACGCGCCCGTTCCAAACGGCTCATGCCGAACAGGTGCATTGTGTCATAGTTCATCCGCATCAGCACATTCAGCCGGGAAGCCTCCTGCGGCAGGATATAGGAGGAATGTAACTGCGGCCTCGACGAAGTAAAACAGGCATTCAACAGATCAAAATAATCTCCCTCATGATAGTCTTCCAAATTAGGATATAACCCTAAAAAACGGGAAAGACGCATCAGAAATACTAAATGGAAATTGGCAAACCCCTCACGGCATTCGTCCAGCCAGGTAATGGAATGCACCAGATAGGCAAACAACGGCCGGTTCTCTGCCTCCTCACGAATCGCGCGACAGAGGAACTCCGCCAGAAAAAGGGCAATGGACGATTTATAAGGATCGTAAGGTATCGAAGAGAAAGGGAAAAAAGACTTCGCCTCTTTTATTCTATAAAGAGTGGCATTGGGACGGAAATCGGCCTCAATCTCTATTAAAGAAAGCGGCTGAAACAATACGGACTTTACCACCGACTTTCTTGAACGCGGCACCGGGACTAAGAAAGAGACACGCCCCGACAACTCGGTATACATTTCAACAATATTGGATGTATCATTGTATTTTAGCGTATGAAGAACTATTCCAACCGTTTTCTGTAACATTTCTCTTTCGTTTCAATTAACTGCAAAACTACAAAAAAAAGACGAGAAGCAATAAGATTCCTCTTTCTAATCTATAAAAACCAGAGAAAAGATGAAAAATTTCATTCTCACTATTCAGTTGATAATCAATAAGAAAAAGAACATAAGAGTAAAAAATCGCCCATTTACATGAAAATTTTTCCAATGAAACATTTGCTAATTCAAAAAAAGTATCTACCTTTGCATCCGCAATCGAGAAACAAACGCTCGAAAAGCGAGAAAAGAAACGGAAACGTTTCACCAAATGATGGCCCGTTCGTCTATCGGTTAGGACGCAAGATTTTCATTCTTGAAAGGGGGGTTCGATTCCCCCACGGGCTACAATTAAAAGAATAAATGAATTAAAAACAGATTAGTCGAGATGGCAAATCACAAATCATCACTTAAGAGAATCAGACAAGAAGAAACAAGAAGACTTCATAACAGATATTATGCTAAAACCATGAGAAATGCTGTTAGAAAGCTTCGTTCAACTACTGATAAAACAGAGGCTATTGCAATGTATCCTGGTGTTGTAAAAATACTGGATAAGTTGGCTAAAGTGAATATCATTCACAAGAACAAGGCAAGCAACTTGAAATCAAAATTGGCGCTTCACGTCAACAAACTTGCTTAATACAAGAATTTAGCAATACTTCATACAACTTAGAGACTGAGCTTTTTAGCTCGGTCTTTTGTGCTTTGTAACAAACTGAATTCCATTTTGGCACCACAGATTGGCGCCACAGAGTACACAGAGTTCCACAGAGGATATTTTGGGTCAGTCCGAAAACCCTGTGGGTATGTTAAATTTACACAGTTAGCTTGCAT
>CAUEFX010000003.1 GCA_958477465.1 uncultured Bacteroides sp.
ACAGATATTCGTGGCAGGGGTGAATCTTTCTATTTGGGCATTATGACACACCCTCGAATTCTTTGTTTTGTGCATTTTGATACCCTCATTTTTCTGTTTTAAGTGTTCGGGTAGCTCTATTTTATCAGTTGTTTCCTTATTCTATCAATTGTTCCTTCGGATAATTGACCAAATACAGCGTTTGAGTAGCACGGGTGAAAGCCGTGTACAGCCAACGGAAATAATCGGGCGTCAAATACTCGTCCGTCAGATAGCCCTGATCAAGAAAGACATTCCGCCACTGACCGCCCTGTGCTTTATGGCAAGTGACTGCATAGGCATATTTCACCTGCAAAGCATTGTAATACGGGTCGGATTTCATCTTTTTCATACGGTCCCGCTTAACAGGAATATCCGCATAATCCTCCAACACACTATAAAACAAGCGGTCGTTTTCCGTTTTCGGCAAGGCCGGAGCATCCGAATGAAGCGTATCCAACAACAGATTAGCCTCCAACTCAAAATCTTCGTGATCCGGAAATGTCAATATGACCTCTGCAAAACGGAAATCATACAGCTCACGCGTTCGGCGAACACGACGTACTACGGCAATTTCCCCATTTGCAATAAAATCCATCTCCTTGCTCTTTTCCGTCCAATAATAATTATTCTTTGCCACCATCAGCATGTCACCGGTATTCAATTCGTCTTCCCGATAGAGAATTTGCGTCCTTATACCTTTATTATATATATTGGCCCGTTTATTGGAGCGGCAAACCACAATTGTCTCATCCATACCGTCCCGTTCGTAGCAGGCAGTAAGGGTATCGATCAACTCCTCCCCCGGCACCCTCCTTATATCGGCAAATCCGGAAATACGAATCTTAGGAAGAGAATAACATTCATCTTTCGCAATCAACTCACGAAGACGGGTCGCATTCCATAAGATACCGGAATCCTGCACTTGCCGCACGACTTGTGTCAGATCCACCTCCCGTACCTCCAAGCCATATCCCTTCAAAGCATCCGTAAAAAGTGCCGGACTCAACTCCTCTCCTACCGGCGGAAGCTGGGCCGTATCCCCCATCAACAACAGACGACATCCCGTACCGGAATAGACAAACTGTATCAAATCATCCAACAAACGTCCTGTCCCGAACATCGCCCCGGACAAACCTTCATTGGAAATCATGGAAGCCTCATCCACTATAAATAAAGTATGTGTAGCAAGATTGTCATTTATAGAAAAATTACCGGTCTCATTCGAAAAAGACTGTTGCCGGTATATTTTTTTATGAACAGTAAACGCCGGATGCCCCGCATAAGCAGAAAACACCTTCGCCGCCCGTCCCGTAGGAGCCAACAGTACGGATTTTTGCTGCAATTTGTCCATTGTCTTCACCAATGCACCCACCAACGAAGTTTTACCGGTTCCGGCATATCCACGCAGCACAAACACCACATCATTGCTTTGAGAAAGTAAGAACTCCGAAAGAGATTTTACAGCTATTTCTTGCTCAAAAGTTGGTTGATAAGGAAAATTTTCCTTAATTTGCCTTTCTAAATAGTTATTTATCATTTTTGTACGAGAAAAAAGTTCCCGGAACTATCGAATTTAGATTTATTTATTCTAATTTTGCGATGCGAATATAACAACTAAAAAAAACATATTTATCATGAAAACAGTATTTAATATCGTATTAGGTCTGTGTGCGCTTGCTTTGGTCTACATCTGCTACACCAGTATCATGGGGCCTATTAAATTTGAAGAAGCTAAAAAGCAAAGAGATCAAGCAGTTATTGCCCGTCTGATTGACATCCGTAAGGCACAAATGGAATTTCGTAATCTTAACAAAGGTCAATATGCTGCAAGTTTTGACACTTTGATTGATTTTGTTAAGAATAAAAAGCTGCCTTTCTTATATAAAGTAGGAGAATTGACCGACAAGCAGTTGGACGATGGCATGACTGAGAAAAAAGCAATGAGCATCATCAACAAAGCTAAGAAAACCGGTAACTACAGCGAAGTTAAAAAGCTGGGCTTGGAAAACTTTAAGCGTGATACAATGTGGGTAGCCGTATTGGATACAATCTATCCCAAAGGATTCAATCCGGATTCTATGAGATACATTCCTTTCGGAAACGGTGCTCAGTTCGAGATGGCTATCAAGAATGATACAGCCAAATCAGGTGCTCCTATCTTCATGTTCGAAGTAAAAGCTCCATACGACACTTATCTGGGAGGCCTTGACAGACAGGAGATCGCCAACTTAAAAGACGTTCAGACCAAATTGGGTAAATACTGTGGTTTGATGGTAGGTTCTATCGAAAGTCCGAATAACGGTGCAGGAAACTGGGAATAATAAAATCGACTTTAGTAAATCGGAACAATATACACTATCCATCCGTCTCAGTACGGATGGATTTTCTTTTTCTATCTACAATCCGATTCACGAAAGTTCACTCTCTTTTTTTGAAAAAGAGATCAATGCTTCATTGTCTTTAACAGCCAACCTGAAACAGATTTTCCGTGAGACGGATTTTCTTGCCTTGCCTTATAAAAAGGTAAACATTCTCATGGCAGACAAACGTTTCACGCATGTCCCCGCCGCTTTTTTCGAGGAAGACCAAGCTGAGATTTTGTTTTATCACAACCATTCCCCCAAGGAGAACGAAGTTGTATTGCACAATGTTTTGCCAAGAAACAATATGACCGTTATCTTCGGAATGGACAAAAGTGCTTATCTTTTTCTTAAAGAGCAATATCCCGAAGCCAAATTCTATTCGCAAGCCAGCCCGTTAAGCGAATACTTTTCAACGAAAAGCCGGTTGGGCAACAGTAAAAAGATGTACGTATCCCTACGCAAGCATGCTACGGATCTGTTTTGCTATGAACGCGGGCATTTGTTATTGGCCAACTCTTTTGAATGTGAGCAGACTGCCGACCGTATCTATTACCTGCTTTACACATGGAAGCAACTTGGTTTCGACCAGGAACGGGATGAACTTCATCTCACAGGTATCTTGGCCGACAAAGAAAATCTGGTTACAGAATTACGAAAATTCATCCTTCAGGTGTTCATCATGAATCCGGAAACTAACATTGACATACAAGCCCTATTAACATGCGAGTGATCAGCGGAATATATAAAAGAAGAAGATTTGACGTACCCCGTACGTTCAAAGCACGTCCTACCACAGATTTTGCCAAAGAGAATCTGTTCAATGTATTATCCAATTATATCGACTTCGAAGATGGTGTCACCGCCCTTGATCTGTTTGCCGGGACAGGCAGTATCAGCATCGAGCTGGTATCCCGTGGCTGCGACAGGGTAATCAGCATAGAAAAAGACCGGGATCATCACGCTTTCATCTGTAAAATAATGAAAGAAGTACAAACAGAAAAGTGCCTGCCCATCCGTGGAGACGTATTTAAGTTTGTCAACAGCGGACGCGAACAATTCGACTTCATCTTCGCCGATCCCCCTTATGGACTGAAAGAGCTCGAAACATTGCCGGACTTGATATTCAAGAACAACCTTCTGAAAGAAGACGGACTCTTCGTATTGGAACACGGCAAGCAAAACAACTTTGAAGAGCATCCGCATTTCGTAGAAAGAAGGGTGTATGGAAGTGTCAACTTCTCATTCTTCAGATAAAATCAAGAGTCGGCCGGCTGTTTGAACGAACCACCGCCTATCCCCCGCTACAATAAAGGTGCAAGCAGCCGTACCACAGACTCCATTGCTTTCTGAGGCCAAGGACGTTTTATCCAGTTTTTAAGAAATACTTGCGTGCATTCCCTCTGATCGAGCATAAAAATCTCTTTCATCTGTAAGGCGGTCACCATATCGTACATAAAAGCATTTACCTCAAAATTGTGTTCAAAGCTACGGAAATCCACATTGGTAGATCCCACGGTAGACAGCATATCGTCCGAAACCATCAGTTTGGAATGTAAAAAACCCTTCTTATAAAAATAAACCTTCACCCCGGCCCGGAGAATATCCGCCAGATAAGAGCGGGAGCCCAAATGAGTAATTCGGTTGTCAGCACGCTCCGGCAACATCAGGCGGACATCGACACCCGACAACGCGGCCGTCTGCATCGCTGCCAGTATCGGCTCTGTCGGCAAGAAATAAGGGGTCTGTATATAAAAATACTTTTGAGCACCGGAGATAGCCTTTGTCAATCCCTGCATAATTTCTTTCCAAGGACCTATCGGCTCGCTCGTCACAATCTGCACCAATGAGTCACCATACGAATCTATTTTCGGGAAATAGCGTGAAGAGGTGATCAACGTACGGTCCACAAAATACCAGTCGAGCAGAAAGGTACTTTGCAAACCATGCACAGCTTTTCCCTGAAGCATGATATGCGTATCCCGCCAGATACCCCAAGAAAATCCCCGCATATAACGCTCGGCCAGATTCATGCCGCCTACAAATCCCACAACACCGTCGATAACCACAATCTTACGGTGATTCCGATAATTCACTTTACTCGTAAACAGTGGGAAGCGTACTTTCAAAAAGCTACGCACCTCGATACCGGCACCCATCATCTCTTCAAAAAAAGCGTTCGGCACGTGCCAGCATCCCACATCGTCGTAGATCACCCGCACCTCAACCCCGGCACGTGCTTTCTCTATCAGGATATCACGTACCAGACGTCCTACGGCATCGTCCTCAAAAATATAAAACTCCAGATGAATATGCTTCTCCGCCTTTTGCAATTCTCTCAGAAGGGCCTGCAGCATAGAATATCCGGAGGTATAGGTGTCTACCCTATTCCCCTCAAACGGCAGAGCCTGATTGGTTTGCTGAAACAATTTGATGAGTCGCTCATAGGACTCGGGCAAGACGGTGGAACCTTGAGCCAGATATTCCGCCATCGGCTTCTTCAATAGCCGTCCATAACTTTTTTTCCCGATGATCCGTTCACGCCGCTGGCTGCGCCCGAAAAAGAAGTAAAACACCAGCCCTACGATAGGGAGGAACATCAATACCAAAATCCAGGCCATAGTCTTTACCGGGTTACGATTATCGAGAATCACAACTACAATCGTACCGATAATGGCTCCGAAATAAATGATATCGAAAGCCACTGTTGCTATTTGGCTAAAAATGACATTCCAATCAATCATAATAGCAAATGTAGATAAAAGGAACGGCATATCAAAGCATCTTTCTGTTAATGTATAAAAACATCACGCCTCGCTCATAAAAAGCGCTTTTCATGCAATAAAACACTTCTGGAAAAACATATTAAGTCTTTTTTTAAAACACACTATATCTTTTTTTGAAAGATGTTACATCTTTTTTTGAAAGACTTAAGTCTTTTCCACATAGGATATCCGGCTACATTTACAACATTTCGGAGGCAGCATTTTAGCTTTGAGAGCACCTCTTCTTTTCCACAAAGTTTAGAAACGTGGTCTTCCGCCACCGGGGCCACCGGGACCTCCATGACCGCCGGGACCTCTACCTCCACCGGGACCCATGCCCGGGCCGCGACGTCCGGGAGCCTTGCCGCCCAGCGTATTGAAGCGATAGACAAAGTGCACCATGAAATAGCTGCCCAATGTATTATATTCCGTATCGCTCATCTGCGTTTCACTGATAGAACGGCTCAGATTGGTCTGCTGTTTAAGGATATCATAGATCTTGAAGCGAAGAGTCGCTGCATTGTTCTTAAGGAAATTTTTGGATATCTGTGCATTCCAAATAAGTTCGTTGTCGTTGAAGCCACCTGTATATCCACTTTTCAACCGACAATTTATATCCGTAGAGAGATACATTTTCCAAGGCAGATTGATATTCGTATTTCCCCCCACATAATAGTCGAAGGTCTCACGGTTGCTATTCTCCTGCTTGCTGTTGCGCACCAGATTATAATTTATAGATCCATTGAGAGACACATCGAAAGCATCGCAACGATAATTGCCAGTCAGGCGTTCGCCCGCAGAAAAATTATGAGTCGTGCTCAACTCCTGGTTACCTTTATCCTGACCAACCGTAGTGTAACTCACGGCATCGCTATAGCGGACATTGGAATTGGAGGAGAGTGTAAATTTCTTATTCTTAAACGGAGTATTGAACGAAAAATATCCACGGGTATTCCAATTGCCATTCACATTTTCCTTCCTGTAAGTACGTGCACCCGTCTGCGGATCATAAGTCATCTTATTGGCAACGGAATTCAACGTACTCGAATAATACAAATTCAATGAATAGCTACGCATACTTTCGGGAGTGAACTTGTTGTAATACAGAGAAAAAGTATTATTGAACGAAGGTTTCAAATTGGGATTACCGTATCTCAGCCTCATCGGATCGGTAATATCGATTACTTCCTGCAAATCTTCGATATTCGGGGTGCTGCTACGTCCGCGGTAACGAAACATCAGTACATGTTGTTTGTCAAACATATAGCGGAACATAACAGACGGCGCCCAATTCAAGACATTCTGCTGAGGCAGATACCGATCGGAATTAGGACCGATTGTCGTTTCGCTCAACGAAGATTGCGGAGTCAGACTCACCCCCGCACTATACATCATTTTAGGATGGATACCCCGGATTGAAAGATCGGCGGTATGCGTATCATAGAAGTTCTCTACCCTCGTACTCAACTCATTGTCATACCCCCGCTCAAAATATTCCGGATATGGATACTTATTTATACTGTCATACACCAAAGACTGAGCCAATTGTTTCCGGTGTGCAAACTCATAACGCAACTGAACAAAATGGTTCTTGAATACCGGTTCCGTATAAGAAGCCGATACGCTCCAGTTCCGGCTGTCGCTCGTCCGGTTCGTATAGCGTGCTATATCCGAAATACTGTCCAGCTCAAAAAACTCCGTACTGGATTCCGAATAGCTGTCCGTCTCCCCGTCACTATATCCGAAACGCGCTCCCACATGTATGTTACGCCCTTTATTGTTCAACCGGCGAAACATCATCAGGTTTCCATTAAACGAATAATTATTACTGTTGGAGGAAGAAGAAGCTATCTTGGCATTCACCGGTTCATGGGCATTATTCCAGGTATCCGATTCGGAAGCGTTTGCCGAGTTGGTTTTCGAATAGCTGCCACTGGGGCGGAAAATAATCGTAGTAAGCGTATCCGGTCGCCACTCCAGACGGAAATCCACACGCAGATCGTGTCTTTTACGGCGTGAAGTATTTTCACTGGCCCCAAACGAGGACTGTTCTCCCAAAAAAGTTTCCGTCGAACTCTTCCGACGGGCATCATTATCCGAATAACCGTATTGGACATTCCCTCCCACTTGTACCTTTTCCGTATCTTTGGCAAAGTTGACGCCTAAAGAACGCGCCGTAGTGATGCCCGAACCGGCATCGCCACTGCCAAGTCCCTGACCGGCATCGCCAAATTCAGAGAATCCCTTATTATTGGTATTGTTGGCAGAACCGATAATCGAAATACTGGCATCATCCTTGAAGCGGCTCACCATCGCACCGGCCTCATAACGCTTTTCACTGCCATAACCGGCAATCAGGTTTCCGATCCATCCTTTCTTCATCCCTTTCTTCACGGTAAGGTCGAGCACGGCTTCTTCCTCACCGTCATCAATCCCCGTGATGCGGGCCATGTCACTCTTCTTATCATAAGCCTTTACCTTTTCAACCATATTGGCAGGCAGATTCTTCATCGAAACACTGGGGTCATCGGAGAAAAATTCCTTACCATCCACCATGATTTTTTTTATCTCCTTGCCATTCAGCGTTATCTTTCCGTCCTGGTCCACTTCTGCCCCGGGTATTTTTTTTACCAATTCCTCCAGCATGGCACCTTCCGCCACCCGGTAAGCAGAAGCATTATACTCTGTAGTATCCGCCTTTACCGTCACAGGAGGCGCCTCGGCCGTGATAACCGCTTCGCTCAGCATCACAGCATCAGACTGCAATGCAATGACGCCCACATCTTTGGTGGAAGTTTTTTCTGACAATTGAAGTGGAATGATCTGAGAGATAAACCCGATATAAGAAATTTTCAGCACATACTTTCCGGCTTTCACCTTAGGCAGTGTAAAGGCACCCTGCTTCTGAGTGGTGACACCGGCAGCCTGCGTGCTGTCCGGCAATGCCAACAGTTGAACCGTTGCCATCTCGACAGGTTCCTTCGTATCTTCTTCAACCACCCGTCCGGATACGGTGATTATTCTATTTTGTGCAAATGCAGAGAGGGTAACTGATAACAACAGTACCATCCAGATCGATAATTTTTTCATTCGTCTATGCGTTTGTAGTAGTGACAATTGTTTTTTTGACACTTGTCAACGCAAAAGGTTTAATGAGATAGCAATTATCTTTTAAATATTTTGTCCACCATTGCCTTTTTCATTCCAAATTCAAGGCAAAGTACATTTATGATAAGGAAAGTCAGGAAAGAAGAGCTGTCCACCGTCACCAAATCTCCCGTAGCCACCCGATAGAGCATTCCGCCAAAGATAAACAGCACCGTGAGAAAAACGGCATTGCGCGTAGCCAGACTGCGTATCTGTTCGGTCTCCCGGCCCTCATGCTTTGAGAGCGCAAAAAGAATCATAAGCGCCCCTATAATCATCAGGAGCTTGGTACATTCTTTATAAAACAGCAAATTGCTATCGGTCACACTTCCCATCATCACAAGAATAAAAGGAAGAAACAGGGCCACAATCAGAATTACATATCCCAAAGGACGACAGTATACAGGCAGTAGTGCTTTCATTGGTTTGACGTTTTAATGAGACAAAAGTAAGCAAAAAAAAGTTTTTTCTGTATTTTTGTAGCATAAAAAGCAAATTGAATTATGAGCAAGCAAGAAGTTATCCTGTGCGAGAGCCTGGAAGTCAGCCTTGGCCGTGCCATTGAAAAATGCCCGCACGACCGTCTGTTCATCCTGACCGATGAACACACCCACCGCCTGTGTATGCCTCAGATGAGGGAAGTCTCCTTTCTGAAAGACGCCATTGAAATAACCATCGGGGCAGGCGATGTGCACAAAACATTGGAAACACTGGCCTCTGTATGGCAGACATTAAGCGACAAAGGTGCAAGCCGCCATTCGTTTCTGATAAATCTGGGCGGTGGCATGGTGACGGATTTGGGTGGCTTTGCAGCCGCTACTTTCAAAAGAGGCTTTGCTTATATCAATGTCCCTACTACTTTGCTCGCCATGGTAGATGCCTCCGTAGGAGGAAAGACCGGAATCAACTTCAACGGTTTAAAAAATGAAATCGGTGTATTTGCCCCAGCGAACAGCGTACTGATTGAAACAGAATTCCTGCGCAGCCTGGATGCCCAAAACTTCTTTTCGGGGTATGCCGAAATGCTGAAACACGGACTCATCAGCAATGCGGCTCACTGGGCAGAGCTTCTTAACTTCAATACCGACCTTATCGACTACAAACACCTGAAGAAACTGGTAGGTGAATCGGTACAGGTGAAAGAAAACATCGTGGAACAAGATCCTTTCGAACACGGCATCCGCAAGGCCCTGAATTTAGGACACACCGTAGGACACGCATTCGAGAGCCTGGCCTTGGCAGAAAACCGCCCGGTGCTGCACGGCTATGCAGTGGCATGGGGAATTGTTTGTGAGCTATACCTGTCGCATCTCAAAACCGGATTTCCGAAAGACAAAATGCGTCAGACAATACAATTCATAAAAGAGAACTATGGCGGTTTCAGCTTCGATTGTAAGCAATATGAACAACTTTATACCTTGATGCAGCACGACAAAAAGAATACTGCCGGAATAATCAATTTCACCTTACTGAAAGAAATCGGCGACATAAGTATCAATCAAACGGCCGGCAAAGATCAGATTTTCGAGATGTTTGATTTTTACCGGGAATGTATGGGAGTATAAAAAACTCCCATCATTCCGAATACCACCATCAAACTGATTCATACCCACAATTCTCCTGCAACAGCATTACAGCGTTCAGGAGGCGGATTATTCATGAATCGGCCTGACCGGATTGTTTGTACAAAAATGTTTCTAAATTTCCCTTATGTATAGGCAGAGTATCACTAATGCCTGTTCCGTTCGTTTTGCTTGTTTCGTTTGTTTGTCTCGTTCGCTTTATTTATTTCGTCTGTCTAGTTCGCCTTGTTTATTCTATTTCATTTCGTTCACCTCGTCCGTTTTCATTTCTACATCCCATACTCAATTCTGCATTCTATATTCCAAAAGCGACAGACCGGTATGTTTTCTGAAGAAACGCCCCAATGAAGACTGGTTGGAAAAATTTGTCTTAACAGCAATTTGTTGAATAGTCATAGTTGTATTTTTCAGCAATGCTTTGATTTCCAAAACGATGTATTCTATTATCCAATCCTTTGCCGTTTTACCACTGACCTCTTTGATGATCATAGACAAATATTTAGAGGTAATAAACAATTTATCTGCATAAAAGGCCACTTCCCGGTTCTTTTTATAATTCTCCATAATCAACTTAAAGAACTGATTAGCCAGTTCATCTTTACGGGCATCCGGTTTGTCTCCTCCCACCGTAAGAGCATTATTGAGATAAGTATCGTACAAATCAACATAAAAGAATCTCAACAGATAGATTAACCCCTCCCGGCGATAAGGTCCCTGTCCCGGTCTTATCCGATTGGAGAGCAAATCAAAATACATGTTAAAACCGACCCTTTCACGTTCATCCAAAGAGAACCAGAAATGCTTTCTCATATAAAAGAAGAAATGGGGAGAAAAACGGCGCACCCCACTCATGACATCGTCATAAAAAGAGGAAGAAAGGATAAAAGTCAATGTCATAAAGTCATCGCTAAGGTCAGTAAACGAGACAAGCTGCCCCGGAAGAAGAATCGCCAATTCATTCTCGCACAGCAAATGCCTATTATCATATATACTGATATTTGCACTACCTTTCAAACAAAAAATAACCAATCCGGTCTGGATATAAGAAGGATAAGCTGTCAAAGGAAGATATTTCAAATTCCTGCAAATTTTGAAATCATCACCAAGAACGCTGAAATCCAATGATCTTTCTACTTTGCTGTTTAACATTTACCAATCTATTTTTACAATATTACTAATACCATTATCGTAATCCACATTTATAAACAATCATTTGTGTGTCCGTTATTTTTTTGTCCTATTTATTTACACGATTCATTTACATACAAAAGTAATAATACCGCCCGTTTTGCGCAAAGATATCGCAAGACCGCATATACAAGTCAGTCCAAACATTATATCAATCAGTCCGGTCGGCATTCAAAAAGAAAGAAAAGCGGATATTTATAAAATACCACTCTTAAATACAACTTTTCTGTCACACACATTTCATTTCAATGTCAACTGCAAGGGTAATACGTAGACCAGTGACCAGCAATGCATCACAACACTAAAATTAAGGAACAAGGTTGTGGAATGAACTTCAAGACAGGTAAAGGACAGTTCACAAAGATCGGGAAAGAACAACTTACTTATTTAACAAAGTACTTGCAATCCCCAAAATTAAAAAGATATTTATGCGGTACGAAACAAATATCTTTTGCTGTATAGATAAGAGTTGACATAGTGTCTCCTGCGTCTGCTCCAATAGTGAAGCCAGCCACCTCTTCTTTCCTTTGTCCATCATTGTTTCCTGTTTTTTAGTTTTCCGAATGATAACGAAAATGAAGGAGAAATGGATGGATATTTAACATTTCCAAGGATCTGAAACAGTGGTTGAATACTAACTTTACACGATACAAAACGCCGAACAGTTACCGGATCGCCCTTACATCCTTCTATTTACTATTAGAATTTTATCTAAAATGTGCTTTATACTTCCAATATCCAACACTGATTATAAGTGATATACGTAGCAATAGGCATTGTAAACAAATATTTTTCCAACAATTTATTTGTAGATTTAAAATAAAGCACTACATTTGCACTCGCAATTCGGGATGTAGCTCAGCTCGGTAGAGTACGCGTCTGGGGGTAATGAAATGAGCAAAGATTAAAAACATTGCAATACAATATAAATCAAGGAGTTAAGTAAACGCTTAACTCCTTATTTTTTATCTACGAATAAGTTTCGATTAAAGTTTTCGGGAAACTTAATGCTAATTAAAGCAAATTGCCATTGTTGTATTTATTTGCATTCAAATTTTTCAAGGCATTGTTCAAGATAATTCAAAGCCTCTTTGTAAGTTTCCACTTTCTAATGTGCCTCCCCCTCCTAAACGTGATAAATCCATATTGTATTTCAAATCCCGTATTTTTACTTTTACGGAAAGTGGATTGATTGAAACACGTTGGATAAAATGTTTGGTAGTCCTCCCCTTTTATTGGGGTTAGACATTTCAAGGCAGTCAACACTTCATCGTTAACCCCTTGGGCTTTTAAATCTTCCAATGTTATAGGAGTATCCTACTTACATCATGTAACGATGCTACTATCTTTTCATCCTCCGTTTGGCAGTGTAATGCCACTCTCATCGGGTGAAGTATGTAAAGAGCAACAGACTTATCTGTCTGCCCCAAATGAGTCTTATAAGCAACAATATAAATATAATTAAAAACATCACATTTATATCGCTTTTTAAATATAATATTAATATATTCGTCAAAGATAAAAGTTAAATATCAATATTTACTCTTAACGCTGACAAATATGGAAACTACAAATTACAAACTGTACAGTTATAAAATGCAGCATGACAACCGTTTTGCCCCAAACCCTCTATTTGGGGTGCTGACATTGGCTACATGTAAACCATACATGAGACTTAACACAAAGGTCGGAGAATGGATTGCAGGATGGACTTCTGCACACATTGCACATTCACCCACAGAACAAGGTAAGGAGAAACTTATATACTTGGCTAAAGTTACCCATAAACTGACATTTGGAGAATATTGGGAACAATATCCACAAAAAAGAGCTGTTTATACTAAGGATAAAGATGTTTTAGAACGGTTAGGAGACAATATTTATCAGCCCGACCATTCTTCGGAGGATGGTTTCAAACAAATGCCCAACATTCATCATGGTGCGGACAAGAAAGCAAAGGACTTGAAAGGCAAATTCGTCCTTGTCTGTGAGGAGTTCTACTATTTTAGCTGTCTGTCCCCATTGGAAATACCAATGAAACTACGCCCCAAAATTCCTAAAGCGCAAACGTCATACGGAACAATTACGGAGGATGCTTCCGCATTCATTAACTACGTCAGACAACATACTGACTTATGTAAAAAGCAGACTGATACTAAATAAAGGAATGAGAGTCATATTAAGCCGTAAAGGATTTGATTCACAATATGGCAGGATGCCAAGTCCAATATTACCCGATGGAACGCTGCTATCAATGCCAATACCATCAAAAGTAGATGACATGAAATTTACGGATTTGAAGTGGAACGGAAAATCATATTATGACATTATCCATGAACTAAAAAGGAACAGTAAGATTCAAGAAAAATATCACTGCCACTTAGACCCCGACCTTAGAATGGGGGTCATAGACAGACCGGACAAATGGAAACCGTCATTGGGGCAAGAGGGAACATCTTTAAGGCATCTACAGAAACAAGGTGTAGAAATAGGAGACTTGTTTCTGTTCTTTGGTTGGTATAAGCAGGCAGAGCTTATAGACGGAAAATTGAGCTATGTAAAAGGGGCTCCAGACCTACATATCATCTACGGATATTTACAGATAGGAAGTATGATTACCTCACCTAATGATATTCCACAATGGTTAAGTTACCATTCACATAGCAAACTTGATAAATGGAAACAACCAAATGTCATCTATATAGCAGCACCTTCTTTTACACTATACCCCGAACTATCCGGAGCAGGATGTTTGCAATATTCTGAGAAATTAGTACTCACTAAACAAGGATATAGTAGAAGAGTTTGGAATTTACCCGATTTCTTTAGGGAGATAACCATAACCTACAATGCTGATTCATGGAAAGAAGATTGTTTTGTATCAGCAGCCAAAGGACAGGAGTTTGTTTTCGAAGCTAATGCAAATGCGATTGAATGGATAAAAGACATATTGAAATAAGAAGACGTATTCTTGAAGTGGTACGAAAAGAAATAGGAGCTGATCCAGCTCCTATTTTCCCAAATCAGAGGTAAGGTACTTAGGTGGACAGGTCATATAGACGCCACGGCCTCTTAGTTTGACAGTGCAAATATAACGTGATAATTTGATTCAGCAATGAAATAAACGAATTAAAAAGACATTATTCCTCAATAAGATTTGCACACATCATTAATTCACAGGTTTCCTCATACGTGGCATATCTTGCTTTACCTAACTCATCAATCAGCACATAAATAGGACGACCTACATACTTTCCAACCTCCTCTTTGGGGCAAACAAAATAAACCTTAAATCCCTTATAATCCGCCTTCTTAATAAGTTCAAACATTTCAGTACCATTCAAGAACTTCGTTACTATCGAAAGAAGCACCTCATCATTCATCTTACTCATATTGTTTTGCATAATTTTTTACTATATCATGTTTAATAAGCAAATTATCAACTCTTAATAGTCGACAACTGTATTTAGGGTTAACCCTCTGCAATAATTCATACCTTGACACGGGTAAAAGACTCTTTGGAGTCGCCCTCTTTATTCAATTTTGATTCGTATTCGACTCGTTTCTGTTCGCCATATCTCTGACCAACACTATGTTTTCTACGATTTTCGGGGGTGTCCTGATACACCCCCGAACGAGATTTGAGTATGAATTTTTCTGTTAATGTAATCATTGGTTTAAAATTGAAAGTGCGGTAAAATATTTTTCATAATTATACACTTTTCCTCTATTAGGATCAGTATTATCAGCAATATCATATTTCTTGACATTAATTGCTAAATGGTTTTTACTATCTCGAATTTTTCTAATATAATCAAAATAGGGGACATTTTTATCATGATTCATTAACTTTAATGCCTGGATTATACATTCATCATCTGTTACCTCTCGTTTTATATCTTCAACAGTATAATGGGTGTCTTCAAGAACATCATGCAGTAATGCTACAATTCTTTCATCATCAGTCACCCCTCTATAAGATACTCTTATAGGATGCAATAAATATTCTTCACCACTTTTGTCAACTTGACCTTTATGAGCTTTTTGAGCAAACTTTAATGCCTTGTAAATTTCCTTTTTCATAACATTCGCTTTAGTAATTGACATCACAAAAATAGCGGCAAAAATTCTAAAATTACAAAATTATCCGGAAAAATCTTAAAAGGACTGAAGATTTTTCACCCTCAGCCCTAAAATCAAATTAAAATCAATCATTAAATGCTGATTCATGGAAAGAAGATTGTTTTGTATCGGCAGCCAAAGGACAGGTGGAAGATGTTTTTGAGGCTAATGCAAATGCGATTGAATGGATAAAAGACATATTGAAATAAGAAGACGTATTCTTGAAGTGGTACGAAAAGAAATAGGAGCTGGATCAGCTCCTATTTTCCCAAACCAGAAGTAATGTACTTAGGTGGACAGGTCATATAGACGCCACGGCTTCTTAGTTTGACGGTACAAATATAGGTAAATCACCTCTAAATAACAAATATCCAACGAATTTATTAGAAAAATAGACCTCATTTTGTCATTATAACATCATTAGATTGCTAACACCACCAAAATTTATCACTAATCACATTTTTTAACCACAATCAGCATCCACTAATTTACAACGGATTACAATAAGAGCCCAAGAATTTCATTTAGCCTCACATTTCATTGGACAGGTGTCCATCACTATATATGGACGATTGGAAGATTTATGATTTCATATAATGACGAACCGCACACCGTCTATCGAAACGACTCAATACCAAATATCACTGATAGGAATAACACACCCTCGTATTGGCACGTATAAGCCATGATTTTTGAACGGATGAATACATTGTCCGTATAAAACGCGTTTGTGGTTATACCGCACCAATAGAGGGCTTATTTAAGGATTAGGAGTGAAACAGGCTCTGTTCTTCATCGACACTCAAACCGTCTTTTGACTCCTCCAAGAGCCATGTAAGATATTGCTCCATTTTGTTAATGAGTTCGGATATGGAATCAGAGGCTGGAAAATGCTCTTCGCCCCACTGGAGTGCCTGTCTGATTTTCTTCTGTATATTATAGTGGAGCTGACGGTCCTTATTGTCACTTTTCAAAGCCCTGTTTTTAAACAGAACGTATTTTATATAATAAGCCATATTTTGTCTTTCATTGGCTATACAAATACACCAATTTATAAAATCGGTCAACTCCTTAAAATCATCAAAGTCAATACCCCAATACCCTTGTGGCGTTTTTTCCACATTCTCAAAAAAAGCCAACCACTCCGCTACCAAAGTCCAAAACACACGCTTGTCACAAAGGTCTTCGGCTGTCAGTCCATCCTCAAACAACTCTTTCAGCCTTTTGTTCTTAAATGTCACCTCATATCTCAATAGGTTTTCAGGCAATTCCGTCTTATTGGGCAATTCACGCTTCTTTCTCGCTTCCCTCATCTTATCGTAAAACTTTATCTTCTCAAGCGTGGTCTCCATATATACAGTCTCACCAATCCTTGCCAAACCAAATTTTCTCATTCCTCCAAGTTTCTGTAAATAAATCATAGGGGGCTGTCGCATCTCAAAATTATGTGCAAACTCCAACTCTTTTACAACAGCATATTTCATCGGCAATCCTAAAATATCACTCAACCTCTCAATAAACTGTCTTACCTCATCCAAACTCAAAGTATATATATTGTGTCCGTTCATAAATTTAGGTATGCTGCCCGTAAACAATACCCTCCTCCTATTTATATCTATCCTTCCCATATGTCTGCCAGTCCAATAATACCCCTCATCATTATCCTTGGTTGAACCATTACCAAGCAAAGTATAATTCGACTTCATACGCTCAACTACCTCATGCCAATCATAACCGTCTATACATGAAGTATCCAATATCAGTTTTACCTTGTCATACATACATATCAATTCTTAATAGGTCAATAAATGAGTTATAAAAACATTTCCAATATTCCGTATAAACTGAGTTTTATTATAGATACATTCTCTTAGAGTTCCATATCCGTGCGGTAATCTGTTCATCCATCCGTTGTACAAACTCCTCTTTCGTTTCCTGCCGACGGCTCAATATCCATTCAACAATCTCCTCACGTCTGAATGTCAGCTTTCTACGGTTCTCACCTACACGGTAACAAGGTATCTCATTCTTGGTTGTCAGTTTATAAATAGTGTTCTTGGAGTATCCCGTCAGCAGGCAACAAACATCCATGCCAAATACCTCCGGATAGTCCTCTATCCGTTTTAGGGGTCTATTGGTATTCTGCTGTCCGTTCTGTATCCTGGTCGGATATGTACCCAACATTCCGTTGGCAATGTCCCGCAGACTTCTTATCTGTTCCAATACGGCATCTTCCCATTGCGAACGTAAAAATTCCAAGTCGTCAAATTTCCATGCTGTTTCTATCGCTGCACGGTGCAGATCATTGATGAAGCCGTATTTCTCTATTCCTCCGTATAGGGAGTCTGCGGTCAGTTCGGTTTTACCCTCTTCATTATGCAACTTGTCCGCCATACACAGGTCCTCTATGTCCGCACTGCTCATGTGGGGGCTTATACGTCTGCACTCGGATATAAAATACCTGTCCCGCCATTCGTTGACGGCTTTGTCTATTATATCCAGTACATGTTGCAGTCTTTCCTTATTCCCATAACATAATCTTTGGAGATAGCAGGTCTGACGTATGGGGGTAAACATCCCTATTCTTCTTTGCAGAAGCCTTTCAATTGCCTCATCCAATGGCGTTCCATCTCCTATATAGTTGATTTTAGCTACCATATTCCACTTATTTATAAAATTAAATCCTTATGAATACCTGTTGTTATAAAACCTTTGCAGCATTGTCAAGTACCTCTGTATTGAAACTGTCAAGATAGACATTTGTGGTACTAAGGTTCTTGTGCCCCAAGGCTTGGCTGATGACCTCACGGGGCATATTGTTTCCCTGCAAGGTCATAGCCATTGTATGACGGCTCACATAGGTAGTAAGTTGCAGACGGATACCCAATCCTGTTCCCAATTTCTTCATGTTCGTATTGATGCGCTTGTAACGGGAACGAACATGGTCATAAAGTTTCACTCCATCATAGTTTTTGGTAATGATAGGTAACAGGTAATCTCCCATAGGCGGAATATTCGACTTGAACCATTCCAACTGTTCCTTTATCTCATTTGTTACAGGTATCTCGATGGGCTTCGTACTTTTGGCGTTTTTAATTTTCTGACGTTTATAAACAATATGCAAACCTGTAGAAAGCATGACTATGTTTCGGGTTGTCAAATGTGCCATGTCAACAAAACTCATTCCGAAACAGTAATAGGAAAACAGGAACAGTCTCCGTGCCCGTTCCAATACAAGATTCTGTTGGGGAGTGTTTTTTATCAGTTTCATTTCTTTGGGAAGCAGGTAACGTTTTTCTGTCTCTTCCGCCAATTTACCGATTTCAAAACCGCCTTTGCCAAACGGGTAGGTAGTGGAAGAAGCCTCTTTCTCCTTGATAGCCTTGTTTATCACAGCCCGCAATGTCTTTAGGGTGTGCATCCGCGTGTTTCCACAGCACCCGTTCATTTCCATTGCATGGTTCAGACGGTTTATGTACTTTATGTCAATATCGGAGAACTGCCGTTGTTTAGCCTTGTTGTCATAGAGGCAAAACAAGTGGAGGTCACGTGCATACACCTTGGCATTACCTATATGACCCGTGTCTGTAAGCTCCTTGACAAGCCTCATCCAATAATCATACACCTTTCCATGTTTTGAAATACCCAAAAGTTCCTCCCTAAAGCGCTCTATTGTCCAATCGATACGCTCATCAGCAAATTTACGCAGGACTCTGTCTTTACGCTCCTCGTAAATATTTAACAGTGCATTGTAGTTTTCATAGTTGGGAACCACACGTTTGTCCCTTTTGAATCGGTCCGCATCAGAATTCCATTGTTCAACCGTTGCGGAAAGTTCAAGGTCAATGTATCTCAACTTTCCATTTTTGGTAACTCGCACACATACGGGGCAAGTGCCATCTTTCCGTATGTTACTTTTGTTTAATACTATCCTCATTTTTGCCATAACTTATATTTTTTATGAACCAGTGTATAACGATGAAACTCAAAACGGAGAACTCAAAAACGGCAACAAAACTAAATATTTAGATTTATTTAACAATGAAAGGCGGATTTTCTTTCCGTAATTTCATCGGATATGCCTTTTTTAGCCTTACTCCAATTTTGGCAATATAGCAAACCGCTACTTCCAACAGCGAATAAAATTCGAATAAAGTTTGATTAAAGTTTTCGGGAAACTTAAGGCTAATAAATACAAGATGCAGAGTAACTGTAATGGCAACTAAATACAAAATATAGTATATAAGCAGTAAATCGTTTTATTCCTGTCTTATTTTTATATCTATAAAAACAAAATTTTAATTATCTGTTTTACAGAATATTACAAAATCAGTACAAATAAATTTGCCTGAAAAGATTGCAGATTTAAAATAAAGCACTACATTTGCACTCGCAATTCGGGATGTAGCTCAGCCCGGTAGAGTACGCGTCTGGGGGGCGTGTGGTCGCAAGTTCGAATCTTGTCATCCCGACTACTGAGCATCAAGGAGTTAAGTCTAAGACTTAACTCCTTTTTATTTATATTGATTACACTTTTCGCCCAACTTAGTTTTAAATACTCCATTAGAAACCTTATCATGCCAAGAACTGTTTTCAAAATGCAGCAGCTATTTTCTTTATATTGTTTAGCTTTTCACGCAAGGAGTTATTTTTTCGTGCTACCTGTATATTATAATCCGTTTGCATTCTTACAAGCAAATCAGCATTGATACCTAAAGCTGCCTCTAAAAACAAAGCAAATTCTGTTGTTATCGGACGTTTTGCATTTAACACCTCATTTAAGGCTGAACAAGACAAACCAAATTTCGTCGCAAATTCCTTTTGCTTTATGCCTCTACATTCCAACTCTTCCTTTACCAATTCACCTGGATGATATGGACGGAATGGCTGTAAATTATTTGCTGCTATACCCATAGTTCCTCCTATTTATAATGATTTGTAATATCCACCAAAGAACAGATCTCTATGACTGCTTGATTACCCGAATTAGTTATTTCCCGAAATTCAAGCCTATATTGGTCATTAATACGTAAAGAAGAAAGTTTTTTTTTATCACCTTTCAACTTTTCATAGTTCAAGGACCTATACTGATATAAATCTTCCATTCGAGAGGCATTTAGTAGAGCTTTAACACACTTCAAATAGCCATTAACTATTTGAGGTTGGAAACGATATTTCTTATCATCAGTCTTTCCTTTTTCATAAAGTTCTGCCAAATACTCCTTTTCAAATTCTACATTCATATAATCGCTCTTTGATGACACAAAGATAACACATATTTGCACGATTCACAATATTTGCGAATTACTTTTATTAATAGCTCAATGGATATCATTTTTTTTACTCTTCTATTAGGCATTAGTAACAAACTCATTATAACAAATAGGAAATGTGTCAAAACTCAAATTCACTAAAGACGAACTTCTGATTTGAAACTCGGGCATTTCCTAAAAATAAGGGAAAGAGCCATATCAAACTCTTTTTTAAGTGATGATATGACTCTTTTTAGATTTAATAGTTACGATTTGCAACTTTCCGAAGGAGACTTTTGAATTTTGGCAAACTCTCTTGTTTTAAATGCTCCATTAGAACACTCGTTATGACCAATTACATTTGTATATAGAATAAACTTCAACAAGCTCATGAACTTTAAGAGTTCAAAGAACAGACTTGCAATAGTTTACTTTACATCCAAAACTAATGAACATTCATTTGTTTTTGCAACGCCACACGAATTTCCTCCACTCCGTGGGCAGCATTAACCGGATAATGGTTTTCATTACCAAACACATACATTTCAGAAGCCGGTTCTACTGTGACCTCCGATTCATCAAAGTTTCCGTCTTTATCCTGTACCTTACGGCTATCCAATTTGAATTGACGAGCAACAAAATCATACATAGCTTTCCGCTTTGAAAAGCCATAATCATGTTGTTCCAATGGTAAGTGAGTATTTTCCACATTACTTTTACAGCCATACAGTCCATAAACCTTTTGCAAGTAAGGGAACTCAATTTCCGGAACACTAGTAGTCCAATCATTTCCATCAGAAATAACCAACAATGGTTTGGGTGCAATCAAAGCCGCAACTTCAGCATTATTACTCTGTAGTCCATTATCCAAAAAATGAATCGGTAAACCGCTTTCACAAGGACATCCTCCAAAGAAATAAGAAGAAACCATTACCACTGGAACACTCAAAGTGATGCGTTCATCTAATGCCGCGCCCAAAAAAGTCTGCGTTCCGCCTCCGGATGCCCCAGTAATGCCGATACGTTTTTTATCCACTTCCTTCATTGAACAAAGGAAATCTACGACTCGCATCGTTCCCCATGTCTGCATAGTCACTGCAAATCCTGAGCGGTGCTCTTTCAAAGGTACTTGGTAGCTATATTCACCCCAAGCAAACATATCATAACTAAATACTATTACCCCCATTCGAGCCAAAGTGGCACAACGCTTCTGTTGGTCTTCCCGGTAACGCCCCCTCTCATTCGGAATGGATTTATCCACCTTGTTATAAAAATGCCCATGAGGACACAACATAGCGGGAACATTAGACTTCACCTTCAGTGGGCGATACAACGTACCGCACAAATATACACCGGGGATAATTTCCAGTGCGTAATTCTCTGCAGAATAACCATCATGCACCCTATAATTGGAGCGAATAGGATTCAAATCGTTACGCACAGGTAAAGGAGAAAGGCCTAACTTTTCAAGCATATTTTCACGCACTTTAACCTTACGCGTTTTCCACAATTCAAGCGACGAATATGAAGCCCATAAAGCCTCCAAATGTTTCCGACCCTCTTCTACCGGTTTACGGAAATACTCCCATTTCTTGATTTCATAGATATTACCTTCCTTTTTGACATACCTCAATTCCAAAGGAGCCAACACGTTCGACAATGTAGTTTCAACATCGGCAAACATTTTCCAATCGGCAAAAGATACCGTTTGCCCTCGCAAAATCTTGGGCTCATACAACAAATCCACTTCATAACATTCGGCAATGCGCTCCAGTACTTCCCCCAACGGGCGAGCATACACATCTTGAGGGCTTTGTGCCTTTGCGGATAAAATCAACCCACAAAGGCATGTAAGCAAAATTCTCTTTTTCATCGTCAACATCATTCAAAACGGACCCCTGCCACGTATTCATTGGTTTCCAGATCGGCCATCTCGGCAGAAAGAATCTTTTTACCTCCGATTACGAGATTTTCAAAAACCACACCATCAACAAGGTGTTCCGTATCAAGACCGAATATTTGAGATGCTTTAGGGAAAGCTTCGTAAAAAATACAGTCCTTGACAAATATGTTCCGAATGGCACCTTTACCGTAACGGTCTTTTATTACGAAATGTAAACCACGCTGCTGACCTTTGTAAAAACTATATTCAAAGCGATTGTTCTCATAATAGATATTCTCAAACAAAGCTCCATCGTTGCAATACAAAGCCATACCCCGGTCACTGACTATCACATCGTTGTCAATAAAACGAATATTCCGCATTACCCCAGCTTTTGTTTCTGTGCCGACCTTCAATGACGACTTTCGAGTAAGAAATACGCACCCTGAGATGGTGATATCTTCCAAATTACGATTCAAATCCATGTTGTTGGTGGTCTTAATGGCTATATTATCATCATTGCAATAAGCAAAACAGTGATCTACAAGTACCCCACAGGAAGCATCAGGATCGACCCCGTCTGTATTCGCCACATCAAAGTCGTTGATAATTTTCACATTACGCAACGTAACATTATTGCAGTATTGTATATGCGTATTCCATGCCGCCGGATTACGCAACACGATGCCCTCAATAAGAACATTGTCCGAACGGCGTACCCGAATCAGATTGGCCGGCTTACCTTGCGCCCTTACTACTGTACCATTACCATCGATCGTCCCACGCCCGAAAATATGCACATTGGAAGCCTCATCAATCAATATCAAACGACTGAAAGTCATAAATTCACCGTTGTCGGTATATTCCTCTCTGCTACGGTTTATGTGATCGGATTCCAAACGATTGTTGTCCGTAGGATAATCATTCCTATCGGGCGATCCTTGTATCAACGCTCCGGGGGCAAGATAGATATCAGTATTGCTCTTTACCGACAAAGTACCTGTAAGATAAATACCTTCCGGAAAAAACAAGACCTTACCACTACCCGAAGCCTCATTCAAGGCTTTTTGAATTGCTTCGGTTTGAATGACTGTACCCGTACAATCAGTCAAATAATTTTTTATATTAATGATGTTACGGCTCTTTTCCGTATAGCTTGTCTTTTCGGGAGTATCTGCCAGTAAGAACAAATAACGCCCTTTATTGATGCGTACTACATAATATCCGGCTTGAGGAACCGTAAATGACAGCATATCTGCTTGTACTTTCCCTGCAATGTCTGCATAGCGCGGACTGATTTCATATTCCCGAATAACTTCCGGAAATTTCACCTGTACTTCGGTCTCCCCACTAAGTTCACACTGCACATAACTGGCTTCACGAAACTTTGTCACCGGCACTTCTTTACCATCCAACAAAACTGTGTAAGTATCACACGATTCGGAAGCTGTAACATTGATTACTTTCACTTTAGGCTGGCACGACAAGCAACAAATCGCCAGTAATGCCATGCCTATTATATTTTTCATTATCATCTTATTATCAGATATTTTTACTTGGAAAATTATTTTTCAATAACTTGTCGACATCCGGAATCAAAATGGTCTTGCCCGGTTCTATCGTATAGATATCCGTTCGTACTTTGGTCTTTTTATCACGTTTATAAGTATAAGTTACATAAGGATTGATTCTTTGTATCAAAGTCAAAGCCTGTTTCATTTCATCTTTCGAGAAGTTTTTCGTTTCTGGATAAATCTGCGTTAAAATAACTTGCAAATCGGTTTCATCGGTAACAATCACACCTTGAAGCGAAACATCCGTCCCTTTTACTACCACAACCTTGCCACCTTGGGGTAGTTTAGAAAGTAACATCTTTTCACTAACGAAGTTTTTATCACGACCTCTCCATACGATCATCGAAGCATAATACTGTTTCAACTCATCCTTAAACGCCTGTGGAACGTCCAATTTATCAACCGAACGGGTGATTTCTCTCGAAATATTATACTGTTCAGCTATAAAATTGTAGTCATCGGCAACCAACCGCCCATCATTAGCCATCATCAATTGGTAAAACAAGTCGACCACATATCCGAATTCCAATGTTCCGGTCGGAATTTCGGGATTTTCCCCGACAATGAAGTCTCGCAACATATCCTTGATAGCCTCTCCTTTCGACAATGGATATTTCAATTCCCCAAAATACTCTTTCATTTCCTGCGGTGCAATAATACGAGTGATTTGATTTGTATTTTTCTTCACAGCTTCCCGTCCGTCTGTGCTCAATACTGGTTCAACAATGCCATCTACCTGATCGACATCTTTGTAAGGATCAAAATCAACCTCTACTACTCCGACCTCCAACGCTCCGGAAGACACGGTCACAGTCACCTTTCCCGGTTTCCCATTAGAGCGGATTAAATTCAATACCGGTGCGTCAATATACATCGTTCCTTCATATTCTTCAGTACGGTCACGGTCGCTTACAAACAAATCGGCACCAACCAAGGTTGCAGGTCCAGTAATCCCCCACTTCAAAACCGGGTTCGCTCCAATTACATGCACACCATTGGCATCTACTACATCGGCTTTTATTTCAACCAATTGATTCAGTCCTGCCGAAAGACGGTCGTGCGATGCAGTCAAGACTATTTTTGCCGGCTTGCCTGCCATGACAATTTTATCGGTTACGATTTCACCATCTTTAGTAGCCACAGCTTCAATCGCCCCTTTGGAAACCAGCACATTCTCAAACACTACAGTGAATTGATTTTCTTTATTCAATTTCTTCTTGCCCTGACTCTTTCCGTTCACAAACAGTTCGACTTCATCGCAATTAGAATGTACCATAAAATCTTTCTTTTGTCCCAAATACTTTTCTCTCCAGAAATGGTATTGTATGAAAACCATGGGCTTTTTTGCAAAGTTTGCCTGCCACAAGTAGTATTTATATTTTGGTGTTCTCCACGAATCAACCCAACCTTTAGGGTTAATGTGTTTCAACGGAGAATTTACGTACTCACGGTCACAGCCATGGTCTGCATACAGCCATACCGAACCATAATGAGTTTGCACATCCCGCATCATAGCACGTTTCACATCATTAACCTCCGTCCCGGCATGCTGTCCGTCAGTAGGCTCCAAGTTTTTGTCATCCGTATCATACCACCCTCTGATGGTACAACGCAAAAATCCTTCAATAGACATATTCTTTTCACTATGGGGAGCATAGTCACCCACAGAGTTGTTATATACATGACGGGAAGTGATGATACGAGTCGTATCTTCCTCATACGCCCATTTGGAGTCGGCAGCGTCGGTCGTTTCGTTCCCCATACTCCAAAAAAAGATGGACGGGTGGTTACGGTCGCGACGAATCATTTCCCGGCAATTCTGTTCCTGCACTTCTTCGCTAAATTCCTGATTCTTAATATTTGGTAACTCCTGGTCGATGAATATGCCGTGACGGTCGGTAAAATCGTAGATAGAAGCATCATGCGTGTAATGCGCCGTACGCATGAAATTATGTTCAAGATTATGACGAATATCATTCATATCGCGTAAAGCAATCCATTTGGGGAATGCGGCACCTATCCAAGGGAACTCTTCATGGCGATTTTGCCCGTGCACCCACACTTCTTTTCCATTTAACCACAAACGATCCGTCTGATAATTCCACTCAAACCAACGGAAACCCAATGGGCTATAATAAGTATCAAGTAATTTATTACCGTTATACACTTCACTATATACATTATACACATATGGAGTTTCCGGACTCCACAGATGTGGTGACTTTACTATTTTACTTGTTTGGTCGAATGCTACGATTTTACCTGGCTCCAACGATTTTGTTTGGATCATTTTTTCAATAACCTTATTATCGGCATCGGTAATGACTGTGACAATTTTAGCTTTCACCGTTTTCGAGTATTCATTTTTCACATGAGTTTGCACCCGCACATTAGCCTCTTTCGCTGACACCTTCGGTGTAGTTACAAATGTACCTCCTTCGTGTTTGTATGAACCTTGAAAGGGAATAAACAGTCTATCCTTGATGACTAAACGTACGTCACGATAAATACCTCCGTAAACGTCCCAGTTGCCCGCATTCATTGGCGGAATTTTATACTTATCGTTCAAAGAGTTATTTACGGCAACTACAATCACATTTTCTTCTCCGAAACGTACAGCATCGGTGATATCAAAATAGAAACCACCAAACCCTCCTTTATGGTCACCAAGGTAGTTACCGTTTACAAAAACCTTGGAATACTTTTGTACCCCGTCAAATTCAAGGAACAGTTTCCGATCTTGATACTCATTGCCTATGATAATACGCTTTCTGTACCACCCCCAACCAGTCCACCAATATGGACTATCTTTTTCCGACGGATTTTTGATATATGGATGTAACTCGCCGGTCGTTTCATAAGTCATCCAAGTATGAGGTAAAGCAATCGCACTCCATTTCGAATCATCAAACAATGGATTTTCACATCCCATCTTATCGGCTTTCGTATCTGGAAAATAGTTGAATGTCCATTGTGTGTTAATATTCTTTTCAATCCGATTACTAATCGGTACTTTGTAAGTTTTTTGGGCCATTATGGGAATTATCCCACAAACAATCAGCCACAAGAACAAATAGTTTTTCTTCATGTCTTTATTTAATAGTAGTTTGCAAATTTATAATCAGTTCTCAATAAAACCCCACCCAAATTTCTTGTTGCAAAGTTGGGAAAGACTCATCACATTGTTGTCTGAAATAAAAAGAATCTTGTCTTATTCCCCGTATTTCATTTAATGGTTTTGTTCAAAAAAACACAGTAAATGTTCGTTTTTTGCATGTTAACCACCTCTGTTCAGTTGTCTGTTTACGCCACAGATATGCTCTCTGATACCTTTTCAACGTTCTTTTATGAATTTCAGTGAAAATGTTTTTTTATCATCGCCCGCCCCAGTCAACACATAGCTACCGACTGGTAAAAAGCGAAGTGAAAGTCGATTTTCGTTTACTTTTCCGGCATGAACCGTACGCCCGGAAAAGTCACTAATTCGATACACGTACCCGTTACCACACATCTCTTCCGGGAAAAAAACTGTTTCCGAAAATGGCTGATACCGCACCCCATAATTAGGTACAGTAGTTTGCTCCACTTCAGACGGCAACTCGTTATCGACAGGATCGCCATCGTAAGTTTCAACGGAAAACGCATTCAACGACACAGGGGAAATCTCGTCCACCTCGTACAATACGAAACGCACCAAGGCAGTACCTGCCGGCAAACGCAACCGCACCTTCTGCACTTCACCATCAAAAAAAGGCCTGCAATCATCCATAATTTTCAAAGGCATCCAATCGTTTACTCCGGTAGCTGCCGCCTCAACAGAGAACAATCCTGAAAATTTGTCCGCCGCCACACAGCGAATTTCAAAAGAAAGCAAATCCTGCTTTCCTGAAAAAGCGATAAAAAACGCAGCACCACACTGAGCAAATACAGCCGCTCCCGTTTCATCTTGCAATAAACCACAACCGCTCCAACCCATAGTAGAGTTACTCCATGCACTGACAGGATAAGAAGGTGTAAATTGTATGCTAAACGGAGCAGTTCGAGACTTGATTTGCCTAACCGTCATCGACACTTCCTGTACCTCTTTCCCATCAGAAATAGAGAATGTTTGTGTCGTTTGCTTGGAAAAATCAACAGGAAAGCCCGATAACCCGATTAAAGACCACAAGGGTTGAAGTTCTGCCGCAAGTTCCACTTTCGATAATTTTGCTTGTTTATTCAGTATAATTTCAACCTCAGTCCGATTACCGTCTGACTCTCGTACACACGTTTGGGATAGAGTGTTTCCGCTAAATAAATAGCAAAAGCCTTTTTGCGAGTGAGCAGAAAAGGCTACGCATAAGAATAAGAATACGCCTAATAATTTACTATGCATATATTCAGTATTTTCACTCAAACACGACCGTACCATTACATGACGAATCGAAATAAACGGATGAGAGGTTCGTCACCTTCTTTCCTTCCACGGTGAGGTTCTTGAAAGTGATCTGCACATCGGAAGAAACCGTCAACGTCGCATCACGCACGATTTTAAACTTGTTTGGAAATGCCTTTTTGAACAAGCAATCTTCTATCCGTACATTCAATATCTTTCCTATCTCGGCTTGTGTACTGTTCCGCTTTTTCAAATTGATATTAATCCCCCTCTTTTGGGAATCGGGATAGTTATATTCTACACGGTTGTTTTTGTACAAGACCCCGTTCACAACGGCTTGGTCCTGTACATCAATAGCTATGGCACGGTCGGATTCCACGACATCATTGTCTTCAAACACAACTCGTGTGATATTACCGCATCGGGTTTCCGTCCCTATTTTGAGAGACGATTTCTTTGTCAGGAACACGTTACCCCTCACTTCTATGTCGTCCACATCTTTAATTACCTTGGGACTTCCAGTACCTACACACTTAATAGCCACATTATCATCGCCCGCCCAACCAAAGCAATCAATGATTCGGATGTGTTGTGATGCATCCGGATCCCAACCGTCGAAGTTCGACAAATCTTTACTCGGATTAGGATTGTTCATCATTTTACAACGGGTAAACGAAATATTCTCACTGCCTACCATTTGAGTATTCCAACGGGATGGATCTTTCAGCAAAATACCGTCAAACACAATATCACGTGAATTGACAATGAACAGTATCCGCATCGCCCCTTTACCATTCGACTCGTTGGGATCGAATACGCCCCGAAACCAGGTTCCGTTCCCATCGAATCCTCCTCTGCCGGTCACCCGTATATCTTCCGCATCTTTAATATAGATGAAACGGTTCGCCCCCGACTTGTCGTTATTCAAATAACTCTCCATGGACGATGGATCAGCTATGATCCTTGCGTTCTGAGCCAAATGGATACGCGAATGGCTGGGTATTCTCAGCCCGAATGATTTGTATACACCCGCTGGAAAATACAAGATATTATCCGTACCAGCATTATCGTTCAAGGCTTTTTGTATATGTGCAGTTTCATTTTTGCACCCCGTATTATCCACACAGTATTCCCGTGTAATGTCAACCACATTTCCCTCTGGCAACTGTTCGGGTAGTTCAACAAAAAGCAACAAACGTTTGGTAAAATCCTGATTCTGACTAAAAAATAGAACCACATATCCCGTCCGATCTACCACGAATGAAAGTTTGTTTCCGATTTTAGTTCCTTTGATCCCATAACTATCCGGAGAAATACTCCAATCACTGTCACCGAAAGGAAAATCGGTTTCAACTTCCATGTTCAGTTGCTGACCCATATAGGTCAATTCTGTATACTTGTATGTAGACAATCCATATTCCAAAGGTACGTCATTCTGTTCTTTCACCGACACTAGTTCACCGTTACAACGTACTGTAAAAACTGCTCCCTGTGCATTGATTACACCGACAAGTAAACCTACGAAAAATAATATTTTACGAAAGCCCATAATTATTTATTGTTATCTTTATTCCATATCACCGACGGAGTGGTAAATGGGAAACTTTCCCCTTGAACATCGGTCACTTCCAAGTTTTTCACATCCTCAAAAATCACTGCCGGGCGAATATCCGTATGCTGTACGCGGATATTAAGGTTCTTACATTTCAGTCCATTAATATGACGAAAATAGAGTCCATAGGCGGGGCAAGTTCCGTAGATATTGAATTCCGGGTATTTATCCTCGTTTTCAGGAATGTCGCGCGTGACAAAATCCTGGTCCATCAAGCTACCGAAATAGAGTAGGTCGCAATTCTCTATAGTCAGATTCTCTATATTTTGAGAAGCCAACCCACCAATAGCTGAACCTACGCCCGGACCATTGCGCACTTCCACATAGCCGATGCCCGTATTACGCACATTACGTATGGTCACATCTTTCAATCTCCCTTGAGGCGCAGGATTTGGACCACCCTCAAAGGTACGCCCGCGATTGCCCAAACGAATGAACAATGGGGTTGCACAATTGTGCAGCAAAATGTTTTCATACGTGATATTTTCCATTTGTGCACCATCTACACACTCTATGGCTATCCCGTAACGGGCAGTTCCTTCGATGTTACGGGCTACTAAGTTCTTGATACCGCCATGTGTTTCCGTACCGATCTTCAGCAAATGGCAGTTGGCATAGCGGGAACGTACACCGTCTATCAAGATATTCTCACCCACCGCCATGGAAAGAGATTTCAAGCACACCACATCATCACCACACAAACCGTTAAAATTGCGTATCACCACATTCTTGCAACCGCTGATGTCCATACCATCCTGATTATGCGTACCGGTATAGCAACGTGCCCGGCAATCGATAATAGAAAGATCCTCACATGCTTCATAGTACTGTGTCCAATTTGCACTACGTATCAGTGTAACACCTTCCAGACTTACCTTTTGGCATTGTACCATTCGTATCAAGCGAGGACGTTCATGTTCGTTACCTTTCCCCTTCCACGGGAATCCATTGTATAGGGAATTGCCATCGATAATTCCTCCACCGATGATCCGTATGTTTTTACGCCCCTCGGCAAACAGGAATTGGAAATCTTCATTTGAACGGAAAGAAGGCAACTTGGAGGTAAAACGGGGATAATCCGCATGGTTTTGCGAACCGCGCAATATTGCCCCTTTCTCAACATAAAGAGTTACATTATCCTTCAGCTCCAAGGTACCGCTCAAATAAACTCCGTCGTGTATATACACCACCCCGTTTTTCACTTTGCTACAAGCGTCAATGGCTTTTTGTAGAGCCTGTGTGTTGACGGTGACATTATCACCCACCGCTCCATATTCACAAACGTCCAAGATCTTACCTTCCGGCATTTTTTTCACTAAAGACATCGTAGCCTTGATCGCTACGGCATACATCAGTGTATTAGCGTTCCCGTTGGCACCCAACATCACTTCCGCACCTTTGACAAAATGCTTTTCCAACACTCGGAAACGATCGTTTCCCACCAGGACTTCTTCGCCGGTTTCCGCATAATCCGCAAGCCATGCCGGACGATAACCCACTCCCGAATGAAGCATGACGAATACATCGGCATCGACCGTCAAGCGAAAGGAAGCGATGACATCTCCCTTGAAGTTTTTCGACCCATAAGCTGTTTGGATGAAGTCAGCCCCTTTCAGTAACCCGGGCAAATAAGTGATGGGACGTTCTATCTCTCCATACATCGAGCAACCTTCTTGTAAGTTACCTTGCTCTACCCAATGTGAAGCATTGTAATTGTAGGTATAAATATCACGGAGATCCAATTCCGTTATCGATTGCGTATCAGCATATCCCTCTACACAAAACAAAGAGAACACCCCTATTAAAAATCCTAAACGATATTTCTTTTTCATGTTACTTATGCGTTATAATGTGATTCATCATATTCAATACCATTTGTACAGCAACTTCGTCGTAATGTATTCCGTAAAAGCTGCTTTCAGAGAAGTCACGATTCAACCGGCCGGAAGTAATCAGTTGTGATATCAGCATCATGCCTTCTTTATCACCGAAATCTATTCTCACTACCGGTGTACGAGTAAGGTTCTTTCCTGCATTCGCCAATATGGCAATACGTTGAGCATATCCATGCTCAGACTGGCGGTATTCATCTGATAAACAAATGGTACGTATCGGAGATCGAGGGTTTATCGCTCCTGCCAAAGCGGGAGCATCCTCCACCAAAAATACTAACTTTTCGCGCAAAGCTTTCTGTACGTCCATGTCATTCGCTTTTTCGGAATAGGCATAGAATCCTTGTAGCTCATATGCATAATAAGACTCCTGTTTCATTTTTTCCATATCTGCACCACGAGCTACCCATTGACGGATAAAAGCATCCTGACTCAAGCCCGTGATTTCCATGTCAGCTGCGGGTACCAATAATCCGCCACGCATCCCATTCCACAACCAAGTGTAGTCGCAGGGAATCCCATTCCACAACGTACAGTCGTGCAAGTCAGCATGTAAATGACTTTCTGGTTCAGCGGCTTCCGTGAATATCAATTCCACACCGTCGAGCACTTCATATCGAGTAACAACAGGGTCGGTAATACGTGCCACACCTTGTAAAGGTCCCAACTCTCCGCTTTTATCGGGATAACCTTGTCCAAGATATTGTTCACCCACGTTTAACCAAATCACAGACACTCCACGAATAATACAAGACTGTACCATTTCCTTTATGCCGCTATCACCCGCTTTCAACCGATTCCACGAATGTTCTGCCAACAAAAGGAGCTTAACCGATTTATCTGAAATCGGCTTAACTGTTATATTATGCTGGTCTAACATCCTTGACAACTCCGTTTCGCCATCGGGAACGGCAACAACAATATCTTTCAACGTTTCCGGTAATTTAGCTTGGAAAGTATGTATTTCCCATTCCGAAACCACTGGATATACCACACCTTGCGGACGATTACAAAGTTCGGCTTTCAACAGCCAACGTCCTTCCTTGACAGGCAAAACAACATCAACAGATTGTGAACGTACGCTGTATCCCGCCAATCGGGAGTGTATGGTCTGTTCAGAATATATCTTACCAAATTTGTCTTCTACCGTCAAGCGGGCAACCAAATCAGCATCATCGGAACAATCATTAAAGAAATGGAGCTGGAAAGTGATTTTCTCCCCAGGCACGAAATTTCTGTCCCAAATATCCAAACTGACCGACTGGGGAGCGTAAGAAGCTGTTAGGGCATTCCATACAGGTTTGGGGATACCTTCTTTCAATGCACCAAGAAACCACGTATTCCCATCCTCCCAACTACTGGCTATAGCAAAAGGCGCAAATCCGGCAGCTCCTATTCGTCTCCAGTATTCAGCAACGCGCGAATTGGTCATAGCGTGAAATTGCAGGCGTTCCTCCCGGTTACTCTTTCTTCCAAGGAAGCGTAGATAACTTTCTTTCAAAGCTTTGTAACCACCCCAATCACCATTCTCGTCCAAATAATTTCCTCCGAACTCATCTACCATAATAGCTTTGTCGAACTGGTTGGCATCGTCAAAATAAACACCCACGTTCTCAAACAAGCTCCACCAGTATTTATGTACATGAATAACATCCCTTTCTGCCAACACTACGGGAGGATATGATTTCACTATTTCATCCAATGCGCTCCACACCGTTTCAAGCTGTTCACCCTCCGTCTCATTATACGGGTGATAAAGGGCAATGGAAGGATGGGTCATTGAACGGTCAAACCAAGCGGGATATTGTTCCATCAGACTTTCACGCGATGCTGGCATACCATGAAAAAAGCTCCATTCATATTGCACCAAAATGCCCATGCGATCGCACAAGTCAAGTAATCGGTCAGGAGGAGTCCCCAAATGAAAACGTAGCAGATTAGCCCCATGGTCTTTCAAGCGTTGAATGATATTCTCGGCAAACCACTCCGTATCGTAGCCACAGACACGCCCCTCACCAGTGCGAACCCAGCGATGCCAAACAACGCTTCCTCCACGTATTTTGCAAGGACTGCCATTCAAGTAAAACTGCTTACCTACCACCGAGAAACTTTTCACACCTAAATGGAAAGAACGCTTGTCTGACAGTTTTTTCCCGTCATATACACTCAAGCACAAAGTGTACAATTCCGGATTTTCGGGTGACCACTCTTTCAATATACCGTCATAATTAAACGACAACGTAGCTTTCCCATCACTGAAACAACCTTGAGTGGCATACACCTCGTTTCCTGCCTTATCGGAAATCACCGCTTGGTATTTTCCCGCTGACAATGTCCCCAACACATCAAACTTGATACTCGCGTTTTTCTTTACTATATCATATATAGGAACAATGCCCCCGATACGTCCTGTACCGTGAAAATACAACACTACATCGTCCCAAATGGAAGACGAGATATTCGAACGCCACTGATCGGCAGACGGAATGTAGGAAGCATCTGAATACGGAAGTTCTTTTAAAGAAGTTAGCGCTATTTCAAGGGTAACAGTCTTACCCGGCTTAATTCCCTCCAAGTGGTGGAAAGTCGATGCCATCCCCCCATTCTTCCGAGAAACCAACACCCCGTCCACATACACCTCAGGAGCAAAACGTGCCCCTTTCAATTCAAGTGTGGCTTGCAGCCAATTACCCTTTGGCAAAGTAATTTGCTTTTTATACCACAATTTCGCAGCATTCATTTTACCAGGATCGGTCGCAATGCCGGGTACTTGTATTTCTTGATTATAATCACGATTCTCACCCATTTGCCATGTCCCGTTCAACATAGCAGATTGTTGTGCGGTCAAAACCTGAAACACCAACGACAACATCAGAGTATATATTATTCTCTTTTTCATATTAAAATTGTTTTAACACTAAAATCACTAAAATGCGATTTCTTTTTATGCTTCAATAATTATATATACGAAAAGCTCATTTTTGCGCCTTTACGTACAACTTCTATTTTCTTCCTATCAAGTCCAAATAGGGTTTCATGTCAGCCCCTGTCAATAATGGAATAATCAGTGAATGTCCACAAATTTTTGCCACCCGTTTGCTAAAGTCATAACCTTTCGCACTCCGCATTTCGGGACGACGCGGGGCGTAGCGACGACACAGTTCACGCATCACCAAATCGAGGCGGATGGATTCTTTTAACTCTTCCACACAAATATCGGTTTGGTCCACTCCCGTATCCAAACGGGTATAATCGTTGTTATACTTTCCGTCATACTGCCCCCCACTGGCAAAATAGGCGATTGCCGAACGGGTGAAAGCGGCATCTCTCAGAACCACCACTTTGTTGATGACGGCACTTGCCACAATTTCTTCTTTGTTCGTATGCTTCGGTGAGCTTTTTTTGCGGGCTTCCAAGGCTGCCTCTACGGCTTTATCCGCCTCCAAAAGCATCTGATCGAGCACAATCAACGGACTTTTTTTCCCAGCTGCCTTCCACTCCAGTTCTTTCTTTTTCATATTCCCGTCAATGATGGCTTGGCTATAGTCCAACACTGAAACCACTTCTTGACGGACGAATTCCATACCTACAGGAGCTTCAGGGTTGTCCTTATATTTCCAGAAACGGCCTTCGCACAAACCGCCTGGGGTCAGACCGTCCCCCTGCCAAAACCAAGCCGGCATCAACTTGATGCGCAATTCTTGCGACAAGGATACCGACTTCAAGCTCTTCAACAAGGAAGCCGCAGCTTTTCCATAATAGGTGGTGAGGAACATAAGCGCATCGTCTTCACTAAATTTCTCGTGTGTCAAAGCACTTCCTATTGTCTTTTGCGTTAACAGACGGATGGGGTTTTGCAAATCCCCCTTAGACTTTGCCGTAAAGTCATGGTAGACAATACCGGGAAAACCGGCTTCTTCCACATTTCTTATCATCTGACGGTCAAACTCATTATCATACCAATATAACGGATGAGGATTTTCCGCATCGTACACAAGCATATCGAGTAATACACAAAAGCCCACATCAAGCAGGTCCTTCGCCCACAGAGGATAATTCACTAAAGGTTGGTCATACCCAGCATATTTTACCGAAATAATCAATTGGGTAGGATTGATATCCATCCGCATCAGATCAACGGGCTTTACATACCAGTCGCGCAAACCGATGAGGTAATCATCGCCTCGTTTTTCCTTTAAAATCCGGTTCAACGTGTTACCGTAATCAACGAAATCGTCATTTGTTCCCTCATAGTCCACACACTCTTTCCAATTTTTCCATTGATTGTCACGCAATTTACCTTCATCATACGTCCATGCTGATTCGGCATACGCATTCAAGAAGCCATCCAACTCTGGCAAGACATCCAGCACCAAACGGGTAGAGTAAATGAAAAAATTTCTAAAACACGGATTACGCCACTGTTGTGCCTGTACTACGTCACTTTTCCCCTCCATGGCACGACAATACAAGTCGTTCTGATGTGATTCGGCCAGCAAACGATTATACAGTCCGTTGGGGTTCAACTCTTGTTGGTGGGCTTTCCAGAAATTGGTAGGAGCATAATTACTGTATGAAGCGGTCACCACTTTAAAACCTTTCAACTTAGCATAACGCATATTACTCCGGACAGTTTTCACATTTTGCGCCACTTTTCCAGCCGAAAATTGGCAAGCCTCAGGATAGTCGGTGTTTTCGTAATTCACAAACCAAGTAGGCATGAATTTAAACGAACCGATATTGATGATATTAAATCCGCAATCGGCCATTTTGTCGATTTCCTTTTCCACTAATTCTTTTTGCTGCGGGTCGCACCACTGGCTGTTGCTCACAGTAACCATACGATAAGGCATGAGAGTCTGTGCCCCAACATAATACAAACTAAACGCAAACAGGCAGGATAGTAAAAAAATTTTCATTTTGTCTTTCTTTCAGTCATATCATACGAAACACATTTCCCTTTCTCATAAAAAAGAAGAGCACCCACTGAGAAAATGAGGGTATTTCTGATGATCTCACATTTCAGTAGTCAATATTCTTTTTGATACACTACCAATTATGCTCTCTCTTTCCAACCACCGATTTTTATATGATGGAATGTCATCCTTTATACGCCCGTAAATTCCGTTTCATTATAGCCATCAACCGATCGGGATCTTCTATATTCCGAGGATAATAATAATATATCAGATGATCAATATCCATTTGCAACAACTCAGGCATACGTTTTTCAAGTAACGGCAGGTCAGCATTAGCCATATTGTGGTTTTCTATCAAAAAAAGCGATTTCTTGTTGTTGGCGTTAGCAGCATCGATGAAACGTTGTCCCACATGCCCCACTAACATTTTTCCCGGGTTTTCCGCTTTTCCTCCATCTTCCACCCTCCAAGGACGACCATCGCAACCGTAATAATCCAAATACTGCGTTTCCGCCATTTTATTTACTATTGTGTCCGAAAGGTCAGAATAAATAAACATACCGGTAGTTTTATCCGGATAATGAGTTTTCAAATACAAATTAAGTCGTGAATAAAAATCGACATTGGCTTGCAATTGCTGCATTTCTGTAGGATTGGGCCCCATCTTCTCCAACGCCTTGGGCGAATAGTCCACTTTTAACGTTTTCGGTTCATCCCAAATAATGCCTTTGATGTCCCAACTACTATACAATTTATCAAGTGACCGTACCACAAACTCAAACGTTTCTTCGTAATGAATGCTACTGATACGCCCGGTTACCGGTGTATTGACGGGAGTACCGTCTTTGCGTAACACCCATGTCTGTGGATTTTGAGTGGTAAACACACTGGGTACTTTGGGAGAACCGGCCACGATACCTCCCCAACGCGAAGGTACGGCAATGACCGACATGCCTAACTTAGACGCTTCATTGCATATGAACTCCACATTTTCAAAAGCGGCATCAAAGTCTTGTTCCAAAATGGCTATGGTAACGGCATCGTTGCCAGCATCGGCCATCCATTTCAAATCTTCCCTGATGTGTTTGGGTACCATAGTATACATGTGTGCCCGATAATAAAATGCGTTCAAAAATTTGTCAACACGAGCTATTTTCGGCTTTTCATACAGAGTCGGGACATTGTCTGGAAAAGCCCGCGAAACAAGTGTCGCCCCGCCTGCTGCCAAAGAGTATTTCAAAAAAGACCTACGATCCATAAAATTTCATATTGATTAAACTTCTTCACATACACATTGGAATAAAAAAGCGAAGGACTCAGAGAAACAAAACTCTATTAGTCTTGTTCTTCTCTTAGAGTGCATGAAACGTTCTCTATCCATTTGTGTAGTACATTTCCATCTACCGATGGACATGAAGACTATAAAAAACGGTCATCGGAACAAGTAAAACATATCCGATGACAGTTTTTTTTAACAAAAAAGGTTTACTTGTTTATATAAATTTTAACCGTTCCTACCGCTCCATTGCTTTGGGTGTAACGTACAAAGTACACACCATCAGCTAAAGCGGAGGCCGGAATACTACGTCCGTCTTCAGAAATACCAAGTAACACCCCCATAGTATTGTACAATTGGGCAGATGTGAATTCACCGTCCACAATCACGTTACCGTTGACGTAATATACCAAAACATCACTTGCTTCAAGAGCCTTAATCATACTCGGATTCGGGTCTACCTTCGTAAAGTCGGTCGTAAATTTGACTGTCGTACCAGCAAACGCATTACCAGCCAAGTCAACCAAGGCGTTAGCAGGTATCGTAATGGTATATTCCGTCTGATCTTCTAAAGCGGGTAAATCGGTCAATATCAATTCACCGTCACGCATAGCAAGAAGATTCGGTTCATAATATGCCGCATCACATGTTCCGCCGCTTACTCCGATTGAGGCGTTACAAGCAATTATATCTTCTGATACTTTGACAGCTTCCGAAAATTTCAACACGATCTGCGATTTTGTACTGTCGGAATACATGTGGTAAACCACTTCTTCGTCGGTCAATAAAACAGGGGCTTGAGTGTCTTCAGCTACATTTTCGATAACGACATCGTCCAAATAAAAACTGGTATTGGTTCTTACCGAGTAAAACCATCTCACATAACGGCTATCGGGGTTCAACGGATAAGAACGTAAGCCCAAAGTAGAGCTGACGGTCGGAATCATTGGAGTCAGATCCGGATTGGCTTCAGTCGGGATTTCTTCCGTTGTAGGCTTATAAGTCACGACTTCTGTCCAAGAGTTTTCTTCACCTGTAACCGACTGCTCCACTTTGATCTCATAATTGGAAGTAGCCTTTCCGTAACGAATGCGGAAACTCAATCGGTTTGCCGGTCCATCATACCAACATTGTACAAAATGTCCATATTTGCTAACATTAGCTTGGGTATATTGATAATTATTGTATTTAGTCGTATTATCATCGTTTATTAGATTTGTCAACCAACCCGGTGCGGCAATATTCTTCCACGAATTTTCTTCACTACCCAAATATGAAACGGGCAAAGAGGCGGGACTATATTCCAATACAGTAATGGTTATCGTCCAAATCTTCTTTGAACCGTTTTCAGCCGTCACTTCATACTGTTGCGGTCCTTCAGCAAAATTTTTATAATCCATGATGACGGTTGCATATTCAGAAATTTCCATTTTTATATCATTTTCAGTAATGTTAGCCAAGTCAACGCCATAAGCAACAGTGACGTTCACCGTTGCTTTTTCCGCATCAATAACGGCATCTACCTGCTTGGGTACTTTAAAAGAAATGATGTTATTCTCCGCGCTCACATTGGCTTTTGTAGTGAAACTCCATGTGATTTCTCCAGCCTTATTGTTGGCCAAATCTTTCACGACCCCGTCTTCCAATAAAACGGTATAAGTTTCATTAGCCGCCAAGAAGAAATCATTAGAGATCGGAATTATGACCGTTTGATTTTCAAAAATCAGCTGTCCGCTAGTTATTTGACAATTAGCTCCCGATGTATTGCCTACGACATACACGCTACCTTCTGCCCCATCTTTCACCGGTTCGGAAAACACAATTTCAAGTGTTCTCGTTGCGGGAGATATTTCAACTGCCCCATTTTCAGGCAAGAAAGATACTGCAGTCGGTGCTTCAAGGTCTTCCACAAATTTTTCAATCTTAACCCAGAACACATCCAAGCCACCGCCTTTTGAGTGGTTGGTCAAACGAACCAGCGTTCCTTTTTCAAATTTAGTCGGGCATTTAAAGTTAGCACTAACGCTTGAATGCAAGGGTGCCAAACCTTCTTTCGTACACAACCAGCTCTGTCCTCCGTCAATCGAATACTCGACAGCGATGGTACGATCAGCTTTGGATGATGATGCGTAAGAGAACGAAACCTGAAAATCTTCATCAAATGAAGGAAAAAGGATATAGCCGTTGTTTGCCGGTTTCGTTGAAGGCTTTGTATCCGTGTTTGCATTACCGTTTTTCTGAATAGTGGCTTTACCTACCGAACCGTCACCGTTTGTTGCTGCCGGGTCGATAGCCACCTGATTGAACACAATATGAAAAGTTTTACCATCATAGGTAATATCCCTTTCAAGACATATTAACTCCGACGAAGCTTTTCCTTCTTTTACCCATCCTTCTTCTGTGGTGAAATTGGTTTCAAATAGCACTTGTGCCTGCATGGAAAATGCCGATACGAATGACAGTACCGCATATGCGATATAATACCTGATTTGTAAATGTGTTTTCATAAATAACAGCTTTAAATGAATTGATTAATACTTTAAAAATTTATATGTTTTGATCAAGTTTCCATTTTCATAACAGATAACAAAATAAACTCCGTGAGCAAAAGAAGATACATCAATCTGATTACCGTTTGTCCACATTACGGGCATATCATGCCCCAACAAACTTTGCAGTCTTACCTGCGTTCCTTGAATTGGGTACGTAACATCCAAGGATATCAAGCCCAAAATCGGATCATAGCGTAAACCCTTCTCCAGTTGCGTATCCACCATTATTTCAGAAGGTTTTCCCGTGATATGAGAATCATCATAACCGTCAACATACTTGGCGGTCAAGTATTCAAACAGCCCCAACAGGATCAAACTGTTGCTCTCGTTACTCACCCAGTTCTCCAACACATCCTTGCTGTTGTAGATGCTCCAATCGGGTTGCAAGTGAAATGTGTAGCCGGCCAAAGTCTTACGATATCCGTTAATTGTTTCGCCTACAGATGTTTCCACATCCGGCAGAAACATACCACGGGGTGAGTCAGAAATGGTATTGACCAAAGTGTAATATATTTCACGTTCCATGTCGCGCCACTGATTGTCAAGAATTTGGTTGGCAAAGTTGTAAGTACCCAATAAAGAGGCTTGACGCATTTCTTTGTTCGTGTTCATCACCTTGCCTGCTTTCTTCCCGTCACCGCTGTCGGCCACATACATCATTTGGTAAAATCCACCATACATTTTGTCATGTACCGGTTGGACGCGCAAAGCATTCAGCATTTTTGTGGCTATTTCTACAAACTTATCACGTATTTCGGAATTGGTGGTCACCGAGGCAGCCTTCAACAAAGCATCCGCTTCTTCCGACACCTCCCCGATTTTGGCCTGTCCGTCCCACAACTTGTTTTGGAACTCGCTGTAGTCAAATACCTTCTTTGTACCGTCACTGTTCTTCTTGTATCCTGAATTGCCGAACAAAAAAATACGGCCAAACATTCCATAATCTTCGGAAAAAGCTTGCTCGTAAGCGGTAAGTACCTGCCGATAACCTGCATCTACCCACTCCGGCTTATTGAAGCGCGTACCCGCATCAACCATCGCTGCTCCGGCTTCCACTTGATGATCCACCCTATAAGCCTTGTCCAAATAAATAGTAGAGCTACCACAGTCACAATTACCCATATTGGTTTGATAATAAACGCCCAAATCATGATCGATCATATTATAGACATTCTGCCCCCAATGCAAGATGGCATTTTCCCAAAACTCCTTATCTTCCGAGGTATCGGTGTATTCACGCAAACGAAGTAAGACATAGTACAACCATCCTTTGGCGATACTTGGCCTGGCATATTTACTCTTCACCGTAGGAAGCAAGCGTTTGATGGCTGGATCGAAAAAGTCAGTTCCCCCATGCAAGGCCTTAAACCAATAATAATGCTGCAAAGCGCGGATGTCGTTTTGTGCATCATGGCGGGTTTCCGTGTCACGTTCTTCAAAGTCACCTCCCGAAGTGTTGTTTATTTGATTGGGGTGGTCACGATGCCAATTGATATAAATGCCCCGATTCATCGGATCCCATCCATAGCCGCTTATCCCGATCAAAGTTTCAAAAGCGACTGTATCAGCCTTGTTGGGCAACAGCGTCACGGTCGACTCGTCGGGGATGATAGTTTCTTCTTCCGGAACATAAGGTACACCCGAGCCTCCGTCCAAGCCTTCCACATACACCCAATATAGACGCGTACCACTAGCACCTCCCAACACCAGGCGTATTTGTACGGGCACTTCACTGCGATAGTTGTATGTGTATACTTCACAGTATTGCTCAGAGAGAATGTTGTCTTCCTCTTTGGTCACCCATGTACTGTTTTCCAACACCTGCAATTGCATTTTGGCTTTCTTTTCCTTCTTTTTACCTTCGCGAGCTATCATCACTCTGCCTATGTTTGGCAATTCAGGGAAAGTCAACTTACCATTGTTGCTGTTACGCACAAGTACAACCCCTGCCGGACAATCCCTGGCATTGGTCACATCATAATTGTCAACTATACAATTTTCGTATTTGAATGTCCGTTCTATCCCATCACGGCATACTACCGTCTGACTTCCCGAAGCCCACGTGTTGGGCAAAACCCCGGCGTTTTTCCAGGAAGAAAACGTTTCATTGACATATTCTTGCGAAAAGGCAAATCCCATACCCGACATGAGCAATACCGAAAGCCCTATTCTCTTAATAGTAAAATACATATTGCATTATGATTTTTGGTTTAACGGACATCACGTACCACCCGGAAACCCAATTCATCCGAACGGGTACCCGGCGATAACAACAACCGGTTGTAAACCGTACAGAAATCTTGTACGGAATTCCAACCACCTCCCCGGATTACACGGAATCTACCATTTTCAGGTCCTTGAGGATTCAATGTGTAACCTTCACCTCCAGCTGCCGTCAAGCATTCCTTATAATAAGTCTCGCCATACCAATCGTTGCACCATTCCATTACGTTGCCGCTCATGTCGTAAATATTCCAAGCGTTCGACGGCTTTTTACCTTGTACCTTGATTGAACCTACCGCCCATGGTTTACGGCCGATACGTACAACCTCCTTATCACCTTGTTGGAACACGGTCACTGTATCGACAATCAGATTTGATTTATCATAATAGATTGTCACGTCATTTATCGAGTTACTACCTGAATATTTATAACCTTCGTCAGCACGTGCACAATATTCCCATTCGGCCTCGGTCGGCAGGCGTCCCCCTACCCATTCAGCAAAAGCTTGGGCTTCTTTCCAAGTCACGTTGACTACAGGATGATTACCACGCGAACGACCGCGCCAGTCTTCAAATCCCCAGAAAGGTTCGGCGGGCATATTCAGTTGCGAACTATTGGCATCTACAAATTTGCGGAATTGATCGGCTGTCACTTCGTAACGCATGATTTGAATTTCTTTTTCAAAACGAACCGTGTGCTGCGGGTAGGCATCTGCCTTGCATTTCGCGTCGGAAGGAAGCCCCTCCGTGTCCACCGGTCCACCCATAACAAACTCACCCGCAGGAATAGTAATCCAATCGGCAGCAGGAACAATATCGTTCGGATTATCTGTGGGAGTGATAATCAAATTGGGCCCTTCCTCCGGATAATCGTCCGAAGGGAAATCATCCAGTGCATTATTATTGCATTGTACGGTCAGCAAAGTAAATGCTGCTAAAAGTGTTGCTTGTTTTAAAAATGTATATTTCATTGTGTTATATGCTTTTATTAGTAATCAAAATTAATAACCTGGATTATCTGGTAGTAAGTTTTTGTTTATCAAAACTTCACTTTCGGGAAGTGGATGCAACAAACTGCGGTCATCATCTGACTTAATAATTTCGACAAAAGGCACAGTCAGTTTCATAGCGGTGGTAGACCCCTCAATATTGGGTCCCAATGCAAAGTTCAATGAACCAGCCGCCATATAACGCTTCATGTCCGAATTGTAACGTTGGATCATGGTTTTCCATTTACCCACACGTTTCAAATCATACAAACGATGCCCTTCGTGTGCAAATTCCATACGCCGTTCGGCGATAATGGTGTCCTGCATCACTTCTTGCGAAAGGGTCGGTTTGATATTCCCGATAGTCAACGAACCGATTTTCCTGATTAGACCAGCACGGTTACGTATTTTATTAATCCATTCAGCTGCACCCGGAGTATCACCGATAGCATTGAGAGCTTCCGCATAAATAAGTACGGCATCGGCAAAACGTAACAACACTTCTCCACAACCGCCCATATTCTGGTCATTAGTCAAGTAGTCCACTTTCTTCATAATACAAGGTTTTCCGCCACTCATGCGGTAAATACAATCATACCGTTTATCTGATGACTGCTTACTGAACGCTTCAAACAATGAGGTCGAAGGCACATAATTCTGATATCCCGTAGTCTTACAACCCTCTATTGCAGACTTGGGTGCGAATTCCCGGTGAGACTTGTTATTGTAAGACGTAGCCGCCTTAGCCTCAATTTCCCAAATTACTTCTTTCTTACGCTCGGGATTCTTGGTTTCCGCCACATCAAATAAAAGGCTGAAATCCGACACAAGGTCAAAAGTTACCGGATAGCGGTCTTTCACCAAATACTCAACTTCACTAATACATTTATTATAGTTCTTTTCAAGCAAATACAATTTTGCATGAAGTAGTTTAACCGCACTGCGAGTAATCGTCATCGGATAGGTAATATCTCGCTTGATAGTAATGGAATAAGGACTGTCGTTCAAGACTTCAGCTGCGGTCAAGTCCTCATGAATTTGCTCGCGAATTTTATCTGCAGGGTCACGCTGAGGATAAGCAACATAATCCAGACTATAAGTCGGAGCAGTTATCAAAGGTACATCCCCCCACAACTGAAGTAAGTGCATATAGGCCCAAGCACGAATAAACTTGGCTTCACCTATGATTTGTGCACAATCATTCGCATACTTGGCTGGTTCGGACTCAGTTAATTGTGTAGACTTGTCAATCACTACATTAGCATTTCCTATTACTTTGTACAAGTTGACCCATACATTATAAAAGTATTTGTTGCGTTTATCATAAGTCAGGTTATTCAATGTACGGCGTTGCACATCCGTATTCAAAAACTCCATATCATCAGCCATAAGGTCGGTAATGGAAGTCAAGTCAATGCCAAAGACCACATCCCTTACCGCGCTATATAACCCATAAAGACCTTTTACAGCCTGCTCTTGATTCTGGTAATAACCATCCACATCAAATGAATTGGGCAAATCTTCTTTTAAAAAGTCGCATGCCGAAAATGTTCCACACAAGAACATAATCATAAAAATCCGCATATATTTTATTGTTTTCATTGCGTCTTATTTATTAATTTTAAAAACCTACAGCTAAAGAAAATACAACCGATTTGGAAGCAGGATAACTACTTTGATCAATTCCCAACCTCATATTATTATCACCCAACGAACTGCTCGCTTCCGGGTCCATACCGGTGTACTTGGTGAATGTAAGCAGATTGATACAGGATACTTGCAAACGACAATTTCTCATGTTGATTTTATCCAATGCTTTCTTGGGTAAATTATAGGCAAGTGAAAGAGTTTTCAAACGGAAATAGTCACCATCCTCAAGGTAAAGATCGGTCAAATTGGTGGCATAGTCCGTTTTATAAACAACACGAGGACGAGATCCCGAATAACCGGGATCACCCGTAGCGGGATCCATCGGACGCCAGCCTTCCAACACATATCGGGTTTGGTTGTCTGAAGAACCGCGATAACGTTCAATCTTTCCTTTATTGGTATTTACAATTTTGTTTCCAAAAGCGCCTGTGAAGAATACCGACAAATCAAAACCTTTAAACGAGAATGTATTGGTAAGCCCAACCGTCCAACTGGGTTGTGCATGTCCCAAAACAACCTTGTCATCTTCATTAATAACACCATCTCCATTTTGATCTTTATATTTCAAGTAACCAGGCTGTGTGCGCGATTCGTTGGTACCATCAGCCCATACCGAAGCCGAGGAATACACATCATTCCAGTCCTTGTACACTCCATCAGTTTCGTAACCTTTGAATGTACCGATAGGTTGACCTACCACTAAGTAAGTTATCGGTGTTTTTACAGTGTTTGTCATTTCGTAAGCTATCAGGTTGTTGTCTCCCCCAAGATCTTTAATTTCATTTTTGTTGTAACCTACACTCACATTGGTTGTCCAATTGAACTTTCCGGTAAGATTACGCGATATGAACTCAAATTCAACCCCAGCATTATCAACACGACCGATGTTTGTCGTTACTTGAGTATAACCGTTGGTTGCAGCAATTGATTTATTGTAAAGCATATCACGTGAAATCTTTTTATAAACATCCATATTGAGTACAATACGATTTTTCAAAAATGCAAGGTCCAAACCGAGATTCAAGGTTTCATTCTTTTCCCATTTCAAACCTCTGTCTCCGATGTTACTGTTACGATACCCCACCTGTTCACTACCATTAACCAAAATCTTGGTAGAACTCAACGTAGACCACGATTTATACTGACCAATACGGTCATTACCTGTCAGACCATAGCTCAAACGAAGTTTCATGTTCGAAAGTACTTCCTGATTTTTCAAAAACTCTTCTTTGGTAACTACCCACGCAGCCGACAAGGAAGGAAACGTACCCCACTTGGAGTCAACTCCAAAACGCGAAGAGCCATCGGCACGTACGGTTGCCGTCGCCAAATACTTACCTTTGTAACCATACATCACACGCCCGAAAACCGAGAGCATGGAATAACGGGAAATCGAAGATGACATTGAATCATAATTTTTGGCACCGTCTAAATCATTCCAAAGGAAATCATCTGTTTCAAAACCGCGAGCCACCGCAGAGAAACCATCATTATTCGTACACTTCCACTCTTGCGCAATCATCGCTATCAAATTATGGGCATCGTTAAAAGTGTGCATATAGGTCAAAGTATTGGCGTTTGTCCATTGTTTACTTGATGATGTCGAACGTGTAGCTTTGTTATTTTTATCTATATTGGTTTGAGTCAGATAAATTTCACGTGGCACATATTTGTCGTTTTGGTTTTGATTGATACGATAACCGGCCGTAGAACGGAATACCAACCCTTTGGTAATAGTCCAGTTCAAGGCAAGGTTGAAGTCAGTCATCATTCCCTTCTTCTCATCCGTTGTGTAGAGTGAATTGGAAATTTCCGAGTTAGCATCCAAAATTTCCCCTGTTTCTTCGTCTATATACAACCCATCTTTAAAAATACCGACAGACTCAAGCGGCCTTAACATTAACGTACGCATCATCGCCCCACTGTCACCCCCACCGGCCTGATGCTTTTTCGTAGAACTGTGAGAGAACCCGATTTGCATATCAAGGTTACGGGACATTTGGACACCGAATTTACCACGTAAAGACAAACGCTCGTAATCACTATTGCGTAACAAACCTGGCTGATTCATGTAACCTGCTGACAAAAGATAGTTCATACTTTTCGTACCACCGTTGATGGAAAGGTTGTATTCTTGAGCAAAGGCGTTGGAGCGCATGATTTCACTGGCATAGTCACGGGTATGTGTCGTATCCGGGCGCAAATCCGCTATAGATTCCCCCATTGTTAAACGACCTAAGTTATTATAACGCATGTAAAGCGGACCATCTAAGATAGGAATCATATGACGAGGATTCGAAACAGTAAGGCGAGTGGAAAAATCCACTTTCGGCCTACCTTCTTTCCCTTGTTTGGTGGTAACCATGATAACTCCATTAGCACCCTGCGAACCATAAATGGCTGTTGCAGAAGCATCCTTCAGTACTTCCATGGAAACGATATCTGACGGGTTAATCATAGACAAGTCACCCGATTCCATCGGAAAACCATCGATCACATACAACGGTGTATTACCTGCAAGGATAGAACTTCCTCCACGAATGCGGACTGAGATTTCACCGCCCGGCTCGGCAGAGGTATTGATAACCAAAACGCCGGCAGCATTACCTTGCAGAGCCTGTTCAAGCGAAGTGACGGGAGTCTTTTCAAGTGCCTCCTCATCTACTTTGGCAATAGAACTAGTCAACTCACTTTTCTTTGCCAAGCCATAACCGACAACGACCAACTCCTCCAGTTCGTTGGACATGACTGACATTCTGACATTAAGCACAGTTTTGTTATCAATCGGCCTCACAACCTTATCATAACCTACATATGTGAATTCCAGCTTTGCTTTAGCCGATACATTAGATAACACATAATTACCATTAATATCGGAAATAACCCCTCTTTTGCTTTCGGGTTCAAAAATATTCACACCGGGAAGTGGATCACCGGTCTCAGAATCAGTAATGACACCTTTGACTGAAATGTTTTGTGCCATTAACAACTGGACACTACCTATGCACATTAATAAAAACATGCAAAAACGAGTTGTTCCAAAATGCAAAAATTTCACTCCTTTCATAATTGTTCTTTAGTTTTCATGATATCTGCCTTTCATATAAGGTATAAATCAGCGTTTATATATTATTATTTATTTTCATTTTTAATTCCGGAGTTCGGTTTACTCTGTTTCACTTGCATCGCACATATAAAGACAGAATTTATTCACTTGCGGATTTCCCAAAACTTATTCTTCCCTGATACGGAAAAATCATGATGACAAAAGTATTACCTAAAAATAAAGATTCGTATGCATTTTTTTTGATTTATATCCAAAAAACAAATATACGTTAAAAATATTTTGTCCAGATGTTTGTTTTTTTGTTGAAAATGTTCGTTTATTTCCAACAAACCGTTCTAAAGGGCTGTAAACGGGAATAGAAGAACATATTGTCAATGCTGTTAAAAGAGATACAAACAGGTATATATTCAGTATACCGACACAAAAGTAGAAGAGAGAATGAACTTGATTTTTATGGGAAGAATAAAGGATAAACAACATTTTTTTCCACAACAGACATTCTTAATAAATAAAATAAAGTATCTTTGCTAACCTTTAACTGTTTTAATTTAATGCACGCATGCGAAAACGAATACTTTTACTCTGCTTATTAGGTTTGTTACTAAGCATAATGAACCTTCGTGGAGAGCAACTTGTGTTTGAAAAACAAAATACGCAAGGCTTATTGCCTAACAACTCAATCACGACAATCGTTGAAGACCAATATGGATTTTTATGGTTAGGTACCGAATTGGGCCTAGTCAGGTTCGATGGCTATTCATTTCAGATATTCTTATCTGATGAGAATGATGTGTGTTCTATCCCCAATAATAACATCAGACGCTTAATACGAGACCGGAAAGGTAAAATATGGATTGCTACCGGTGAAGGTATTGCCTATGTAGACTCGCAGTCGGGAAAAATCGTCCGCCCCGAATTTTGCTCAGCCTTAGCTCACCTTAGCGTCAACACACTTAAGGAAGACTCGGAAGGGAATATTTGGGTAGGTACCAACAATGGGGTATATGTGATAAATGACAGTATCGATAAACTGCAGAATCTAACCTTGACCATAGATAGTGACGTTGATTTCAATGTCAACTTCATTGACACAGACAGAGAACAGCATGTGTGGATCGGTTCTAACATGGGATTTTACATCTTTTACCACCCGACAACTCATCAGATATTCCAAACTCCTCCAGCTTTGGAGAGCCAATCATATTCATACCATTCCGTATTGGGCTTTTTTGCCATCGATCCCCAAAACCACTTGTGGATCAACGACACGAAAGATACCTATGTTTTGGATGTGGAAGGCAACCATTGGGATCGGGAAATACATGTCACTCGGAATACGGACGGAAAATCCATTTTATTTTCAAAAGAAGGAGAGGTCTATATTGGTACCCGCTGGGGAGGTGGGTTGTATATTCCTCAAACACAAGACCTGAAGAAAAGTTTGCCCGTACATTTTCATATCGGCAGCTCATCCATGTTGGATACAAGCAATAGCATAAATGTATTTTACGAAGATCGTTGGGGTAACATATGGGCAGGAACGAAAAGTGGACTGTATGTGAGAAGGAAATTGCCAACCAACTTTTTTCATACAATAAGAGCTTCAGAGGTGGATACGAATACTCCATCACATAATGCCTTGTCGTCATTCGTGCAAAATTCAGACGGTTCTATTTTAGTGGGAACGAATAGCGGTATCGACAAATTTGAATGGTTGGACGATGCCAAGACAACCTATGAATTCTCTCGGTTGAACCGTCCAACGGATTCCTCCTACACAAACAAGAATGTGCAGTGTCTGATTGAAAGCAAAGACAAGCAAATATGGATTGGTACCAAACGAAAGATTTATTATTACGAACCGGCAACAGACAAGTTTTATGAGCGGGACGAGACCAACCATTTTTTATCAGAAAACCACTTATCGCTGGTCAAAGTATTCTATGAAGATAACTTTTCCAACATCTGGATAGGATTCTCCTCAGGGGGTGTTGCCGTGTGGCAACATGAAAAAAAAGAATTCAGACTGTACGAACATTTAAAAAACGAAGACGTGCGCGTCATATTGAAAGATTCAAACGGATATATGTGGATAGGTACACGAAACGGCCTATTTAAAATGAAAGCCACCATCCACATACCTGCCGAGAATGATGTACCATGCCAATACAGACACAGGGCCAACGACCCAAACTCTTTACTCGACAACTGGGTAACTTCGCTTTGCATCGACAGTGAACAAACCTTGTGGGTGGGCACCTCTTCCGGACTGTGTGTCTACGATTCCAAAAACGACTGTTTTGTCAAACAGGAACTTCCCTCCGGAAATAGCGTTCCGTATATCTGCGGCATCATTGAAGACAACAACCAAACGATTTGGGTGGTGACGACAAGTGGACTTTATCAAATAGCGAAAGGAAAGGACATTCAGTATTTTGAACTTGCCAACGGGTATTTCGCAAGTGTCAACTTCGCCTACGATACATTCAAGGACGATGACGGAATGATCTATTTGGGAGGGGTAAATGGATTGACCTATTTCAATCCCCAAGAAATAACTCCAGATTCGGTTGCCATACCAGTGTACATCAGCTACTTCCAGTCACAAGGCAACTGTGTCGACGGGAGAGACAAAGACATCAATCAAACAGAGACCATAACTCTCGACCACCACGGCACTCAATTCTCCATTGAATTTTCATCATTGTATCTGACCAACCCTTATAGTATCAAATACTCCTACATGCTCGAAGGGATAGATGACGACTGGGTATATTCGAACACACGAAATTATGTGACATACTCCAGCCTTAATCCGGGAAAATACACTTTCAAACTACGAGCGACCAGCCCTATCGGATTTTGGCAAGACTACATCAGGAAACTGGAAATAGTCATACGTCCTCCATTTTGGAAGACAGGATGGGCGTATGCTTTATATGGCATTGTACTGACTTCTATCGGAGTATTACTGTTCCGCTTTTTCTTTGAACGCGAACGTTGGCTCTGTCAGGAAGAAATCAATCAATGGAAGTTAAAATTTTACACCAATATCACCAATGGTTTTAAAATACCGTTATCTTTGATGGAGGTCCCGTTGCAAAACCTGCTCAAGAATAGGGAGGACATGGAACCGTCCAAAGTACAAAACATGTTGGAAATCATACAACAAAACATGAAGCGGTTGTCGCATCTCACCAATCAATTATTAGAGTTCAGGAAAATCGATCAGGGAAAAGTTTCGTTAAGTTTGGAGAGTAATGATCTTATCGCTTTGCTTTCCGAAGTTTATGAGGCATTTTATCCCTTATCGGTACAAAAAGAGATAAAATTTCATCTAAGGACAGATCCAAAATCCTTGAATGTAATTTTTGATTTTGAGAAAATAGAAACGGTACTATTCAATTTACTGTCCAACGCCTTTAAGTTTACCAACAAAAGGGGTGAGATAAATTTGTCATGCCAACTCGATCCTGACGGTTCAAAAATATGGATTGCCGTATCCGATACGGGAATAGGCATTGACAGCTCATACCAAAAGAAAATCTTCGAACGTTTCTGGCAATTGGGCGATGACCATTCGGCTTCCCTGAAAGGTACCGGTATCGGCTTATCTTTGGCCAATGATTTCATCCGGCTTCATAAAGGAGAGATATATGTAGACAGCGAGTTAGGGAAAGGAAGTACGTTCCGCTTTTTCTTATGGATGGGCGAAAAGCATTTTGAAGAGGAGGAAATAAATTCACCGAAAGTTCATGAGAAAAAACATGCCGAATACGTAACCAACTTTATTGAAATAGAAGAAAGTTTGACGGAACAAGACCAAAATTTATCGGGAGTTAAAGACAATCGCCCATTGCTTTTTTTGATAGACGAGGATGAGAAACACCTGAATTATGTCGCAGACATCTTGAGAGAAGACTATACAGTCGAGACATTCAGTAGCTGTACCGGAGTATTTAATAAAGTGGCAAGTATGAACCCGAGCCTTATCATTTCGGACATTATGACCTCACACGGTGAACAAGGACTAAAACTGTGCAAACAAATAAAAAACAGTATTGCCACCAGTCATATTCCAATAATCCTGCAAATCGGAGCAGTTTCAGAAAATGACAAACTGTTAGGTTATGAAATGGGAGCAGACGGTTGCATTGAAAAGACGGTTAACATCAAGTATCTGCGTACAAGAATCAAACAATTGCTTAACACGAGGGAAAAAATCAAAGAAAAGATAAAGATGGACATATTTGTGTCCCCACAATATATTTCCGCAACTTCAGCAGATGAAATATTTTTTGCTAATGTGATGCGGGTAATTGAAGAAAACATAGAAGACGAAAACTTTGGTTTAGATGATTTTGCGGAGAAAATGAATGTCAGCCGTTCGGTGCTCAACAATAAGCTACAATCGTTAATCAACCAAACTCCAATTGAATTTGTGCGTAACATACGACTCAAAAGAGCAGCACAACTATTAACTTTGGGAGCCTACACGGTAAGCGAAGTCAGTTTCAAGGTGGGAATATCCGCCCCCCGCTATTTTAGCACAATATTCAAGAAACAATTCGGCATAACCCCAACGGAGTATGCGCACCTGCATGCAAAAAATAAATTAGATGTAAATAATGAGCAAATAAAGACATGAGGAGAAACATGAATACGAACTGGAATAAATCAGTATTCAAACAAACCTTAGAATCTTGAAACCATTTTTCTGTTCACCAGCGTACATATATTCTGCATACTTTACAAAATGTCAATATGACATTTTAATCCATGCAGAATACCTTTATTAAAGCAATGGGAAAGGTTGATGCTAAAAAGCCCCTGCATTTTAACATTGGATATTTCAAAAAGCCATCAATATAGACAATTGGCTATTATTAAGATTGCAATCATCCAATTTCAACTACAATTTCACATAAAAAGTACCACGTATCATTCTTTATTCTATTTCAAATCAGTCTGATTTCTATCAGCAGTTAGCGTAAAATGCAGATTTTTATTTCAAAATATATTTTCCCCGTAGAGATTCTTATAGTTCCTCGTAGAGGAACGAGTCGTTCCTCTACGAGAAACTGAGGCTTTCTCCCGGAGAAACATAAGTGAATTTGTCGGAGAAAAGTGCATATTCATACACCTTTACATGGAAATATGCAAGAAAAGGTGCATTTTATCTACCTTTTTATGCACTTTTTTCTCTATCTGGTAGTTTTTAAGTAAAGTACGTGTTAGCAAAAACCTGAATATAAAAGAATTATGGTAGTATATTTACATTTCTCATTACGTTCTGTATTCGCATGCAATCCTCTAAATCATCACAAAAACTTGCAGAAATTATCTGCCAAACAAAATATTTCAATAACTTTGCTTTCGATAAACATAGCGATAGAAGTTTGTATATGCCATAATCGGACACTATAAACATACGACTTATCGCTATCTGCCAAATATTCAAAAGATTATAATTCATCGAACTCACGTTAATCATCATCGTATCAAAACCATGCGTTATAAACTGTCAGCCCCTTCCGCCGTAAAGGCCAACATACAATTACCCGCTTCCAAAAGCATCAGTAACCGTGCACTTATTCTCAATGCACTTGCCAAAGGCACTACTCCGCCATGCAACTTGTCCGATTGTGACGATACTCTCGTCATGATCAAAGCATTGAATGAAGACAACGAGACCATAGACATCATGGCAGCAGGAACAGCCATGCGCTTTCTCACAGCCTATCTGAGCACGACTCCCGGAGTCCACACCCTCACCGGAACAGAACGGATGCAGCAACGTCCCATACAGATATTAGTCAATGCCCTTCGCGAATTAGGAGCGCAAATCGATTATGCCGGCAAAGAAGGCTATCCTCCCTTGCGCATTTATGGAAAGGAACTGACAGGCTGTGAAATCACTCTGCAGGGCAATGTCAGTTCACAATACATCTCTGCACTGCTGATGATCGGCCCCGTGCTGAAGAGCGGACTCCGTTTACATCTCAGCGGAGAAATCATCTCCCGCCCCTACATCAACCTGACGTTGCAGCTGATGAAAGATTTCGGTGGACAGGCTTCCTGGCTTTCGGAAAACAGCATCGAAGTATCTCCGAAACCTTATACACCGGTATCCTTTACGGTAGAAAGCGACTGGAGCGCAGCCTCTTACTGGTACCAGATCGCCGCCCTGTCAGAAAGAGCGGAAATCGGGCTTATCGGCCTGTTTCCTGACAGTTACCAGGGAGACAGCCGTGGTGCGGAGATATTTACACGGCTGGGTATAGAAACCGAATTTACCCACGAAGGAGTTCTCCTGAAGAAAAGCGGGACACTCCCGGAACGGTTGGACGAGAACTTCATAGATATCCCCGACTTGGCACAGACATTTGCTGTAACCTGTTGCCTCTTAGGCATTCCCTTCCGCTTCACCGGCCTGCAAAGCCTGAAAATAAAAGAGACAGACCGTATTGCCGCACTGGAAAACGAGTTGCGCAAACTTGGCTATATCCTTTACGATGAACAAGACAGCATACTCTGTTGGGATGGTGAACGCTGCCAACCGGAAGCCGAACCGGTGATAAACACTTACGAAGACCACCGTATGGCAATGGCTTTTGCTCCGGCAGCTTTCCGTTTTACGGAGATGCGCATTGCAGATCCGCACGTGGTGAGCAAGTCTTATCCGTCTTACTGGGAAAATCTGAAACAGGCAGGTTTCAGGATTATCACAGAATAACAGTAATCAATCCGAAAAATTGTGTCATCCCGGTATCCTGTTTTCAAGATTATCACAAAGTAACACAACTGCTTTGACAGCGCAAAAATCAGATTGCAATCTGTATAGACTCAGACCGACAGGGATTCACCACCGGCTATTGCCTGCAAAAAACAGATTATAATCTGTGTTAATCTATATAACCCGTGGTGAATAAATGAGTACCTTTGTCTCCAATTTAAGGATTTCGGAATATGTGGATATTGTTAATAAGTCTGTTATTACTTGCCGTTGTGGCCATGATTGCCGGATACATCCGCAACAGACGGCTGCAAAAGAAGATAGATGCCGGAGAGTTGGAAAGCTTTCCCGAAGTGAAAGAAGTAGACGCAGAATGCTGCGGCCAACACGAAGTCTGTGAAAGAGACAGTTTGTTGGCTGCCGTAAGTAAAAAGATAGAGTATTACGATGACGAAGAGCTGGATCGGTTCATCGGCCGGGCGCCGGAAGCATATACGGATGATGAAACAGAGATGTTCCGCGACGTATTCTACACCATGCAGGAGAGTGATGTGGCCGGATGGGTACGGAGTCTGCAATTGCGCGGCATCAACCTGCCCGATGATATAAAAGATGAAGTCTTTCTCATCGTAGGGGAACGGAGGATACATCCTTAAAACGCCGAATACGTCTTTTTGATATGATAAATATACTCCTGAGATTATGAATACATCCCTGAATTTATAATAAGTAACTCCCTTTCTCCGTTATTAATAATTAGTAAGTTAAGCATCAGAATGGACCTGTTACAATATACTTTTTTTCAACATGCCTTGTTGGGCAGCCTGCTGGCGAGTATAGCCTGCGGCATTATCGGTACCTATATAGTGACGCGTCGGCTGGTATTCATCAGCGGAGGCATTACGCACGCCTCTTTCGGCGGCATCGGTCTGGGATTGTTTGCCGGGATATCCCCTATCCTTTCGGCAGCCATATTCTCGGTTTTGTCGGCTTTCGGAGTAGAATGGCTGAGCAAGCGGAAAGACATGCGTGAAGATTCTGCCATTGCCGTATTCTGGACGTTAGGAATGGCATTGGGCATTATGTTCAGTTTCCTCGCACCGGGATTCGCACCGGACTTGTCCGCCTATCTATTTGGTAACATACTGACCATCACCACCGGAGATCTGCTGATGCTCGGTATACTCGCGGCACTGCTTATCTTATTCTTCAGCCTGTATATCCATCCGATTATTTACGTGGCATTCGACCGTGAGTTCGCCCGTTCGCAAGGAATCCCCGTAGCAGTATTCGAATATCTTCTGATGATGTTCATTGCCTTGACCATCGTCTCCTGTCTTCGCATGGTAGGCATCGTGCTGGCCATCTCACTCCTTACCATTCCGCAAATGACAGCCAACCTGTTCACTTACAGCTTCAAACGCATTATCTGGCTATCCATCGGCATCGGTTTCCTGGGATGCCTGGGCGGCCTGTTCGTATCCTACCACTGGAAAGTACCCTCCGGGGCCTCTATCATATTCGTGTCCATCTTAATCTATGCCGTATGCAAAGTAATAAAAAGATGAGGAATAATAATGTGCCAATAAGGCAATGTGCCAATATGCCAATTAGCTGCGCAGTGAAAAGAATCTGCAAAGCAATGGCAATCTGGATGCATAAATTTATTGAAACATTGACACATCATTCCCGCATTGACGCATTGGCACATCGGCACATCGGCACATTGACACATTATTTCATTGGCATATTATTAACCCTCTTGCTGTTTACGGGATGTTCGACTAAAAAGAATACGAAAGGAAGTCGTTTCTATCATGCGATGACCACCCGTTACAATGTATACTTCAACGGGAATGAGGCCTATAAATCGGGATGTAGAGCTATCGAAAAGGGGAATAAGGACAACTATATGGAGATGTTGCCACTCTACCCCATCGGCAATAAATCGACAATCGGTACCGGAAGCGGCGACTTTGAACGCGCCATTGAAAAGTCACAGAAAGCCATTGCTGTACACTCTATCAAGCGAAAACCTCCCCGGAAACCGGGAAAGCGCTATACCCCCGAATACAAGCAATGGCTGGCACGCCGTGAATTCAATCCGTTCCTGCACAATGCCTGGATGCTGATGGGAAAAGCGCAATTTCAGAAAGGAGACTTTCCGGAAGCAGCCGCCACTTTCTCATACATCGCACGGCTCTATGCCGGACAGCCCAAAATCACGGCAGATGCACGTATCTGGCTCGCCCAATGCTACACGCAGATGGGATGGTATTATGATGCGGAAGATGTTTTGCAGAAAGTAAACAACGATAGTCTTCCGACAACATTGGCTCCGGCATATTCCAGAACGTACGGACACTACCTGCTGGGAAGCCAACGCTATCGGGAAGCCGTTCCGCACCTGCTCACCACCATCAAAAACGAAAAGAGCAAATGGCAGAAATCCCGCGAATATTATCTTTTAGGGCAGCTATATCAATTGCTACAAGACCCTGCCAAGGCATATCAGGCATACGGAAAGGTTATCAAACTCAGCCCTCCCTATGAGATGGAGCTGAATGCGCATATCCGCCGGACAGAATGTTTTTCCTATGGAGACCTGAGTAACCCCGCACAGGTGAAGAAAGCCACGGACAAACTGTACCGGATGACACGCAGTGAGAAGAACAAGGACTATCTCGATCAGATTCATTATGCCTTGGGCAACATCTATCTTTCGGCCAAAGACACGGCCCGAGCCATCAAAGAATATCATCTGGGAGTAGAAAAGAGTACACGCGGAGGAGTGGAAAAAGGAATACTGCAACTCACCTTGGGCAATCTCTGCTGGCAAATGGGACGCTATGCCGAAGCACAAACGGCCTATGCCGATGTCACCGGACTGCTGGACAAGACACATCCGGAATACAATGAGATCACAAGACGCTCCGAAGTATTGGATGAGCTGGTGCCTTTCGCCACTGCGGTAGAGTTACAAGACAGCCTGCAACATCTGGCGTCATTGGACAGCGCTGCCCGTATGGTGGTAATCGACACATTGATAGCACGGGTTATCCAGAAAGAAGAGGAAGAGAAAAGATTGGCCAAAGAGGCCGAACGGGATGCCATGCGCGAGGCGGTTGCAACCGAAAATGCCGCCAATGCCCCGAAAAGGCCGACTACCACCCAACCGACTGTTCCTACCGGAGACAATTCCTGGTATTTCTACAATTCACAGTCGGTGACACAAGGTAAAGCAGATTTCCAACGCCTGTGGGGGCGCCGCAAACTGGAAGATAACTGGCGAAGACGCAATAAGACCGTAGTCTCTCTGGACGACTTCGCCCCGGTCAATTACGATGAACAGACAGCAGAAAAAGACTCGATCGACAATGGAGGCAGTCCGAACGGAAACAGCCCCGGTGAAGGCGAGAGCGAGCGCCCCGCCGCTCCGGAGTCGGAACTGGCTTCTGACACAACAACCGTTGATGAAAAGAATCCGCTGTTTTACCTGCGGCAGATTCCTTTGACGGAAGAAGCGATGGCGGCTTCCAACGAAATATTATCGGACGGCTTGTTTAACATGGGAATGATATACAAGGACAAACTGGAAGATTTCCCACGGGCGGAACAGTCGTTCGGACGGTTAATCCATGATTTCCCCGATTTCACCCAAATGGATGAAGCATACTACAACCTGTTTCTGATGTTGGGACGCATGGAACGCATGGCGGATGCCAATCTTTACAAGCAACAGCTGATCGAGCGTTTTCCGGACAGCAAATATGCCAAAACACTCTCCGATCCGGACTTTGCCCACAATGCCGTTTACGGAAAACATCTGGAAGACTCGCTCTATGCCGATACCTACCAGAAGTATCAGGCAGGGGACTATAACCGGGTAGTAGCGAACGCAGAGTTATCCGCAAAGAAATATCCGATGGGGCAACACCGTCCTAAATTCATGTTCCTGCATGCCGTGAGCTCCCTGCAAAGCGGAGACCAGAAGCAGTTTCTCAACGAGCTGAAAGAGGTGGTACAGCAATATCCGGAAAATGAAATCACCGATCTTGCCGCACATATCCTGAAAGGTATTCAGGAAGGACGTCTCCTGTCGGAAGGCAGTGTCTCTTTCGGAAGTATATGGTCGCGCAGAAGTGCCGACATGGCTTCGGACAGCACGCGGACAGCCGGAATGGACAGCATTCCGGAATTCAGTCCGGAACGTAACACTCCGTTCGTGTTCATCCTTGCGTACGAAGAAGGAAAGGTAGACGAGAACCGGCTTCTTTATGAGGTAGCCCGTTACAACTTCTCCTCATTCATGGTGAAGAACTTCGACCTCGCCTTCTCTCACGACCGCGGCATCGGACGGCTGGTCATCAGTTCCTTCGCCAACTACGACGAAGCGCAATATTACCAACGTCAGCTCTACGCCGATCCGCACATGAACGAAAAGCTCAGCGGCATGAGAGCAATTCTTATTTCTCAAGCCAATTATGAACTATTGAACCAGTTCTATAGTTTTGATGATTATGACACCTTCTATCAACGTGCTTTCAACCCGTTGCCGATCGGTGCGGACGAGGAGTTGCCCATTGACGGCAGTACGCTGGACGAACCGTTGCAGAACCTGCCGCCGGCAGATGAAGACGCTACGGAAGACGGAGAGGACGGTGAAGAAGTAGACGAAACCGGCGGTTCTTTCTACGTATACTAAAGTGAGTCTCTCACGGGTATCGCCATGAAAGTGCAGCCAAACAGCAAACAGTAAATTGTAAATATCAAGATGAAGAAAGACCGATTACTTTGGGTAGATGACGAGATAGACCTTCTCCGCCCGCACATTCTTTTCCTCGAGTCGAAAGGCTACGAGGTACATACCGTAAGTAACGGACAAGATGCTCTTGACCGTTGCCGTGAAACGGACTATGACCTGATCTTCCTTGACGAGAATATGCCCGGCATCAGCGGGCTCGAGACCTTGGCACAGATAAAGGACATCTCTCCTACCGTGCCTGTGGTCATGATTACCAAGAGTGAGGAAGAGGACATTATGGATATGGCAATCGGCAGTAAGATAGCCGACTATCTGATTAAGCCGGTCAACCCCAACCAAATACTCCTGTCGTTAAAGAAAAACCTGCACCGCCGTAACATCGTGTCGGAAGTTGCACAAACGGCTTACCAACAGAACTTCGGCAAGATAGGCATGCAGATCAATGACTCCCTGACTGCCGACGACTGGGTAGAACTCTATCGCCGCCTCGTCTATTGGGAGCTGGAACTGGAAGCAAGCGACAGCCCCATGAGCGAAATGCTGTCCATGCAGAAGACAGAGGCCAACACCGCCTTTGCCAAATTCATCAAAAGGAACTACCTCGACTGGATGAAAGCGAAGGACCCTACACGCAAAGGAAGTGTTTCGCAGGAGGCCCCGATAATGAGTCCGGACTTGATGAAGCGCAGTATTTTTCCGTTGCTCGACCAAGGGGAGAAAGTCTGCTTCCTTGTGCTCGATAACTTCCGCTATGACCAATGGCGTGTTGTAGCCAATGAGTTGTCGGAACTCTTCACTTTTGAAGAGCAGCTCTATTTCAGCATTTTGCCTACAGCCACACAATATGCGCGCAATGCGATATTCTCCGGACTCATGCCCGACCAGATAGCGCACATGTTCCCCGACTTGTGGGTAGATGAGGACGAGGAAGAAAGCAAGAACTTGAACGAAGCTCCGCTGATACAGACCTGTTTCGACAGGTATCGCCGCCAGCACACTTTCTCGTACCACAAGATAAACGATGCATCCGCCGGCGAGCGCCTTGTCGCCCAGCTTCCGAAACTGATGCAAAATGATCTGAATGTGGTGGTATTCAACTTTATCGATATGCTGAGCCATACCCGTACGGAGAGTAAGATGATCCGTGAACTTGCTTCCACGGAAGCCGCTTACCGCAGCCTTACCCTGTCGTGGTTCCGCCATTCGCCGGTGCGCGATTTGCTGAAAGAACTTGCAGCACGAAAAGTACGGGTGGTTGTTACCACCGATCACGGCAGCATCCGCGTAGACAATCCTATCAGAGTACAGGCCAACAACGGAGAAATCAACACAAACCTGCGCTACAAACTATCGCGCAACATGTCGTACAATCCGAAGCAAGTATTCGAAATAAACCGTCCGGCAGATGCCCTGCTGCCATCACCCAATGTGAGTACGAAGTACATCTTCGCCTATGGACGCGACTTCCTGGCCTACCCGAACAACTTCAATTATTATGTATCCTACTATACCAACACTTTCCAACACGGAGGTATCTCAATGGAGGAAATGATCATTCCGCTCATCACGATGAAGGGGAAATAAGGAAAAGAATAAAAAGAAGCTGAAAGAAGGGACACGGAAGATTCCCGGTGGGGTGCTTTGAGAATAGGAAAGAGAAACAGGATGTAACGAATAGTAAACAGAGATTTGTCCAATAGCAAATAATCTAATAGTAATTTGTTCAATAGTAAATTATCCAACAGTTATAGTAAACAAGATTATGGAAATTAAAATTCAATCATTAGACCAGATACACGAAGCCGCACGAGAGTTTATCTCCGCCATGGGCGACAATACGGTCTTTGCCCTTTACGGGAAAATGGGAGCCGGAAAAACGACCTTTGTAAAGGCACTTTGTGAAGAGTTGGGAGTTTCAGATGCCATCACTTCTCCTACGTTTGCCATTGTCAACGAGTACCGTTCCGACAAGGGAGGCGAATTGATTTACCACTTCGACTTTTACCGGATCAAAAAACTCAGCGAAGTATATGATATGGGATACGAGGACTATTTTTATAGTGGCGCTCTCTGCTTCATCGAATGGCCGGAGCTGGTGGAAGAACTTCTTCCCGGCAATGCCGTAAAGGTAACCATTGAAGAGTTGGAAGACGGAAGCCGTAAAATCACTCTTTAAGAGACGATGGCACCACATTACTTTATTTTGGGCCTGTTTGCCCTTGCCGGAACCATCTCCCTCCTTGCTTCATTGCTGAATTGGGAGTGGTTCTTCACGGCACACAACGCACAAGTTGTCGTCAGACGAATAGGCCGCACCCGTGCCCGAATCGTTTATGGCGTATTGGGATTGCTGTTGATTGGAATGGCCGTTTTTTTCCTCCATTCTCTGGGTCTGTAAAACTGTGCATCAGATCAATTGTCTCGACTTCATCTCCAGATACTTATTGATGACATCGACAGACAAGTTATCGGGTGTAGTAAGTACGGAATAGATGCCATGCTGTTTCAGCGTATTTACGATAAGGCGTTTCTCATACGCAAACTTTTCGGCAATGACATGACGGTAATACCCCTCGGTATCCGCCGGTTTTCCGGCAACATACGCTTTCAGATCGGCATCTTCGAAGAACACCACCAACAAACGATGCTGACGGGACAGTTGTTGCAGATAAGGCAGTTGCCGGTTCATGCTGTTCAGGTTACTAAAGTTGGTATAGAGTATCAGCAAACTGCGTTTCCCGATATGTTTGGCCAGATGCACGCACAAGGCGGAGAAGTCGGTCTCCCCGAAAGTGGTCTCCTGTGCATAAAGGCTTTCGAGTAAAGTCTGCATCTGCCCCGTCTGCTTGGAAGCCGGGACAAAGGTATCAAAGTGCTCATTGAATGTCACTAACCCCGCTTTATCATCTTTACGTATGGCCACATACGAAAGCACAAGTGAAGCATTGACGGCATAATCCAGCAGGGTCATTCCTTTAAAAGCCTGCTGCATGATACGACCTTTGTCTATCACATTATATATCTGCTGCGAACGCTCGTCCTGATACACATTGACCATCAACTGATGTCGCCGGGCACTGGCTTTCCAGTTAATCGTGCGGTAATCGTCTCCTTTTACATACTCCTTTATCTGTTCGAACTCCGTCTGATGCCCCGCCCGCCGGATTTTCTTTATCCCCAGCTCCGTAAGATTATCACTCATGGCAAGCAACTCGTAACGGTGCAGCATCAGGTAGGAGGGGTATACTTTTATCTTTTGCGGTTCACCGCCTGTAAAACGGCGCTCGACCAGTCCGATACGCGTGGTTACAAACACCCGGATGTATCCGAAGTCATACATTCCCCGCCGGGTGGGATGCAGATGATAGGCAATCGTTTTCCCTTCGCCACTTTCGAGAGACAGTTTAAAACATATATCACGCTGCTGGAATATGGCAGGCACCTCATCGATAACCGACAGCCGGACAGGGAAAGGATAACTGCTCTCTATGCGCAGGCGCACCTCGTTATCATCTCCGTTCGAAAAGCGGGAAGCACATTGCCGGAAACTCCGGATCCCCTTCGTGCGATAGAGAAGAAAAAGATCTGCCGAAACGGCAAAGATAAAAACAACCAATGCCACCTGTCCCAACAGGAACAGAGTACCCAGCACATATCCGCCGCAAAGCAACAGGATGACGACAAGGATAAACAGATAAAAACGTCGGGACAAATACATGAATTTATTTACGATTTGACGATTTACGATTGAAATAACTTATACTTTAGTAATTATACTCTTTATACTTTAGTATTTATAAGCATCTTGTACTATGAAGTTTTTGTTTCATCAGTTTCCGTTTCAAGACTTTTAGTTGATATTCAAGGGAGACTTTTCCTCTTCACATCTCAATTTTCTCCGTTCGATTCAAATTTCTACTCTTATTTCGGCACTTCTACCTTGTCGATGAGGCGCTGCGTTACCTTTACCGGAGAGTGACCTTCCATTTCCGCTTCCGCTGTGAGAATAAGGCGATGCTGGAGCACATAGGGAGCCACGAACTTGACATCCTCGGGAGTTACAAAATCGCGTCCCTGCAAAAGGGCATACGCCTTGGACGACTGCAACATAGCCACAGAGGCACGGGGCGATGCACCCAGATAAACCGCTTTGCTGGTACGGGTCTGCTGCACGATAAGGGCTATATACTGCAACAGTGTGCGATCCACGAATACCTTGTCCATCAATTTGCGGAACGTCAGCAACTCATCGCGGGTTATTACAGGACGGATATCTTCCAACTTCACCAATGCAGCGTTCGTATGATGACGTTCAAGAATGCACACCTCCTCTTCCAACGACGGATAATCCATCGTTATCTTCATCAGAAAACGGTCGAGCTGAGCTTCTGGCAGCTTATACGTACCCTCTTGCTCCACCGGATTCTGAGTGGCAAGAATGGTATAAAACTCTCCCATCCGGTAAGTCGACCCGTCGATACTCACCTGCCGCTCCTCCATCACCTCAAAAAGGGCGGATTGTGTTTTTGCCGGAGCACGGTTAATCTCGTCTACCAGCACCACATCGGCAAAGATAGGACCGTGATGGAAATCAAACTCATTGGTTTTCAAATTAAAGACCGTAGTGCCGAGCACATCACTCGGCATCAAATCGGGCGTAAACTGTATGCGGCTGAAATCGGCATCTATCAGACGCGCCGTAAGGCGGGCAAGCAGTGTTTTCGCCACACCGGGCACCCCTTCTATCAACACATGACCGTTGGCAAGAATCGCCGTAAGGACAAGATCTACCGTACGCTCCTGTCCCACTATAACCGAAGCGATCTGCGCTTTCAACGCCCCGATTTTTTCGGCAAAAAGAGTTAAATCAGTACGTGGCACTTCATTACGTACCTCCTCCGCTGGAGCTGCGGAAGGCGTTACTTCTGCCATGGATTCATTCATATCATTCATAAGCAATCTTATTATATCCGGTTCTATATCTCATTTATTGTCGTTTATATCCGGTTCAGTATTTCATTCATGCCGTCTATATAGTCTTTCATCTCCTGTTCCGTCACGTTCCGTTCTCCCTTGACAACAGGTCGCAAGCCGTCAAACAGCCTTGCTATCTTCTCTTCCTCCATGCCCGTTTTACCGGCTACTTTCCGGTAAAGGGTTCTTTCATCGGTCTCCTCTTCCACATCCACCTGTATATTCCGCCGCAAAGCCTCTGCAAAATAGGTAAACTTCTTGCGCACCAGATCCGCATGGTTCTTCCTCTGAAAATACAGCGTTCCTATCAGTTCGGTAAATTCCAGCGCCTTGTTTTCCGGTTGGCGGATAACCGGAATCGGCCTCTGCCGCCTACGGGCAGTAAACACCATGAAGAGCACGAGTGCAATCATCGTCAGATAAAGTCCCCAGCGAAGAGGAGGCTGCGACAGGAAGTAGCGGAACGGCGAGCGCTGTTCATACTCCGATTCATTATAAGCCTCCGTGCGATACAACGGCAGACCTTTCGCCGGTGAAAGCAAACGGAAAACATAAGCGGCATTGTTCTTATCGAGCACTCCATAATTGGTGAACAGCAGAGGAGTGGAGATAAGGATGATCTCTCCTTTTCCCACAGGACGCCGCAGGGCAGACACTCCCGTAGGCAGTTCGACAGGAAGCTGTACCGAATCCTGCGATTCGGACAGTGTATCTTTCAACCGGTTTCGTGTCAGACTGTCTGCCTCCAGCGTAATCGTACTTTCCCGTGACACGATAGCCCGTCCCCGCCTCACCAACGGTACGGAAAGCGAGTCATACTTTGTGAAAAAAGCCCTACACAGTTGCGGATAGACTTCGAAGACCGCCGCCGGATAAGCACTTGCCGAATCAGCCAACCAGAACAGACTGTCGCGACGATTGACCGTCCCTGCATATTTCTTTAACTCCGATGCGCTAAACCAGGTATAAGACATATCATACCCCAACGTATCGGACAATGAAAAACCGGTAGCCGCCAATATCACCTTGTTTCCCCGTTCTGCCAGGCGCATGATTGCATCTCTATCGATATTCGTGAACTGAAAACGCTGGGCAATGGCAAGTATGGCGAGAGGTTCGTTCGTGGTATCGTTCTCAAAATTATAGAAAGTCCAGTCATTCAGATAATACTCTTCCGGCCAGGAATCCGCCAGTACATCATCGAAAATAGCACAGCCGAACGGTTGGTAATCATACCGGCTGAAGGTAGGATTCCAGACAAACTTCTTCGGCAAGTTGTACTCCACCAGAAACATGACAGCCAGAAAAAGCACCATAGCAAAAATAAACCAACGGTTACCTTTCATACCCCACCTCCTTTGGCTATTAGCTCCTTCTGAAAAGCTTGCATCTCCTGATAAAGGGCTACGGTCGCTTCAAAATTACCATAACGGACGCGCAGAAAATGATTGGTCAATTCGCGGAAAGGAGTCTTCAGAGCATCGCTCTTTATTTCATAAATATACTCGGTCGGCGTTTTATAAAGCTGCCAGTCTATCTTTCCGATATCACTCAAATGTTTCAGGGTCTGAAGATAGAGCAGCCTCACCGCTTCCCGGTAATCCTTGCGGGAGATGGCAGAGTCTATCTCTTTCTGAAAATCAACGCCATAAATGGTATCTCCCTCCACCCGGTAGGGCAAAGTCCTTTTCGACCGCACGAACAGTTCCGGACGCTTCTTGTAAATAAACCAGATAATCAGCAAAAGTACAACGACAAACAACGCAACCAATACCGCTGCCGTATATTTTTCGGCAAATGCACTGCCGAATATTTTCTGCAACAGCCTGCCCACCCACAAATTAAGCCACGCAAGGATATCGAACTCGGGCGTGATCAATTCACGGTTATAATCATACTCCGGCTGCCCTTGCCAATAGGCAACGGTGAGCGAATCATAAACAATCGTATCGGCAGGTGCAGTCATCCGGTCGTGCTATCAGAGGTTATCGAAATTATTGATATCTTCTTCCACAGAGACACTGTCCACCACCTCGGAAGCATGCCCGTACTGGTAAGCCAAACCGATAATGGAGAATATGGCAGAAAGATATGTCCCGAAAGCCTGTAGGATTCCCATCAGATAAAGGAAGAAATTATAAATGGGAGAGATGGTGACCGTACTTCCGTTATCACTCATGGCAAAAAAGTATTTCACAAGAGTGGCCACATACCAAGGCAACATCGTGATACCCTGCAAAATACTACCGATCAGTCCCATGATCAGCGCAATGAGAAAGACACCTCCCCAAGTGGAGAATCCCAGGCGGAATGTCTTTTTGAACGCTCCCCATATACTGATATTCTCAAACAGATAAATCGGAGAAAACAGCGCCATCGGGACTGCACAGGCTATCACCAACGGAATGGTAAGGATCAAGGTAAAAGGAGTAAGAGCCACCAGCACACCCACAATCACACATACAGCAATCCCCAACAATATGCCGAACAGGGTAAGTTTCAACAGCCTGCCCACATTTTTAAGCAACAGGGGTTTCAATGAAGACAGCGTGATTCCCTCCAGGCGTTCTTCACGTTCATTGTAAGTCTTGATCAGCGTATAAACCAGCGAGGTAAGGATGACGGATCCGATGAGGTAACAGATGACAGCCAGTCCGTAGTTCACCCAAAACATCGCTCCGATACCCGTCAAAGGGTTGGCAGCGTTGTCCTCGAGTCCCATCGTGGCATCTATAGACCCGCTCATCAGCCCGTTCACACTCAATGCCTGAATCAGACACAAAGGCAATATCAGATACGTGGTGAACTTAAACAGAGGTTTCCAGTTCTCCTTTATAAAATCAAAGGAGGCGTTCATCTTATCCCCGAAGGAACGCTTTACATACATTGCTACTTTAGCTTTCTGTGACTCCATGTCGTTTTCTATTTGGTAAGTAAATATAGTAAAAGATAATAAATGCAAGTGAAAGCAGAATAATGCCCAGCCTGAGCACCGTCGGGAACTCGGTATGCCGCGTGAGGAAACCTTCTATGAAACCCGCCATGATAAATACCGGAACGGTTCCCACAACGATTTTCAATCCTCTCTTGGCTCCCCGCCGGAAAGAGGCGGCACGTGAATAAGTACCCGGAAACAACCACCCGTTTCCAAGTGCCAGCCCGGCAGCGCCCGCCACGATAATGGCCCATATCTCAAGCGTGCCGTGCAGCCAGATTGCCAGCATAGACTCGGCCAACAGCCCCTCTCCGTAAAAGAAAGTCTGAAAAGCCCCCAGCATGATTCCATTGGAAAGCAGCATGTACCCTGTGCCGAAGCTGGTCAGCAGTCCCATCGCAAAACAATTGAAAGATACCATGATGTTGTTCAGCGTAATCCCCAAGAACATAGGCAGCTCCTCCGAACCGTTATACACCGCCATCGGCTCACCGTTGGCAATATTTTCAAGTGTCATATCCACATAACTGTTACCCAGAATCAACCGGACAAAATTCGGATCGTTCCAAGCCGAAATGATGCCTATCAGCACACTGGCGGCGAAGATGAGAAAAGACACCAACAATTCCTTACGGGCATCGTGCATTGTCTGCGGCACTTCGCGTGTCCAGAAAGTAATGATCCGGGTCCACTTCTCACGCTTATTACGATAAATCACATTGTGCAATGCAGAAGCCAGATTGTTGAGATAAACAGTGATGCGGGAAGAGGGATAATGAGTCTGTGCAAAAGCCAGATCGGCAGTAAGTTCCGTATACGCATCGGCCAGACGGTCGGGATTAAACTTATCAGCTTTCTCCACTACCTCCTCTGTTTCTTTCCATTTTTCAATGTTCCGGCGAATAAACGTAACTTCTTTCATCGTTTAGAGGGATTCGAATAGAAGTTTTGTTCGAATCCGAAGCAAAAATAAGAGATATTTGATATATTTGCAACGGAACCATGAAAATGTTTAAAGAGAAATGAGCGAATCCACTATTATTACGGGACAGTTTGTACGCATCAGCCAGACACCGGCAAGTATAGGCGAACGTATGCTGGCTCTGATTATAGACTATATCTTCCTGTTCATTTATGTAGTAGGATTCAGCATCGCCTTGTCTTATCTCAAGATCCACGCTTATTCCGGCTTTTCGTTCTTTTTTCTTTTTGTGATTGTCTACCTGCCGGTGTTCTGTTATTCGCTGTTATGCGAAGTCTTCAACCGCGGCCAGAGTCTGGGCAAACGCCTGTTGAATCTCCGGGTCGTGAAGGCCGACGGCTCCACCCCGAGCCTCAGCTCTTATCTGCTGCGCTGGCTTCTCTTCCCCATCGACTTGCCGTTCACGGGCGGATTGGGAGTTATCGTCATTTTGCTGACCAAAAATCATCAGCGCCTGGGTGACCTTGCCGCCGGAACGATAGTCATCAAGGAAAAGAACTATCGCAAAATACAAGTCAGTCTCGACGAATACGACTACCTGACCAAAGATTACCATCCGGTATATCCAACGGCTGCCGACTTATCACTGGAACAGGTGAATGTAATCAACAAGACGCTCTCTTCCGGAAGCAAAGACCGTGCCCGGCGCATACGGTTGCTGGCCGACAAAGTACGTACGCTCCTATCCATAAAGCAGGTAGAGGGGAGCGATGAGAAGTTTCTGCAAACACTGTTGAGGGATTATCAGTATTACGCTTTAGAAGAGATCTGATAAAAAACAGAAAAGATACAATAAAAGGAGGGTGTACAAACTCTCTTATTAACAAAATCACCCTTGCTACAAAACATCTGCAGCAAGGGTGATTTTTATGTTTTAGGTATTTTGACTTTACCTTCAGTCCCTAACAGGAATTCCGGAAACGAGTTATTCTACCTGCCCCAGAGAGTTTCCATATTCCATTTCTCCCTGAACCACAAAAAAGATTTCTTCGGGATCGAACTCTCCCATTTCGTCTTTCTTGGCCTCCTTAACAATATAGTCCACCACCTGCTCCAGGTCGATGTTGACATACCCGTCTTCATCGGGTTGCGCTTCCAGAATACCGCTTTCAGAGTAATACTCGTCAATCAGATCCAGGAAATAATAAAGTTCATCATCGGTGAACTTCTCTTTCAGTTCCTGCGGCAAATAGTTTTTGATGTACTCGATGGTCTTTTCATCGTCGGCATCAGCAAGTAAAAAATCGTCTTCCAGTCCCATATAGTTCAATGTTATTAAGTTGAAAACTATAAATTATAATAAGTTCTTCGTCTTTTCCACAAATACAGGTTTGCCGACAGCACCAATCTGCTTGTCTACAATCTCTCCGTTCTTAAAGAAAAGAACAGTCGGAATATTACGGATACCGTATTCGGCTGCCATGTCGCTATTTTCGTCCACATCGCATTTACCGATAATAACTTGTCCTTCAAACTCCGTTGCCAGTTCCTCGATGATAGGAGCAACCATCTTGCAAGGGCCACACCAAGGGGCCCAAAAGTCAACAACAACCGGTTTTCCTTCTGCAAGGATTTCCTTATAATTGCTGTCTGTAATTTCTAAAGCCATAATTTTAAAAGTTAATAGTTAGAATTAAGCAGCCCGGAAGTCTCATGCAACCTCCGTGCTACGTTGCAAATATAATCAATTTATCCGAAACTCAAGCTCCGGACGTTCCTTTAAATAAGAGATCAATTCTCTTCCTACCGACAATTTTACCGGACGCGCTATCAAGTCGAGCACCATCTTTTCATCCTTATCGGTTACCTTAAAATAAAGTTCGGTATTCCCCGGATGATCTTTGGTCAGCGAAGACAGTTCCGCCACGAGAGCGGAATTCAAAGCAGACAACGGAATCAGAATCGTTATCTTCTCCACCAGTTTCTCTTTCACATCGGGGAGCAGCTCCATCGAGGTGATCTTGAGATCCAACTCTTCCGGACGCCACTGCTTGGGCTGGCAACGCGCCTTTATAAACAGGAAAGTACCTTCTCCCAGATAACCTTGGAAGGTAACCCAGTCATTCCCGAAGAAAGGAATTTCCGCCGAGCCTGAATAATCCTCTATCTTGGCAATGCCGTAAGGATTGCCATTCTTGCTGATTCCTCTTCGCACACTGGTCACAATCCCCCCCATCGTAATCTCTCTGCCTGCCAAAGCAGCCTTATCTTCCAGTTCGGCCATGTGCGTATTGCAGACATGCTCGAGCACGATGGCATATTCGTCCAGCGGATGAGCCGACAAGTAAATACCTACCAGTTCCCTCTCCTTATTCAGACGTTCCAGATCTCCCCAACGCTCGGCCGGCAGAATCTCCGGTGTTGCAATATCGATCACATTCTCTCCGCCAAACAACGAATTAATCGCAGCCGCCTTGTCGGCCTGGTAGCGGTTGCCGTAGCGCATCAATGTTTCGAGGAAGACCTCCCCTTTCGAATTGACGGCAAAGAACTGTTCCCGCTTCAGCTCCGGAAAACTGTCGAAACCACCCGACAGCGCAAGGCATTCCATATTCTTTTTATTACAAGCATTCAGGTTGACGCGCTGCACAAAGTCAAAGATACCCTTATACGGGCCGTTTGCCCGCCGTTCGTCCATGATGCTCTGTACGGCAGCCTCTCCCACTCCCTTTACGGCACCAAGACCGAACCGGATGTCTCCATGCTTGTTTACCGTAAACTTCAAGTTACTTTCATTCACATCCGGTCCCAATACCTGAATACCCATCGCCTTACACTCATCCATCAGCTTCGTGATATCGGTAATGTTCGACAAGCTTCGGCTCATGACGGCAGCCATGTATTCCGACGGATAGTTTGCCTTCAGATAAGCGGTCTGATAAGCCACCCATGAATAACAGGTGGCATGCGATTTATTAAACGCATACGAAGCAAACTTCTCCCAGTCGGCCCATATCTTTTCCAGAATTTTCGGATCGTGCCCGTTCTTCCGGCCGCCTTCAATGAATTTAGGCTTCATGTGATCCAGCTTATCACGCAGCTTCTTACCCATCGCCTTACGCAATGCATCCGACTCTCCACGGGTGAAGTCGGCCAGTAAGCGTGACAAGAGCATCACCTGCTCCTGATATACGGTAATGCCGTAAGTATCTTTCAGGTATTTCTCCATTACGGGGATGTCATACTCGATCGGTTTGCGCCCGTGTTTACGGTCGATGAAGTCGGGAATGTAATCCATCGGTCCCGGACGATAAAGGGCATTCATGGCAATCAAGTCTTCAAAAGTCGTCGGCTGCAACTCTCTCAGATATTTCTGCATGCCGGCAGACTCGAACTGGAACGTGCCGATCGTACGCCCCTCACTATAGAGTTTGTAAGTAGCCGGGTCTTTAATGGAAATCGTATCGATGTCCAGGTTCTCCCCCCTACTCAGCCGGATGTTTTCAACCGCCTCTTTAATGATGGACAACGTTTTCAACCCCAGAAAGTCCATCTTAATCAGTCCCGTATCTTCGATAACCGACCCTTCATACTGGGTAACAAGCATCTTCTCGCCCGTTTCCTTATCATCCGCCGTACTTACCGGCACCCAGTCGGTTATATCGTCCCGGCAGATAATGGTACCGCAGGCATGTACTCCCGTACCACGCACATTGCCCTCGAGCATCAAGGCGTATTTCAAGGTATCACGCACCAACGGGTCGGGCGAAGCCTCAGCCGCCTGCAGCTCCGGCACATAATCGATGGCATTCCGCAGGTTCAGTTTTTTATCGGGTATTTTATCGGGCACCAGCTTCGCCAGTCTGTCCGACTCGGCAAGAGGCAGCTTCTGTACACGCGCCACATCCTTGATGGCCAGTTTGGTTGCCATCGTGCCATACGTGATAATATGAGCCACCTTTTCATGCCCGTATTTTTCCGTTACCCAGCGGAGCACCTCACCACGCCCGTCATCATCGAAGTCTATATCGATATCAGGCAATGAGATACGGTCCGGATTCAGGAAACGCTCAAACAGCAAGTCATACTGTATCGGGTCGATTTTCGTAATCTGCAAGCAATATGCAACGGCCGATCCTGCCGCCGATCCACGTCCCGGTCCAATGGAAACGCCCATGTTCCGGCCTGCGGCAATAAAGTCCTGCACAATCAGGAAGTATCCCGGAAAACCCATCGTCTTCATGATATGCAATTCGAAAATAAGCCGTTCTTTTACTTCCGGGCTCAAAGGGTCTCCATAAAACCTCTTCGCACCGTCAAAGGTTAGTTTCTTCAGATAATCTGCTTCGAGCTTGATACGATACAGTTTATCATAACCGCCCAGACGCTTTATCTTATCGTTTGCCGCCTCTTCGCTCAGCACCACATTCCCATTCTCGTCCTGTGTGAATTCGTCGAAAAGGTCTTTTTCCGTATACTTCTTGCGGTATTCCTCCTCCGTCCCGAAATCTTCGGGAATCGCGAAAGTAGGCATAACGGGAGGATGGTCGATGGAGTAATACTCCACCTTGTCAAGTATTTCAAGCGTATTGCTCAACGCCTCCGGAATATCCGCAAAGAGTTCGTTCATCTCCTCGCGGGTCTTCATCCACTCCTGTTTGGTGTAAAGCATGCGTTTCGGGTCGTCCAGATCCTTGCCCGTACTGAGACAGATAAGGCGGTCGTGTGCCTCTGCGTGCTCTTCATTCACAAAGTGAACATCGTTCGTACAGATCAGCTTGATATTATACTTTTTGGCATATTCGACAAGGTGCTTGTTCACATTTACCTGCAAAGGATATGCCTCGTGGTTCGCACGGGGCACAGTAGCCTTGTGCCGCTGAAGCTCCAGGTAATAATCTTCTCCGAACAAATTCTTATACCATCGGATGGCTTCCTCCGCCTCATCCAGCAATCCCTGGGTTATTTTCTTGGGCACCTCCCCTCCCAGACAAGCCGAGCACACAATCAGACCTTCGTGATACTTTTCCAATTCGTTACGGTCTGTACGCGGACGCATATAATATCCTTCCGTCCAGGCCTTGGACACCAATTTGATAAGATTGTGATACCCTTTCTCGTTTTTGGCAAGCACAATCAGGTGATACCCGCTCTGGTCAGCCTTTCCATCTTTCTTATCCATCGTGCGACGGGCCACATACATCTCACACCCGATGATGGGCTTGAACAGTTTTGCCTCCGCTTCAGCAATCTTAGCTTTACAGCCGGCAATCTCCGCCTCCTTGTCCTCACACTCCACATCGCCGGACTCAATGGCAGCCAGCCGTTTTTTCAGGTCTTTTATCTCACCTTTCGGCCCGCTGTTTTTCTTATTGACATAATTTGTAAATTCCTTGATACCGAACATGTTTCCATGATCGGTAACAGCAATCCCTTTCATCCCGTTCTTCATCGCTTTATCGACCAACGCGCTGACGCTGGCCTGCCCATCCAGAAGCGAATACTGGGTATGGACATGTAAATGAACGAAATCCTGCATATTGATAGGTTGATTATTTTGAGCCATAAAAGTACAATCTATAAGGTTACCAACAAAAATAATGCCCGAAAAGTTATTAACATGTGCATTTCTATCGTCATTTACTTGCTGGATTTTCAAATTAAGTATATTTTTGCAGACAATTATCATTCATTAGCGCACATGAGTCGACTTAAGAAATTAAAAAAGATACGCATTCACCGTGAAGGCACACATATACTATGGGGCAGCCTGCTGTTGCTGTTGCTTGTCAACGCTGCCCTTTACTATGGAATAGAATATAGACTGCCTTTTTATCTGGTGGCTCTGGCCAGTATCATTGTCTACGGATTGATGGTTAACTTTTTCCGTTGTCCGAAGCGCCTTTTCGGAGAAGAGACGGAAAAGATCGTCGTTGCGCCCGCTGATGGTAAGATTGTGGTTATTGAAGAAGTGGACGAGCACGAATACTTTCACGACCGCCGCATTATGGTGTCCATCTTTATGAGTATTTTGAACGTACACGCCAATTGGTATCCGGTAGACGGAACCGTAAAAAAGGTATCCCATCACAACGGTAAATTCATGAAAGCCTGGCTGCCCAAGGCCAGTACGGAGAACGAGCGTTCCACCGTCGTCATCGAAACTCCGGAAGGAGTGGAGATTCTGACGCGTCAGATTGCCGGAGCGATGGCACGCCGCATCGTCACTTATGCCGAAGTAGGTGAAGAGTGTTATATCGACGAACACATGGGATTCATCAAATTCGGTTCACGCGTAGACGTATACCTTCCATTGGGTACGGAGATATGCGTCACAATGGGACAATTAACGACCGGTAATCAAACGGTTATCGCCAAACTGAAATAAAAACTGTCACAATGGCAAACGTTTTCACCAAATACATCCCCAACACAGTAACCTGCCTGAATCTTTTCTCCGGTTGCATTGCTTGTGTCATGGCTTTTGAAGCACGCTACGAACTGGCTTTTATCTTCATTGTGTTAAGTGCGGTTTTCGACTTTTTCGACGGGATGTTGGCACGTTTGCTGAATGCCCACTCCCCGATCGGCAAGGATTTGGATTCGTTGGCCGATGACATCAGTTTCGGTGCGGCACCTGCATTTATCGTTTTCTCTCTATTCAAAGAGATGCACTATCCCGCAAATATCGAGTTCATCGCTCCCTATCTGCCGTATGCGGCTTTTCTCATTGCCGTGTTTTCGGGTTTGCGATTGGCCAAGTTCAATAACGACACCCGCCAGACCACTTCGTTTATCGGTCTTCCGGTACCGGCCAATGCATTGTTTTGGGGTTCATTAATAGTAGGCGCCCACGATTTTCTCACAACTCCGGCCTGCCATCCCCTCTACATTCTGATATTGGTGATGCTCTTTTCGTGGCTGTTAGTGTCGGAGATTCCAATGTTCTCGTTGAAATTCAAAAACCTGTCCTGGAAAGACAATAAAGTCAGTTTTTCTTTCCTGATCGTATGCATCCCACTGCTTATTTTATTGGGCGTCAGCGGATTTGCAGCGGCAATTGTATGGTATATCATACTTTCACTTTTTACAAGAAAAAATAAATAAACAATCCTTTTGGCACGTTTGTTGTACTACCAGTTTCAAACAACGTATAAAACTAACAACCCATGCATATTTTAGGATTAATATTCATTTTTATCATAGCTATCTTCGTTATCGGTATTTCAGTCATAGGCAGCATATTGCAAGCCATTTTCGGCTTGGGAAGGCGCTCACGACCGAATCCGCATACTTATACAACATCCGGCGAGAGAAGACAACAACAGAATTCCCAAAGGAGAGAGGATGAAGAAGAAGTATATAACGCGGAAGAAGATATCCATCCACGGAAACACAAGAAGATCTTTACGAAAGACGAAGGAGAATACGTTGATTTTGAGGAAATCAAATAACGGGAGCCTATACAGAAACCACTACTGTTTTCAGTCGGAATTTTTCTCTCACAGACTGTAAAAAAACAGCTATTCGAACCTATTTTTACCCCCTTCACACCTTTCACCTTTTTGGCTCTATCGGCTTGTTCATCGGCAATAGAGGGTGAAGGGACACTCCTGTATTTCCATATATTGTACTTTCCTCCCGATAACAAGTATGCCAAAGGCTTGTAAGAGCCATGCTCACGAGCCGTAAGAACCATACCGACGGGGCTTCACCCTACACCTGCGATAAACAAAGGCTTTGAGAGAAAAAGGTGAAGGAGGTGAAGGGGGCAAAAACATACTGAATACAGGTAGTTTACAGGAGAAAATCAGTTCTTTTCTAAGGGCGCTATGTCTTTTCGGGAAACATGTTATATTTTTTTTTGAAAGACACTACATCTTTTTTTAAAAGACGCTATATGTTTTTTTGAAAGATGTTATGTCTTTTTTTAAAAGATGCTATGTCTTTTTTCGAAAGACTTAAGTCTTTTCGGGGAGCTTCTCCAAGCCCTTGTGACAACTCATCTTTTCGCCGCAAAAAAGGCTTTCATCAGCGCAGCGCACTCTTCAGCAAGAACTCCTTTGACAACAACCGTCTTGGGATGCAATGCCTGTGCGGCATACCGTTGATACCCCCGTTTCTCATCTTCCGCTCCAAAGACCAATCTTCCGGTTTGCGCCCAGGCAATGGCTCCGGCGCACATCACACAGGGTTCTACGGTTACATAAAGCGTACATTCATTCAGATATTTTCCACCAAGAACATTGGCGGCGGCAGTGATGACTTGCATCTCGGCATGGGCAGTCACGTCATTCAACGTTTCCGTCAGATTGTGGGCACGACCGATAATTCGCTCTTTACATACAACGACAGCGCCTACGGGAACCTCTCCCTTATCGGCTGCTTTCTGCGCTTCGACAAGCGCCTGCTTCATAAAATAAGTATCGTCCAGCATATCATTACATTATCAGCGTCTCATATCGTGCTCACCGAAAAGGGTGGGATAATCTTCTTCCATATTCTTATGGATAAACATAAGAATCGTTTCACGAAGCCAACGCGATTTATTTGTGATCTTGTACTTTTCCAGATACCGGTTCACAATCATCTGTTCGTCTTCGCTCAGCAAAATGCTCATCCGCCGTTCACGCTTTGTGACTTCGTCGTGCATTCTCAGACACTTTTTCCCTCTCCTTTTCATATATTTTGCAAAATTACTTTTCCTTCCGTAAAAACAAAGAATAAAAAAGAGTATTTTTGCATTCCGACTGCCAAATTAGGGCTATCAGCTACTGAAATCCAACAGCCGGTTACCTTTTTTGAATGATGACTGCTTTTAATTGATGGCAACTTTTAATTAGTGACTACTTTTAATTAATGATTACTCTAAAGATATGGCCGTTCACAATGAATTAGGAAAAGCCGGAGAAACAGCCGCAGTAGCTTACCTGGAAGACCACGGTTATGTGATCCGCCACCGGAATTGGCGTAAGGGACACCTCGAGCTGGATATTGTGGCAGCCAAAGACAATGAACTGATCGTAGTAGAAGTCAAGACACGAAGCAACAATGATGTCATGCAACCGGAGGATGCTGTAACCGCTCAAAAGATAAGAAACACGGTAAAAGCCGCAGATACCTATATCAAACTTTTCCAGATCGACTCACCGGTGCGTTTTGACATTATCACAGCCACCGGCCGGAGCGACGGTTTTAAAATAGAACATATAAAAGAAGCATTTTATCCACCTTTATTCTAAGAAGACATGAATGTAGAAAGAGCCAGAGAATATTGCTTAAGCAAAAAGGGAACGGTCGAATGCTTTCCGTTCGATGACGTATCACTCGTAATGAAAGTGATGGACAAGATGTTTGCCCTTATCGACCTGGAAAGTGCCAGCACCATTGCCTTGAAATGCGACCCGGAGTATGCCATCGAACTGCGTGAACGCTATATAGCCATAGAAGCCGCCTATCATTTCAACAAGAAATACTGGAATAAAGTCTGCTTTAACATGGACGCAGACGACCGTCTGATAGAGTCGTTAATAGACCACTCGTACGAAGAAGTCATTAAGAAATTCACAAAGAAATTACGCGCCGAATATGATGCACTTCCCTGAAACATTCCCTGTCCCTTTGATTCATTTGGAAGAGACAGAATCCACCAACAAATACTTGAATGAACTCTGCAACAGACAATGCGTAGGTGAACTGACTACCGTAACCGCCGACTTTCAGACTTCGGGCAGAGGCCAACGCGGCAATAGCTGGGAATCGGAAGCCGGACAAAACCTGACGTTCAGCTTTGTCCTTTACCCCGTTTTCCTGCAAGCACGGAAGCAGTTTCTGCTGTCTCAGATCATCTCATTGGCCATCAAAGAAGAATTGGAAGAGTACGCTGCGGACATTTCCATCAAATGGCCGAACGACATATACTGGAAAGAAAAGAAAATCTGCGGCATGCTGATTGAAAACGATCTGACAGGCACGCATATCAGCCGCTGCATTACAGGAGTGGGAATCAATATCAATCAGGAAACGTTTCGCAGTGATGCCCCCAACCCTGTATCGCTGAAGCAAATCACCGGACAGACTCACGACTGCTGCCGGATACTCGCTTCCGTCATGAAACGGATAAAGGACTATTATGACCGGTTGACAACCGGAAAGCCGGAGATTCTGTCTCTCATTGCCGACCGCTATGCCTGCTCTCTCTTCCGCAAAGAGGGTTTTCACCGGTATGCCGATGCCGACGGGGAGTTTATGGCACGCCTGGTGCGAGTGGAGTCCGACGGACGGTTTATTCTTGAAGATCAGACAGGAACGACACGAAATTATCTATTCAAGGAGGTGCAATACATACTCGATTAAAGCATCACGTCAAAGCATCACGCTGCACAAAGAAGGTGTATCAAAATGCACAAAACTTAAAAATCGCCCCTGCCACAAACATTTGTAGCAGAGGCGATTCCTTTGAAAAGGACATTTCTGAAACGCCCTCTTGGGTAGATTTTCTTTATTGGGGGAGGCCGAGCAGCTATTTCAGTTCCGCCTCCATCTTTTTTATCTTCTCCAACGTTTTCTTCACTTCAGCCGAAGGAAACTGCCGGACTACATTCTGCAAATATCCCTTCGCCTTACCGTAACCGTCTGTCATCAGTTTGTTTAACCCGTCTTTATAGCGGGCATACTGCATCCGCGTAGGCGAACTGATTTTTTTATAATCCCGCATCAGTTGCTGTTTTTCCCGTTCTGCCATCAGATAATAATAGTTTCCGACAAAAATATTGGCAGCCAAATGGTTTGCATCCAGCGAAAGCACTTTCTGATAAGTCTGCAAAGCATCCTTTTCTTTTCCACGGTATACTTCCATTTCTGCACAAGTAGCAAGCCATGTCACGTCATTGGGGATTTTTTGAAGCACTTCTTTACAGAAAAGGTAAGCTTTGTCATAATTCCGTATATTCTTATAATGAGAAGCAAGCTCCTGCGCCATCTTAATACAGACACCGCCCGACTTATCGACACTTGTCCAATAGAACATTTCCGACTTATCAGCACTCAGCTGAATAGCCTGTCGGAACAGGCCGACCGCTTGTTCCCACTGTTCGGCTGCCATGGCTGCCGAAACTTTCTGCAGCACCTCTTCGGCAGACTGAGCCGAAAGCGCCAGCGGAAAAGAGAGCAAAAAAGTAAATAGCAAAGTTAAGGTTCTCATCTCATTAATACTTATTCAGTTAAGTGTACTGCAAAGATAATGATTTTTATCCTCATTTGTTCAGAAACTGTTTTGATTTTTATTCGAAATTCATTCCACCTTATACTTGAGTGTGCGTCAAAATGTTCTTTCCTAAGGAATCGTCTCTGCTACAAGCATTTGTGGCAGGGGTAATTTCTAAGTCTTGCTCATTTTGACACACCCTCAACAAGAAGCAGAATAAGCCCGGAATAATCAATATCAGGTTATCTTACATAAACTTTGGCTGAACAGGTTGTCCGGTCTTCATTCTGTATATTGACCACATAGAGTCCCGGTATCAGCAAATCACTGCCGACCATACGGTTGGAGGCGACTGCAAATGATTGCAACAGTACCCCTTTTAGATTATAGATACATGCTTGTCCGTTCATGCGCGACTCTACAAACAACCGGCCTGTCCCGGCAAAGACATTAGGCTGTTCATACTGCTTGGCCACCGCAACACCGGTACCCAAGTGACGGGCTGCCAACTGGGCATCGTATAATGATTGCGGCTGCAACCCCTTTTGATTCTGCCCTTCCACATATCCGGTGGTATACACATTGGTATTACGATACTTACGAATTGTCTTGGCCGTGCATCCGATCGCATAATTCTGTCCGGTCGGCACTTTATCCAGATAGATCATCCCTTGCTGAACATCACAATTCCAAAATACACAATTGGTACCGCCCCAACCGTGCCCGCTACCCATATTATCACGCAGGAACATACCGATCTTCCCCGCATTGCTCTTCACGGTACCCACTTCTTTCCAGTTATCAAACAGGATGCCTTGCGACCAGAGCCTATGCCCTTCGGAAGATGCCCGGGAAAGTTCCGAACGGAAATTCTGCACCACAATGCCGCTTGCCGTAGCACATCCGTTAGAGAGATAATGATGGCGCCCATTCCGCCCATAACAATTTTTCAACAGTATCAGCTGCGAGCGGTGATAGGTTTCAAAATTATAATAAGTCCCGCCCGTACACAGCCCCGACGGATCAATAGAAAAACAGTCCTCTATCGTACTGCGTGTTGTGGAAGTCGTCTTGATGCCGGCATGGATAAACCCGGTCATAGACACCCCTTTCACCCAGCTGTTCTCCAAGGAACTCATATAAATACAATTCTGATCGACATTCGCTTTCGAACTGGTCGGAGTACGTTCAAAGGAGATGTGCAGATTTTCGATGCCTACATTATGACGGATGGCCGTGGCATTATTAATCTTATAGATATAGGCTTGTGCGTAAGCCTTGTCGAGCGTGTAGAACAGCGGTGCATCCAATGTGATGACATTCCCGTCTATCTTCCTGATATAACGGTGATAAGACATGTCCACATCAGTCGTTTTCCATTTCATCGACTCATCCGTATCCCGTTTGGTATTTCCACCGTACCACACGGCCTCCAGCCAAGCGGTAGTTGTGGGATACTTCACACAAATGAGATCCCCCACCTTGTAGGCACTCGCATCTGCCACGCTGAAGGCATAATCACCCGGCATCACTTTTTCCGTAACAATATCGGTACGGTTATTTCCCGAACCGTTTCCCCAGTTGTGTGCCGAACTGTTTCCCATCAGGATCAGTCTTTTTGCCTTTTCCTTGGCATTTCTTCCATAAAGCACGGTAGAGTCCGTTGCTGCAAAGCAATTCCCTTCCCCACGGAGAATGACACCGGAATAGGTCATATTTATGGTCCCGTCTACATTATACCGTCCGGCTTTGAGCAACACCACGCCCCGTATCCCGTTTTCATCAAGGGGATAAGCGCCCACCTTATCAATAGCAGCCTGGATGTGCGCCGTATTGTCCGCAGCGGCATCCGGCAGCGGGCTGACCGTTTCCGTCCGTTCGGGTATATCGATCACCGGTATCGGCTCTCCGTTCTTATATCCGGCCTGGCTGAAATCCGGTAAAACAAATCCGTCGGCATCTTGAATATAAGTCAGCGATCCGTTGTCGGCCATCTTTAAGAGTTTCGACTGCCAGTTTTCTTGGGCGCGGAGGATTCCTGCACAGCATACAAAAGTCACTCCCGTTAAAAGCAATTTAGTACCGTTCTTCATAATCATTATTCTTTTTTTTGACCTCCAAAGAAAGGCAATATTCCTTATACCGCTTTGCAACATTGTTTCAAATGCTATTACAATTATCCCAATCTGAGACCGGACGGGAAGCAGTCCCGGCACTTTACGGGCGCAGATTCCGCTCCTTCAGATATTGAATCAAAAAGCCCGGTACATCGGTCTGAATAATGCCGGCCCCCAGTGTATCTATCAAGTATCCGTATTCTTTTTGAGGATCGTTCAGTGCCGACTCATCATCATGTCCTCCTGACATTGTATCCCAAAGTGTATTGTACCAGATCAGACTTTTACCTTTTAACCGTTTTCCTATCTTTCGGGGCAATGGATTAGAGTCCGAGACGTATGAAAACTCGAAAGCTACAGGAGAAAGTTCCTTCAGATAGTCTTCAACTTTTGACATTGCATCTTCTTTATCCAAATCGACAACCGGCATGAAAATAATTTTATCGAGATATTTTCCGAATTCCTTTTTCACTTGCTGTGCCGGTTGCCTGCCTTTCATTATGATCTGTTCAGTAGTCCCTGTCTCTTCCAATAATGCAAATACCTCGTCAAAAAGATCATAGGCCTTATCCAGATTAATCATTATTTTCCCCTTTGCCAGCAACAATGCTTCCTTCAATGTAGGCACCGTGTGTCTTGTATGTATACCTAATCCGTTTCTCAATTTCAGTTTTTTTATCTCAGCCAAGGTATAGTCACTTATTTTTCCATGACCGGTAGTTGTCCTGTCCAATGTGTTATCATGCATAAGGATAAGATGCCCGTCTTTGGTCTTATGAATATCAAGTTCGACTATATCACCCCCCATTTTGATAACATTCTCAATAGCTGCCAATGAATTTTCCGGCGCATAACGCCAATCCCCCCTATGGGCAACAACCAAGACTGAATTATTTTTCGGATTCAACAAAGTAGTACGTATCTCATCTACTCTATCCGGATTTTGTGCTATTATTTCATTCACAAACAACAAACAAAATATACAGCTAAAAACAAATGCCATTCTTTTCATACTTTCTATTTTTTTAAAGGATTATCGTTTAACATGCTTTGTTCACTTTTACTATAAAAGGTGTACTCTTTTCCTGCTTCTGTCATCAAGTCATACTCTATCGTCTCAGGTATTTCCACTGGTACAATCTTCGCTTTTTCTGATATAATCGGTGCAGGTGTCTTACATGTTCTATAAAACCTGTTCGGATTTTCACCTTCTGTTTTCCGCATATCAGCCCCGTTACCGGATACTAACGGAACGGGAGTGCGTATTCTCAGATTTCCCCCACACAATGATTTTATTTTTAAAGTCTTAAGTTCTCCTCCGAACCACTCTATTCCGACAATAAACCCTCCCCGAGCTTTTAAACCACAGATAGCCCCATTCGTCCAGGCATCAGGAAGTGCGGGAAGAATATGTACAGCACCATCATGACTTTGCATCAACATTTCAGCTATACCTGCCGTACATCCGAAATTGCCGTCAATTTGAAAAGGCGGATGGGCATCCAGAAGATTGGGATAGGTTCCTCCCCCACTATACTCGGTACTCTTGTCTCCGGTTAGACGCAACTGGTCCGTTATAAGTTTATAGGCTCTATTCCCGTCCATAAGCCGTGCCCAAAGGCAGACTTTCCATCCCATCGACCATCCCGTAGAGGCATCGCCTCTATAGTTTAAAGAGTTCCGGGCTGCTTCAAACAACTCGGGAGTCCGATAAGGGGAAATTTGATTACTTGGAAAAAGTCCGTATAAATGAGACACATGGCGATGATTATCCTTTGGGTCATCCCAATCGTACAGCCATTCCTGTAACTGACTATAACGTCCGATCTGCATCGGGGGAATCCGCCCGCAAGCCAGCTTTAGCGTATCGGCAAAGTCCTCATCCGTCTTCAAAATTTCTGAAGCAGATATGAGGTTGGAGAACAGTTCAAGTCTCAACTGATTATCCATGGTGACTCCTGCTGCATTTGTAAGTTTATACTTCTTATCAAAAGTATTTTCCGGAGAACAAGATGGAGCAATAACCGTCCATTTATGCTCAGGCTCTTCCACGGCAAAATCAAGAAGAAAAAGAGCGGCTCCCTTCATAATTGGATAGACCTCTTCCAGATAAGCCTTATCGCCCGAATAAAGATAGTGTTCCCACAGATGCCGGGACAACCAAGCTCCGCAAGTAGGCCACATGCCGGGGCCGGACTTATCCACAGCACCGGTGATACGCCATAGATCCGTGTTATGGTGTAACATCCATCCCCGCGCTCCATACATGGTCTTTGCGGTTTGACTGCCTGTTACAGCCAGTTCCTTAACCATCTCTATCAACGGTTCGTGCAATTCACTCAGATTGGTCACCTCTGCCGGCCAGTAATTCATTTCCAGATTGATATTGGTAGTATACTTACTGTCCCAGGCAGGCTTCATCCGATCATTCCATATCCCTTGCAAATTTGCAGGTTGGGTTCCCGGTTGCGAACAGGAAATCAACAGATAACGCCCAAACTGAAAGTAAAGAGCGGCCAAGTTCGGATCTTTGCCTTGAGAGAACTCAGAGATACGGACATCCGTTGGCTTATGAACAGCCTCTGTAATATCCAGCTCGAATTTTACTCTATCAAAGTACTCCCGATAATAATCCACATGCGCCATTTTCAATTCCGTATAATCTTTATGCATCGCATGTTGAAGATATGATTTGACCTTCCTATCCGGATCGCCACTTAAATCATTGTAATTCACAAAATTCGTAGCCATGGAAATATAGATTGTTACCGCATCGGCATCAGACACCGTTAATTGAGAGGCTCCCGCCTTCATCAGACCATTCTCCGGCACAATCTTTACCCCGGTGGTAAATGCAACCTTTCCTTCCAACCCCTCATGCCCTTCTGCTACCCCCTGCAACAAAAGCCCATCTTTCTGTATTCTCGTCCGGCTTTTCTGAGGACTGCCCAGATAGGCAGAGAAACAGATCTTGCCTTTTTGTGATGCTGTTAAACGCATCACAATTACTTGGTCAGTGAAGGATGCAAACGTCTCACGCAAATATTCAACGCCCTCAACTGTATAACAGGTTCGGGTTACAGCCGATGCTATATCCAGTTCCCGATAATAGTTTTCTGCAGATTCATGCCCCGGAAAAACAATATTAAAATCTCCTATCGGCTGATATACCATCCCATGGTTTGTCTTTGAGATCACCTTTTCATCTACCAGTTTCTGCGCTTCCCGATACCTCCCGCTGAAAATCAATTCCCGAATAAGCGGAATTGTATTCCGGGCATCCGGATTGGCATTGGTATTCGGAGACCCCGTCCAAAGAGTCTCCTCATTCAGTTGTAGTCTCTCTGCGGCCGTGCCACCAAACACCATAGCTCCGATACGCCCGTTGCCTATCGGTAACGCTTCTTCCCAATTGGCAGCAGGACGGTCATACCATAACCTACATATATCAGTACTCTCTGCCATACTATAGCGAGTAAGCGATACGCTCACCAATACCAAAAACAGTGTTCTCAAATTACCCATACTTATCAATCAATTAGACATAAAACGAAACTCATAAGAACTAAACGACCACACTTCCGCACCAACCGGAATGGTAACAGTTCCGGTTTTGTTACCCTCTCCATCAACCTTCACTTCTATCGATATCCGGGTAAATTTGCCTTGCTCATAATCATACGTTTCCCCATCATCATCATAAAGAGTATAAACTGACGGTTTCTCACCATAATGACGGATTTCCAAAGGATATTTCCCATTATCAATTTCTGTAATGGCAGGCCATAGAGGAATTATCCCCCCATCTTTGACATATACTGGGGTATTGCCTAATTTCTGTTTAACAGAAATTACTTCTCCTTCTCCTGCTAACTCTCCCGTATAAAAATCATACCATCTCCCGGGTGGAAGAATCACTTTACGTTCCGTTTCTCCGGCAAAAAGAGGAGCGACCAACAAATACTCTCCTACCATATACTGATCCTTTACTTCTTTTTTAAGAGCCATTGCATAAGGATTTTCGGTTGCATCCAATTTCCCTTGTTCCATTTTTACCTCTTCCTGATATCCATCTTCCAAGTTCATGGCCCGTATAGGTGGAATTCCTTTAAAAGCATAATTAGCAAATGCCGTATATAGATAAGGTATCAACCGCATCCTTAGCTTTGCAAGCTCATTGATTTGCGGAGTGACCTCCGGAAAACTCCAAGGCTTGGTTCCATCCGCCCATGCATTCAATATGGCTAAAGGAGAAAAGCATACTGTCTGCATTCTTCGTAGCCAGTCATCAGCACTCTTTGCCGCACGGACTTCCGGTGTCCATAAAACGCCTATAAACGAGCTGTTGATTAAAGCCGTAATATAATCCCTATGATTGTAATAATCATTATAAAGCACATAAGGGAAAGAGGAAGTTCCGGCATTACCGGCTCTTACCAATCCATAAGTACGCCGGTTCCGTTTGCGATACATCCGAGTTGTCATATCCTGCATAAGAGAACCATAAATCTGACGCATCTGTTCTGCGGTATTTCCCGATGGGAAAGTTGCCACATCCGGCCACAGCCAGTAATCATACCCGTCATTTTCATCCATTTTATATCCGCTAATACCCAAATCCAACTGATTCTTCTCAAAATGTTCAGTGGCAATTTTCTGCGCAGCCTGCAACGTATAGTCAGGAACCGCCCCACACCAGACTGTATGCGAGCCCGTATATGGTTCCATCTTTTGATATAACTTACTCTTTGGAGAGATATACGGATTAATCCACACATTCGTCTTTATGTGTTTTTGCTCTAATTCCCGAATGAATCTCGAAGGGTCGGGAAAACGTGTAGAATCCCATTCGTACGAACAAGGATAAGCACACGACATCCATCCCGGCTCCAGACCGATCACCGTTAAGGGAAAATCTCTTTTCCTGAATTCTGAAACTTCATCCAATACCTGTCCGTCTGTAAACAGCGTCGGAGTCCGATGCCAGAAGCCTAATCCCCAACGCGGAGGAAGTGCTCCTCCGCCATTGTAAAGATTAAAACGCTGAACAGCTTCCAGCATCGTGGGGCCGGCATACAACAGTATCTCTACCCCTTCTGCCGGTACTAAAAACTCAAGATTATCTGAATACGGACGTCCGGTCCATTCCGGATCTGTATTTCGGTCACGGACTACCGGCGGATTCCGGCTATCCCGGCGTACTCCCGTTCCAACCCAAGCATCCACATACCGGGCTGAATTTATCAGAGCTCCATACCCCCTGGAAGAGACGAAAAAAGGAACCGGTGCATGTGTTCTCCCTCCATCCTGTCCGCCGTAATGATCGGTATGCAGACGTAAAACACGCCCTCTCTGCTCTACCGTTTTGAAATTTAATCCCAGACCAAAAATTTTCTCATCTCTTTCTAACGGAAAACAGATATAGGTCTTCCCGTCAACCAGCTTATAGTATATATCCTCTAATGAAAGGGGGAGCTCGGCCTCTCCCAGTTCACTGATAGCCTCATTTTTAGGATGGATATTCAACTCGCTCAGCAGATTGACCTTCTCCGGTTTTCCGACAGTTATCTTCCAAATGCCCGCTCCGATCTTCTCACTTTTTGTCGAAGAGACACTTCCGGTTGAACAACCATAAGCTATAAAGATTAAAGAAATGCCTATGAATAAACCAGACTTCAGTTTCATATTATTCTTCATCAATTCAATTAGTTTTCCCACATTTCTCCTTTATCCAAATTACCCGTTCCGTCTGCTGTTCTCTAAAATGCCAATGAGCAGTTTCCATATAAACATGGAGTTCTTTGGTAGCAGGAATCACATTATACGCCGAATACATAGAGGTAGGGGGACAAACATAATCATTATATCCCCAACTGTACCATCCGGGAACTTTTATACGCCGGGCGAAATTCACAACATCATAATAAGCCAGAGTTTCCACTTCACCGGGCTTAGGCTCAGCCGTTTGAAAATAATGAGGCCATCCTCCAGCACGCTTATTCAAGTATCCGGCATAGTCACACAGGGCTGGATAAAGAGCTGCCAAAAACTTAACACGCGAATCCAATGCAGCCGTTACTATAGACAGTGCCCCACCTTGGCTTCCGCCGGTAACCCCGACCGTTTCACCATCATACTGCGGCAAGGAAGTAAGGAAATCAATCGCACGCACACAGCCAAGATAAACCCGTTTATAATAAAACTTATCTTTATCATTCTTATTAAATTCCTGGTAATTCTGCAATGCACTCAATCTCAAGTCAAGATATACACTGGGAGACAGCGTTACAGGAATTCCGTGGATGCCGATCTCCAAGGTTATAACATCATCTCCAAGGTTAAATCCATTGTAAGGGCGGATTCCGGCTCCCGGCACCTGAAGAACGGCAGGATACTTTCCTTCCTTCTTCGGCATAATCAGTATGCCATAGATTCTCGACCCCGGATTCTCATTCTGAAAGCTGACTTCATATACATTCTGAGTAGAGGTACACCTGTCGGGAAGCAACAATAACTTTGCATCCAATGGTAGTTTGCGAGCCTCAGCAATCGCTTTTGTCCAAAAAGTATCAAAATCTTCTGGCTCTTTCGTTGTCGGTTCTATTTTATCTTCATCAATTGCGGCAGTTGCCATTCCGTCATAATGCAAACCATCACATTTAGCCCTCACCTTGCAGCGGAGAAAACCCGGTTTCTTCATAGATGACTTCAATACCATTTTCCCGTCTTTCAGAAGAACATCTTTTTTGAGGATATCAGGAAAATACTCCGGACCAAGTTCGTAATCGACCGTCACATTTTCCATCAGATTTCCATTCTTCAATACTTGCACTGTAAAAACAACCTCTTCACCGGCTTTATACCGCCAGTCTTTATGATTTGGAGATATAACAACATTTACTAATTTCTGAGCCGGTTGGGCCTTAACATCCAACACATTTTCGACAAAAAGAGCTAAACAAAAAAATATATAGAAAAATCGTTTCATGTTTTTTTTATTTTAAAACAGTAAATAATTTAATTCATGAGCCTGTTTGAATTTTACCCTGCATGCTTCTGAGAGTTATTTTTGAAAACGGAAATACAAACCGGAAATAAACTCAAAAGAGACTGAAAATACTTTTTGAAGAAAATTTAAACAGGCTCTTATTATCACTTACAGATTCCAAACGGCTAATTGGTATAACCAGGATTCTGTTCTAATACAGCCTCTGTATTCCGTTCAATCTCACTGTATGGAATCGGCCACAAATTATGATACTCTTGCATAGACAGTCCGCTTGATTCGCCTTCCTTACCATCTCTTCCTATATAGGTAGAATTATACTTCTTGGTGCGTTCGACCAGTTTACCCATACGGCAAAGTGTACACATTCTCAGTTCTTCAAAAGTCAGTTCGCGCAAACGTTCATCAAGCAAATAGTCTATATCGACATCAGCCGGTTCAACCAAAGGTGCATTCGAACGGGAACGGACGGTATTAATATCATCTGCAGCCTTCTCTTTGTCCCCTTTATTCAAATAAGCTTCTGCACGGAGCAAATAGGTTTCTGCCAACCGGCATATATAAGAATCCCTATATCTATGCTGGGCAGCGCTGGTAACCACATGTTCACCAAATCCTGTCAAGACAGGATTTCCGTCACGGTCTTTTTGCCAAAGTTCTTCAGGCACACTTCCACTTACTGTTTTCATAAAGAACGGATACCAATTCCGAAAGCGATGCGCCTGTGTACAATAGCCATCAGCCACAAACCATTTTCCATAAGCCGGAGATGCAGGATTATCAATCTTGAAATCACGGACAATCAAGTAAGGAGCATTCCGTAAGTCACCTTCTTCCCATATTTCATCTGTAACATGTTTTGTCGGTTGCATCCATCCGGCACCGGCACCTCCTTTTTCCATCGTTCTACTGAAGGCTGTAGTCGTAACTCCATCTACCGTAATTGTAATTGTATAATATTGCGGAATGAAAGTAAATGCCAATCGGTCTAAAAAGTAAGTATTGGAAGCAGGATTCAGATAATCATACTGAGCGACCCACAATGACTCGGTATTCCCGGATCCCCGATTCTGATTGTTAATCTTGAACAAATCAGAAAACGGACTTCCCTCTTTATCGGAAGCAGATCCGAAACGCTTGGTCATTAATGCCATAGCAGGATACTCTATTACATCCGTAGCCGTTTTAATCGCTTCATCGTTATTTCCGAGACAGATGTAGACTTCTGCCAGGAAATGCTGCGCCACCTGTTTGGAAACTTCACCATCACGGACATTATCTATGTTATCCAGGAGAGAGATGGCTTCCAGCAAGTCATTCTTGCACTGAATATATACTTCCTCTCTTGTAGCCCTTACCGCATCACGACGGATACCGGTTATCTCTTCCAATAACAATGGCACTCCGCCATACAGATTTGCCAGGATTTTGTACCCGAAAGCTCTGATACATAAGGCTTGCCCGCAAAGTTTGTTTTTAGTTGCTTCGTCAATATTGGTATCCTTAATACGGGTAAGTATCAGATTTGCCTGATTAATATATGAATAAGAAAATCTCCATATATTAAGTACCTCTCCGGCTGTCGGAATCATATTCGCCTTATAGGTATTCAGCAATTTGGTATCGTATGCAGCATGTGCCAAATCTGTTGCATACATCAATGCATACCTACTATTCTGGCTACCCTCGAACAGCTGATACCTGACACCATAATAAAGATAATTCACTGCAGCCTGAAAATCGGATGCTGTCACCAATGAGTTTTCCGCTGTATATATTGATAACGGTTTTTCCTTTAAAAATTCATTCTCATCGCAAGAATTAAGAACACAACCTGCGAAAACGGCAAGAAGGAATGTTTTTATTGATTTCATAATTGCATCAATTTTTATTAAAAACTAAAATTAATACCAAACGTATAACTTCTCATGAGAGGATAGGCTGTTTCTACAAGCCCTGTTCCCGACTCAGGATCCCATCCGTCCCAATCGGTTATCGTAAAAAGATTTTTTCCTGTTACGTATAATTTCAGATAATCTATTCCGATCTTCTTCATCCATTTGGACGGGAAAGTATATGCCAGCGTCAAGTCTTGCAATCGCACAAAATTACGTTGAACCAATGGAGAATAAGCGTTACCTAATACAGACGGATAAGTTCCGATCTGACGATACCGGGCATCTGGATTCTCTGGAGTCCAATAGTCGAAACTGAAAGAGTTATATTGATAAATATAATCCGGATTGGCCAAAGCACTTGCAGGACGCCCGTAGTAATATTTATTGCCACCCTGAATTGAATTAACAAACACCTTCAGCTCCCAGTTTTTATAATTAAATGTATTCTGAATACTGAAACGATAAGCAGGATCCGTGTACCCAAGTATCTGGCGATCATTAGCAGCGGTAATCTTTCCATCCCCATCCAAATCCTCTACTTTATAAGTTCCGTAAGTAAAACCTTCGGGAATCCTTCCTGCCAGATGATCCTCCATCTGCCACATTCCGGTTTGTTTGTAATCATAGATAACGCCATAAGGCTCATCTATAAAAATATTACTGGAAACCAAATCATCTTCCTTACCGTCTCCATCCGCATCAATACCTGTTATACTGACAACCTTATTCCTGTTTAAAGAAAAATTAAATGTCACATCCCAACTAAAATCCTTTGTCTTGACAGGAACTCCCGTTATGCTGAATTCCGTTCCCCAGTTAGACAATTTACCAATATTGCTGGTATTGGACCATACCGCATTATAATTAGGAAGACTGACAGCATAAAGCAAATCGTGTGTACTTGATTTGTAATACTCAATAGAGCCGAACAGTCTATTGTTCAGCAAGCTAAAGTCAACTCCGACATTGAACGTATTGGTTGTTTCCCATTTCAGGTCATTATTCGCCATGGTCAGAACATGAACTCCCTTCTCTGCCGAAGCTCCATCACCGTAAAGATAAGCATCCGTAAAGCCCAAAGTTGCCAGTGTCTGATAGCGTGACACTGTACGATTTCCGCTCACTCCATAAGATAAACGAAGTTTAAGGTCATCCAGCCAATTAACTTTTCCTTTGATAAAATCTTCTTCACTAATGCGCCAAGCAACGGCAGCAGAGGGGAAAACCGCAAACTTGTTATTACGACCAAAGCCCGAAAAGCCGTCGCGTCTGACTGTTCCGGTGAATATGTAACGGTCGTTATATGTATATCCCAAGCGAAGCATGGAATACAGGCTGGCTTCCTCCCAAGCGGAAGAAGAGATATATTGCTGGTCGCTCTTTGCTGCCTGCAAATAATTATATCCCAACACCGTATTTGTAAAATTGGTTCCTGAAGCTCCCGTAGATTCATACTGACGCTTTTCGACACCATACACAAAAGTCATATTTATATCATGTTTCCCGAACAGGCGTTTATACGTCAATATATTGTCAAGAGTCCAATCATACTGGCTTGCATTCGTCTTACTTCCATTGGCCAACTCATTTTCATCCTTACGTCTGAATGTAAAAGTTTTCGCCGTAATCAAATTCTGAGAGAAATTCATCCGATAGTTCAAACCTTTAACAAATGGCACATTCAAATCCAAATAGAAATTAGCCATAATATTATACCGTTTCTGAAGATCATCGTTCTCGATTTCTTTCATCGGGTTGTATATAGACAAATAAGGATACGTGATCTGCTCTCCGTCATCATCTGTTAAAGAAACCAAAGGAGATAAATGAATAACATTGGCCAATGACGGCGAAGCACCCGAATAATCACTTAATGTAAAGAATGACTGCGTACCGACTTTCAACCAGTCCGTTATCTTAGTATCCAGATTAATGCGGATGTTGTATCTTTTATAAGTATCATTTATAATCACATTATTCTGGTCTACATATCCCAATGACATATAATAGCTGCTCAATGTATTTTTACCGCGAATACTCAAATCATGAGACTGAATATAGGGATTATTGTTTGTAAAAGTATCCCACCAATTTGTATCCGTTCCGTCCAGATAGCCGTTCACGGCATGCGAATCCATCAAATGATTCGTTACATCCCAATCCGGATTCAGCGATGACAGATCATCCCCCATACGACTCTCTTCAAGAAAGCGATCGGCCACAAACTGCAAATAATCCTCCCGATTCATTGGCTTCATCTTATTGGTAGACAGTTCTTGTACTGAATATGAACCGTTGTACTCCAATTTGGGCTTTCCAACCACTTTTGCTGATTTTGATGTAATCAATATAACACCATTACTGGCTTGAGAACCATAAATAGCCGCTGCACTTGCGTCCTTCAATACATCAATGGACTCTATGTCATTCGTATTGATATCAACCAGATTTCCGCGGAAAATGATACCGTCCAGTACAATCAGAGGAGCTGTCGTGCCTGAGATGGAGTTCCGGCCACGTATTGAAATACTGGGATCAGCACCTGCCGTAGTTACTGCTCCTACATTCAAGCCGGGTACTGTACCTTGAAGAGCAGAAGCCAGACTTATATTGGGAGATTCTTTCAATGTGTTCAAATCTGCACGTACAACAGAACCAGCCAAATCTTTTTTCTTCGCAGTACCATATCCGATTACCACAACTTCATCCAACGTTTTTGTATCTTCCTCCAAGACGACATTACAAGATGATACCTCTTTCCTCACCTTTACCACCTGAGTCAGATACCCTACATAACTAAATTGAAGTTCGTCGCCGGAAATATCCAATGTGTACCTTCCATCTATATCAGTGATCGTTCCACGGGAAGTCTCTCCTTTTTCCATGACAGTAACCCCGATAATAGGGACTCCGTCCTTATCTACTACCGTACCGGTTATCTTTCTTTTGCTAACTTGCCGAGGAGAGGTATTTTCTTCTCTTTTCGAGAATACAATATAATTATTGGCATTCTCGTACTTAAGCTTCTTGTCCTTTACCAACTCATCAAGCAGGTCACTGACCTTTCCTTTTCTTTTAGAGAAAGTAATTTGTTGCTTTACATTCAGCTCTCCGCTATTATACACTATCAGATAGTCTGTTTGTTTTTCTATTTCCGCGAAAAGCTTCTCTACGGTTATTGTATTTGAAGATAATTCTATAATAGAGTTCTGTGCTTTACTATTAGTTGCATACAACTGAAAAACGCAAACAAACATAATAATTGATGCAAATTTCATAATATTTAAGATTCTACAGTCCGTTTTTAGGCACAAAAAATGCCTTAACAAAGGATTTATTTTCATATCTTTGTTTCTAAATTAAGTTAATGAATTCTGATATTTAATTGGGTACGGAATGCGTTTGCTTATTTTTCAATCGGTGGATGTGGCCGCATCTGCCGATTTTTCATATCACCAACGCATGATAAATGACTCTTTATATATCCATAGGCTTTCTGTTTTTAATAGTTCGACAATAGGTTAACGATATAGTATAATTTTATTGGAATCTTCCTCTCTCTTTATTTTAAAAGGATGAACCTTTTGAATGATACGCAGCACTTCCATTATTCCATCTCTCTGCCTGAATTTTCCGGTACATTCATAGCCCAAAATTTCAGAGTTCAGCACTGTTATCTCTACATCATAATAAAGTTCCAACTTTTTCAGTATGTCTGCAAGCGGTTTCTTATTAAAGGCATACAATCCTTCTTTCCAAATGACAGGAGATTCCGTTATACCCTCTACATAGAATCTGCCGCCAGCCTCTGTCAGTAATTGATTGGGTTTCAATATGACTCCATGCTGTTCTTGATTGGATTTATAGACCTTGACAGCACCTTCAAGCAAAGCAACAGACAACATGCCTTTGGAATAGCTGAATACATTGAACTTTGTCCCCAATGCTCTAATGTCTGCTTTATCGGTAGAAACAATAAAAGGAATATCTCCTTTTGCCACTTCAAAAAAGGCTTCACCGCTCAATTTTACCCTTCGCTCTTCTCCAAACACAGATGGATAACTCAATACAGACCCGGCATTGACCCATACCTTACTTCCATCCGGCAATATAATATGAGCTCTTTGACCGGGAGGAACTGACAATTCTTGAGTTATCGGTGAATTATCATCGCCACCTGCAGTCAAACAAGTAATCCAGTAAGTAGAAAATACACATACCAATATGACCGCTGCATAACGCAAGATATTCCACAGTATTTTCTTTCCCTTTTCTGCGGTTCGTACTTTCATGAAATTATGCAGACTCTCCTCACCCCGCACCATGTTCTTTTTCTGCGAATGAAGCGAAAACAGAGACTGCAGATTCTGATACTCCATCATCTGCTGCTTCAATTCCTTATCGGCAAAAGCTTCTTCCAATAAAGCCTTTCTTTCGGCCTTATCAAGCTCATTTGCATAATATTTTATAATTCGTTCATCCATTCTTTCTCTTATTTTATGTTATGTATACGTTCCGAAAGAAAAAATCCGCCAAAAAGAAATCTTTTTTTTTGCGGATTTAGAGTCTGTTTAATTTTTATCAGCATTCCTTTAAAGGGAAAATTTAAACAGGTTTTCATATTTCAAGAGAGAGTAAAAAGGAAGAGAAATAGTGGTATACAGTCCTTTAGCTCTTCACGCAATTTCTTATAAGCTATTGCCATTTGAGATTCTACAGTATTGACTGAAATCTGCAGTTCTTGGGCAATATCCTTTTGCTTTTTTCCCTCGAGCTTACTCATAATGAATATTTTACGGCAACATTCCGGAAGTTTCTTCAAGGCTATGTCCAAACGAGCTTCAAGAGTATCTTCATCCGGAAAATCGACATCAAGAATATCCAAGGAATCTAATTTCATACGAAGAGCCAATGTCGACTCCGTCTGGATCTCACAGATCGCTTCATGTTCTTTCAGTTTCTTGCTTAGGTAATCCAAACATTTGTTTTTTATGGAAGTAAAAAAATAAGCGACCCAGTTCAATTGAGTGTCCAACAATTCCCGCCTCTCATACAGATGAAGAAAAACATCTTGAACTATATTCTCAGCATCAGACTCGGATGACACATATTCTGTAGCAAAGTACACCGCCCGCGAATACCAAGTTATATAAAACGTTTCAAAATCGACCATCAATCAGTAATCAAATTATATACCTAACTAAAACTTCCCCTCCAAATAGAAGTGGGAATATATCAGATTCTCCGATATTTCCGTAAATTAACCATCAGCAAACAGTTGATTTACAAACATCCTGAATTTTCTGTTATGAACACAAAAATAGGGAAAAATTAAGTAAAATGAAAAAAATCCAACGATTAAAGATTCAACCTTTATCCTATTTCCAACCTCATTCCCCCATTTTGGCTCGGACTATTTATTCCGCCGTCCCTCGCTGGAGAAAACGTCTTTCTCTCCACCGTAAAAAGGCCAGAGATATGGATAAAAGTTACAAGATATGCGAATAAACTGACATAAATTCCTCATATCGTGTTTTTTGCTAACATACACTTCAATTTAAAAGCGGCAAATAGAGAAAAAAGTGCATAAAAAGATGGATTAAATGCACTTTTTCCTGCATATTTCCAGATAAAAGAGGATAAATATGCACTTTTACCCAGCAGATTAATGCACTTTTACCCGGTTGAAAGCTTCAGTTTCTCGTAGAGGAACGACTCGTTCCTCTACGAGAAACCATAAGAATCTCTAGGGGGAAACTATATTTTGTCTTGTCGGGTGGACTTTTTATGCTAACAGCAGACTGAATTCAGACTGTTTTAAAATAGAATAAAGAATAATATATGTATATTTTTAAGACAAATTGAAAGCTAAATACAGAAACGAGAATCTTTACCATAACGATTCAACCATTTTGGTGTCTTTGGGAAATATTTTATATGAAAATGCAGACGATTTTTAGTTTCAACCCCATCCTCTACTTTAATAACGGAATTCTGCATCAACTAAAATATCATATTGACATTTTGTAAAAGTACTTTTTTTTTCGAAGAAGTCCGGCCGTGTGCTTCTATTATCCGGCGGTGTATTTCAACAACAGTGTCCACCTCTGCCACAATCAAACGCCCGTTCCATTTTTGTCTGCAATGAACTTTTTTCCCCGGTAAATGTGGCAACCTCTCAAAACGCCTTTTTACTTCATAAAAGCGTTTTAAATGAAAGAACCGTGGTTTCAGCACCCATAGTAACATTTTGATTACCCAAATTTTGGCATTGTCAAAATTGAATGTGTATATTTGTAGACTTTATGGCAAGGACTGATTGCCTGTAACAATACGCTGTTAAGTGTTATTTAATAAATATATATCTTATGACAAAATACAAGAGAATTCTATTGAAGCTCAGCGGTGAAAGCCTGATGGGAGAAAAGAAAAGCGGCATCGATGAAAAGAGGCTGGCTGAATATGCCATGCAAATCAAAGAGATCCACGAACAAGGAGTGCAGATAGGTATTGTAATCGGCGGAGGTAACTTCTTTCGCGGATTGACCGGTGCCGGTAAGGGATACGACCGTGTAAAAGGAGATCAGATGGGGATGCTGGCTACCGTGATGAACAGCCTCGCCCTCAGCTCGGCATTGGTGGCAGCCGACGTGAAAGCCCGCGTACTGACAGCTATCCGTATGGAACCGATAGGCGAATTCTACAGCAAATGGAAAGCCATTGAATATATGGAAGCCGGAGAAATCGTGATTATGTCTGCCGGAACCGGCAATCCTTTCTTTACTACCGATACGGGTTCTTCTCTCCGCGGCATCGAAATAGAAGCCGACGTCATGCTGAAAGGCACACGGGTAGACGGTATTTATACGGCCGATCCGGAAAAAGACCCGACTGCCACCAAATTCAATGACATCACCTACGATGAAGTGTTGAAGCGCGGTCTGAAAGTAATGGATCTCACAGCCACTTGTATGTGCAAAGAAAACAATCTGCCGATTGTAGTATTCGATATGGATACTGTAGGAAATCTGAAGAAAGTCATCGACGGAAAAGAAATCGGCACAGTGGTGCATAATTAACAGCATATTTGCAGATAAGCAAAAAATAACCTACTTTTGTTCTATATTCAGTGAAAATAGCAAAACTATAAAAATTAAAAGATATGATAGACGTTAAGACTTGTATCAACGATTCACAAGAGAAAATGGATATGGCCGTCATGTACCTGGAAGAGGCTTTGGCTCATATCCGCGCCGGAAAAGCAAGTACGAGACTATTGGACGGAATCCGTGTAGACTCTTACGGAAGCATGGTGCCGATTAGTAACGTAGCAGCCGTAACGACACCGGATGCGCGTAGCATCACGATCAAGCCGTGGGACAAAAGCATGTTCCGTGTAATCGAAAAGGCAATCATTGACTCCGACCTGGGCATCATGCCCGAAAACAATGGGGAAATCATCCGCATCGGTATTCCTCCATTGACAGAAGAGCGCCGTAAACAATTGGCAAAACAATGTAAAGCCGAAGGCGAAACAGCCAAAGTAAGTGTACGTAATGCACGCCGTGACGGTATAGACGCACTGAAAAAAGCGGTAAAGGAAGGTCTCGCTGAAGATGAACAAAAGAACGCCGAAGCCAAACTGCAAAAGATTCATGATAAGTATATCAAGCAAATCGATGATATGTTGGCCGAAAAGGATAAAGAGATAATGACAGTGTAAAACCGGTTGGCAACGCTGTTCTGCTGAAAACCCTTATCAGTTGAAGGTCAAGAATTTTCAACTGATAAGGACTTTCGATTGATTGGCAACTATCAACTATTGATGATTGACAACTATCAGCGAATAAAAAGACTTTCAACAGATAGAAAACTTTCAACTACATAATATGCGTGGATTAGTTATAAAGAATACAGGAAGCTGGTATCAGGTCAGAACGGATGACGGGCAACTTATCGAGTGTAAGATAAAAGGGAATTTCCGCCTGAAAGGAATACGGAGCACAAATCCTGTGGCAGTGGGCGACCGGGTGCAGATTATACTGAACCAGGAAGGTACTGCATTTATTAACGAAATAGAAGACAGAAAGAATTATATCATCCGCCGGTCTTCGAATCTCTCCAAACAATCGCATATTCTCGCCGCCAACCTTGACCAATGTATGCTGGTGGTGACAATCAATTACCCCGAGACATCCACCATCTTTATCGATCGTTTTTTAGCTTCGGCCGAGGCCTATCGCATACCTGTCAAACTGGTATTCAACAAAGTTGATGCCTACGACGAAGATGAACTTCATTACCTGGACAGTCTCATTAACCTTTATACCCATATCGGCTATCCCTGTCTCAAAATTTCCGCTAAAAACAAAGAAGGAATCGACGCCATTATAAAAGAATTAAAAGGACGGATCACGCTCTTCTCCGGACATTCGGGGGTAGGAAAGTCCACACTCATCAATGCCATACTTCCGGGGCAGGAAGTCAAAACGGCAGAGATATCGGCTTATCACAACAAAGGAATGCATACCACTACCTTCTCCGAAATGTTTCCCGTTGAAGAAGGAGGATATATCATAGACACTCCGGGGATTAAAGGGTTCGGAACATTCGACATGGAAGAAGAAGAAATAGGACATTACTTCCCCGAGATATTCCAATATTCCGCTGACTGCAAGTACAACAACTGCACCCATCGCCAGGAACCGGGGTGTGCAGTAAGACAAGCCGTAGAGCAGCACTATATCAGCGAATCACGCTATACCTCTTACCTCAATATGCTCGAAGATAAAGAGGAAGGAAAATACCGCGCAGCCTACTAAATAGCAGCCTTGATTCCTAATCTGTACAGAAGAAATCTTATAGAGTCTGTTAAAAAATTCCCTTTAAAAGTTTTATCAACTTCTTTTGGGTTTATTTTCGGCCTCTAAAATAACTCTCAAAAGAATGCTGAGTTAAATTTAAACAGCCCCTAAACAGAATCTGAACTATTAACTCTTTTTCACGCTGCACATATTAAACTATTCTGCCATACTCCTGTCTAAATTACAAGATTATCAATTTGCTATACCGAACAGGTGCACTGTCACAGGTACCTATATAACATAAAACATACATGGACAAGAGAATCAAGTGGGGTATTATCATTTTTGTAGGTGCCGGATTAATAGGAGGCGGCATCTACTCTCAAATGCCTAAACATAATGAAGAATTGGCAGCTGCCGATAAAGTGATCAAAACCCAGGCTGGGAGTAAAAGAATCCTAAATGTAAATGCACGGGTGATCAGGCCGCAACTGCTCACGGATGAAATCCGCATCAGCGGCAGTCTGCTACCGGATGAGGAGGTAGACCTCTCATTCGAGACATCCGGAAAGATTGTAGAAATAAACTTCGACGAAGGCAGCACCGTCCGGAAAGGACAACTATTGGCCAAGGTCAACGACCGGCAACTGCAAGCCCAACTGCAACGCCTTGTTTCCCAACTGAAACTGGCGGAAGACCGCGTATTCCGCCAGAATGCACTGCTCGAAAGGGATGCCGTAAGTAAAGAGGCTTACGAACAGGTAAAGACAGAGCTGGCTACCCTGAATGCCGATATAGACATCGTAAAAGCCAACATCGCACTGACGGAACTCCGCGCACCGTTCGACGGGGTCATCGGTTTGCGCCAAGTCAGCGTCGGGGCATACGCCTCCCCCAACACCGTTGTAGCCAAACTTACAAAGATTTCCCCCTTGAAAGTAGAATTTTCTGTTCCGGAACGTTATGCCGGAGAGATTAAAAAAGGGGCGAACCTGATTTTTAATCTGGAAGGAAAGCTGGACGGATTTCCTGCCAAAGTATATGCCACAGAATCCAAAATCAGTGATATGCACACCCTCACCGTACGTGCACTCTATCCGAACAGCAGCGGAAGTATACTTCCGGGCCGGTACGTCAGTGTCCACCTGAAGAAAGAGGAGATTCCGGATGCCATCGCTGTACCATCGGAAGCAATCATTCCGGAAATGGGCAAAGACAAAATATACCTTTACAAAAACGGGAAAGCGCAACCGGTGGAAATATCGACCGGTATCCGTACCGAAGCAGAAGTACAAGTATTGCGGGGATTGCAAGCCGGCGATACGATTATCACTTCGGGAACCTTGCAGCTCCGTACCGGATTGCCGGTAACTCTTGATAACATCGATTAAACCCGCCGCCTTATGAATATATCCGAATTAAGTATACGCCGGCCGGTATTATCGACGGTATTAACGCTCATCATCCTGCTCTTCGGGTTCATCGGATACAGCTATCTCGGTGTCCGTGAATATCCGTCGGTAGACAATCCCATCATTTCGGTATCCTGCTCCTATCCCGGTGCCAATGCCGATGTTATCGAAAACCAGATTACCGAGCCGTTGGAACAGAACATCAACGGAATCCCCGGCATCCGCTCGCTGTCAAGCGTCAGCCAGCAGGGGCAATGCCGTATTACCGTGGAGTTCGAACTGTCCGTCGACTTGGAAACCGCAGCCAATGACGTGCGCGACAAAGTATCGCGTGCACAACGTTATCTTCCCCGCGACTGCGACCCTCCCACCGTATCGAAAGCAGATGCCGACGCCATGCCGATACTAATGGTAGCCCTCCAGAGCGAAAGGCGTTCATTGCTGGAACTGAGTGAGATAGCCGACCTCACCGTGAAAGAGCAACTTCAGACTATCGCCGATGTGAGCAGTGTATCCATCTGGGGTGAAAAACGCTACTCCATGCGTCTGTGGCTCGATCCGATCAAGATGTCCGGTTACGGCATCACTCCCATAGACGTAAAGAATGCTGTCGACAAGGAGAATGTAGAACTTCCCTCAGGCAGTATCGAGGGAAATACGATAGAGCTGACAATCCGCACTTTAGGCTTGATGCATACGGCAGACGAATTCAATGACCTGATCATCAAGGAAGACAACAACCAGATTATACGTTTCAGTGATATCGGCCGCGCCGAGTTAGGGCCGGCAGATATAAAGAGCTACATGAAGATGAACGGCGTCCCGATGGTAGGTGTGGTAGTCATCCCCCAACCGGGAGCCAACCATATCAAAATCGCCGATGCCGTGTATGACCGTATGGAAAGGATGCAGAAAGACCTTCCCGAAGACGTGCATTACAATTACGGGTTCGACAGTACCAAATTTATCCGCGCTTCCATCGATGAAGTCGAACAGACTGTATACGAAGCGTTCATATTGGTCATCATCATCATTTTCCTTTTTTTACGCGACTGGCGTGTGACTCTCGTGCCTTGTATCGTGATTCCCGTTTCATTGATCGGTGCCTTTTTCGTCATGTATCTGGCGGGATTTTCCATCAATGTACTTTCGATGCTTGCCGTCGTACTATCGGTGGGACTTGTGGTAGACGATGCCATTGTAATGACGGAGAATATCTATGTGCGTATCGAACAAGGAATGACACCTAAAGAGGCCGGTATCGAGGGAGCAAAAGAGATTTTCTTTGCCGTGATCTCCACCACCATCACGCTGGTGGCCGTATTCTTCCCCATCGTATTCATGGACGGCATGACAGGAAAACTCTTCCGTGAGTTCAGTCTGGTCATCTCGGGATCGGTAATCATTTCTTCTTTTGCCGCATTGACATTTACACCGATGCTTGCCACCAAGCTATTGATAAAGCGTGAAAAGCAGAATTGGTTTTATAGGAAGACAGAACCTTTTTTCGAAGGGATGAACCGCATTTACAGCCGTTCGCTGGCAGCTTTCCTGAAAAAGCGTTGGTTGGCACTTCCGGTCATCGCCGTCACCATCGGCATCATCATCTTCCTGTGGGGACACATCCCAGCAGAAATGGCACCGCTTGAAGACCGCTCGCAAATCAGTATAAACACACGTGGAGCGGAAGGCGTGACCTACGAGTCGATTCGGGATTATACGGAGAGCATCAATGACCTGGTCGACTCGATCATTCCCGATGCGAAATCCGTGACAGCCCGTGTTTCGAGCGGTAACGGCAATGTACGTATCACCCTGAAAGACATGAAAGACCGCGATTACTCCCAGATGGACGTAGCCGAAAAACTATCAAAAGCCGTACAGAAGAAGACGATGGCGCGCTCTTTCGTGCAGCAGTCCTCCTCTTTCGGCGGACGCCGTGGTGGTATGCCGGTGCAATATGTATTGCAAGCCACCAATTTGGAAAAGCTGCAAGAGGTATTGCCGGTTTTTATGGCAAAGGTTTACGAGAATCCGGTATTCCAGATGGCCGATGTCGATTTGAAGTTCAGCAAGCCCGAAGCCCGCATCAACATTAACCGCGATAAAGCCGGTATCATGGGAGTCAGTACCCGCAACATAGCCCAGACCCTTCAATATGGTCTGAGCGGACAACGCATGGGATACTTCTACATGAACGGGAAGCAATACGAAATTTTAGGTGAGATCAACCGCCAGCAACGCAATAAGCCCGCCGATCTGAAAGCCATCTACGTGCGAAGCGACAAGGGGGATATGGTACAGCTCGATAACCTTATAGAACTGACAAACGGTATCGCTCCTCCGAAACTGTATCGTTACAATCGTTTTGTGTCGGCAACGGTTTCTGCCGGACTGGCAGAAGGAAAAACCATCGGACAGGGGCTGGACGAAATGGATAAGATAGCCAAAGAGACATTGGACGACTCCTTCCGTACCGCACTGACCGGAGACTCCAAAGAGTATCGCGAAAGTTCATCAAGCCTGATGTTTGCTTTCATATTGGCTATATTCCTGATCTATCTGATTCTGGCCGCTCAGTTCGAAAGTTTCAAAGACCCGCTAATCGTAATGCTGACTGTGCCTCTCGCCATTGCCGGCGCACTGATATTCATGTACTTCGGTGGGATAACGATGAATATCTTCAGCCAGATCGGTATTATCATGCTCATCGGACTGGTGGCAAAGAACGGTATCCTTATCGTAGAGTTCGCCAACCAGAAACAGGAAAGCGGTGAAGATAAGATGAATGCCATCAAAGATGCTTCCTTGCAGCGTCTGCGCCCTATCCTGATGACGAGTGCATCTACCATACTGGGACTGATACCGCTTGCCTTTGCCACCAGTGAAGGCTGCAACCAGCGTATCGCCATGGGTACGGCAGTAGTAGGCGGCATGCTGATCTCTACACTGATGACGATGTACATCGTCCCTGCCATATACAGTTATATTTCAACGAACCGTAATAAGTTAAGAGAATCATGAAACGAATCTTAATGCTCGCTATCGTCTGCAGCCTGTTCCTCACCGGACAGGCCCAGAAACAGGTATATACTTTAAAGTCCTGTCTGGAAGAAGGACTGCAAAATAACTATTCTCTGCGCATCACCCACAATGAAGAGCAGGTCAGCAAAAACAATGCAACGTTGGGAAATGCCGGTTATCTGCCTACGCTCGATTTCAGTGCCGGATACAAAGGGACGGTGGACAACACCCGAACGAAAGTCCGCGAAAGCGGAGAAACAATCAAAGAGAACGGCATATTCGATCAGACAATCAATGTGGGGCTTAATCTCAACTGGACCATTTTCGACGGCTTCAACATTCAGGCCAACTACCAAAAGCTCAAAGAACTGGAGCTGCAAGGCGAAACAAATACCCGCATAGCCATCGAAGACTTTGTGGCCAGCCTTGCTGCCGAATACTATAACTTTGTCCAGCAAAAAATACGCCTTGCCAATCTGCACTATGCCGTAAAACTGTCTAAAGAACGTCTCCGTATCGTGGAAGAGCGCTATCATATCGGTAACTTCTCCCGCCTCGACTATCAGCAAGCCAAAGTAGACTTCAATGCAGACAGCGCCAAATATATGAAACAACAAGAGTTACTGCATACCTCCCGTATCAACCTGAATGAACTGATGGCAAACGCGGATGTAGACCAGCCGCTCTTCATCGAAGACTCCATCATCAAGGTAAACGCCCAACTGAACTTTGAGGAGCTATGGAATGCCACGTTGCAAACCAATGCGTCTTTACTGAAAGCCGATCAGAATACTACCATTGCCCAACTGGACTATAAAAAAGTAAATTCACGCAATTACCCGTATCTGAAACTGAACACCGGTTACGGATATACTCTCAATAAATACGACATAGCTGCCAACAGTCAACGGGGAAACCTGGGATTCAATGGCGGACTGACCATCGGTTTTAATATATTCGACGGAAACCGCCGGCGTGAAAAGCGTAATGCCAGCATTGCCGTAAAAAACTCCCGTCTGCAGCGTCAAGAGTTGGAACAGGCATTACGGGCAGACATCAGTAACCTGTGGCAAGCTTATCGCAATAACTTGCAACTACTCAATCTGGAACGCCAAAATCTTATCGCTGCCAAAGAGAACCACGAGATAGCCATGGAACGTTATATGCTCGGTGACCTCGCCGGTATCGAAATGCGTGAAGCTCAAAAGAGCCTGCTGGATGCCGAAGAACGGATACTCTCTGCTGAATATGATACAAAACTGTGCGAGATCTCACTCCTACAGATTAGCGGCAAGGTGTTGAAATACATGGAATAGGGGTTAGTGATAAATGATTAATCATTTTTTCTTCCACATAGAACAATTTTTACCCCTCTTTCCCTCTTGTTTCCTCTATCTTTGCCGCATACAATAAGCTAATAAGCAACAGCAAACCATGAAGAAAATTTTATTAATCGCCCTGTCATGCTTCTTTCTGACAGGTATTTCTGCCCAGACAGACACCAACTATAAAGAAAAACACCCATATAAAGACTGGGTAAAGATCGCACCGAAATTTGACGACGCATTTTTCAAAACGCCGGAAGCTGTCCGTATCGCCGACAACGTGTTACTGTATCAGCAAGTCACCGGAGGGTGGCCCAAAAATATCTATATGCCGGTGGAACTGACAGAGCAGGAACGCAAGAATGCTCTCAAGATGAAAAAGGATGTAAATTCAAGTACGATCGACAACGGTGCCACCATTACAGAAATGAATTATCTGGCCCGTATCTATCTGGCAACTCAAGATGAGAAGTACAAAGACGCCTTCCTCCGCGGACTGCAATATCTCTTCGAAGCCCAGTACGAGAATGGAGGGTGGCCACAATTCTATCCACGTCCCAAGGGATATTACATCCATATCACATACAATGATGACGCCATGATCAATGTAATGAAACTTTTGAGAGATATAACCAAAGAGAAAGCTCCCTATACTTTCATTCCCGATGCGGCACGACAACAAGCACAGACTGCCTTGGATAAAGGAGTGGACTGCATTTTGAAAACTCAGGTTAAACAAAATGGCAAACTCACCGTATGGTGTGCACAGCATGACCGCGAAACGCTTGCTCCCGCCAAAGCACGTGCCTACGAGCTTCCTTCTTTAAGCGGACAAGAATCAGATGATATCGTACTCTTTCTTATGTCTTTGTCTAAACCGACTCCGGAAATAATAGCTTCCGTTGATGCTGCCATCGAATGGTTTAAAAAGTCAGAAATAAAAAATATAAAGAAAGAGTATTTCACCAATGCTGATGGCAAGAAAGATTACCGGATGGTACCTTGTACGGATTGTGAACCGCTGTGGGCCCGCTTCTATGAATTAGAGACCAACCGCCCTTTCTTCAGCGACCGCGATGGAATTAAGAAATATGATATCTCCGAAATCGGTTATGAACGCCGTAATGGCTATAGTTGGTACAACAATGGAGGTCTGAAAGTTTTGGCAAAGTACGAAGAGTGGAAGAAGAAATTGGAGAGGTAATCATCAATATATAAAGTATTTAAAATTTCTCTTTGTCCGTTATGAGTTCTTCTACACGGTAAATGCGACAGCACAATAGAGACCATTAGACTCTATTGAAAAAGTTTTAAAATGAAAGTCGTGCTAAACAACAATAATTCAATGTACCAAATTCGTACGCATGGATTTTTTCCCTATCTTTGTTTCGAATTAAAATACATAATACCATGTTAGTTATAAGTAGTAGAGAATTTAGAGAAAACCAGAAGAAATACTTCGACTCGGTTGACAATGGAGAACAAGTAATTGTCCAAAGAGGAAAAGATCGTTCATATAAGCTCGTTCCTGTGACAAATAGTGATATTTGTATGACAGAGGAAGAGTTCTACGAAAAGATTGACCGTTCTATTCAACAGGTTAAAGAAGGTAAAGTGTTGAGGATATCAACTGATGATGACCTTAAAAAATTACTTGATTTATGATTGAATATGAATTGGAGTTTACACAAGAGGCACTGGATGATATTAAGAAACATAAAAAAAACGGCAACAAAGCGTTACTAAAAAAACTAGAGAAACTTCTACTGGAATTGAAACAACATCCTTCTACTGGCACCGGGCAAGTTGAAATGCTGAAACATTATCAAGAGGAAACCTGGTCACGGAGAATCAACAATGAACATCGTCTTGTTTACCGTATCAAAGACGATGTGATAATAGTACTTGTATTGTCAGCATACGGATATTATAAATAGAAAGGGCATCTGTACTCAATAAAATAAGATACAGATGCCTAAAATTATTTCAACCGTTACCGGTCGTACAACAATGCAATATGAATGTTATTTGCCGTTGCAACTTCCACCGGCGCAACGCGGTTTAATCTGTTTGAAGAAGTCATTGCCTTTATCATCGACCAGGATAAATGCCGGGAAATCCTCCACTTCGATCTTCCAGATAGCTTCCATACCCAATTCGGGATACTCCACGCATTCGATGCTCTTAATATTATTCTGAGCAAGGATAGCAGCCGGACCACCGATAGAACCGAGATAGAAGCCACCGTATTTCTTGCAAGCATCCGTCACCTGCTGGCTACGGTTACCTTTAGCAAGCATAATCATACTGCCGCCGTGACTTTGGAACAGGTCTACATACGGGTCCATACGTCCGGCAGTAGTCGGCCCCATAGAGCCGCAAGCCATACCGGCAGGGGTCTTTGCCGGACCGGCATAATAAATAGGATGGTCTTTGATATATTGAGGCAGATCTTCACCACGGTCCAGACGCTCTTTCAATTTGGCATGAGCAATGTCACGTCCTACGATGATCGTACCGTTCAGCGACAAACGGGTAGCCACCGGATATTTAGTCAACTCTTTCAAAATCTCCGGCATCGGACGGTTCAAATCGATCTTCACAACGTTACCCTCACCAGCATTGCGGAGTTCTTCAGGAATCAGACTGCCCGGATTATCATCGAGTTTTTCAATCCAGATACCATCCTTATTGATTTTACATTTGATGTTACGGTCGGCAGAGCAGGAAACTCCCAAACCGACAGGACATGACGCACCGTGACGAGGCAGACGGATGATACGTACATCGTGTGCCAGATACTTACCGCCGAACTGTGCACCGAGACCGATCTTATGAGCTTCTTCGAGCACCTGTTTTTCAAGTTCGATATCACGGAAAGCACGGCCGTACTCATTACCCGTAGTGGGCAACTCATCATAATAATGGGTAGAAGCCAATTTCACAGTCAGCAGGTTCTTTTCTGCAGAAGTACCGCCGATTACGAATGCGATGTGATAAGGAGGACAAGCTGCCGTACCGAGAGTTTTCATTTTCTCAACCAAGAACGGAACCAATGTAGCCGGATTCAAAATAGCCTTTGTTTCCTGATACAGATAAGTTTTATTGGCAGATCCACCACCTTTGGTTACGCAAAGGAATCTGTATTCCATACCTTCCGTTGCTTCAATATCGATCTGGGCAGGCAGGTTACATTTGGTATTCACTTCATCGTACATCGTCAAGGGAGCATTCTGCGAATAGCGCAGGTTCTCTTCCGTATAAGTCTTGTAAACACCCAGTGAAAGGGCTTCTTCGTCGGAATATCCGGTCCATACCTGCTGTCCTTTCTCACCGTGAACAATGGCTGTACCGGTGTCCTGGCAGAAAGGAAGTACACCTTTGGATGCCACTTCCGCATTGCGAAGAAAAGTAAGTGCTACATATTTGTCATTCTCGCTTGCTTCCGGATCACTCAATATCTTCGCTACCTGTTCGTTATGAGAACGGCGAAGCATGAACGACACATCACGGAATGCAGCATTTGCCATAGCTGTCAGACCCTCTTTCGCTACTTTCAGAATCGGATTTCCTTCAAACTCGCTTACCGATACATAGTCCTTTGTAAGCAGATAATACTCAGTCTTATCTTCACCATGCTCAAACATGGGCTGATACTTAAACGGAGGTGTTGCCATATTTTTACTTTTTATTACGTAATGTTAGTTAGTGTGGCAAAGGTAACAATAGTTTTTCGAAGTACAGAAAAATGGAGAACTAAAAAAGATAAACAGTTACCCCAACTGCCCGATACGATTTATCAGCTCATCGCCCAGCGCAGTCTTATCATCGATATGCTTCAACACGGCAGTCACAAACGGATTGCTTTCAAAATCTCCGCGGACCTGTTCAAAATCAAGTTTCATCTCATCTCGCGATCCGTCGGCTCCAAAACCGGTCATTGATGACATGGAGAATTCCTTACGTGCATCGTTATACACCATACGATCCAACCCGACAACCGCTTCTTTCCAAGAATTTACAATATAGATAATATCTTTGGCGGTAATTGTTTCCGGATCGAGGCCGTAGAATTCCTGAATCTTATTATAAGCCCACGTCCACTCATAGGTGTAGTAATTGTTGTGCATCTCGGCAAAACGGGCATTTATCTCTTTCAGACGGTTAATTTCACCACTTTCTATCCCGTCCATCAATTTCTCTATTTCACTCTTCGGAGCAATCAGTCCGGAGATGTCGACCCATTCTCCCAAACCGATTTCCGTATCCGGTTTCAGACGCTGGCGAATTTCCTCGTTGCTCTGGAAATTAATACCTTCAAGACGTTTGATAATAGAATTACCAAGAAATTTATGAATGGCTGTCTCATAATACCGAATACCGTTATTCAAAGACGAATTCTTAATCTTGGCACTTTGGTAAGAGTAAGTTTCAGAGGTCTCCCCTGATACCCGTTTCAGCTCTTTCAGGATGAAACGCCCTTTAAACATCTTCTGAATCGTATACGGGCTCAACAAGTTATAGTTAATATAATCGAGTTTGTTCGGATCTTTACGTTTATCACGTTTGGGCCATTTCTGAGCGTCACGAATGGTACCCACACTTCGCAGGTTCACGCCCGGCACGAGAAAAGTGGTATTCTGCTGCTCGATCAGGTAAGAAAACGGTAGGTTGGATGTATCGGCATGGTTCACGTGACGCCCCATCACCAATGAAAATGCGCCTACACGCGCCGGCCAGAGAATATAAGAGTCCGAAGTGGTTTTGGCTCCACGCTCCAACGTACCTTGGTGAATGGGGCCGAGTTTATACATGTGGTTACTCTGATTGGAACCGGAACCGGCATTCATAAACGAAAACATACCGGCAATCAGCAAGGTCGATTTATGGTGTGTCACCGTATAAGGACCGGCAAAAATAGCACAAGCTTCCCCATTCTCTCCCTGGCAATTACTGAAAAACAAAGAATCGGAAGCCGAATAATTATGCCCCAACTGGCAAGCTTGTCCCACAAAACAGCGGGTCAGCATCACCCCGTCATCCACGTGTGAGCCGGAAGAAATAATAAAATCATCACAAATCACTCCATGCCCGATATGAACCGGCGCCACTGCGTTGCTGTTAATACTTCCGTTTGACAAACGGCACGTACCGCAAATATGACAATAATCACCTATCCGCACATTTTTAATAGAACCGGTATTAAGTATCGTCACATGATTTCCGATTGTCCCCACCGTAGAAGCGTGTTTGTTGGAATAATAATCGGTAATCTCCTTCATGCGGTTTATCAACTCCGGACGATGGCGATACAAAGCCAGGATATAAGCCTGATGTGCAGAAAGCTTGTCATTGATCAGCACCTCCCGACCTCCTGTCTCATTGAGCACAGCCGCTTCCACTCCATTGCCGAAAGTCGTACGTCCATCTACCAAAATAATATCTACATTTTCAATAAATGAATTATCCCCGATCTCGTAATTTGCAATGTAGTTCTGGATATTTTCAATGCAGCAGTTGTCTCCTACTGTCACATTGTGCAGTGTCACATGGCGTAGTCCGGCATGTTTTTTTATTCCACCCGGCAACGTAAAATCTGTCTGAAAAGCCCCTAACTTTACTTCACCCGAAAAGCGGGTGTGATGAACATACTCGGTAGTAAATCCCTCTGATACAAATACTTTTTCCCAATCATCCGCCAGACACGACTGACTTTTTAACTGAAGGATTTCATCTTCAGTCAATCTTCTGTAAATTTTTCCCATAATGCAAGTAATATAATAATGTACCGATACAACAATGCACCTCTATGGCAATTGCCCGCACTATATTATCTGTTAATACCTCGTCCGGACAATTGGCACATTGGCATATTGGCACGTTGAATAATTATTCCTCTTCTTCGTAAGTCTGATAAAGGAAATCATTATAGGGATACTTCTGCACGTGTAACTCTTTTACGCGTTTATAAACTACACTCTTCAGTTCTTCTATATTGATTCGTTCGCGGGCGGAAATGAACAGGCAATTATCTTCCATTTTTGCCATCCACGTCTTCATCAGTTCTTCGAGTGTTAAGTTTTCTTTTGTTCTGGGGGTAAGGTCGTCTGCCGCTTTCTCCACGTAGGTATAAGCGTCTATTTTATTGAATATAAGTATCATTGGTTTCCCGGCGCCACCGATATCGGCCAGAGTTTTATTCACTACCTCTATCTGTTCTTCAAAGCTGGGATGTGAAATATCGACCACGTGCAACAGCAAATCCGCTTCACGCACCTCATCGAGGGTAGACTTGAAAGAGTCTACAAGGTCTGTCGGCAATTTGCGGATAAACCCAACCGTATCGGATAACAGGAAAGGCAAATTGTCAATTATAACCTTGCGTACGGTGGTATCGAGGGTTGCAAAGAGTTTATTTTCGGCAAACACTTCACTTTTTGCAAGCAGGTTCATCATGGTCGACTTACCGACATTGGTATATCCCACAAGAGCCACACGAATCATTCTACCCCGATTTTTCCGCTGGGTAGATTTTTGTTTGTCAATTTCCGCCAAACGCTCTTTCAACAATGACATACGGTTCAATATGATACGGCGGTCCATCTCGAGCTGAGTTTCACCGGGGCCACGAAGTCCCACCGAACCGCCTTTTCCACTACCCGATCCGGAGCCACCGCCCTGTCGTTCAAGGTGAGTCCACAAACGTTGCAACCGGGGAAGCATATACTTATACTGAGCCAGTTCCACTTGTGTTTTCGCATTGGCAGTCTGTGCACGCATTGCGAATATATCGAGGATAAGCGAAGTTCGGTCCAAAATCTTGACTTTCAGTTCCGCTTCGATGTTACGTATTTGTTTAGCCGAAAGTTCATCGTCAAAGATGACCATTCCGACTTCCCGTTCATTCTCTTCTTCATTCAGGATATACTCCTTTATCTCTTCCAGTTTTCCTTTTCCCACATAAGTCACAGAATTGGCAGCCGGTAACTTTTGGGTAAACTTTTTCACAACTTCCGCCCCAGCCGTCTCGGCAAGGAATGCCAGTTCGTCAAGATACTCATTCGTTTTACGCTCATCCTGGGTTTGCGTAATAAGACCGACAAGTACTGCTGTTTCGACCTGGGCTTCGGAGATCACAAATTCTTTCATTCTTTATTTCTCGTATATAATATGTGCGCAAATATATACTTATTTTTGCAGAAAGCCTTGTTCTATAAGCTTATTTAATTCGGAAACGATATTTTTATAGTCTGCCCGCCGCCCACATTCATGCCATTCGGTGATAGGGTCTTTGTCTTGGATATGCGCAATCAGCTCCTCCATAGAGGGAGCTGCCGACAACCGGCTATACTCTTCGTAGGTATAAGAAAGGAAAGCGACATTCCGGCCTATCCCCCTGTTATCCAACCAATAGCCATCATTCAGAAGAGTCGGCAAGCAGAGTTTTCCCCCGATAAAAAGATCACGCGGATGTGGATAAGACAGAATCTGTGTACGGGAATCATCCATCAGTACCGGGACCAAATGAGAATAATCGCCTTTAGTCTTATACACAAACACGCTGGGAGAACTGACAGCAGTACCCCCTCCCCGTACCGGTGTCTTTATAATCATTTGATCTCCCATATTCTGTTCCTCTTTCATTTGTACGGCCGAAGTACGGCAAGCGCTCAACATCAGTGCCCAAAGCACCAAACCGGCCGTGATGTAAACAATCCGTTTCATGTAAATAACGTTGTGATTTCAAACAAAAATAGGAATAAAACATAAAACCGACAAATTTGAATGCTATTTGTTTCAAACTGGGCCACGATTCTTGTAAAGAACTTTAGCTGTAACCTTTGCCAGATGACCTAAGGCTTACATTAAATTATCTATTTCTTCTTTTGAAAGTTCGGTCGCCTGAGATATAATATCTGTAGATACACCTATTCTTTTTAGCTTACGAGCGTTTTCTCTTTTTTCTTCAATACGTCCTTTTTCAAGACCCTCTTCAAGGCCCTCCTCTCTACCTTTTACTATTCCTTTTTCCATTCCTTCTGCTATCCCTTTCTCCATCCCCATTTCCAATCCTTTCTTTTCCGCTGTGGATAAGACACTATACCAGTCACGGTAATTCTTCAGGCTGTCCCAGTACTCGTTCAATTCCATTTTGGTGAACTTGGCGATCTCGGCAGTTTCAAAGAGACGGTCAAAGATTCTGTTTTGCAAGGCCTTGGGACGTTCAAACAGGGAGGACAGATTGCGCAGGACGAACAGCCACTTGTCGAACATGCCCTCCAGCTCTTTTTCGGTCTTATTGAACTTGGGCATCTCGAGATAGACAAAAGTCAGTTTTTCATAGAATACCTTGTTAGTATGAAGGTCCACGAGCTTCACCTCGTGATGGAAGTACTCCTCATCCGATTTGTCAAAGGAGAAATTGAGAATGCCCACTACATAAACGGCCTTCAACTTGTAATTCCATTCTCCTCGTACACCCTGTTCGCGGATAGGGAAAGTGGAGTAATAGACGCTACGGTCCTTGAAGAACAGCTGTTCACCGCGCTGCATCTCAACCAGAAACTTCTCGCCCTTCTCGTTCTCGCAATATACGTCAAATACGGCACGGCGGTCGTATTCCTGTGTTCCAAGATTCTCCGGATTAAGATAGGTGACATCCTTGATCTCTTCATCCTCGCCTCTGAACAGCAAGGCATTCAGGAAGCTGATTAACAGATCCTTGTTCATTGCCGTTCCAAAAAGCAATTTAAAGCCGAAATCGGTATACGGATTTACGTATTTATCAATGATTCCTTCTGTTCCCATGTCTTCTCTGTTTTATATTAATAAACCTTCCGGTCAGTTTATATATCAATAAAGTTTCCGGCCAATAATGCAAAATGTAACAATTTGAAAACGAGCCACAACGCTGCTGTAACATCTGCTCAAAATGAAGATACTGTGTCCTAATGCCATAAGAACACAAATAGAAAAGCGAATCACAACCAACCTTAACTATATGTTCAACACCAACACTATATCTACCCCTAATGCGACAAAGATAACCATAATCTAATGCAAACCAAGCAGGAAGAGGTTAATTAACAGAGAAATAACAAGATTCTATTATCACTTAACCATATTTACATCCCGATCGAACATTTTCCTCACAGCGTACGCTGTGGGTTCTATTATTACTTAACTAAGTTTATACACGTCTTCATTGTGTATCAAGAGCTATTTGAACAGGTTTTTATTGTACAGTGTAAATTGCACACAATATAAAACAACTGTTTCAGTAATTTATTGAACATGAAGTTTATATATCCTACTTCCTTGCTGTAATAATATGAAACTCTGGGAAGATCCGAATATCGGTAAAGCATTCCAGCCTTCACTACCCTCAACAGCAGAAATTATTCTACCAGACATATCATATACGGTTATTTTCTTATCATCCTTACCATTGACGTAGTAATGCAGAACACCATTGTTGATATATGGACTGGTCTTTTCATCGCTCCGAATTTGCTCGGAAGAGTTGGAAACTGTTGTTTTATTGATTGTTATATCGTCTATATAAGCAGCGGCAGGTGAGACAATGGTAATACGTAGCCTGAATGTGCCCTCCTTGTCTATCTCATAACTATGAAATTCTTTCAGGGTGCTGTTTATCGTGTAGTTGTTTTCATCGGTTCTATTCCATGTTTGCCCTTTGTCCATTGAATATTCCACTTTGTAAGTGGCTACAGAGGTTTGCATGGCAATATAAAAACTTATTGATTTTATTTCACCGGAGACATCAGACGTCATTTCGATTATTCCTCTTTTTATCAGGGCTGCTTTATTACCGTTTCCTGCTTGAGAAGAGATGTTTTCTGCAACAATGGCATTGTTTAGTTTCCAAGAAGAATATTCGCCTTTCACTTCGCTACTTGCCCATTCTGATTTAGAACAATTTTCAAAGTTCTCTATCAAGCTCGTGATGGTTGGCTTATCCAGATAAAACGAAATAATTCCTTGATTCTCGCTTATATCTGTTATTTTGACTCCGGTTTTTACACCGGTCCACGACCGTAATCCCGGCGATGTGTCATCGGAAATGGCGGTTACATTCAATAATCCGGGAAAGGGATTGCCCAAACCGGTGTTGTTGGGGTTGTCTGCACGCAGTAATTCATAATATACATGATTCGGATTGTTATTTATTGTATTGTATTCCCAGACACGGGCGTTGGTTGAGTCCACCCGGAAAACCAACATTCCATGTCCCGGAAGATATTTGTCCCATCCGGTCTGCTGCCTATTTTCTAAGATGAAAAATTCTTTATCCACGGCTGAATTTATGCGATAGGATTTGTTTGATACATTGACTGCTTCTAACGTATATGTGGCTTTTTCGTTTAATAAAGCCGGAGTTGCCCATCCCAATGCATAACGTTCGAATGCAGAATAGCCGCAGGGAGTATAAGAATTGTTCAGATAGCTTCCAGAGGCCATGACAGACCAGGTGTCCGGATGAGGAGCCGAGCCGTTTTTTTCATAATCTGTATCATAAAAGTCCGGAAGCCCCAATACATGGCCGAATTCATGACAAATGGTGCCGATTCCGTCACGTACCGTACTGCTCATTCCTCCTTGAAGTTCTGTAGAACAGGCATAACGGTTGCAATATACTCCGTTTAGTTGGATTTGCCAACTGCCTAATTCATAGGCATGCGGCCAGATTAAATTCGCATCATTTCCGGAGACATTTGCTCCGTGACCGGCAAAAATGACATAAACCATGTCAACCTTTCCGTCTCCATCCAAGTCAAACTGTGAGAAATCGACCCAAGGAGCTGCCTTTTCACAGGCATTCCTTACCAATTCCTGTCCGTTATCTGTCCCTTGTGCATATTTTTGAGGATAATCTAAGGTGACGGGGCCGACGATTGTGAATTGCGGATCAAAATTCCCAAACGAATTGTCATAGAAATAATCCCGTACACTTCCCGTCGCTCCATTTTCATTGTAGTTCTGGCTGTTGATCATGGAAGTCATCTCTTCGTTTATGTTAGAAGATGAAAAGTGTTTATCTTCGAACTGTGCCAGGATGATGACTCCTTTAAAATCGGAAGGCATTTTTCGTTGTTTGGTAAGCAATCCTTCAGTGATGTATTGTTTGTTAGCTTCTACTTTGGCGCTCCTTGTCGTGATGGCAGTTGAAGAGTATAAACCTTTAGGCACTGTCGAAAGAAAATCCATTTCAGCTTGCGAGCGGAAGGAGAGATCTTTTGCCAAATGTTTACTTGCAAGCAATTGGTCTTTTTCGTCATACACAGCATATACATAATCTCCGGTGGCATTTTGCACTATCGTGTATCCATCTCCTGTTTCCATACAATGGCTAAATTCATCACCATGCAGATACAGTGTCAAGACGGATCCGTCTGCTTGTTTTATTATTGCAGGCTTTGGATGGGCAGGTATGCCCCATACTCCCAATGAAATAAATGAGAATAATAGAGAGAAAAAGAGAATTAATTGTTTCTGTTCTACTTTCATAAACTGTTTTTTATTATAAGACAAGAAGTAGGGAACGTGTTAGAATATCTTCTATATAACGTGCTATGCTGTCACTTCCGGTTTCATGCCAACGGAACGGTGGTTGTGACTTTTTAACGGTAAAATATTGCCGAATACCTAAAGTACGGGAATCACCCTTGCCGCAAATGTCTGCGACAAGGGTGGTTTTATTAACAAGACTTTCCTCTCCGAAAGAAGGAGAAACAAAAGGTGTCATTCTTTATATCGAATTCAGGATAGTTACAAACACCCCAATACTCTATTCTCCTATAGGTGCAAATAGAGCACTTGCTTCTAAATGTGAAATCATTAAGGCATATCCGCTTTCTTCCGTCTTATGCCTAATTCCGATGTAGCAAACCTTGTTTTCAAAGTCCGGTAACTTAACGGTATGCATGGTGTTGACCGTTTCTGCAGTCAACGTTTCCGAAAAGTAGACTTTAGCTGCATTCGCCTGCTCTACGGTTTCAAAAGGCTCCTCTGATACGATCACCTCATACGAGTCAAAGTATATATCTTTTTCTTGCAGTGGTTTGGCAGCAAAACTATATGGAAGATATGTGAATTCAGGTGATGCTCCGTCTGTAAAGTCCGCTTCGATGAAAATCACATCATCCGTATTCAAAAGGTCTCCGGTATTATTATCTAAAGACCACATTACCAATGCAAATGGAGCTCCGTTTATGATAGGCAATGCCCCGAAATTTGCAGGCTCTACTCCGTCATCTTCTCCAAATTGGGCGGACATTACCATGTTTAAAAAGGCGGGGGTCTGGAAATCCGCCAGTAATACGGCAGCTCTTTCCCAAGGCTTGCCCATGGTTATTTGTTTTTTCTCTCCGTAGGCAACTCCGTCTTGATTTTGAGCATAGGCACAATAATAATACGTCTTTCCGGAAGTCAGTCCTTCTACTGTCAGTGTCTGTTTCTCTATTTTTCTGGACGCAGCCGGAGTTACTATTCCATTGATCAAGTCGATGTTTTCGGTTTCGGAGACTACGATACCTTGTTGCATGACAGTATCCAGCCCATTATTACTTTCTACCTGCATCTCTATTTTCATGCTGATACCGTAATCCGTCAATACGTCACCGGTTTTTACGATCGCCAGTTTGGTCGAATCGAAAGGATATTCATAATCTCCTTTTTCCAGTTCGTTGTTACATGCCGAAAACAGTCCGGCACATGCCATTGCTATCAATATATATTTCTTCATATTCCAATACTTTTATTATAGGTCATTCTACATCGGGTCATTAGGATAGCGGATTTTGATCGGCCTCCGTTAAGGATTCATTCTCGTCAATTTCCCTTTGTGGAATCTGATAGTAGAATCTCCAATTTTCGGAAGGAAGCGTCATTTGTCCTCCGGGATAATGATTGCTGCCCGGATAAACTCTGTCGATCGGTTTTTTCAAACGTACCATATCGAAGAACGAGAATCCCTCACCCCAGAGTTCCAGCCGGCGTTGGGTATACACATCTTCAACGGTGACATTAGTCTCATTCCAATCCGGGTCTCTGTTTTCCATAAGTTCTCTCAATACTGTGGCCGCCATATCGGTCTTGTCGAGATGTGCATAAGCCTCTGCCTCGATAAGAACCATTTCCGAAGCACGCATATAAAGATAATCAGCCAACCATCCGGAAACTTTTTTGAATTTGAGATTTACGTATTCCGGAAGATCTGCTTCACTTTTAGTGTAAACCACATGTAAAGTGGTGCCCGGAGCTACAAACTGAGACTTACGTACATCATTGGCTGCAAGCTTGCCGTACAATCTTGCATCTATGGAACGATACATCCCCACTGCACCGCCGTAACCTTCATCGAATGAACAGCACCAGGAGGCGAAACTGGCAAACATCGGAGTCGTATTGGCTGTAATGTCATATCCCCACATCCATTCCTTCTCGTTGATATCACCGAATGTAGCACTTTTCAACTCATCCATTGTCATGAGGGAATATCCGGCACGGGCTTCTTTTGCCATATCGGCCGCTTCCTGCCATTTGTTCATCACCAGATATGCACGTGCCAATATACCTTTTGCCACATTTTCATTAATTATCGCTTTGCTTGTCCTTGTCCATCCTTTCAAATGCTCGATTGCTGCCAGACAGTCTTTTTCTACTTGTGCATAGATCTCCTTGACTGGTACACGCTCCATTCTTGATCCCCCTTCGGCTTCCGTTAGGATAAGAGGAACACAAGGGGCATCCATGTGATCGATATACGTTTTCTGATATTTCTGTGCTAAATATAAATAGCTGAAACCTCTGATTGCCAACGCTTGACCTTTCAAGGCTTTTAGCTCGGCCGAACTGGGGTCCTCTAATTTCGCCAACGCCTCATTGGCACGGTTTATAGCAGTAAAGAAAAGGCCCCAATGCTGCGCTGTACGTATGTAGGGAGCTCCGCTGTATTGAAATGTATAATCGAATCCATAAGCACCCGACTGGTTCAATGCCACATCGTTGCTTTCCGTATCCAATTTCAAAAACATACCTGTCAGTCCCCAATCCTCACCGTTACTTCTATCGACATAGTAGTTGAGAAAATGACCGTATAAGCCCTGTACAAGAGGAGCTATCAATTTCGCTTGCTCTGATGGAGGGAGATCGTTTATCTGTTTCTCTGTTACAACCCCCGTCTGATCAACATCCAGGAAGTCGTTTCCACAAGATGAGGCAAGTATTGAGCATGCAACTGTGATGAATAATTTATATTTTTTCATATTTTATTATAGTTAAAAATTAATAGATAATCCCAGTGATATTGTTCTGATTGCAGAATAATAACTGGTCGATACATCACCGGTTATTTTCTGTCTCGGGTCCAGACCTGTTCTTTTTGATCCCAAGAACAGGTTATCGCCGACAGCATAAACTCTTAAAGATTCAATGTACAGTTTCTTTAATGCGTTCTTTGGGAAAGTGTATCCTAAAACTACATTTTTGAGGTTGAAATAATCAGCTCTGGTCAAGAAACGGTCAGATACTGCACCATCCATTTTTCCGATTTGCACTTTCGGGACATCTGTTTCAGTGTGGGTAGGTGTCCATCTGTCGTAGATATCGGTCGACCAATTACCACCGTCCCGTCCATATCCCATGAGCGAAGAATAGGGAGAATCCATAACATATCCCCCGAAAGAGAATGCTGTACTTACAGACAAATCAAATCCATAAGTTTCCACCGTTGTTGACAATCCACCGTAAATTTTGGGCAAGGTCGATTTTCCTATTTGCAGGCGGTCTTCACTTTGAGGGTCATTCGTTACTCCAATGATATTGCCGCTTGCATCCAGATCCGTATAAAGGGCATCGCCGGTATTCGGGTCTACGCCTACGTATTGAACCATATACCAATCATACAGGCTGCCTCCTTTTTTGCGCCAATAGTCTCCGGCCGCATAGCCTGAAGGATCTTTACCTGTAGCCAGTTTGGTCAGTTCGTTTTTGTAGTGTGTCAGATTCAAGGCGACATTCCATTTAAAGCTGTTCAAGTCAATGATCCGGGCATTCAGTTCCACTTCAACCCCGGTGTTTTTCATGTCCATATCATTGACATATTGTGTGGTGGGACTGCCTTGCGAGAGGGCTAAAGGTTTGGCGTACAGCAAATCTTTTGTACTCTTTATAAAGAATTCGGCACTACCGACCAAACGGCTATCCCAAAAGCCAAATTCAACTCCTACATTGAAATTCTGGCTCTTTTCCCACGTAATCTCTTTATTTCCACGGAATGAGTATTCCATGCTGGGCTCATCGTCTTGATTGATAACTGTATACTGGTCCATATACGGGGTATTGTTGGGTAAATTGTCATTACCTTGAGTACCGAAACTTGCCTTCAATTTCAGGTCGCTCAACCAGTCTGTATATCTCAGGAATTCTTCTTCCTTCAGTCTCCATGAAGCACCGACCGACCAGAAGCTACCCCAGCGGTTGTCCGGATGGAATCTTGAAGAGCCATCGGTACGATAACTTGCACTGAGGTAATATTTATCATTGAAGTTGTATTTCAATTGGCCGAAGAACCCTTCCAAACGATATTGTGCTGTTTCAGAGCTTGCTCTCATTAATTTTACACCGTTAGCCAGGTCGGGATTATTGGGTATCAGGAATTGCTCTTTCATGGCAGATAAAGCGGTCAGTTTGTCGGACTTGGTCTCATGTCCCAGCAACACGTCGAAACTGTGACTGTTGTATTGGTGTGCCCATGTCAGTAACTGATTACTGTTGATTACAAAATACCGTTGAGACTTTTTGGTACCGCGTCCGTTTACATTGGCTGCATCGCCTGCAACAGGTGTTTGGAATGAGGTTGAAGAAGTCGTGAAATTATCGACACTTAGATTGGCTATGAGTTTAAAGTCTTTCAAGAAACTTATTTCGCCAAAAACTTTGGCACCCATATTGTCGATGATTGTTTCCGAAACGTTTTTTTCTATAACGGTATATGGGTTGTTATTGGCCGCAACAGGTCTTTGTTTGCCGTTGGCAACTCCAAAGTCAAGGAGGTCTTCTCCATTCTCGTCTTGCATGATGTTGCCATTGGCATCACGTTGCCAAATCGGATATATCGGAGCATTGTATTGCCCGAAAGAGAATAAGTTACCGGCCGTCCCGGCTTCAGCGCTATAATTGGTAGTTGTCTGGCTGTAAGACACATTTGCACCGACTTTCATCCATGAAGTAACCTGATGATCTACATTGACACGGCCTGCATATCTTTTAAAGTCCGAATTCTTGACAAATGATTCGTCTCCCAGGTAATTAAGTGAAAGATAGAACGTTGTTTTTTCATTACCGCCACTGAATGTTGCATTGTATTCCTGGCGTAAACCTGTCTGATAAGGATCTTTCAGCCAGTCGTCGTGGTAAAGCAGCTGGGCGTTAGGGTTCAATCTCCCGGTGACGGGATCTACCAGCAGTTCATTGGCTACATTATATGAATTGTATCCGCCAAGGCGTCTGATCATGTTTTTGGAAGCATAGATTCCTGCTTGTAAAGGACTCATTGGAGTGGCACCGTATATCTGCTCGTTTTTCAATGCTTCCCAGTAGAGTTCATAATAGTCTTGTTCGTTACGGATTGTGTTATATGGGGATACTGCACGTGTGTTTCCTCCCCATTTGGCATCTACTGTAATCTTTGTCTTACCAGAGCTGCCTTTCTTGGTCGTGATTAGAATAACACCGTTACTGCCGCGTGCTCCATATAGAGAGTTTGCTGCAGCATCTTTCAATACGGTCATAGACTCTACGTCTGCGTTATTGATGGAGTTCAGTGAACCCTCGTAGGGCATACCGTCCACTATAATCAGAGGGGATTTGGACGCGAGGATAGAACCGATACCGCGGATATAAATGTTGGCGCTGCTTCCCGGCTGTCCGCTTTCGGCTGTAGTCTGCACTCCTGCAACGGCTCCATCCAAGCTTTTACTCAAGTTGGAAACCTGCATCTTTTCAAGGGTCTTACCATCTACTTTGGCTGCCGAACCGGTGAATGATGATTTCTTGGCCGTACCGTAAGCCACTACTATCACCTCATCAATTACCTGCGAATCAGACTTTAATGTAACCTTCACCGATGGTTTGATATCCACCTCCTGTACCTGCATACCAATAAACGAAATCTGCAAAGTCTTTGCAGAACTATCGTTGTTGTTAATTTGCTTATAATCAATTGACTACGTCTATCGTATTTAACTTTGAAATGGTACTTTTTATCATTGTACTTATTTGAGAATCAATCACATATTATTTTTCACTCTCCTTGTATGGTGATATGTGAGATACTTATTTGTTATTGAAATATATATGTAATTATTTGACTATCAGTAAATACAAGTTCTTCTTAACAATAAATTGGAATACTGTTTCTTTACTTTATAGTCAATTGGTCTGTGTAATGTCAGTTATTATTGTAGTTTTAAAACAGGTATTGAATATAAAAGTTACTTCCTAATGAGATTTATGCATTATGTGTGAATATATTACTTCTCAGTGCGTTTTCATAAGTATTTTGCAGAGAAAAAGGATTCCACTTATTCTGATTTGCATATAGAAATTGCACATATAATCCAAAATGTAATTTCAGATGTTCAATTATAAACATACAATTACGGCTCTTTCATTAAAAAAAAGCTTTTTAATGAAAGAGCCGTAGCCGTATAAAAGACCTTATAATTATCGGTTTATTTTAGCATGACTTTAGCACTGCTCATTCCGGTAGATGTGATAACCTGTATGATGTACGTTCCACCAGAGCAACCGGAATACGGCAATGTATAATCGGCACTACCAACTCCATCTGCTTTTTTGATTATCCGGCCTTCCATGTCGACCAATGAAAGTTCAAGAATAGGCTGGGCAGACTTTATATAAACAGTTTGAGCCGCATTGTTTACTACAGCAGACAGGTTCTCATCAGGATCATCCACGTTTTCAACTACAGAAGTGAGCGACTCTTTTACTATAATTTCCGTAGTTGTGTCTTTGTTCCCTCGCATCCTTTTCCACTCATTCCCATCTTGACTTTTATACATCATCCAAATCCGGTCACCTTCTTCCGGAGTCTTGGTTATCGTACATGAAAATATTCTACCACTTCCATAGCCTATTTGCAAACCGCTCACAGACTCTTGGCTACTGATGAATTCTTTTATATTTCCCTGCTTGTCGACTAAAGCCAACACAACCGACCCGGAGAAATTACGTATGCCATAATTCACATAAAAACCGGCTTGTACCCGAAAGCGAACCCGAGGGGTGAAATCCGTCTCATTAGTATACAATCCGGCATAGAAATCGGACCCTGAACTTCCTGACACAAAAGCCAGAATGTCACAATAACCGGATCCCGCTTCGGCTTTTTTCACACCGATAACGGCATCTTGCCCTACAGTGAACCCACCTCCGGTATTACCGCCTACTCCTTGTGAGTCAGGATCCAATGCGGACAATAAATAATAGCCGTTTGCCAGTCCGCCCCAGCCCCAATTGACATGGTAATAATCCGGTTTGTAACCATCCAATACAAACTGATGCCCTTCACTCTTTTTGTTACTGCCGCCGTATATGATAAGACGTCCCTCATCCAATTCCTTCTTTAAAAGATCATCCCACTCCGTCTCCGTATACCATTCACGCGCTTGCAGGGTCATGCTCTTATCGTATTTCATATACAGCATCATTCCTCTCATGGCCGTTTGGGTTAAAGCACCGCTCGAACTGGGCGTATACTCCATTTCCGAGAACACGCCACAGTGATACATCAACTGTGCAACGGCCTCCGCCTGTTCTGTCGAATAATTGCCTTTGGTATATTGATTCAACATCTTATCCCAATCGTAAGCAACGTTATAAGTAGCAGAAAGAGTTCGTTTGTATTGCTCTGTCGTATACTGAAAGGTCATTCCGCTTCCTTGGTCCGGCCACTGATTATGCTTCATGACAATGGCCAGAGCTGTTGCCACGCAGCCGGTCGGTGCTTGCGTACCGTTTATAGTCGGGCAAAACAGATTATAAGGAGCTGTCTGGTTCCACAAGGCGGTTTCAATCAGGACTCCTTCCGAACTGTCTGTCAAGCCGGTTTCGTTCCTCAGTTTCTCCCAAGCCAAAGCCGTTTCTTCATCAGAGGCGATATTTTCTTTACGTGCCCAGTTGATCTGCTCCTGATAGTATGCCATCCATGATTTCAAATTGTCCGGCATGTTTTCGGCATGAAAACTATGAGTGTGGCTATATGCCAATATCGGCTTTGTTATGTCATCTCCGGAAACAATGACAAAACCATTACCTCCTACTTTATTGAATACATAGTATGCCGGAGATACATCTGTTCGAGTGTACGTATCTTCACCGGTCCAAACCAAACTAACGTCTATTCCACCAGCCCTTGTTTGTGCATCAGCATTGGTCAATACCAATTTTGCAACCTTTTCTGCTGTTGCCACATCGACATTTTTGGCAAGAAAAGGAAATGGAATACAACAGAGTACAAGAAATAAAAAATACTTCATAACCATTTGCTTTTGTTAATAACTAAAATTCCTTCCCCTCCTCCTCTAAAAGGTGGGGAATACCAGAGCCTCCGATGTCTTTGTAAATTAGCTCCCGCCAAACAGTTGATTTACAAACATCCTAAGCTATCTGTTACGAATACAAAATTAGGAATTTTGAGTGAAATGAAAAAAACTCTAAGTGTTAAAATTTAACCTACATCCACTTAATATCCATCTTCTCTCATTTGGCTCCGGGTAATTTGATCTGCTCTCTTTCTGAGGTAACGTGCAAGTTTGGATGCTACAAGTTTATTTGACATCGTAAGATGTTTTTTTTGACAGATTGTTCGACTTAGGTAATATCGGATGTAATGGGTATGTTCTTATAAAGAATCGAAATATGTATACAATATGATGGCTCTGCAAATCACAGTAGCCCATTTATTGAATACCATAATAATTGTTGACTTTACGATGTATCAATAACCGATTGGTAACAAACCGGTATTTCCGTGTACAATATATGTGTATTATGATAATTGATTTTAAGACAATTATAGGTGTAATGTGGGTGAAAATAAGGTAAACGAATTCAATAATAACGGTTATTGTGACTTTCTGTAATATATTGATATATAATATATTAATATTCTATTGATTGTTTGTATAAAGTACCTGCATGGATGCATAAATCGCTAATTATAAGTATTTTAAATAGATATTAGTTCTGCAAAGACTTTGCAGATTTCTTACATCGGAATGCAGACGCAAGAGACAGCAATCAAACCAACTGTAAAGGTAATATTAAAGTCTGACGCACAGATGATTGACGAGGTGATGGTAGTTGCCTATGGTACTGCGAAAAAGTCCTCATTTACAGGTTCGGCTGCAACCGTAAAGGCGGGTGAATTGAAAAAACGTCAGGCATCTAATGTCACGAAAGCAATCGACGGATTGGCACCGGGCGTTCAGGCAACAACAGGTAGCGGACAACCGGGATCTTCATCCACTATCTACATCCGTGGTATGGGATCTATCAATGCCAGCAAAACTCCTCTTTATGTAGTAGACGGTATACCTTATGACGGTGCTATTGCGGCTATCAGCCCCGATGACATCGAAAATATCACTATTTTGAAGGATGCTTCCGCCGCTGCATTGTACGGTTCACGTGGAGCAAACGGTGTTGTTATGATAACAACCAAGAAAGGTGTGAAAGGTAAGACTGAAGTTAATTTCAAAGCTTCTGTCGGTCTCTCCAGCCGTTCGCTTCCCAGATACGAGACAATGGATTCCAAACAATATGTTGAAGCTCTGTATGCTGCTTACTATAATCAACAACTTGCAGACGGAGTTCCGGCAGGACAAGCCGGTGCGGCTGCTTTGCAGGAAATGTCTTCCGGTGCAACCAAGATATTCGGAACTAACGAACAATACAACCCCTTTAACTATGCTATCGCTGATTTGATCGATGTTAAGACAGGTAAAGTTCGTGATGACGCTACTTTGATGTGGGAAGACGATTGGTTGGATGAAGTAACGCGTAATAATGCATTGCGTCACGAATATGCTTTCAACCTGAACGGTGGTACGGAAAAGACACAATATATGTTCTCATTGGGATATGTTAATGAAGACGGTATATTGGAAACAACGAATTTCCAGCGTTATTCTGGAAGAACCAACATCGAGACCAAACCGGTGGAATGGTTGAGTGCCGGCTTAGGAGCCAACTTTGCACGCAACATGTCCAACACTGCAGCAACATCTGCAGCTTCTTCCAGCAATGTATGGTATTCAGCAGCTTTGATGGGACCGATTTTCCCCGTATACCAAAGAGACAGAGCCAACGGCGGAGCATTCATCTTGGATGCTGACGGCAACAAGCAGTTCGACTATGGTACCAATCGTCCTGCCGGACAGCAACAGGATTTTAACTCTATCGCTACACTGTATGATGACAAATACAAAACAGTTGCTGACAACTTGTCTGCACGTACTCATTTGGATTTCGGTGATTTGAAGAACGGTTGGGCACAGGGCATCAAATTATCAATTAATTTCGGTCTTGACTACTACAATGCCAACGGTTTGACTTATTATAACCCGTACTTCGGTAATGCCGCTTCTTCTAATGGACGTGTTATTAAAAAGAACTCTAATTCATTAGGATATACATTCAATCAGATCCTGACTTATAGCAGAAGTTTCGACAAACACAATCTCGATGTGTTGGCCGCTCACGAATGGTATGCATACGAGAGCAATACTTTGAGTGGAACAAAGACCGGATTCCCCTTTGGAGGACTTTATGAATTGGATGCCGCTTCTACTGTTTACAGTACCGGTGGAGCAAGCCAGCAATACCGTATCGAGTCATATTTCGGACGTGTAAATTACAATTACGCAGACAAATATTACCTGTCAGGTAGTTACCGTCGTGATGGTTCTTCACGTTTCTACAAAGATAACCGTTGGGGAAACTTCTGGTCAGTAGGTGGAAACTATCGTATTTCTGAGGAAGCGTTCATGAAAGACCTTACCTGGTTGAGCAATCTTTCTGTAAAGGCCAGCTACGGTGTGCAGGGTAATGACGGACTTCTCGATGCTGACGGTTATAGTAATTTCTACGCATGGCAGTCTCTCTATGACTTGGGCTATTCCAATGGTAGCGAGTCGGGAGCAATCGTAAACTCTGTAGCCAACAAAGAGGTGTCTTGGGAAAACAACCATAACTTCAACGTGGGCGTGGAAGCCGGTTTCTTTGATCAAAGACTGCAAATGGAACTCGAATGGTATACACGTAAGACTACAGATATGTTGCTGAGCTACCCTCTTCCGACCTCATCCGGTTTTAGCGGATATTCCAGAAATTCAGGTAGTATGAGAAACAGTGGTTTTGAGGCAACTATCAGAGGAAGCCTGATAAAGACCAATGACCTCCAGTGGGATTTGACAGTGATGGCTTCTACTTTGAAGAATAAAGTGTTGAAACTGACAGATGATGGTGCGGACATTCTTAGCGGCAGTCAGATCATCCGTGAAGGCGAACCTCTCTATGCTTATTACGTTGCCCGTTCGGCAGGTGTCGATCCGATGACAGGTGATCAACTGTATTGGGCTACTGTAGACGGCAAAGGAAATGAGGTAGAACCTTATATTACTACGAATGAGACATACGCTCAGGCATCCCGCGTTGTTGCCGGCAGCAGAATCCCTGATCTGTTCGGTTCTATCAGTACACAATTGCAGTACAAAGGCTTTGACCTGTCGATTTCAACCAACTATTCTATCGGTGGAGAGATGATCGACGGTGTTTATCAGAGCCTGATGAGTTTTTATTATCCGGGACAAACCAAACATATCAATTTGGAAAGAGCTTGGAAGAAGCCGGGGGATGTGACAGACATACCGCGTTATCAAATCGGTAAAAGCTATCCTTCAACTGACGATATGTTGATCAACGCTTCTTATTTCTCTATCAAGAACGTCACTTTGGGTTATTCACTCCCTGCAAAAGTTGTCAAGAAAATCGGTTTCCAGAATTTGAGATTTGCAGTAACCGGCGATAACTTGTGTATCTTCACACATTTGAAAGGTATGGATCCTCAATACAGCATGACCGGTGGTACTACTTATGTTTACGCGCCCTCACGTACTGTCTCCTTTAGTGTCGATGTGAAATTCTAATCTGAACCAAATGATTGAAACTATAAAAATGTCAAAAATGAAAAAAATATTATATGTACTGGCTTTAGTGGGGATTTGCTCGTTCAGCTCTTGCAGCGACGCACTTGATACAAATCCTACGGATAAAGTATCCGGAAGCCTCATTTTCGGGAATGCTGATGCCGCACAAGTGGCGATGAACGGAGTTTATCGGGCTTTATTTGCCAATGGTTGGTCTGTACAATGGTCATCTGAGAATCCGGGGCTGATGACGATGAATCTGGTTAAGGATCTTCAAGGTGAAGACCATTTGATGGCCAATCAGGGACAAGGTTGGTTCTACTATGATTATGCATTCCAAACCGATGGTGACTGGACTCATACCAGCGGCCGTCAATATGCCCAGTGGAATTTATATTATACGATCATATCACAGGTAAACTATGTGATCGATGCTGCCGCTCAGCTGGAGTCATTCGGTGCCAAAGGACAATATGTGCTGGCACAGGCGTATACAGTCAGAGGCTTCGCTTATTTCTGCTTGTATAACTTCTTCTGCAAAGGAAACTATCCTGTGAATAAAGAAACTGCGGGAGTACCTATTTATGTAGAGGCTACTTCTGCCAATACTGTAGGACAGCCCCGTGGCACTGTAGAGAAACTCTTCGAGAGAATTAACGAAGACTACAGAACTGCAGTCCGTTTGTTCGAGGCTTCCGGTGTAACTCAGGCGAACCCGACGAATGCCGATCTTTATGTCGCTTATGGTTTGTGGGCACGGGCTGCTCAAGCTCAGGAAGCGTGGGGTGATGCTGCAACATACGCTAACAAGGCTCTTGAAAAACCGGGATTGACCCGGGTAGCTTCCATGACGGATCTCGGTCAGTTCAATAACTGCAAAGCTCCGAGCATCATGTGGGGATTCCAGGTTATAGCCGACCAGACAGGACCTTACGGACCATATATGTCACACATGGATCCGGAAGGTGGTTACGGAAAAGTGGCTCAGCAGTGTATCGATGCATGGCTTTGGGGAGTGATTCCGGATACTGATGCCCGCAAGAGAACCTGGTGGGACGATCCGGAAGCTTCCAGATACTATCCGTACGAACAGCTTAAGTTCCGTTACTCTGATTTCTCAACTTATCTGGGAGATGTCATCTATCTGCGTGCGGAAGAGATGGTGCTGATTGCAGCCGAGGCAGCATGCCGGTTAAACGATTACACAACCGCCCGTGCCTTGCTGAAAGAACTGGGTGATAAGCGTGACACCAATTACGATGCAGTATTGGCAGCCCGTACTGATGCAGCAACTTACAATACGAATACTCATGGGGCATTTATGACATTGATGGATGAAATCCTGTTCCAGCGCCGCGTAGAGTTGTGGAGTGAAGGTATGGGACGTGCATACGACCTTTGCCGTTTAAACTTGGGATACAATCGTAACTACAGTGGTTCTAATCATACTTCGAAAAATGCATTGGATCCCGGTGATGACTTGTTCGTTACTTTGATTCCTCAAAAAGAGTTTGACGGTAATAGCAGCATGAGCGTAGCCGATCAAAATCCCAGATAACGAGACATTATATTTAGTACAGGAGATTTTAAAAGAATGAAATTATGAGAAAATTGAAATATTTTGGTGCTGTCGGTTTTATAATGCTTTCTTTGATCGCATGTGATCAGAATGCGACGGAGGGCACTATATACAATGCGACTAATACAGAGGTCGCTTTCAATGAGGCATCTGCAAGTTATATATTTACATCAGACGATCCGGCAGAATTTGAAGTATCACTGCTCCGTGCAAATGCTGACGGTGCGGCAACTGTGCCGGTAACGACGGTGGACGAAAGCGGCTTGTTTACAGTTCCTGCCAATGCAGAGTTTGCCGACGGTTCTTACGAAGCGCTTATAAAAGTATCTTTTGACAGAACAAGCTTGGAGGTAGGAAAAGATTATTCCATAACATTGAATGTTCCTGAAAATCCGATTCAAGGAAAAAACGAAGCGTTTACTTTGACAATAAACAGGGATTACGAGTGGGAACTTTATGCAACGGGAACTTACACCTCCGGTTTGTTGGGTTCAGGAGAGCAGGAGTTGTATAAAGCAGTAGGAGTCAATGCATATAAATTCCCGGATTTGTTTGCAGAAGGTTATGATTATAAATTCTTTGTTGCAGAAGACGGTGCTATCTCACTGCCCGGTGGATTGAATTCCAATGGTCTTTATGACTTCACAACCGGATTTATGCATCCTTCTTATGGTATGGTATATTTGTACCTGAATCCGAGTCTGGAAGCTTCTGCTTTTGAAGAGACTAACAAAACGGTATATCTGAGACACTACTATTATGTAGGTGAAGGAGGTTTTGGTTGGAAAAATGACTCTTTTGCATGGTAAGTGCTTATCTTGAATGATACGAAAGTCCTCTTATATCTTTACGTAGGAGGACTTTTTTTATAGTATGCTCGACACGAGCATACTATAAAAAAAGACCGTTCTTTCACAAGAACGGCCTTTCAAAAAACACTTTATTTATGATGTAAAGGGGTGAAACCCTTCAAACATTTCATTGATTGTCAATTCAAGCAACGGATTACAATCCTTTATTTAAGTCTGTTTCTCCGGTCGGTATCGACCACTTCCAGAATGTCTTGTCACATACTCCGTCTTTGTATCCGAATGTTCCGGAAACAGAGGCATCATAATTACCGCCTTCTGCGAATGATTTTCTGACAACGGCAATTCCCCAACGTTTGCAATCGAGCCAGCTATGTCCTTCACCCCAAAGTTCCAAACGTCTGTACTTGGCTATCTCTTCAAAAAGTTGTTCTCCCGTCAAATCGCAGGAATATTCCGGATCACGACCGGATGTCTTATTCAATTCAATCAGATTATCCCGTGCCGGTTGAGGGTTACCGCTATTCAGGAAATAATTGGCTTCTGCTTCGATAAGCAGCATTTCCGAAGAGCGGATCAACGGGATGGAGCCGATTCCCGGCATACCCTCACAGGCATACTTGAGGCTCGTGTAAGCATTATAGGGAGTTGCAGACATATCCGGGAAATTGGCATTGATGTATTCTCCCGCTCTTGCATACGCAGCATCGCCGTCATCGCCGTCGGCAAACATGCCAACCATGCTGGAAGTCTCTGTATCCACAACTTCTTCTACCGTTTTACCTTCGGGAAGGAATGTTCCTTTGTGCAAGAATAAGCCTTTACGGATGTCACTGTCAGATATTTCATCAATAAAATCACGGGCTATGCAAACATGATAATGCTGTCTGGTAGCATAATAACCGTTTCGGGCGAAAACGACTAAAAAGGCACCGTAATACAGGGTTTCCTGCGCATCATTAAATGTTCCCCAAATCCATTCACTGTTGTTCTGGTAGAATCCTGCTTTGTAGTCTGATACACTCATCAGAGAGTGACCTTCACGGGCAGCCTTGGCGTTGTCGAGCGCAGTCTGGTAATCGCCTTTGGAGAGAGCCACACGCGCTAAAATAGCTTCGGCAACATTCTGATCGGGATAACAGGCAGCCGACGTTCCATAGAAAGAGTCACGCGTAATACCCCCGTTGGCTTTGAACAGGGATATAGCCTGATTCAAATCCGAATAGATCTGCGCGTAGGTCTGAGCCAAATTCGATAACGGCATATCACCGGTAGATTCATCTATGCGGAGAACGATGCCTTCGGATTCCCCGTTGTTACTTTCTTTCCATGAATCACAATATATCTGGCTCAAGCGAAAGAACGCATAGGCACGAAAAGTAAGTGCGCCGGCTTTGATATAATCTTTTTCGCCTTGCTCCCCTTCGGCAGCATCGATATTAGCTAAAACCGTGTTAGCGTTTCCGATGATGCTATAGTAATAGTACCACGGGTAAGCGCAGTAACCGGATGTGACATTCTGTGTATATCTATTATTAAATATGACAGACCATCCCGGCGACATCAACGGATAATTGAAATCACGCCCCGGATATTCCAAATAGTACTGTATGACAGTACCTTCGCCATTATTGGCAAAGTAATCCCAATAGGCTCCGTGCTGCATACTCATCAATTTGCATAAGCCATTGATTGCTTTTTTGGCATTGTCTGTAGTGCTGAGAACAGCTTCATTCGAAGCTTGGTCAGTCGGTTCGGTTTGCAGCCAGCTGTCAGAGCAACTGCTACCGAAAATTAATATCCCACTTAAAGCGGAAGTAAGTATATATTTTGTCGAAATCTTCATATTTCTAAATTATTTAGGGTTAAAATTTCAAGTTCAATCCGAATGAGACAACACGTGCGGTCACATAAGTCTGGTCTGCACCTCCACTGTAGCTGTATTGTGGGTTCATACCTTTGCGGGCAGCAATTGTAAATGCATTTTCGACTGAAGCATAGACACGCAACCCATCTATATTCAATTTACCGGTAACTTTAGACGGGAATTCATATCCTAAGTTAATATTCTTCATCACGAAATAAGAGGCATTCTGCAACCACCTGGAACTTGATATACCAAAATATTGAGACTCGGTAGACATGGCTGCACGGGGAATTCCATTGGGATCGATACGATTCGGAGAGGTTTCTGTAATGCCTTCCGGAGTGCCATTCCATGATTGAAGCATGTCTTTGTGCAATGCCGATGCACTATTGGCAGACATTCCCATCAGACTGGCATAATTCGTATCATACACTTTCCCGCCTAAAGAGAATGTGCCCAGCATGGACAAAGAGATTCCTTTGTAAGTCAGTGAAGTATTGATACTGCCGTAAGTCTTTGGCAAAGCAGAGCCATGCCATTCGCGAAGGCCGTAACTACCCGGATTGTAACAGTAATACTGGCCATTGATCTCAAAGACATTTCCTTTGCTGATATTGGCATCTGTCACTTTTTCCGGATCGGCTACATAGATGGCCATACCATCCATCTGATCGACACCTGCATAAGTGTAAGTGAAGAACTCATAGATGCTCTTACCCTCACTCAATTTCTGCACTCCTTTAGTGATGTCTTTATGATCGGGCAGTTTGACTATTTCATTCTTGAGGAAAGTCAGGTTGACTCCCAAATTCCAACGCCAGTTTTTATTTGCTATAATATCGGCATCCAATGCCAGGTCCACTCCTTTGTTGGATACAGTACCGATATTTTTAGTTATGATAGAACGTCCGGTAGGATCAACCGTAGCGGTTCCCCAAAGATCCGTAGGACCGGCCGACAACGGGTTGTAAACATCGAACAGCAGGTTCTTGGAACGTTTGTCAAAATAGTCAATAGAAAAGTTCAAACGATCAAACAGTCTTCCTTCCAATGCAACGTCAACAGAGCTGGACTTTTCCCATTTCAAATCGGGATTGGCAAGCTGGCTCTTGATGTATGCTCCCTGATGTGCATTGGTATCGGCCAGATACAGTGCCTGATAAGCATAATAAGCAGCACTTTGGTCATTACCCACTTCACCGTAAGAAGCGCGAAGTTTTAAGTTATTAATCCAATCGAGTGATTTCATGAAATTTTCTTCCGAAATGATCCAACTGGCACCGATTGACCAGAAGTTACCCCATGGATTTTTGAAACGGGAAGAACCGTCTCTACGAAACGATAGGTCGGCAAAATAGCGCATGGCATAACTGTAACGCGCTCTTCCCAAATAACTTTCCGTAGCATAATTATCTTCATAACCGGTTGCGTTTGTGGTTTCCGCGAAATTGGAACCTTGCGTATTACCTTCAAGCATCATGTTGGTTTTAGAATACTGGTTTGACGAAAAAGTCATTTTGTATGCTTCATGTGCCAACAGTACATCTACATGGTGAAAATCAAAGTCATGCTTCCAATAGAGTTCCTGACTGAAGCGATACTCACGCTGGCGGCTGTCATAATTGAACAATCGTCCGTTGTTGGCCGATCCGTCTCCTACATTGGTATTATTAAAACGTACCCGATTCTGATTATAGGTATAAATATCCCCCTTGACCGTTGCTTCAAAATCTTTTAAGAATGAAACCGTACCATAAGTCTGTCCACTGAGTGTGGTTCTGTTTTTACGGTCAAAGTCATTTTTCATTTCATAAATGATGTGGCGGTCACTCAAGTAATCATTGGCACCTCCAATGTGCAGGTTATATTCTTTATTTCCGTCTTTGTCAGTCATAATGCTACCATCGGCATTATGTTTGTATATCGGGTATACCGGTGCCATCATCATCGTTTGGTAAAACGGATTAGCGTATGCTGCTCCACCGGTGTTGGCTCCCTCCGAGTAGTTGTTCTTGCTGACTGCTCCGTTAAGATTTACACCGGCCTTAAACCATTTTACCGGACGGAAATTAGCATTCAGACGAGCGGAAAAACGCTCAAAATCAGAGCTGATAGTATATCCCTGCTCTTTCAAATAGCCGAATGAGGTAAATACGTCATACTTGTCTTTTGCAACGTCACTGCTCATATTGTATTCCTGACGGTGTCCGGTGCGTTCTACTTCTTTGCTCCAGTCCAAATCATCATATCCCGGCAGTACATTGGCAATGAAATTACCGTTGCTATCAAACAACTTGTCATTTGCCGCATCAAATATATTCGATTTGATAATTCCCATCACGTTCTTGGTTGCATATTCTCCCGGGGTCATAGATCCCAGCTTGTCGGCCATGTCTACGGCAGCATATTCAGCTTCTCCTTTCCACATGGTTTCCATCCAATCTTTGATGCCCAACCGGTCGTATTGCGGCAGACCGCGCATGTACATACCTTGTTTGATGCTAACCCGGAAATTAAGGCGTTCCGATTTACCTTTCTTGGTATTGATAAGGATGACGCCATTGGCTGCCTTATTTCCATAAAGAGCAGAAGAAGCAGCATCTTTCAATACCGAGATACTTTCGATATCATCACTGCTAACGTCATTGAGGCTACCATTGTAAGGAGTTCCATCGATAACAATCAAAGGAGAATTTACTCCGTTTACAGAGCTGAATCCTCTGATTCGGATAGACATTTTGTCACTTCCCGGTTCACCGTATGTATTGTTTATTTGAATACCCGGTGCCGAACCTTCCAATGAACCGGCGGCATTGGTTACAGGACGCATTTCTATATCTTTCGCATCTAAAGCAGATACGGCACCCGTGATAGACTTTTTACTGGCTGTACCATAAGCCACGACTACCACTTCATCAAGTGATTGTGAATCAGGTGCTAACATTACCTTTACAGTCGGTTTGATTGCCACCTCATGTGTCTGCATACCGATGTAAGAAATCTGCAAAGTCTTTGCAGAACTTGGTACGCTCGACAAAGTAAAGTTACCATCCACATCAGTTATAGTACCCAAATTGGTACCTTTTACTAATACAGAGGCCCCAACAACTGGTTGCCCATCTTCTTCAGAAATCACAACACCTGTAACCTTCTGAGTCTGGGCAGTTACTAGACCTATACTTACAAAAAGACAGGTCAATAACAGCATTAATTTTCTTTTCATAAATTCTCTCTTAAAGTTTAACTTTACATTAATTGTTTCTTTACTCTAACAAAATGCAAATATATTAATAAATATGAAATGAACAATTATTTTTGCGAAAAAAGCTTGTGTTAATAACAATTTGTTATCAAAACATATCTATTTATGTTCAACAGCATATTATTGCTATTTAAAAAAGACTAAGAAGAGTATTAAAAGGTAACATGCTGCATTGACGAAAAGTACATTTTTATCGTTTGTTTTCTATTTTTCTTATCATTTTTCTAATAAAAACACTCCATTTTGATTTGCGAAAAGCTTTATAAACAAAAATTCCGCATTTTTTTTAAAAGGAAATTCGTTTGTTATAATATCTGTTTTTGCCCCTTAGCAGATATTAAAACTTATTCAGTTCTTACCATAGACCATACACACGTCTTATTTGTTTATAGTATCAATTCAAAATTAACCTGATGGAAAAAATTATCTACAATTTAGTGTTCAATAGAAAGAAAAGCCTGAATAAAAAAGGGATGGCTTTGGTTCAAATAGAGGCCTATTTGAATAGAAAGAAAAAGTATTTTTCGACTAAGGTTTATTTGAGACCGGAACAATGGGATGCAAGGAGAAGAAGAGTAAAGAACCATCCGAATGCAGATGCGATAAACCGGATGATTTATGAGTACATGGCCGAGATAGAGAAGATAGAATTAGAACTGTGGCAGCAAAGGAAAGAGGTTACATTGGAAGCCTTGAAAGAGGCATTGGGCACCGGACAGGAAGAGGAAGAGTCCTTCCTAGCTTTCTTCCGTAAAGAGATCATCAATTCCGGTTTGAAAGAGAGTACGAAGCAAAATCACCTCTCAACACTTGCATTACTAAGGGAATACAAGAAAGATGTCTCGTTTACCGACCTGACTTTTGAGTTCATATCCTCCTTTGACCAATACCTGCAGGCCAAAGGATACCATGTGAACACAATAGCAAAGCACATGAAACACCTGAAACGCCATATTAACACAGCCATAAATAAGGAGTATATGGAAATACAAAAGTATGCCTTCCGAAAGTATAAAATCAGAAGTGTAGAGAACAGCCATACCCACCTTTCGCCGGATGAGCTTTACAAAATAGAGAAACTTAACCTGGAAGACAGGTATGCCAGATTGGAGAAGACCAAAGATGCTTTTCTGTTTTGCTGTTATGCAGGATTGCGTTATTCGGATTTCGTAAACCTGTCTTCCGAAAACATCGTCAAAATTCAACAGGAGACTTGGCTGATATACAAAACCATAAAGACCAAGACAGAAGTGAGGCTTCCTTTATATCTGCTATTCAAAGGAAAAGGACTTGAAATACTGAATAAATACCGGAATAATCTTTCGGACTTTTTTAATCTCAGAGATAATTCGAATGTAAATAAGGAATTGGTTATAATATCGAGACTTGCAGGAATACACAAAAAAATATCTTTTCACACGGCGAGTCACAGTAAATTCTTTTATTTATTGAATATCAGCGAGTTGAGTATTTTAA
>CAUEFX010000004.1 GCA_958477465.1 uncultured Bacteroides sp.
TAGTTCACTTTCGCATTTTAACATAACATACCCACAGGGGTTTCGGACTGACCCGAAAAATATTTAAAAGAAAAAAGAGGATGGTCTATTTCTGACAATTCACTTATTTCTCCTACACTAATTTTATTAGAACCAATAAGACCTTTTATAAAAGAAAGTTCTTTTTCATTGCTTTTTTTCTTGTCCCTTACTTTCTTGTTCATTTCTTTAATCGAGTTTTAAAGAAAGTTTTAATCTTATCCTTTGTTATAATATTACCTTCCCCTGTTTTAGTACTTTTCCATGGAGATTCACTATGAGTCATATTCATAAGACCAAGTGCGGAATATACTCCATATACCTCAAATACCTCATTAAATAACGCTACTTCTTTCTTGTTTTCAAATTCAAATTCAAAATCAGAATCCAAATGAATTCCATTTTTTCCGTTATTCTTATATTCGTCATACACAGAAGGTACTACGGGACCATACATCCATGCTTCAATATCTTCGTCAAAAAGTGGAGTCCCAAAATATGCTAAATGAAAACCTTGCTGATAGTACATCATTTTTTGGAGTTTCATGTTTGTCATAAACTCTTCCCCGCAACTGACCTGTTCCGCTTTCTTTATAAGAATCTTTGCTATATCTGATGCTTTGTATGCCATATTTTTCTTTTTTCTGCAAATTAAAACAATTAAATCGAACAATGTCATTCATTAATAAAAATTGGCGATAGCCAACTATAATAATAGCCACAGAGTACACAGAGTAACACTATTGTCAGTATGTTTTTGAAATCATATCAGCTAACTTACCACCTTATAAAGTTTCCTATATTAGAAACTTTTTGTATATTTGCAATCATAGTTTCTTCAATCTTTAGACGAGAAAGTAAGAGACAAAATAGCTTATAATATCGGGAAAAGTATGCTTGTTTTAGACAAAGAGCTCTTCAAAAAATTAGGAGACACGGATATATGGAAAGACACAAAAGACACCCTCAAAAGAAATTTTAAAAGCACAAGAAATAAGAAAAGAATATTTTAACTCTAAAACAAATAATCATGGATAAATTAAAACTATACACTCATGAAGAAATGTTAGATGCTGTAGTAGGTGTCAAAGGGACTCCAAGACGGAATAAATATGAAGCCGATATAGACAATTTTCTTATTGGCGAAGCTATAAAAAAAGCAAGAGAAGCCAAAAATCTTACACAAGAACAACTTGGAGAACTTATGGGAGTAAAAAAAGCCCAAATTTCAAAAATAGAAAGTGGGAAAAGTGTAACTTTCTCTACAATAGTTAGAGCATTCAAGGCAATGGGAGTAAAATCCGCAAACTTGGAATTAAGTTCTTTAGGAAAAGTTGCTCTTTGGTAGTAACTTGAAAATATTTATATATAATAAATAATGCTATGACCAGTAGCAATTTCTCACAAAAAGAGGGTGTGTCAATACTCTTTTTGTGAGAAATTCATCCCTGCTACAGATTGAATGAAGTGGCAGGAATGAATCTTTCTATTTGGGCATTATGACACACCCTCAACAAGCTATCGTTCAGGAACCATTATTCAAAACAGCTCCTCTTCAACGATAATTTCAATCAAAATCTAATTAGAAACAGTTATAGAGAGGATTATACTCCCCATACACTGCCGGCATTGTTGTTTATTCGTTCGATAAACCAAACAAATGCAGTTTTTACCTTTTTCATAACCAATAATTTAACTAATACCTAAAAACTAAGAGTCTGCCTAAAAATACCTTTTAAAAGTATTTCCCAGTTTGGGCAATAATTAAACAGACTCCAACTTACCTGAAAAAGGGGAAATCAGTGTAACATCACATATCCCCAAATCATCGGATCGGCTTGTCCGATTTTGCTCAACAATCTTTTTACCTTTTTCATATCAAATCTTTCTGTTTTTGTGTGTACCCCTTGAAAACGATGCAAATGTAACCGGTCTGAAAATAAAACGAATTGACCTAAAGCAAAAACAAATATTTTATCCCCATTTATTGATTTGCGTCAAGCATTTTTGTACTTTTGCAGACACAGCCACAATAACGAATACCAGAAAACGCTATGGACATATTAAAAGAGACAGTGGACGCTGTCGTTAATTCCCGATTTCCCGAAATGAGCAAGGAAGGACGCCGGCAGTTAGCGGAAGTCCTGATACGTAAAAACGTAAACAAAGGCGAGATTATCCTGAATGAGGGGCAAATTGCACGCGATCTGATATTTGTGGGCAAAGGCATGGTTCGCCAATTCTATTATAAAAACGGTAAAGATGTAACCGAACACTTTTCCTACGAAGGCTGCATAGTGATGTGCATAGAAAGCCTCCTCAAGCAAGAGCCCACCCGACTGATGGTAGAAGCATTGGAACAATCGGTCATATATCTTTTTCCTTTTGCAACATTGCAAAAGCTACTGGAGACCAATCCGGAGATTAATCTGTTTTATAGAAAAGTACTGGAATATTCATTGATTGTTTCGCAAGTCAAAGCTGACTCCTGGCGTTTCGAAACGGCAAGAGAACGCTACAATCTGTTGCTCGAGCATCATCCGGAAATTATCAGGCGCGCACCCTTGTCGCACATCGCTTCGTATCTGCTGATGACTCCGGAAACATTGAGCCGGGTCCGCTCGGGGGTATTATAAACCTGCTCAGCTCCGCCTGTATTCCTTGGGAGACATGCCCACATAATGCTTGAAGTATTTACCAAAGAAGGACTGGTTGGAGAAATGAAGATACTCGGCTATCTCCTGTACGCTCATCTCGGAAGACTTCAATAAAACACGGGCTTCCAGAATGACAAAATTATCAATCCATTCACCGGCCGTCTTGCCACTCACCTCTTTCACCACACCCGAAAGATGCTTGGGAGTCAGGCACAGCTTATTGGCATAAAACGTCACCGAACGGTCTATCCTATAATGAGCAGAGACTTCACGCATAAATTTCTCAAAAAGCTCTTCCTTCCGGCTCTTCGGGCGAATCGTATTGGCAGGCATGTGCTTGCGGCAAAAATTATAGATGTCATAAAACATGGCGGCAATAATGCCTTTCGCTATCTCTTTACGGAATACATTATCCTTCATCTTTACTTTTTTCCATAAAAAGGCGTGGTATTCCATGATACACTCCTGCTCTTCTTCATTCAAAGGGATGCAAGGATGCTCTTTGATATAAAACATAAAGGACAGCAACTCTTTCACCTGCGTAAAAGTCCGGTCGACAAACTGCGGTGAAACTGCGATAAAAACACCGGAGAAATCATCACTCCTATTCATGCGTTGAATAATCTGTTCGGGAAGAGTCATCAACAAGGTGCCGGCCGTCAGTTTGTATTCTCTCAAATTTACGCAAACAGTACCTTCACCGGCAAGGCAAACCGCTATTACGGCTGCATTAATACGGCTTGGATATTCATCCATAGGAATATCCGCAACATCATTGAATATAGCAAAGTCATTCTCTATGAAATCGATCTTCCGCAATCCGTGCTCGGAAGATATGTTTACTTGTGGGATCACTTCATTATTCATTTTATCGCATTTTTTCGCAAATATATATATAAAATCCATTAATACTATTCCATTCCTCCATTTATTAGGAAATCCGAATAATTATACAGTCTGAGATCCGTACTCGCCGATAACAAAAAAGAGGGTGACAAAACCCTCTTTTTAACCAGACTGCCCTTGATACAGATGTCTGCGGCAAGGGTGATTTAATTCGTGATCTTCACCCCGATAAAATAAGTACGCGGCTGTGTAGGGCCATAGAAATAGCCGGAGTCACGGAATTCACCCTGATCCAGGTCTTTCTGGAAACTGTTAAAAACATTCTGCACGCCTGTATTCAGTTGCAATTTGATGTGATCGTGCAATACGAAAGTATAGTTCAGTTTCAGATTGAGATCAAAAAACTGAGGAGTGTTCTCCATACGGTCTTCATTAATATAGCCGGCCATGTGGGGCACAATCATTTTTCCGGTATAAGTACCCGACAAAGAGAAATCAAAATGCTTGGCCGGTGCGGAAGTGAAAGTAAAATAGCCGTAATAATCCGGTGTACGAGGCATGCGGCGGGTAGTGAGATCGGGAAGTCCATCCACAGTTCCCTCGCGCCACACGACGTCCCGGGTATAGCGGCTGCGCTGTGCCGTGAATCCCAGTTGAAACTGTGCTTCGCGTCCGTGGGCAATCTTCGCATCGAGGTTTGCACCATACACGCGGGCACCGTATGCATTACGGCGTTCTTTAATGATATCTCCATTTTCGTCTTCACCGATATTGGTCAGCATGAACACATGACGCAAATCCGTATAAAATCCCTCGAGCAGGATATTCGCCTGCCAGTGCCCGATGGGCAGAGTCCAGTCTACGGATCCACTGTAACTATTGGAACGTTCCTCACGCAGGTTATCGGCCAGCTTTATCTGAATTCCCTCACCTCCTACGGCTGTAACATGCAGGTCCTCGTCATAAGCCTGCGGAGCACGGAAACCGGTAGAATAGGTCAGACGCGCCTGAAATTTATCGGTGGGCTTATAGAGCAAGTTCACACGCGGACTGAAAATGAGCTTGTCAATCAGATTATGTTTATCCATACGTAAGCCAATGAGCATCGTCAGCTGATTCATACGCCATTCGTTTTGGATGAAAGTTCCAGCCACACGGACATTCTGTTTCATATCGCGGTGATAGCCGGTCATGACATCGTGCAACGAGTTGTCCTGGTACTCGAAACCACCGGTAAAGGTAGCAGGGGCAAAGAAGCAATGCGCCATCTGCCCCACATACATACCTCCCAACACCCAAGTCAGGTCTTTGGTTTTGCCGTATGCTTGGGTATTTCGCTGTGCACCATAATAACTGTTGCGATCCGTATGCTGAATAGAGCCATACAAAGACATTTTGTGCTTTGCCTCATTCCAATAATGATCGTAACTCAACCCACCGCTATTGATGACGTGTTTGGTCTGTTCGGTAATATCCGTTTCATGCGGCTGCAAGTCGAACTTATTTCCGCCACGGCGGAATTCATTGGTAGTGTGGTATTCTATATTGATGCGGCTATTGTAGGACGGGCGGTAATAGGCGCGCATCCCGAAAGTATTCATATTCAGTTTTCCCAATTCGGAAAAGCCGTCGCCATCGGCATCATACGGATTGCGGTTGCGATATGTCTCATAAAGGGCAATGCCGTAACTGTTGTCCTTCGCCACCAGCGAGACATTTCCACCCATGTATTGCTCCCAGGACTTGCCGTTCATGTTCGACATCATGCTGGATACCTGAAATGAATTGCTGACAGGGTCTTTCGTGATAATGTTGATGGTTCCTCCTACGGCATTGGCGCCAAACAAGGCAGACCCTCCGCCACGTACGACCTCTACCCGCTCGATCATGTTTACCGGAATCTGCTCCAACCCATACACCCCGGAGAGAGCGCTGATAATCGGACGGCTGTTTATCAATATCTGCGAATAAGGCCCCTCCAGACCATTGATGCGTACTTGAGGGAAACCACAGTTCTGGCAATTGTTTTCCACACGCAGTCCGGACTGAAAGTTCAATGACTTTGCAAGATCAGTAGAATTTACCGCTTCGAAAAGTTTGGCACTCATCACATTCACAACTACGGGAGCTTCACGGCGGTTCACCTCATTGCGATTGGCCGACACGACCACTTCGTCGGTCGTGAAACTCTCTTCTTCCATCTGAAAATGGAGAACGGCCGTAAAGTCCTTACTTACCGCCACACTCTTTTGCTGGGTTTTATACCCCAGTGCCTGTACCTGCAAGGTGTATTCGCCCGGAGCAAGATGCCGAAACTCAAATTGCCCCTCATCATTAGACACAGCCCCTGATGCGCGGTATTTGTCGGGGACACTCCCTCCGTTGTAACTGACAATGCGTATAGTAGCATAAGGGATATTCTCTTCGGTTCCTTTCACAATCACGTGACCGGAAATCATATTGCCTTCCTTAATAGGATTGACGGCATAGGTAGTCATGCTCAGACAAAAAAGCATGAGCAGGATGATAGATTTCTTCATTCTGAAATAAATAAATGTACATAAAATAAGAGTCTGTTCAAATTTTGCTCCATATCATTCTGACAAGAGGAAAATTTGAACCGGGTTTAGAACCTGTCCAATTTCTGTTCAGGCACTTATAAAATCTCACTTTGGGGGTTATCCGACTCTCTGTACCGGCGGAGCACGAAGAGACACCACACACCTATGGGTCTCCGGCATAACAGGAATATCCGTCTGCTGCAGCAAACAGCCAAGCAACGGACGTATAGCTTCTATATGGATAGGTATATCTGCCTCTAATGAACAAAATGAGGACAGACGGGCTATGGCTATGACTTCGGTTTTGAAATGGGTATGCTTGCCATGACCGGGGTGAGAATGCACTACCATGACCCCGTTTACGTAGTGTACATGGGAAAACATCGTAATGCTTGCCTGGTACACGATAAACAGCGCCAACAACAGAAGGGATGATAGAACTCTTTTTATACGTCTCACCTGTTATACTTACCTTTGTTTAGTATTGAAGCCGCAAAGGTAAGTATTATCAGGAGGATTTTTAGATAAAAAGTAATTATTTAAGCAGTAAAATCATAAAAGGAACCATTAATCATTAAACAAGTATCTATAATCCCTTTTTGCCGCCGGCACCGTCCATTCTTCCGGAATAAACTTCCATTGGTTCAATGCGCGGGGATCGAGTGCACCTTTCTTTTCGATGTAATTCATCAGATAGAAACGGAGGTCTTTGTCTGTGGAGAAGATGATACGGTCTTTCAGCTGTTCCTGAGGGATACCGGCGCCTTTAGTCAGCAGTTCGCCTCCCCCATTGCCACGGTATGAGTTCAAAGCAACTTTATAGGTTTTATCCAAATCGAACGGTGTGCCATCTGCCATGCTGACAATCGTGATCTTCTCTCCTTTCGGCTTGGTCACATCTACCGTATAGATTATCCCAGCTGCCGAATCAAAATTAAAGCTGAAGTTTTGGAACGATGCCCGATCTTCCGCACCTTCACGGCGTTTTTCTTTAAACCACAGCAAATGGTCCTGCGGAGATTTCATCTGATTAGTCCACATATAATAAGACTCTTCAAGAACGCCCTTGATCTCTTTGCCCGAGAGCGTCATCACATAGAGCATATTCTCATATTTATAAAGATTGAACATATCACTCACGCGGATATCCCCTTTCTTGATCTCCGCATCAAATGACAGCGGAGCCGCCAATGAGATGTCTGCGCCGGAAATATCGAGTTGAAGCGAGTGAATGAAGTCGATAAAAGCCGATGGACCGAAAAATGCCGGACGGGTAGAGATTGTTTCGGTAAAAGTTCCTATTTTTTTGGATACGAACTGCTCAACCACCGCGTACTGAGGAGCAAACTTTTGCATGAATTCTTCGCTGACGCCATAGTCCTGCGTAGCCGAAAGCACTCCTTTTATATCTTTGTGCTGCACTTTCCCGCCTTTCAGCTTTATCGTCACATCAATATCAGACACCACCAACGCATTACTTGCCGGATTGATAACCAATACAGAATCTCCTGCCACATTCGCTATCTTTTTGCATTCACGTGCGTGGTCATGCCCCATCAATACCATATCAAACCCGGGAACATTCTTCGCAATGTTCAGCGATGCGTTCTCATTATATTTGCCCGACATTAAAAAAGCATCCTGTCCGGCATGAAACAAGCCGATGACAAGATCCGGATTTTCCTTTTCACGGATCACTTTCATCCACTTTTTCGCCGTCTGCTCCATATCATCGAAACGCAATCCTTTCCACAGATTCTCTGACAGCCACGCAGGAATGGCAGGCGTGATCATGCCCAATACGACGATCTTCACCCCGTCGCGTTCCATCACTTTATAAGGTTTCAGATGCGTTTCGCCGGTAGCCGTATCGATGATATTGGCACCTAATACAGGAAAGTCGCATTCGCTGATCCAGCGGTCGAATACCCGGCGGCCGGTCTCTACATCGTGATTCCCCATATTGCCGGCATCATAACCCATGTAATTCATCATCTCGGCACAGAGATGAGGCGAAACCGTATCTATATAATTATAATAGTAAGCAGTGGGCTGCCCCTGTAGGATATCTCCGTTGTCCAGCAGGATCAGGTTGTCTTTGTAAGTCTCCCGCTCTTTCTGCACAAAAGCATGAACCCGCGCCAAGCTACCGGCCCAATCCTTCTGAGTTATAAAATTATAAGGATAATAATTACCGTGTACATCACTGGTCTGTACGATTTTCAGTCTCACTTCACGCTCCTTTGCCGTTAATGACAGGACAAAGGCGAACAACACCACAAAAATAAAAGCAAACTTTTTCATACTAATATCATTCTGCAATGGCAAAGAGACAGGAAAAAATAGATCTTTCGCATGAGAACATCCTCCTTACCACATATATTTTGTAGCAGCAAAGTTACAAAAAAATGGTATCTAATAAAGATTAATACGTACATTTGTCAGCAAATCATTATAAAAGCAATTATGGAATTATTTCACAAAATGATTTCTGCCGCTCTGAATATATCGGAAAGGCAAATCAACAACACACTGAATTTACTGAAAGACGGCGCCACCATCCCTTTTATCAGCCGTTACCGTAAAGAGGTTACGGGAGGGTTGGACGAAGTCCAGATCGAAAATATCAAGAACCAATATGATAAACTCTGCGAGACGGCCAAGCGTAAAGAGACCATCCTCAGTACCATCAACGAACAAGGCAAGCTAACCGCCGAACTGCAGAAGCGCATTGACGACACCTGGGACACGACCGAGTTGGAAGACATCTACCTGCCGTACAAACCCAAACGGAAAACCAGAGCGGAAGCTGCCCGACAAAAAGGGCTCGAACCGCTTGCCATAACGCTGATGCTGCAACACGAAAACAACCTCGAAGCCAAAGCAAGCGCTTTCGTAAAAGGAGACGTGAAAACGGTAGAGGATGCCCTGAAGGGCGCACGTGACATCATTGCCGAGCAGGTGAATGAGGACGAACGGGCTCGTAATGCCATACGCAATCAGTTCGGCCGGCAAGCCGTAATCAGCGCCAAAGTAGTGAAGGGCAAAGAAGAAGAGGCTGCCAAATACCGCGATTACTTTGACTTTTCCGAACCCCTGAAGCGCTGTACTTCCCACCGCCTGCTGGCCATTCGCCGTGCAGAGTCCGAAGGCATGCTGAAAGTATCCATCAGTCCGGACGACGAAGAGTGTATCGAAAGGCTCGAACGCCAGTTTGTCCGTAGCAACAACGAATGCGGCCGCCAGGTGGCGGAGGCTGTACAGGATGCCTATAAGCGCCTGCTCAAACCGTCTATCGAGACCGAGTTTGCCGCCATCACGAAAGAGAAAGCCGATGAAGAAGCCATCCGCGTGTTTGTAGAAAACCTGCGTCAACTGCTGCTCGCCCCTCCGTTGGGACAAAAGCGGGTGCTGGCTATAGACCCCGGTTTCCGCACCGGTTGTAAAGTCGTCTGCCTGGATGCACAAGGCAATCTGCTGCACAACGAAAATATCTATCCGCATCCACCGGTGGAGAAGAAGAAAGAAGCCGCTGCCAAACTCCGCAAGATGGTGGAAGCCTACCAGATAGAAGCAATTGCCATCGGGAACGGTACTGCCAGCCGGGAAACTGAATATTTCGTTACCAACCAACAGTATGACCGACCCTTGCAGGTGTTCGTTGTCAGCGAACAAGGGGCATCGATCTATTCTGCTTCCAAAATAGCACGCGAAGAATTTCCGGAATGCGATGTAACCGTACGCGGTGCCGTATCCATCGGACGACGCCTTATGGATCCGCTTGCCGAATTGGTAAAAATAGATCCGAAATCAATCGGTGTAGGACAATACCAACATGATGTGGATCAGGGCAAGCTAAAAAAAGCACTCGACCAGACCGTAGAGAACTGTGTAAACCAAGTAGGTGTGAACCTGAATACAGCCAGCAGCCACCTGTTGACGTATATCTCGGGACTCGGTCCGCAGTTGGCACAGAATATCGTAAACTACCGTGCAGGAAACGGTGCATTCGGTTCACGCAAGGAGCTGATGAAGGTTCCTCGTATGGGTGCAAAGGCTTTCGAGCAATGTGCCGGATTCCTCCGGATTCCACAAGCCGGGAATCCTCTGGACAATACCGCCGTGCATCCCGAAAGCTATTGCATCGTGGAGCAGATGGCGAAGGACTTGAAATGCAGCGTTGCGGAATTAATCAGCAATAAAGAACTGCGTGCGAAAATAAACATACCGGCATACGTGACTTCCACGGTAGGTATGCCGACCTTGCAAGACATCATGCAGGAACTCGAGAAGCCGGGACGTGATCCGCGCCAGACAATCAAAACCTTTGAATTTGACAAAAACGTGCGTACAATCGACGATCTGCGTGAAGGCATGGTACTCCCTGGTATCGTAGGCAACATTACCAACTTCGGCGCCTTTGTAGACATCGGCATCAAAGAGAACGGACTGGTGCACCTCTCGCAGCTCGCCGAACGTTTCATCTCCGATCCGACGGAAGTGGTGTCCATCCATCAGCATGTAATGGTAAAAATCCTAAGTGTAGATTATGCCCGGAAACGGATTCAATTGACCATGATCGGTGTAGAACAAAACTGAGCAAGGATTCGTGTTTAAGCTGTTGTTGATACAGCACTCTAAGAGTGAATGTTTCCGAGCTTTCCTGTAAGCAGAACCGCGGGTATATCAAAAACCGGTTGAGTTTTGATACCCTCGCGGTTTCCTATGTTTTAGGTATTTTTCTTTCAAAATACCCAATGATGCACCCCGTCATCAGAATCATTAATACCGTACAGATAATAGAACCTTCGAATCCAAAATCGCCTCCGTTCAGTATGTTATTGTCTGGAAACTGCAACTGTAACAAAGACGGACACAGTAGGGTACCGCTGACTTTATACCCCAATACCGGCCCCTGCAACCAATTCCAGAACAAGTGCAATGAAATGGGAAACCACAGATTACGCGTATAAAGAAAAGCAACTCCCAACAGGCATCCCGCCAATACTAAATTCAACAAGGGCAAAAAGGCTATGTTCGGATTGAAAAAATGCATCAAAGAGAACAAGACAGAGGAAATTCCCAAAGAAAGGAATTTATTAAGCCGTGTCCGCAGTAAACGTCCTAAAATATACCCGCGCACCATGATCTCTTCCGTTAAAGCAACCAGAGTGAAAACGCCAAAACTACCTGCCAAATCAGCCACGTTCAACTGTACTCCCGTCACCTTCACCTCTCCCAACAACAGCGAAAGCCCAAAACCGGCGCCATACAAAAACACAGCAGCCAACAGCCCATACAGGATATCTTTTCCGCGTCCTTTGATGCTGAGCCCCAAGTCTGATAACGGCCGATGGTCCAAATACTTAAGAATAAGACATGCCGGAAGCACTGCCGACAATAAGGTGACCGACTGAATGACCGCATATCGGGAAAGAGTAAGCGAGCCCATTCCGGAAAAACCGATAAAGAGATACACCAACATTGAGAAAAGTGCGGAAAGGAATAGAAATGCCACCACATAGACCGATAAGCTTACAAGTACATGAGTCCCCTGGGATTCTTTTTTCTGAATATCTTCTTGTTCCATTTTCAATTTATTAATCTGAAGCAAAAATAATTATAATAATCAAAAAGCCGCTTCACTTTCTATTTATTTCTTTTAGAGACCCGACTTATTCCTTAAGAACCTATCACCACTGTTCTGTGAAGCCATGATAAGTGATGACTTGCTATTAACGGTTATATTTCTATAAAATCCATCCGTATATGAGCGAGTTTTCATATATTTGCTTTATAAAAAAATCAATCATGAAAATAAAACATTTATTTATAGGTATAGTACTGGCTGCTACAGCGCTGAAAGTGACGGCACAACCGGTTAGCAAGCAATATTTTGTTCCCAAGGCAGGAACGTTGATTTCTCTAATGACAGAAGACGAAGCTAACAGCATTACCCACCTCACCCTGACAGGGAAGATCAATGCGGAAGACTTCAAACACCTTCGTGATGAGTTTCCAAACCTTGAAGTGCTGGACATCTCCAATGCGGAAATCAAGATGTATACCGGCAAGGCCGGAACATACCCCGATAAGGTCTATGTATATATGCCCAACTTTATCCCTGCATACGCTTTCTGCCGGGTAGAAAACGGGCAGCCCAAAGGAAAGCTCACACTAAAGAAAGTCATTCTTTCGGAAAAGACAAAAAACATAGAAGACGCCGCTTTCAAAGGCTGTGACAATCTTGCCATCTGCCAGATTAAAAAGAAAACGCCGCCCAACTTGTTGCCGGAAGGCCTGGCAGACAGCATTACCGCCATCTTCGTTCCGCTGGGCAGCAGTGACGGGTATCGGTTGAAAAACAACTGGAAGTCATTTGCCTTTATTGAAGGAGAACCGCAGGAAGTTACTCTGCAAGTAGGGGCAATGGGAACATTGGAGAGTGAAATCCAAAAAGCGGGACTGCAACCCAGAGACATAAACTTCCTCACCGTAGAAGGGAAGTTGGACGACAATGACTTCAAACTGATAAGGGATTATATGCCCAATCTGGTTGCCGTAGATATTTCAAGGACCAATGCCACATCCATCCCTGACTTTACTTTCTCTCAAAAGAAATACCTGCTGCGGATAAAATTACCTCACGGGCTGAAAATAATCGGACAGCGCGTATTCAGTAACTGCGGCAGATTATGCGGGACTGTAGAATTGCCTTCCAGTGTGACAGCGATCGAATTCGGTGCGTTTATGGGATGTGACAATCTTCGTCACGTAGTGGCCACAGGAAACAAAATCACGACATTGGGTGACAACCTCTTTGGTGAAGGAGGAGAAAATAAGCTGATATACAAGAAATAAGAAGCAGCTTCTGATTTCCCTTTCCGCACGTTTAAAGCTCTATTAAAAGAGGGTGTCATAATGCCCAAATAAAGATTCACCCCTACCACAGATATTTGAACTGCACCCCTAAAGTTTTGTGTCTAACTTTTGGGGTGCAGTTCACTTGTAGCAGAAGTGAATTCTTTGAAAAGGACATTTTGAAACACCTTCCTATGTTGAGTAAACTGATATAGTAATAACAATCGAAGTTATCAACTAAGTCCAGCACTCATCAGCCCCTTAATATGCCTCAAAAAAAGACTTAAGTCTTTCAAAAAAACACTTAACATCTTTCGAAAAAAGACTTAGCATCTTTTAAAAAAACATATAGCATCTTTCAAAAAAAGATGTAGCGTCTTTCAGAAAAACATATAGCATGTCTTCCATCAACTGGAATTATTCTTCAAAACAACCTCTATTCAGTATGTTTTTACCCCTTTCACCACCTTCACCTTTTTCCATCAAAGCCTTTATCCATCGTAGAGACAAGGTGAAAGCACGCTCGGAACGCTCCTTAAGAATTGCAAGTACAGTTCTTGCAAACTACCGGCACGCTTGTTGCCGGATGTAAACACAGTGCATGATAAAACGGAGTCCCCCTTCACCCTCTATTGCCGATGAACAGGGCGATTGATCGAAAAGGGTGAACGATGTGAAGGGGGTAAATTCATTGTAAAATACCAGTTTTTATAGACAAAAGAGAACGTAACTCTTACGAGTGAGCCTTTAACAGATCTCCCCCAAGTTTGAATCAACGGATTTTCCAGAAGAGTGACTAACCACCACAGAGTACACAGAGGAACACAGAGTAACATTTTGCCGGAATTCTTTTTGTTCAGAGTTACTAAATTATACGCATAACGTAATGGTTAAATTTAACATACCCACAGGGTTTTCGGACTGACCCGTTAAATCCCCAAGTATACAAACTGAGTCCTAAACCTTAAAATTCAAAGAAACTCTGTGTACTCTGCGATGACCTAAGATCTCCCCAAATGTTCCGAAACAATAGGAGTAATTAGAAAACAAAAAACGAGCAAATTCTTTTTAAAGAATTCCCTCGCCTCCGATAAGAAAAGCCAAAAGGCTTTTCTTTTTGTTACCTCTTTTTTCCTGAATACTAATCTTTTCTTTTCCTAAAAAAAAACTTCAACTACCTATTATCCTTTTTCAAACCTTTCACCAATTTTCTTTCAATTTTTTCACTTTACCTATTGAAGTTCTATTAATACCTTTTTATACCTTAAATCTAATACCTTCTATTTTTTTACCTTTAAAACTAATAGCAATTTCCCAATTGCGTTGCAAAGATATAGGTTTCTTTTCGTGTTCGCAAACGGTTTTATATTTTATAACACAATTTTATGGTTATAAATCCTTCACATCACTCAGTTCAACCAGCTTATTCACAATAGCATAGATCGTTAAACCGGCCGCACTGTGTATCTGCAGTTTCTTGCTGATATTCCTACGATGAGTAATGACGGTATGGATAGACAAAAACAGCTTCTCTGCTATCTCCTTATTCGTCATACCCTTTACTACGCAAATTACGATTTCTTTCTCGCGCTGACTAAGAGTTTCCTGCCCGTCTCCTTCATTATCGGGGGCGATATTCTGTAAACGGACAATCTTATTGGAGAGCGTTTCCAGATCATCAAAAATCGAGATGGAGTCATCGTATTTACTCAATAACGCCGCATCGATAAACGAGCTCACCAACGCTACGACCCGAATACCTTTCCCGGCAGTCTCCTCTCGAAAACGAGGCACGTCAAAATAATCGCCGAATGTAGGATTCACAACCAATATATCGGGATATTGCGTACGTAGGCAATCCTGCAGAGCTTCGACAGACAAAATCTCTACCGGCTGAATTTTCAAATTGGGCAAACGTTTCAACGCCAAAGTAAGTCCGCTACGGATAATCACAGAATTCTCGGCAACAGCTACCCGGATTGTTTCATCATTTTTCATGATCCATTATCCTCCTTTCCAAACTCAGAATAGCAGGGACAAATATATAATCTTCTACCTTACAATGTGACTCAAGCCCCTCCTCACAAGCATAAATATCAAACAGGGCGGCATTAAGCAAATTTGTATTTGCCTTGGCCGGACAATATTTAATGATGATGTTTTTCAGTTCCGTCAACTTCTCTCCCACCTGATCGTGATGTTTCGAGAAAGTACTGATCTGATAATTCTTCGGTGCATTGTTCTGAAGCAAAGCATCTACATACTTGAATACGGTTTTCTCTTCGTATTCCATGTGCTTGCGTACTTCACGCATATACTCGTCGAAAAATTTCAATATAAGAAAAGAAACGTCATTTTCCGAACAATCAATGGCCTCCAACAGCTTGCGCCGAATGGCTGGCAGACAAAAATCGAGGAAATAGATGTGGGCCTGACGCAAATAGTCGACCAATGTCGGGATAGATAATTCATCCGTCTCTCCATCCATGCGTGAAAAGCCTTCGGCCATGAAATTCACTACAACAAGAAAGGTACGGCAATCCACTCCATTCATCTCGCAAACTTCCTTCACCGTCTTATCACCGAACCCCAACGAAAGCCCAAAACGACTTAAAACCAGTAATAAGGAGTAATTATCACTGATAAGATCAATCATTTTATCAGAGGGCTTGTACTTTTGTAATCTATCCATTTTATACCTATTATGTATTACAAGTGCAAAGAAACGGATATTTTTTCGCGCGCGCAATCCCCAATAATAGGTATTTCACCAAATTTAATAGGTATTTCACCAAATTACGGATGACAAATCGTTGTTTACAAATTATTATTTACTACCCAAAGAGAACCTTGATTCTTATCCGGAGCTTCTCCGGTCATATATTCTGTTCACCTGCTGTTTTGTTTTCTGAAACAGAACAGGCTATGTGATAAAGGCAATACGGCAAACAGATCTCCCCTGAAAAGAGAACTGAAGAATCCCGGAATAAACAGAAAAGAAGAAATTCCATAAAAAACAAAACAGTTTCCAAGTATAGCCGTCCGCCAATCGCCATTTTTTAGTAATTTTGCATTCAACTGACAAATTATAATTATAAATCATTATTCAAATTCACTCTCATGGCAAACGAATTAGCACTGAAATACGGCTGTAACCCCAATCAAAAACCTGCCCGTATCTTCATGAAAGAAGGCGAACTGCCTATCGAAGTTTTAAACGGACGCCCCGGATACATCAACCTGCTGGATGCATTCAACAGCTGGCAGTTAGTACAAGAACTGAAAGAGGCCACCGGACTTCCGGCTGCTGCATCCTTCAAGCACGTCAGTCCGGCAGGCGCCGCCGTAGCAATTGAAATGAGCGAGACGCTTAAAAAGATTTATTTCATAGACGATCTTCCTCTTTCACCTTTGGCCACCGCATACGCCCGCGCCCGTGGTGCAGACCGCATGTCGTCTTACGGTGATTTCATCGCTTTATCCGATACCTGCGACGTAGAAACAGCCCGCCTTATCAACCGGGAAGTATCCGATGGTGTCATCGCTCCCGATTATACGCCCGAAGCACTGGAAATCTTACGCAACAAGCGCAAAGGAACTTACAATGTCATCAAAATGGATCCGGCATATCGCCCCGCTCCCATCGAGCACAAAGATGTTTTCGGCATTACTTTCGAGCAGGGACGCAATGAACTGAAGATCAACGAAGATCTACTGAAAGAGATGCCTACCCGCAACCAGGTAATTCCTGCAGAAGCCAAACGCGATCTGCTCATCGCACTCATTACCTTGAAGTATACACAGTCCAATTCGGTATGCTATGCCAAAGACGGACAGGCAATCGGCATCGGTGCCGGACAGCAATCACGCATCCACTGTACCCGCCTTGCCGGAAACAAAGCCGACATCTGGTACCTGCGCCAACACCCCAAAGTGATGAATCTCCCCTGGAAAGAGAAAATCCGCCGCGCCGACCGCGACAATACGATTGACATTTACATCTCCGACGACTACATGGATGTATTGGCAGACGGGGCATGGGAACAGTTCTTCACAGAAAAGCCCGAAGTACTGACCCGTGAGGAAAAACGTGAATGGCTGGATACACAGACCGGCGTGGCTCTGGGTTCGGACGCGTTCTTCCCCTTTGGCGACAACATTGAACGTGCCCACAAGAGCGGAGTAAGCTACATCGCGCAACCGGGCGGTTCCGTACGCGACGACCACGTCATCGAAACATGCGATAAATACAATATTGCCATGGCATTCACAGGTATCCGCCTGTTCCACCATTAATTATTGTATATATAATAAGGTATCGGTCTGCCATCATTCCGATGCTGTTTCATTTTATCCCCATTTATAATGATAACCCATACGTTATTCCATTATAAATGGGGATTTCACATTTCCTCTTCCACCCCTATCTTTGCATCATCATAAAAAAAGAAATTGAAAATGAGTAAGATTGGTGTTTTTTACGGTTCAACAACAGGAACCACAGAGGATGTAGCTCGCAGAATTGCAGAAAAGCTGAATGTTCCTCAAGGAGATATTCACGATGCTTCGACACTGACCGAGGCATTGGTAAAAGAATACGATGTACTGGTGCTGGGTACTTCAACTTGGGGTTCCGGTGAATTACAGGACGACTGGTATGATGGTGTAAAAGTTCTGAAGAAAGCAGATCTTTCCCATAAATTTGTCGCTCTGTTCGGTTGCGGCGACTCCGATTCGTACAGCGATACATTTTGTGACGGCATCGGCGTTCTGTATGAAGAATTGAAGGATACAGGCTGCACATTTGTAGGTATAACGGATACGGCCGGATACACGTTCGATTCATCGGTATCGGTAGTAAACGGTAAGTTCGTCGGACTGCCCATCGATGAAGTGAATGAAGACAGCCTGACCGACCAGCGTATCGACCAATGGGTAGAAAGACTTAAAAAAGAAATAAACTAAAAACTGATTATCACTATCTTGCATTATGGCCACTGAAAGAATCATTCCCGGCGAAGTCCGGATTTTCCTGAATCACATTTACGAGTTTAAAAAGGGAGTTCGCAACATGGTGCTCTACACAATGAACCGTGAATATAGAGATTTTGCCATACAACGCCTTGAAAGTCAAAAGATCAGCTATACTACCCAAGAAGTAGGGACGAACAAGATCAACCTGTTCTTCGGCAAGCCGGAGTGCATGGAGGCTGTACGCCACATCATCACTCGTCCGCTGAACCAGCTGACTCCTGAGGAGGATTTCATTCTGGGAGCGATGTTAGGATATGATATCTGCCAGCAATGCAAGCGATATTGCGGAAAAAAAGAGAGCATTAAGACTGCCGTTTAACGCAGTTTTATATATGTTAGCTTTGTTGTATGTCTTTTTTAGTGCGAAGCCGTTCCATTAGGGGGGAACGGCTTTTTTTATCAACATTCTGCTTTTAACAGTTACCAACATCTACCTACAAATATTGAAACTCGCGTTAATATTCATCATTTATGGGTATTGTCCGCCATTTCATTCACCTCTATCTTTGCAGTCACAAAAAATTATATAAAACATGAGAAAATTAACAAGTTTATTTATTCTCTGTTTCCTGTTGTCATTCGGTAAAGCCACGGCACAGGATAAAGGCTCTGCTCAAGAAGAAAAGAGTTCATATACAGAAGAATACAGCAAGTTCCGTTTTGGCGGATACGGTGAAATGGCGGCAAGCTACAAAGATTATGACTTCAATCGTTTTAAACACTCCAGTGGTTCTCAGAAAAGAAACAGAGGTGAAATCTCCATTCCTCGTTTTGTACTGGCCTTCGATTACAAATTTTCTCCCAAATGGATACTCGGTTCGGAAATTGAATTCGAATACGGAGGTACTGGAACCGCCCGTGAAATAGAATGGTTCGAAGAAAACGGAGAATATGAGACCGAAATTGAAAAAGGAGGAGAAGTGGCTCTCGAACAGTTCCACATCACACGCCTTATCAATAAATACATCAATGTCCGTTTCGGACACATGATTGTACCGGTGGGACTGACCAATGCCCATCATGAACCGATCAATTTCTTCGGAGTATACCGTCCGGAAGGTGAAACTACTATCCTACCGTCTACCTGGCATGATACCGGTGTGGCTATTTTCGGAGAAGTAGGAAAGTTCGACTATGAGTTTCAAATCGTAAACGGTCTCGACCCGCAAGGATTTCGAAGCGAAGACTGGATTGCCAACGGAAAACAGGGCGCTTTCGAAATCAGCAATTTCACGAGCCCGGCTTTCGTAGGACGTATCAACTACAACGGAGCAAAAGGTTTGCGTGTAGGAGTCTCAGCTTATTTTAACAAGACAGCGAAAAACGGAACCAAACCGGACCGCAACAACGAATATGATTTCCCGGTAACCATACTTACCGCCGACATGCAATACAAAAGTCCGAAAAACAACCTCATCGTACGCGCCAATGCCGTATACGGACAACTGGGAGCAAGTGCGGCACTTAGTACTATCAACAACAGTTCATCCGGTGCTTCCGGTTACCCGAATACGACCGTTGCCAAGAATGCAGTCAGCTATGCAGCTGAAGCCGGATATAACATCGGCGCTTTCTGGGGTTCCAAGGCACCACGGATCTATCCGTTTGCACGCTACGAATACTATAATCCGATGGAAAAAGTAGAATCGAGCAGCCAATTGGCCGACAAGCGTTTCCAGTCTTCGGTTATCACCGCAGGATTTAACTACTATGCACTCCCCAATCTTGTCATAAAAGCCGATTACTCCAACCGCCGGCTGGCCTGGGGAAAATATAACAGCGAAAACACGGTATCGGTAGGTATTGCTTACATCGGCTGGTTCGTCAAGAAGTAAGCATCTGCCCCGAATTCAAAAAAGTATAATATCAAATCACAAATTAAAATAAAATGAAAAAGAGAAATTTATTGCCAATCCTGTTGATGGGATTCACTTTGGGACTAACCTCCTGTAATGAAGATTCTAAAAAAGAAGATATCACAGTCAATCCGTTTGCCAATCTTCCGGCAGATACCGGAGAAAAACCTACCGCTGAACAAATGGATGCAGCAATAGCCAATTTTGTCGATAATGTAGCCATACCTACTTATGATGAATTAGTAAAAAGAATGACTCTCTTGAAAACCGCAGTCGACAAATTCGTTGCAAGCGGAAGTAAAAACGACCTCGAGAATGCTTGTGACGCTTGGAGAGATGCCCGTAAACCTTGGGAAGAAAGTGAAGCATTCCTGTATGGAGCTGCCGACAAAAAAAGCTATGACCCGAGTTTGGACAGCTGGCCTCTCGACAAAGAAGGTATAGACCAGATTCTGGAAACAGGTAACTGGGGAGCCATCGAAGGGGATGTAGATGAAGATGAAAGTGCTGTCAATCCTCCGCAGAACTTACGTGGTTTCCATACTGCCGAATACCTGCTTTTCAATGAAGGTGATCCACGCGATGTAGCCGACTACACCAGCAACATGAAAACTTATCTGCAGAAAGTAGTAACCCGTATGCTCTCTGACGTTACCAACATGCGCAACGGTTGGAGCACCGGACTTCCCGGAGACGAGGATCTTCCTACAGCATACGGAGCTGCCATGAAAGCACATGACGGCACATACGGTCTCAGCAGTGTCTATGTTTCTATCGAAACCATGTTGAATGAAAACAACGGTATGGCTGCAATTGCCAATGAAGTAGGTACTGCCAAAATCGCCGATCCTGTAGATGCATGGAACAGCGGTGACAAAGAAGGTGGTGTGCTTGCAGTAGAGTCATGGTACAGCTGGAACTCACTGACAGACTATGTAGACAATATCGTCAGCATCAAAAACTGCTACCTGGGCGGACGCAATGGTGAATACAACGAAGCAGAAAGCCTTTCAGCACTCGTTAAAATCATAAACCCGACACTCGATGAGTTGATTCGCCAGCAGATAGAAGATACCATGGACGCCATCAACGATATCCCCAAACCTTTCCGTAACAATCTGGGCGCAAGTGTAGAAATCAAAAAAGCACAAAATGCCTGCGCTTATCTGAACACCGGTCTGGGAATCGTAAGACAAAAACTGGCATCCAATTAATGAAATGAACGAAATACATACAATATGAAAATTAGCTTATTCATTCCCCTAAAGAATAAAGCTATCAGTTCCCTTAGGGGATGCAGGAGCCTGACCGGAGCCTGCATCCTCTTTGGCACGTTGATAAGTTATACACTACAGAGTTGTGACAATCAACTTGATGATAAGCTTATACTGAAACCTAACGGTGAACCGGCACTCCCTGCCGAACTGTCCGCCGGATATTCTACCATATTCTCGTCATCACCGGATGCCTACGACACGAATGCAGACTGGGTTACCGGAGATTTGCTGACACGTTTCAACAAAGGAGACGGTCTGTATGACGGCTCGCGCGGACCGGGAAACAATACTGGCGGAGGATTGGGACCGGTATATGCAGGATATTCCTGCGGAAGTTGCCACAAAAGCACCGGCCGTTCCAAACCGGCTCTTGCCGATGGCGGTTCGGGTAACGGCTTTTCGTCTATGCTGGTGTATATCAGCCGCAAGACCGGAGGATACTTCCCTGAATACGGACGTGTGCTACACGACCAGTCCATCTATGGCGTAAAGGCGGAAGGTAAAGTAAAAATCACCACAACAACAGAGAAATTCCGCTTTCCGGATGGTGAAGAGTACGAACTGATGACTCCGCATTATGAAATCTATCAATGGTATGCCGACAGCATCCGCCCGGAAGACCTGCGTATCAGCGTACGCCAGCCCCTACGCCATGTCGGGATGGGCCAGATGATGGCGCTCGATCTCGACGAACTGAAAAAAGTGGCTGCCAAAAGCAATTACCCCGAATACGGTATCAGCGGACGCCTGAACTACATCACAGAGAAGGGTGTAAAGCAAATCGGATTATCGGGTAACAAAGCACAACATGCCGACCTTACCGTAGAACTCGGATTCTCATCGGACTTGGGAGTAACCAACGACCGCTACCCTCACGAAGTCTGTGAAGGCCAGGGGCAGATGATGGGATTTGCCAATTACGGGATTCAGGTATCTACCGAGGACATGGAAAATGTAGATCTCTACATGCAGACTTTGGGCGTACCTGCACGGCGCAACGTGACAAACGAAACCGTACAGAAAGGTGAACAGCTCTTCCACCAGGCAAAATGCCACTTGTGCCATGTCACTACGCTGCACACTCGTCCGAGAGGCTCCAAGCTTCTGAACAACACACAGCTACCTTGGTTGGGCAATCAAACGATCCATCCCTACTCCGATTTCTTACTGCATGACATGGGAACGGGACTGAATGACGATTATACCAGCGGACTGGCTACCGGATACGAGTGGAGAACCACTCCGCTATGGGGTATCGGACTGCAGGAGACCGTCAACGGACATACCTATTTCCTGCACGACGGACGCGCCCGTAACCTGACAGAAGCTATCATGTGGCATGGTGGCGAAGGTGCCGCCTCACGTACTCTTTTCTCACGGATGAGCAAAGAAGAGCGTGCCGCACTCATCACATTTATTGAAAGTTTATAATCTGATAAAAACAACAACAAATGAAAAAGCATACAATTACAGCCGCTTTATGCGGATTGCTGACCTTGACATCCACACACTTGTCTGCACAGGAAGTAGACGATAAATATGTAGAAAACGATGTGGTATCTCTGGCTGGAAAAAAAGGATTTTCTTTCAGTACCAAAGCCGGTGATTTCCTCTTCAAGCCATACGCATTGGTACAGGCCAGTGCGTGTTTCAACCGATACGATGACCTCGGACTCGAAACCCCTTATGCCGACAACATCGCCAATACCGGTTTTGCCATTCCCAACGCCATATTGGGATTTACCGGAAAAGCATTCGGGAAAGTGACATTCAACCTTTCTATAAATGCAGCCAAAAGCGGCGGCGCCCTGTTGCAGCAAGCCTGGTTCGACATTGCCATGAAAGAGTCTTTCCGTGTCCGTGTAGGTAAATTCAAAACGCCTTTCATGCACGCATACCTCAGCACATTGGGCGAAACCCTGTTCCCGGTACTTCCTACCTCCAGCACGGCAACAGTCGTTCTCCCCTACGACCTTCCGTATGTCAACCCCAATTTCGCAACGGGTTTTGATTTAGGTATACAGCTGCACGGATTGATCCAAGGCAAATGGAATTATCAGGTAGGTATATTCAACGGCACGGGTGCAGATGTAAACGTTGCCTCCAAAACCATGTGCGACGACCACAAATGGCTACCGGCCTTACTCTATTCCGGACGTTTTGCCTATATGCCCAAAGGTGAGATGCCGGCTTCACAAGGCGACCCCAACAATCTGAAAAGCGATAAGATGTTAGTCGGTGTATCAGCATCCTACAATGCCGAAGCCGAATCCAAGAGCAGTAGCGATCTGCGGGTCGGAGCAGAATTTGCCATGATGAAAAACCGCTTCTATCTGGCAGCCGAGGCCTACTACATGAACATGCATTTCACCAAAATCCAGGACAAATCCGATGACATGAACTTCTGGGGCGGATATGTACAGGCCGGATATTTCATCACTCCCAAACTGCAAGGCGCATTACGCTATGACTTCATGGACCGTAACGGACTGGATACCGGCGGACTGCTGAACATGCCTGCCGTAGGTGTGAACTATTACTTCTTCGGAAACAACCTGAAATTACAAGTGATGTACCAGTATATGGGACGTACGGGAGACAATTCGCAGAATGACCGCGATGAAGCCGGTATCGGTCTTGCCCGCCATAACGCCACTGCCATGTTGCAATTTACATTCTAAACAAGAACAATGAATTCTATTTTAAACATAAGAAACGGTTTATACATCCTTGCCGCATTATTCATCACCTCTTGCGACGAAGGAAAGATATACCCCGATGACACTGTGGATTCAGGCCGGACAGCCACTGTAACCCTTACCTTCGACGGACTGGGAGCATGGCCCAAAAAGAACTATCTTTCACTGGCAGCCATCGGAGAAGACGGTTCAACGGTCACACTGACCAAACGAATCAACAAGCCGTCTAAAAGTGATCAAAAGGTAACCATCCGGCTGAACAACTTGAAAGAGAATACCAAAAGTATAGACCTGGCCGTTATCAGTAACGGACAGAGCCTGATCTATTCCTATTACTCTTACCCGGTTGACAACTCGATGGAGACTATAACGCTTCCAATTGAAAACTTAAATCTGGCAAGTTTCAACCGGATACAGAAGCAGGTTTTCGAGACCAGTTGCATCGCCTGCCACGGAGGGAGTACCCACGTTTCGGGCAAGCTCAACCTGACCGATGACAAGGCTTACGCAGCTTTGGTCAATGTAGAAGCTCCCTTATCTCCCGAAAACAAGAAATATGTATCTCCCGGAGATGCTGAAGAGAGTTATTTAATAGACATTCTGGAAGAAAACGACTATCACAAGGATATGTTCAACAGCACCGGCAAACAAGAAGTATTAGGACTGATAAAGGCCTGGATAGATGCCGGAGCTGAAAATAATTAAACTATATGGATTATAAAAAGTATATAAACGAAGATAATAACACAATAACAGATTTATCGGAATTTGTTTGTGACAACGGGGTTTCGGAATATCAGGTAATGATACACATCACCCAACCGAACCTCACCTATCAGGAACAACTCACCGGTATATTAAATGCTTTCTCCAACTTACTGGCTGGCGAATTGAAGGGTGCCACTGCCGTATTCAAGCGCTATTTCCTCAGTGACGCCGCCAATCAGGCGGACACACTGCTGGCATTGACAACCGAATATTCCGACTGCGCCCTCTCCGTTGTGGAACAAGCGCCTCTCAACGGGACCAAGATTGCCTTGTGGGCCTATCTGCAAACCAACGTACAGACGCGTGTACTGCCCAACGGGCTGTTTGAATCCATACATGGCAACTACCGGCATTTCTGGAACGGAAGTGCTTTCAATCGTGCTGCGAACTCCGAATACCAAACACGGTTATTGCTCAACGACTATGTAATGCAACTCATGGAACAGCAGTGTACGTTGGCAAACAACTGCATCCGTACCTGGTTTTTCGTGCAAAACGTAGATGTCAATTATGCCGGAGTGGTAAAAGCCCGCAATGAAGTATTCGTCACGCAGAACTTGACAGAGCATACCCACTATATTGCCAGCACCGGCATCGGCGGCCGGCATGCCGACCCTAAGGTAACCGTACAGATGGACAGTTATGCGGTAAAGGGCATCACTCCCGAACAAATACAGTTCCTTTATGCCCCCGACCATCTTAACCCGACTTACGAGTACGGAGTCAGCTTTGAAAGAGGCACTTGTGTGAAATACGGTGATCGCCGCCAAGTATTCATTTCCGGAACGGCAAGCATCAACAACAAAGGAGAGGTAGTATATCCCGGAGACATCCGTAAGCAGACTCACCGGATGTGGGAGAACGTAGAGGCTCTTCTAAGCGAAGCCGAATGCTCATTCGATGATCTGGCACAAGCAATCGTCTACCTACGCGATCCGGCGGACTATCAAGTAGTAAAGGATATGTTCGAACAGCGTTTCCCACGTTTGCCCAAAGTAATCCTTCTTGCTCCGGTCTGCCGTCCGGGATGGCTTATAGAGATGGAATGTATAGCTATAAGAGCCGATCAGAACGACAACTTCGCAAACTATTGATGAATTGATTTATCAGTAGCTGTTATCCGCTGATTTTATTTTCAATATCCGGTACATCCGGAATCTTTATCAGCTTATAACAAACTGAATCTAAAATAAAAAAAGGATGAGTGATACGGTTGGTCACTCATCCTTTTATTTTAGATTCAGGTGTTTCAAAACGTCCTTTTCGAGAAAACCACCCTTTAATACACTGCTACTTTCCGATCGTTTACAATATACAATCCTGCCGGCAAGCTTTGTGCCGTACGTCCTTCGGGAGCCTCAAACGAAAGAACCATCCGACCGTCAATACCAAATACCTGTACACGACAAGCAGAGACTGTTTCCACAATCAATTCTCCCTTTCCGGCATAAGCACGGAAACCGTTATCTGCCACCGGAGTGGAAGCAATGCCTGTAGACAATGAGGAAATATCATGTCCCGTAAAGACACAGGCACGATAGTTACTATCACCGTTGTTTATTACCTTCAGTTCCCAGTCGCATCCCGGGAAAGTGGCTGTCCGGTTGGCATTCATGGCCGAAACGAGCAGATTACCGACCACTGTGGCACCTTGGGTAGCTGTGAGGGCCGATTGCTTGAGAGGATAGCTTTTCAGACTGTTAGCTGTAAGATCCGTATCGAGTGTATAGAGATAAGAAGCGGCATACAAGTCGTATCCCGAAGCCAGCAGATTACCGTCTTTCAGGATGATACTTTCCACCTCGGTCAGTCCGCCGTCTATCAGAGTACCGGTCTGTACGGCACCATCCACCGCACTACACTTCAGGACAAAGGCACGAAGCCCATTGGTCTGTTTATTCGGATTCTCCAAACAAAGTTTCTCGCCATCCATAACATTGCCGTAGAAACTTCCTCCCATATACAGATCGTTACCGGAAGCAGTCAGACACATCGGTTTCATGCGTGCCCCTGCCTGTGTCACCGGATGATCTACTGTCTGCAACAGACGGGCCCATTTCACACTTCCGTCTGCCGGAGCAATGTTAGCATAAAACAGACAATCCCTATTCGTGGGCGTCAGCCGATTGCTACCCAACGTCACGGTAGACTCGCCATCACCTTTCATATAACCGCTGAGATACAGATTTCCATTATCGTAAACGATACTCTTGGGGATCTCGTAGTTTATCACCTGGCCTTTGGTCACGACATTCCACTGTGCCGTACCTGCCTTATCCAATTTAACCACAAAGAGATCGCTGCATGTTTTCTGTGTATCGCCATCCCATCCTTCGGCATTATGGGGAGAGGAGAGATTGGCATTCCGTCCGAAGTTGATGGAAGTACGATAAGTACCCGTCAGGTAGATGTTATCCGCTTCATCCGTTGCCATATCACCCAACTCGAAATTATTAAAAAGTTTCTTCAAAGCACCGCCGACAGTTACTGTTTTATAGCTTACATCGACACGCTTCGTCCACTCCACTTTTCCGTCCTTACTGATCTTTGCCAGTATAGGCTGATACACGCCACCGTACGTTGAGTAATCAGGAGCATCCCATTTAACGGCGTTCTCTACCCCATTCGCATCCACCAACTGGCAGATGATGTCGGTTTTGTAAGTCGCACAGCTCGAATGTCTCATTTTGAGGGCTATCATCACCCCGCCATCCGAAGTAGGAGCCATCGCACCGCTCGAGAATTCTCCCACATTGGTATAAATACCCCACTGCAGATGGCCGTCTGTTCCGACCTTATAAAGTGTCATGTTGTAACTGCCGTTTACATACTGCACATCAGGCACTCCTGTACTGGTTTTCTCGGAGACCTTTGTACCGTCAGCCATGTTATAGAAAAAATAATCCGTTGTCAGAGAGAACCCTTTGCTTATCTCCCCGTCCGGATCGTAAGTAGTCTCTTTAGCACTGGCAGCAAAGTCATTCATAAGAAACACAGCTCCGTCTGACGATGCCTTTATTGCATGAGGGATCTCAAGCCCCATACCGTCTTGTGAGGTAACCCATTTCAACTGGGGTTCCTGAGCCGACAGACCGGCTACCGATAGCAGACCGGTCACGGCCATTGCAAGTAATTTTCTATTCATCATATTCATTATTAAAGGTTTATAAATTAAAAACGCGGTTTTACATACTTATCTGTACCGGAAGTAAACGACAGCTGCAACGGGAATATGTATTTGCCGATTTTCTCTGCCGTAGACAGCTCTTCTGCAGGAAGTTCCATTGATTTAATCAATGAATAGTCATCAGCATTCACTGCATAGTAGGCATCAGACTCAGGGCCCGTCACACGCAATGTCCAATCGAACATATTGCCGAAGACAGACAGCGCCTCTTTCTCCGGATCAAAGGAAGGAATCCCAACCTTTGCCACCTCATAGGTTTTACTTCTGAGTACATAGAAAGCTCCGTCGGCAGCCGTCATGAAAGCCAATGTCTTCCGGTTTTTGAACTCCGTCACAAACAGATGTTTCAACTGTAACCCATCAGGCAGTTCAATGCTGCGTACATACGGTCTCCCCTTCATCTGTTTCAGATGAAACAACCGATGATCGGCATCCAGCAGCAGATATCCCTCGTCATACTCCTTGCGCGTGGTAGGATTACCGGCTATCTCGATGGCAGGGAAATGGAAGCCTTTCTTCTCCATCGCCTCGGTGAAGCGCCGGCTTTTCTCTTCATCCACCGTATTGGAGTCCATACGGATAAACTCAATACCTTTTCCCGTAATGCGGAAAACATCATCGGGCATCTGCAAGTCCACCCTGCCGGACATACCTTCGAACAGCGGATAAAGTCCGATATGCGGAGCATTGATATCCGAGGGAACTATCCGGAAATTGAAATTCTCCGTCTGTGCCATGCGTGGTGTAACCGGCACTCCGTTGAGCGTATCCGGAAAACGTTCATCCGACATCAATTGCCGGAAATAGAACATCGGAAGGATGCTGTCAAACTGGGCTTGTGTATAAGTCTTGCCGGAAAGGTCGCTACGGATCACGCCCTTATCTCCCGATGGGGTCATGATAGCAAAATCTCCGATAACGGAGCTGTATAAAGTAAAAGACGTTTTCGTAGAACGTGCCGTCAGGAAGTTGTAGCACCAAGGCAGTTGCCAGATCAGCAGGCAGATGACCGTAAGTCCTAATAATATTCGACTAAAAAGTTTCATTATCTATTCTTCTTTATTATAAATATAATCCCTAATCCTGTTTCCCTTCTTTAAAACGTACAATGGAAAGCCAGGAGAATGTTCCTGTCAGCAATGTACATACGGCAAGCCACGGCAAGAAGCCGTTATATGCTTCCGGAGTAGTAGAAAGGAAAAAGATACGCAACACCAGTACGGCAACCACCAGGTTGAATATACGCCGCTTCCACGAAGGTTCTAGACAAATCCAGGAAACGAGCAAATACCCGGCTATCCCTGCCAGATACCAGGGGACAGCCGTCAACAGAACATGGTGAACCAGCTCGGACGCCAATATGCCTTGCAAGTAGACTCCCATCAGGAGATAATTAAGCCCGAAGCAGACCAGCAGTACGAGCAAACCGTAAAGCAGCATCAGCATGACCATGCGCAACTGCGAATACGGAAGATGCAGAGTCAGTTTCAGACATTTGCGGTGCATCTCCGGAACAAACTGCACTACTGCCAAAAGTATCCCGGCAAGCAAAGGTGTGTACTGCAACAAATCAACAAATACGGCATCCCTTTGCAGCATGACTTCCCATACGTGCTCCACTCCTTTCAGTGTCACCACCCGGTTGACACGGAGCATTGAATAACCGGCAAAACCCATCGTCACGACCAAAGCCAGCAACAGATACCAACGGGTCTTGATCCATTCTTTATAAAATATAGCATTCATCTTTCAATTCTTCTCTTTCAATATTTACCGGTGAGGCCGATAAAGGCATCTTCCAGACTTACTTTCTCACTCTGCAAACCGGAATAGGGCACTCCCGCTTTCCTCAAGGCATTCTCCACTTCAGCAGGCTGCAGGAAAGAATAAGCCTCCAGTGTCCGGCGAATCACCGAAGGATGGTAGAAACCTTCCATCTCCTGCGGCTCATAGCCTTCGGGCACAGTACAGGTATAGCGGTGTACCGTATCCAGCAACTCTTTTACCTCCTGTTGCACCAGTATTTTTCCATAATCCATGATGATACAGTCATCTATCAGACGTTCCATATCCTGTATAATGTGCGATGTCAGAAATACGGTCTTATTCTCCGAACGCGCATAGTCACGCAGGTAATCGGTGAACAGGCGGCGATAGCCGGGATCGAGCCCGAGCGAAAAGTCATCCAAGACCAGCAGGTCGGGATTCTGCGCAAGAATCAGCCCCAATGCCACCTGAGAGCGTTGCCCGCAAGACATACGGCTGATACGCTGTCCCGGTGCGACCTTCAACTTATTCATCAATTCGTAATAAGCATCTTTTCTCCACTGACCCGGATAAAAAGCGGCATAAAACTTCTCGATCTGGGTGATGGTCATAAACTGATATTGCACATGACCTTCGATCAGTAGTCCGATGTTCCGGCGCAAAGCAGGATCCATTGTCTGAATGTCCTGCCCGAAGATACGGCATTCGCCCGAACGGGGTTTCAGATAACCGCTCAGGATATTGATTGTGGTGGTCTTCCCCGTGCCGTTCTTACCCAGCAATCCGAGTATACGCCCTTTGGGAACAGTAAAACTGAGATTTTCGTATATCAGGCGTTTACCGTAATAATGTGTCAGGTTATTACATTCTATAATTTGTTCCATCTATTTCTATATGATAATAACTAAAAGCAGAATAAAAACAATAACGGGATAAGTATCCCCGCCAGCAATTCGATTCCGCCCCTTCCTACAATTCCTATTTTGCCTTTAAGCATAAAGATGCCCGAAAGAGTTATTACAATCAGAGCCACGGCAAAGACATCGGCAAAATGTGTCCACCACTGTCCGGGATTGTAATGAAGCCTCGTCATACTTCCCAGTATGGGACGTCTCTTTACCGATTCATAAACGGCAGCTCCGGTCTGTATATTCACTTGCAGACTGGAACCGCCTTTCAGGAATACTTTCAGCACTTCTTCGCGCGGAAAGTAATGCTTGGTATAATTGCCCGCTTCTCCCAACGGTTCTAAGAGAGAGAGTACGGTTTCCTTGTTTATCTGAGCCTTTGCAGGCAAAGGCTCAGATAAGACATATTCCTGCTGCTTCACGGTGAAGTTCGGGTTAATGGAATCCCGGTGATTCATCACGATTCCCGATATGGCATATATCAATACCATACCGGAGAAGAAAAATGACAGATCCCGGTGAATCACCCTGCTCCACTTCCGAAAACTGCTACTGCTGAATTTCATAAGAAGAAGCTTCCACAAAATAGAATGACAGGTAATCTTTACCGGTTTTGGCTTTTCTGTCGGCTATCTTCGCACGGAAATCAGCGATACGCGCTTCCGGAGTGTTGGCCGTTTCACCGCGTGCTTTCTTTTCGGTACTGCATCCGGCTTCGCCTTCACCATGCTGTTTGGCAGCTTGGGCTTTCAGTTGCTCTTCCCAGTTCTGAAGATAAGCCTCATCGATGCGCTGTTCTTTCAATTCACCCGTTACACGAACAATCGAATTGACACATTTCTGATCGAACTGGCCGACACTTCCCCCTTCTACCCGGATGGTTTGTGTATCGTCACTTCCCATCAGGAAAATCTTACGCCCACCATGTTTGCAGATGTGCGTGCACACACCTTCTATGGTAACCTCCTGTCCGGCAAGTGCATCGGCATTTGCCAGAAGACTGTCTATCTCCATCGCTCCGGAAACAACCACTTCCGTGGTTGTTCCTTCGCCGTTTGCCTGCTGTTGCTTGTTTCCACAGGATGCACTGATTACACCAACCGTTGCAATAGCGGCAATGACCGTCATTTTTCTAATCTTCATTGTTTCTTGTCTTTTTTATTGATTTACACATTTATCTAACAATCACTTTATAAGTAGCATCGTCCACTTTCAGCAGATACAGTCCCTGTGCCAAAGGATAAGATACCGTACCGGCCTCCGCCACTTCATTTACAAGGATACGTCCGTCTGTTCCGGCTATCACTACAGAAGCCTGTTGAGGAAGCTCTACATACAGAGTAGCATCGGAAGTCCACATACGTATAGAAGCGGCCTCTTCCTTTTCAATCCCCACAGCAGCAGTTTTGAAGGTGGCAGCAAGTATTGCATCGGCAGCAGGCATCACGAAAGAATCGTCTGTCAGTGTAGCCGGTTCTTCATTTACGGTCAACACATCCAACTGATAGCCGTCCTCCGGTGTAATGGTCAGTTGCACGCTGTTACCGGCCACAGCATAGAATTCAGCTTCCGCATCCTGTGTTAGCAGAGCAGGCAGGGCAACGGTACCGTTAACCATTTCAGCAGATACCGATACCTTATAAGCATCACCGGCTTTTACGCTACCGCATACCGGAGAGCACTTTTCCGTATAAGTCCAGCCGGAGAGGTTGCTTCCCGTTGTACGGTTCAGATAACCGGCATACGCAGTCATCTCGTCAGCCAGCACTTTCGATTGTATATCCGCAGTTTCAAGAGCCGTACCGGATTTGTTTTCATTGGCAGCCTCTACAACACCTTCCAATCTGTAAGAACGGGTAACCACCGGATTGTATCCGTCACCCAAGATAGATCCGCCTTTGGCACCGGAAACAACCTTTCCTGTGCTCAAACAAGCAATCACATCTCCCTGGATGTATCCTACGATACCTCCAACTTTATCCGTACCGGAAACCGAACCGGTAGAAGAGCTATTGATAACCTTACAACCGCTACCGGCATTTCCAACCAAGCCACCGGCATTGGTAGAAGATGCAATAATATGGCAGGAATCATTGTTACAATTCAGGACTACCGCTTTCGATTTCAAACTACCGGCGATGGCTCCCAAATAGAGATTTCCCGTTACCGATGACTTACCGGAAATGGTAACATTGGCAATCGTATCACCGGAAACACAGCCGAACAACCCGGCGTAACCGGAAGTTGCATTCACAACCATATTCTTCACAGCATGGCCACGGCCGTCAAAAGCACCCTTGAAATTCTTGGTTGAACTGCCGATAGGCAACCAGGTAAAGTCGATACCATCGGCATTCTTGTGGGCAAGGTCAATATCGGCTGTCAAAGACACCCGTTTACCTGCCATCAGATCACCGCCATTGCTTACTTTGTCTGCAATATAGGCCAAACCGAGCGGAGTATGAACTTCGTAACCGGCTTCTGTCTCGGCGTAGTCTGTTCCGGACACAGCCTCGGAAGCTACCTGATCCCAACGTCTCGGCAGGCTGAACAATACTTCCACTTCCACATTACCGCCGGCTGTACGGAAATTGTTTACATATTCGTTCTGCAAATCACCGTTTACACGCAGTGCGTAGAATACATATCCTGCATCCGGAGTCGTAGCGAACTCTACAGCAGTGTTTTTCTTCACAAAAATAGTGGTGGAATCCTGAGCCAATGTGGCAGCGGGTTTCAGTAACTCATATTTTCCATGTTCGGATTCCTTCACGCTCAGAATATAAGCATCTGAAGCAATGGTGTTTTTAGCATCAAATGTCGGACAAGAGCTGCCGGTCTTTACCCATTGCAAATAAGAAACCGACTCCGTGTTATTCAAATAGCCGGCAAAGTTCGACATCTCCGTGGCAAGATCCGCTCCGTACATCTGCCCTGCAGTAAGCGGATTTCCACTCGTATTCACATCAGAATCGGCTGTTACCGTATTTTCAAGATAATAGCAACGGGTAATCGGTCCGGGGGTCTTCGAGTTATTATTATAGCCGACGATACCACCTACATATTTAACGGCAGAAACTTTGGCAGCGCTGCTTACGCAGTTCTTAATTTCAGAAAATGCATTGATATTTCCTACGATACCACCTGCCATGTTTGCACTTACTGTGACGTCACCCGTATTATAACTGTTAGCGACCAAGCTCTTGCTCTTGCCACCGGTTGTCGGTGTTTGCAAGAAAGCGACAATACCGCCAGCAGTTGTTTTAGCTGAGACAGCCCCCGTATTAAAGCAGTTGTATAGAACGCATGAGGTATCTTTATCTCCTAAACGGCCTGCTATTCCTCCGCCCATATTCGCAGTTGTTGTCACATTACCCGTATTGGAACACATGGCAATAACCGTCTTCGCTCCGATTGCATCTCCCACGATTCCACCGACATACATAGCGGTCGAAGTCAGGTCGGCCGCATTATGACAGTTAGTCACCAATGTGTTGGATACAGCCCCTACCACTGCTCCCAAATACTGCTGCGTGGAAGAGATACGGCTGTTTCCGCCAATCTTTACATTCTTGATTTCCGCCCCATCGGCTTTTCCTATCAATCCGACATACTTTTCTGTCGTAGCGTTGATGTACATATAATCAACCGTATAATCAGAGCCATCAAATACTCCGGTAAAAGGATGTTCGTTTGTTCCCATCGGCATCCAGCGCAAAGTATCTCCGGCAGCATTGGGTACTCCCAAATTAATATCACTGCTCAAACGGATAAATGTGTTTTCATCGCTCTCGCCGGCATTCACCTTGGAAGCAACATAAGCCAATCCCTTGGCTGTATAAACGTCATAGATATCTCCTTCCAGCTTATAGTCCGCACCGGCCTCGGCATACTGTGCCATATCCGCCCAAGTCAGGGCCTCACCGGAATCAAACAGCAGGGTTACCTCCACATCTTTTTCGGGCATGGTAAAAGTATTTCCTCCACACTTTTCTCCATTCAGTTTAAGACCGGAGAAGGCATATCCTTTATAAGGTTTTGCATCCAAGGTCACCTGCGTTCCGGCCGTATAATAAAATGCCTGTGCATCATCAGACGCCAACGGATGGGTAATGAGCTCACCCATCAAAGAAGGAACTACAACAGCCCGGTAGGTATTGGCAGCCACATCGGCATCCGGTACCGGATATCCCTCTTCACCCAGTTTCCAGGAAGCAGCGCCAAGTGCTCCTCCCGAAAGCATATTCTCATAACCGGCATTTGCCGTCAGCTCTTTGAGCAAGGCTTCACCTTTCAGTTGCTCATCGGTCAAGACAGTAAAATCAACCCCATTCTCACCGGATTCACCTCCGTTGTCTTTCGAATAATTGCGGCTGATAAGCGTATAAAAGGCATATGCCACAATGCTGTATCCCTTTCTACCATCCAGAGTTACCTCACCCATATTCAGGTTGTTGTTCAGACGTCCGCGAGCACCGACATAGACAGAACCGCCCGCTGCTTTACCGACAATACCGCCGCCCCGAATAACCGAGCCAAAATTGGCATTGTTCAACACACGCGAATCTCCGAAGAAATACCCTACGATACCTCCTGTATTGGAATTGTCGGCATCTCTTCCCGTCACTCCACCGTAGTTGACACAATTAACCACCGTATCCGCTTTACTTGTACTACCAGTGATACCGCCTACATAAGCCGTGGGGTTGCTGACTGCACCATAATTCTTACACCCTCCGATGTAGCCGTCCATACTCATACGGCCGGCAATACCGCCCACATACACATTGGTACTTCCAGGAGAAGACACAGCCGTACGGTTGGTACAATTCAGGATACGGCTTTTAACCGTAAGACCGGCAACAGATCCAACCTGAGCGCTTATGTGAGTGGAAGTAACCGAAGAATTGACACCGATAACCAGATTGCGGACAGTTGCTCCGTTCAGGTTACCGAAAAGTCCGCCTGCTTCTACCGCTCCCGATACCTGCATACCGTCAATTGTATGTCCTTGCCCGTCAAACGTTCCTTTGAAAGGAATATCGATCTTGTATCCTCTGCTATAAAGACCGACCGGAGTCCATAATACGGTCTCTTCACCGACTGTTTTTGCCAAATTCACATCATTACCCAACTTAATGGTTTTCCCCTCGAATGTATATTGATAAGTATTCACCAATACAGAAAGACCTGCCAGTTCTTCCGGCTTGGTCAAGGTGTATTCCTTACCGTCTTTGTTTTCGGTATACCATAAAGTATCCGGTTTCAGGCTGTTATCCGTCCAACTAACACCCTGTGCAGCTAAGGGAAGAGAAGAGGCTAACATCATTCCTCCCATTAACAATAGTAATTTTTGCTTCATACTCATTTACCTTATTTATTAACACAAAAAAAAGTTATCCATTATCTCATTAAAAAGCGACTCCCACAGAAGCCGTCAGGCTATTGGCTGAAGAAGGGCGCGTATCGTGTCTGTATGCATACCGCAGCTCCAGAAACAAACCATAGTTTTTATGCCGGAGACAATCTCCTCTCACTGCTGCTTGAAAACCGGTCTGATTGGCCGACAAATAATCATAATTTCCATATACCGGCCGGTTCAGCTTCTCCGCTTCCTGTGTTTCGGCTGCAACCAACTGCAACTTCGGGGCAAAAGAAGCGACATAACCTCCTCCCAATTCTCCCCGCAGTAACCAACGGCCGCAAGGAAACATCGCCTTCAACATCAACTGAGAATGTAGCCGGTGAATCTCCATTTCACGGCGGGGATATACATAGCGGGTATCCGTATCGGTATATTCAATGGATGGAAGGACTGAAAAGACAATCCCCGACTGGTAGCTATACTCGTAAAAACCCGACAGCACCCCGCGGCCTATCCGATTCGTATACATTTTGTCTTCCGCTATCTGCGGATAAATATTGCCGGAAGCATCTCCGAACAGATTCTCCGTTCCGGTACGTTTGGTCAATGCGGCTTCCAGCTTCATCCCCCAACGCGAGAGTTTATCTTTACCGCTACGCCAAGCAATCTCTCCTTGCAGACCATGTTCTCCGACGGATGCCATCGGCAGTTCGTTAAGGGAAGATATTATTTTATCAAAAGAGAAGTAATCGTAAAGCAAGGATACGGAAAAGCCTCCCTCGCCGGCATGGAAAGGTGAAAGATTCACACTCCCGCCAAAAGAACGTCCTTTATAGAATGTCTCTCCTTTGGCTCCGCGAAAACGATAATAATCGGTGCCCAATCCGGTGAAATGATAGATATTGGGAACTCCTAATTCGTTGTAAAACTGCAAATCGTTGGTCTGTTTATACTTGCGGGCATGCAATGAATATCCCAGTGCATAATGGTTGCCGGTTTTCCAGGACATACCGACTGTAAAGAACAGGTCTCCCGTCAGGTTCTTGGGACGTGGATCCGCATTCCGGTACTCGATATTGGCACCATAAGAACCTTCGGCGCCAATGGTATATCCTCCTTTACGGTAAGCATATCCACCGGAGAAATAATACTGTTCGGATTTCAGGTCACCGCCCACTGTATCCCCCATCACATAAGGATACAACAGCAGATAATCCGAGGTTTCATTCCAGCGCCGCCCGGTTTTCTTCCCGTTCTTATAGCGGGCTTCCCCCCACAGGCTGCTACTCCCCTTACGGATAAAAGAGCGCACATCCACGCCCCCCATATACCGGCCATCTCCCTCTTCCGCCAGCGAAGGCAGTTCTTCATGAATATACTCTCCCCCTGCACGCAATTCATTCAGTGTCGATGGGTGCCAGACATATTTCATCGCCGGATTATCATAAACCAAGGAGAAGAAACCGCTTTCTGCCGCCGTACCGTTGCTCCGTATACGTCCGGACAAAGACAGGCTGTCTGCATCGGCAGCATACAATCCCGAAAAGGAAAAGAATAAAACAGTCATTAAATAGTATCTCATGATCGATGTCGGGGTTAAAGTCATTCCACAACGGGCTGTACTCCGTCGTATGTCAATGTTTCGGCCTTCTTTCCATCGGCGCTTATCGCCGTCTTTTGCTCTTCGATGAGAGAAGGTATGCACTCTGTATTGAAATCGTCCGTCGAGTTATCCGTATCCTGCAATACCCTGTGGCCGTTCTCATTCAGATAAAGCATTTTCCGCCGGACACTCTTGAAATAACGGTCCATGTCAAAATCTATCTTTCCGCAATGGGTCCATCCGGCATCAATGGTGGGTGGCAATACATTCCATTGCCGTTCTGCCTCCACGCTGCAATTCACTCCGTCGACAATCCAGTTGTTCGGCAGTTTATAGGCTTTCTGAGACCAGGGGTAATTGCCTTGCGGGCTCGATACGATGTATTCATACCGATAGAAGAACTTTTTCAGATACTCCTCTTTCGGAACCTGCATACGCGCCAATGCGTACGAACGAAAACCGCGATTATGGAGTATAAAGACAGAAAGCGTATAGCAGTACCACTTATCGAGGTTCTCCACCGTTTCACTGTCGATGTCCATATTGCCCGGCGATGTGGAGACATCATACCATTCAAAATCGGCTTTACTAAGATCGAAGGAGTTCGGGTTGGCCACCTGATGATTGATACCGGTATCGCAAATCACCATGCTCTCACCGGGCTGCACCGGATGTTCCTTGCCACTGCCCGGAACGACGTAAATGGCGTGCACCGTCATCGTGTCCTGACGGATATCCGGAACATACTCATACTTCTGCGTAGAGACAAATTTGGATTCCACCAGTGCCAGCCCGTCGGCATACAGCACATGGTCTGTGTTATTGTAGATTTTCACATACGAATCGCCGTAATACTGTTTGCCGCTCTCACGCAACGTACCTGTAAAGAATATCTCTTCGATGATAAAATCATCCTTATCGATGAGCAGATGGGCATTCATCGTCAACGACACATTTCCGGATGTCAGATTCACATTTTCCAGAGCGCCACGCAGGCGTCCTTTTACCGTATTCCCCTCGTTTACATAGGTTATATCAGCCTTGTAGAAACAGTTGTACAATCCTTGAGGCAGTTCCGGTTTCTCTGTGGCAGGCACCTTCACGGACAGTCCGCTGGATATGTTCTGGAAAGTGAGGGTGTCGTTCGCTACCGATGCACCGGACAGGTTATCGGGAAGTTTTACGGTAACCCCGGTAACAGTTCTCGACACATCTTCCAACTCGTTACAGGCAGTAATACCCGACAACAGAATTACAATCGCCAATAAAAACAAACTCTTTTCGTACTTCATATATAGAATAGAATAAATTATTTATAAACTGAAATTCAACTCCATGCCGAAATAAGGATCCACATTCCGGCGTACTGTCAATCCACGGCTTTTAAAGTCGGGAGTATAGTCCAAAAGCTTATTGGCAAAAAATGCCAGATTAAGGTACTTCCCTATCTTCTTCGTAACTTTCAGATTGACATAGAAAGCCATCGGTACGGTGTATTTATCAAAAGTTCCCGAACTGATGGGAATAATCAGATGTTGCAGGAAAAGGTCCTCTTTCGATGCCTCCGTATAGGGATGCTCCTGTCCGTCCTCCGCCCACAAATAACTTTCGGGGACTCCGTCACGATAGAATGCCTGCTTGCTGGTAAACCACATACATTGCAGCGAGGTGGAGAAAATCAATCCCCACTCCGGTATCTGCGTATCGAGCATCAAGTTTGTATTGAACTGCTGGTAGACATTCCCGTCATCCCAGTTATAGATACCGATGTACGAATCGGACACCGCCTGACCGTCTACCATCTCGGATACGGTGCGTGGCATACGGATGCTGTTGGTATAGGTAGAACGGAACCATGCCCCACTAAGATTTACCACCGTTCGCAGCGGTTTGATACGTTGTGAACGGAACTGGAATTCCACTCCCTCTTTCAGCAGACGGCTTCCATTGGTTGCTTTATTGTATCCTCCCAAGACCTTCCTGTCCGTATAAGGCAGGTCGTCCAACGATGGAGGTCCCTGCAAAGCCGAACTGGTAATATTGCTTATATCGTAATCCCTATAAGCATACGAGGCATAAGTAGCCATGTAGCGGAAGCCGGTATTCATGGACTCACGGAAATAGCTTACCGACAGGCGGTTTCCACCGTAAGTAAAGTCCGTGCGCAACTCCCATTTCTTATTGCGTGCCGGACGCAACTCGTAGTTGGTGCGGTCTTCGATATAGCTTTTTATGTTGAAACGGCTGTTCTGTTCCGGATTCAGAACATCGTAATAGCCGAGCTGCACAATGTCTTTATAATAAGCATCGGGGAAGAGATAATCGAGTGTAGGCATCTTGGTAGTCCAGCCGATGCCGCCCCCCAATGCGATTTCGAGGTTATGGCTTTTGCCCAGGTCGATTGCGGGGAAATTCCACAACCCGTTGATACGGGGATCCAGATAAAACTTATTGTTCAGAACGTATCGCCTGTCGAGCCCGACAAGTGCCATCGCACGTATACCGCCCATCAGTTCCAGTTTGTGACGGCCGATCTTCGCCGTCATTACATCTTCTGCAAATACCCCCACATTCTGCAATGCAGGAATGTCTTTATAAGCTCTCGGACGGCTGCTCCATCCGCCGGTAGTCAGCGGCCGGGTAAGATCGTACACTTGTCCGCGGCCGAAATTCTTCGTATAGCTCCATTCACCTCCCACCTTGGCATTATTCTTTACCGGACCGTCGGTAAATGAAAAGTCTCCTTTCAATTTGACAAAGGCATTGAACGGTTTTCCATCCGAAAGATAATCTGCCACATACTCTTTGAAAAGAAGAGCCGCATCATGCTCGCCCTCGCCCGTGGTGGAAGGAACAATCATATAACGCTGCGGCGCCACCAATTTACGGCGCGTCAGGCGATCGAACTGCGCATTGGCCGATGTATTCAGTTCGATCCCTTTGACTGCCTTTACTTTCGGGAAAGTCCAAAGGAAGTTATTGGTCAGAGCTACCCGGTTGTAGGTAGATTTATAAGTATCCGTATTGCCGTAGTTCAGTTCGGGATCTTCTTTGGCATTATCGAACGACCCGGTATAGTCAATGCCCGGCGCATAACGCATGGTCCAGTTATCATGTATATAATTCCAGGTAAAGCGCAACGAAGTGTTCATGCGCTTGTAGTTCACCAGATTATTACGGGGATCGGGTTTGGAATCCAGATAGCCAGCATCCACATTCACCACCCCGTCTTTGGCACCCGGCAAGGCAAATCCCTTCCCAGCAGAGAAAAGTTTGCTGTATCCGTCTGCCTTGAAACGCGCATTGAGGGGAGTCAGTTTACGTATCTTCTTTATATTGACAATTCCACTGGTGAGGTTTCCATATTCGGCAGACGGGATTCCTCTCACTACTTCCACACTTTCGATGTCGTCCGTGGAAATAGAACGCATATCCACTCCCCGGTTGACAATGCTGCGGCTGCTCTCCGCCGAATTATCCGATACCGGCGAAGATTGAAGATTAGCATCGGTATTGATTGGGATACCGTCTACTACAAATTGTGTACCGAGTGAGGTAATGGAATAATCGCTCCCGGCGCTCCCTTTGGTTCCGTCGGCTCTGATAACACCCGTTTCGCGCAGAGTGATTGTATTGGCAGACCCCATATCCGGATCACGCGACATTCCTCCGGGCAGCAACTCCATCAAATCGGCAAAGCTGTTGGGTTGCAGGTGTTGCATGGCCGGACGGTCTATCTTTGAAGAAGAGACGAGTCCTTTCGACTCCGTGGCTGTAATGACAACTTCCTTCAACTGGTTGTCGGAGCGTAATCCGATAGTCATATACGTACTTTTCGTCAGGTCTACCGTACGTTGCAGACGCCCGTAACCAATAAAAGAGACTGTGAGTTTATAGGCGCCCGGAAGAACATCGGTTATCCGGAACGTTCCATCATCGCCGGCTATAGCCGAATACCGGCGTGCATTTTCACTCTCCAACAGAACAGTTGCATAAGGAAGCGTTTCAAGAGTAACCGCATCGCGTATAATACCGTTAAATATCAACTTATCTGCGGCACAAACGTTCCCTGCATACACTAATAGAAATAAAAATAAGAAACAATATCTTGTCTTTTTTTGTCTCATAAGTCCAGAACGTATTTCAAACGACAAAAAAAGGACAAAACGAAATAACAAGAAATACCTACAAATTAGTATTCGCTTATAGAGTAGTACTCAACTTTAGGTAGTTTCCGTTCCACACAACGCAGTATAGATTAAGTCTTTATGATTATCGGATTCAGACAGGGCGATCGAAGAAGAAAATATCCGGAGACATAAAAAGGTAACATATTCCAACTTAAAAACGGGCAGGATTCACCATAACCGTCATCCCGGTGCTTACTGCCGCCAAGCACGGTCCATACAGAGCATAAGCACGGTCCATACAGGACATAAGCACCGTCCATACAGAACATAAGCACCGTGCTTAGTACGGCCAAGCACGGTCCTCAGCAAACCACTGTCGCTATAATCTGTATGAAAAGAATAAGGAAAACCATAGCTATGGGATAAACGGTGGCATAAGCTACACTCGGAATATTACTGTCCACCATCGAATCGGCGGCAGCAAGTCCCGGCGTACTGGTCATTCCACCCGTAATGGTTCCCAACAGATCGAGTACATTGATTTTAAATACCAGGCGCCCCACAAGCACCGCTATAAGCATAGGTACGATTGTAATAGCAGCCCCAACACCGAACAACAACAAGCCGCTTTCCTGAAAAGTGGCAACCAGGTTCTTTCCGGCGGAAGTACCCACTTCGGCAAGAAACAACAGCAGTCCCAACTGTCGCAACAGCTGATTGGCAGGACCGGACATAGACCATAGGATAGGTCCCGTCTTACCTACTGCACTCAACATCAACGCCACCATCAATACGCCTCCTGTCAATCCCGGAGAAAAAGAGAGACTGTCGGAAAACGAGATATTGAGTTTACCGAACAAGACCCCGAGCACAATCCCCATCGCAATAGGAAAGAAATCGGTATCCGACAGTTTCTTGGCGTCATTGCCCAACAGACGGGCTACTCCTTGGATACCTTCTTTCTCACCTACCACCATCAGCTTGTCTCCAAACTTCAAAGCCAAATCAGGAGACGGGGAAAGATCGATGCCGCTTCGGCGGACACGGGTCACCGTACACCCGAAGTTCCGTTGCAAGTTCAAATCCCCCAATTGCTTGTTGATCATATCTTTCTTGGTCAGCAGCAACGATTCTATTTCCTGTGTTTTATCCAAGGGCAGTTCTCCCTCTTCACGCTTACCGATCAGCACGGACAGCTGTTCCAAAGACCCTTCGCTGCCCACTGCCTGAATATAATCTCCTTCGCGGAGTACCGTATGCGCCGTAGGTATCGAAATTTCCTCGTCATGTTTCAAACGCGAGATAACCGCTCCCGTCATCGCACGGGCATTAATCTGCATCAGACTACGATTGAAAACACTTGGATTGGAAACACGGAAAATACAGGTATTCAGTTCCGGAAACTGTCCACGACGTTCTATTTCCAACCGACGTGCTTCCTGCTCAAGGTCGACACGCATTATCTTAGGAAGCAATTTCACAAAGAGAATAACCCCGATCACACCAAACGGATAAGCAATGCCATAAGCGATGGATGCCGACGGAGAGTTCGTGCTGTCGATAGCCACGGCGAGGCCGGGCGTACTGGTAAGTGCCCCGGCAATCAGCCCCACCACACTGGGAGTGTCGATATCAAACAGATACTTCAAACCGATTGCCGTGAGAGAAGCCGAACAGATAATCAGCATTGTAATCAGAATCAATGTTTTCCCTTTGCTCCGAAAAGAATCGAAGAATCCGGGACCGGCCTGAATGCCAATGGTAAAAATGAAAAGCACCAAGCCGAAATTGCCTAACTCTTTAGGAATAACGACTCCGAAATGTCCGAAAAACAGAGCAATAAAAATTACCGCCGATACATCGAGCGATAGTCCCTTAATCTTAATTCTTCCCAACATGAAGCCTAATGCGACAATGAGAAAAAGTGCGAAATAAGAGGAGTTCAATAAATCAGTAAGCATAGGTTTATAAGGGTTTGTTGGTTTAGGCGGGTAAAGATACGTAAAAAGCCCCAATCAGCAAGATAGAGTGTTGGTTAAAACGCAACAATACGCATATATAGCAAAATACCTATAAATAGTGATTGACCTTTTTTTTGTCCATTCATAACTTTGCACTGGAAAAAAAGAAACATGCAATTATGGCTACCCCGTCAAAGACTCCCAAAAGGCAGTCGCACTATCGCAGAAATCTTATACTGCTACTTTCAATTCTGATTATCGGGATTGTCTGTATCAGTGTCTCGCTGACCATACACGACCCGGCCAATAATGACTGCCACTGCATCCAATGCCTGACTAATCACATTCCGGAGGATGGAGAATATCTCTATAACCGATACATGCCGCTCATCAGTTTTGTATGGATCTTACTGATATTTCTGCCGATCTATTTTCTCAACCACAAAAAGAAATAAACCGCATTATTGATATAAATCAAAAACTCACCAAAAAGATTTCTCTCTCTTCCCCACTTTCTGTTTTTTAATTACCTTTGCCCGCAAAACAGCACTATTTGTCTTGAGAATAGATATTTTTCAGGAAATATTACCCAAAAATCTAATAGTTGTGTTACAAACACCATTGTCTGGCTCTCCTGACGGAGAAACAGAAAAAAAGTATTTGGATTTAAGGATTGATAAAGAGAATAATTTATGTCATCAAGCGAACAAGTAGAAGAAATATTCAGTACAGACAGCTGCCAGGTAACGGTTGCTCCTGAAGATACGATACAAACAGCCGCTACATATACTACAAGCACAGCAGCCCCCACACCGGTACGCAGAACATTCGAAGAACAAAAGCCCTTTATTTTTGTGATTGTCGGTTTTGCCGCCTTTTACATCATCGCCCTCATTATTGCCCGGGTTGTAAAAAATCATTAGTACACTAAACTCAACTCTATATATAAAACAAGCCACCGGAATGATTACTAACAATATCATTCCGATGGCCGTCCCCTTTAAACACCTTTAAACAAAATGGAAAAAATATGCCTCTCCCTAACTAAACCAACTAACCCATAGAGGCATATTTTGAGGAGGCTGATCACTCAGCCTCTTTTCTATTTACGGGCCTCAGCAATGTAACCCAATGCTTCAGCACATTTTGCTGTAACATAAGCCCAATCTTCTGCGGCTACTTTATCTTTCGGGAAGAGCTTAGAGCCCATACCTACACAGAATACACCGGCCTTAATCCAAGCGGTCAGATTCTCTTTTGTCGGTTCTACTCCGCCTGTCACCATCAATTTAGACCATGCCATCGGAGCCATCAGACCTTTCACGAAGTTAGGACCATATACATCTCCCGGGAATACCTTACAAAGATCACAACCTACTTCCTGTGCAAAACCCACCTCGGATACAGAGCCGCATCCCGGAGTATAAGGAACCAACCGGCGATTACATATCTTTGCTATCTCCGGATTGAACAACGGACCTACCACGAAATTAGCACCCAACTGAATGTAAAGGGCTGCAGTAGCCGGATCAACAACAGATCCGATACCTATAGCCAGATCCGGGCACTCTTTGGCAGCAAACTTCACAATTTCGGCAAATACTTCCTGAGCGAAATCGCCACGATTGGTAAATTCAAAAGCACGGACACCACCGTCATAACATGCTTTCACTACTTTCTTTGCCACTTCTGCATCTTTATGGTAGAATACAGGTACCATACCGGTTGAACCGATCTTGTCCAACACAGCTATTTTATCAAATCTTGCCATCTTATTTACAATTTAACGATTTATGATTTACGATTTAACGTTGAACGCGTCCGCTTGCATCTCCCCCGGCCAATGCTTCTACCTCTTCTACAGATACAAGATTGAAGTCACCGTTGATTGTATGTTTCAAAGCAGAAGCAGCTACCGCAAATTCAAGAGCCGCGCCCTGATCGGACATCGTCATCAAACCGTGAATGATACCGCCGGAGAATGAATCGCCACCACCTACACGGTCAATGATCGGATTGATATCGTAACGTTTTGAAGTATAGAACTCCTGTCCGTTATAAATCATCGCTTTCCAGCCGTTATGAGTAGCAGAGAAAGACTCGCGCAAAGTAGATATTACATATTTAAATCCGAATTCTTTCATCATCTGCTGGAAAATACCTTTGTAACCTTCAGCATCGGTATGACCGGCTTCAACATCAGCATCCGGTTTGAAGCCCAGACAAAGCTCAGCATCTTCCTCGTTACCGATACATACATCCACATACTTCATCAACGGTTTCATGATAGACTGTGCTTTCTCCTTTGTCCACAATTTCTTGCGGAAGTTCAAGTCTACAGAAACAGTCACGCCGTGACGTTTAGCAGCTTCGCAGGCCAAACGGGTCAGTTCAGCGGCTTTGTCAGAAATAGCCGGAGTGATGCCGGACCAGTGGAACCAGTCGGCTCCTTCCATAATAGCATCAAAATCAAAATCAGAAGCATCTGCTTCAGCAATAGAAGAGTGAGCACGGTCATAGATTACCTTACTTGGACGCATAGAAGCTCCTGTCTCAAGATAATAAATACCTACGCGATCACCGCCACGGGCTATAAAGTCTGTTTTAACACCATATTTGCGCAAAGCATTTACAGCTGACTGACCAATTTCGTGTTTAGGCAATTTAGATACGAAGTATGCATCGTGACCATAATTTGCACAACTTACAGCAACGTTAGCTTCACCACCACCGTATACAACATCAAAAGAATCGGATTGAACAAAACGGGTGTTACCCGGAGTTGATAATCTAAGCATGATTTCGCCTAACGTAACGACTTTCTTTCCCATAATTCTATGTTTTAATGAAATAAGTAATTAATATTATAAGTTTCAATTTATCATTTAAAGCTGTTTTTATAGCTTAACCCACTGATACCATGCGTTGTAATACATCATCCATCACATATCACACGGCTTTCGTGTACGGGCACAAAGATACAATAATTTTCGTAATTACAAAAATTGTTATATATTTGTGTCGAAAATATTAATATTATTATTGTGTGCGAGCACAACATTATTATTTACCATTGGATGATCTATAACAATGAATAAGCTACCTGACAGAATTAGAATCAAAGATATCGCCCGTTTGGCCGATGTATCAGTAGGCACTGTAGACCGTGTCATTCATGGCCGCAGCGGAGTTTCGGAAGCAAGCCGGAAACGGGTTGAAGAGATTCTCAAACAATTGGACTATCAACCCAATATGTATGCCAGTGCACTTGCATCCAACAAAAAATACACTTTCGCCTGCCTTTTGCCCCAGCATTTGGAGGGAGAATACTGGACCGACGTAGAAAAAGGGATCAGCAAAGCCTTGAGTGCCTATTCAGATTTCAACACCACAGTAAAAACCACCTATTACGACCCATACGATTACCACTCTTTCGTCGATGCCAGCAATGAGATCGTTGCACAGCATCCGGATGGAGTGATGGTGGCTCCTACCATACTTGAATATACCAAGATATTCATAGAGCAACTGACGGAACTGGATATACCTTATATATATATAGACTCTAACATAAAAGAGATACCGCCGTTGGCCTTCTTCGGTCAGAACTCCCGCCAAAGCGGATATTTTGCTGCACGTATGCTGATGCTACTCGCAAGAGATGAGAAAGAAATCGTAATCTTCCGCAAGATACACGAAGGCATTGTCGGTTCCAATCAGCAGGAAAACAGAGAAATAGGATTCAGACAATACATGAAAGAACATCATCCATCGTGTCACATTCTGGAACTCGACCTTCGCGCCGAACGAAATGATGAAGACACTCTCATGCTCGACACTTTCTTCCAGCAGCATCCTACTGTACGCAATGGAATTACATTCAATTCCAAAGTATATATCATCGGTGAATACCTGTTGAACCGCGAAAAGAGTAATTTCAATCTCATCGGCTATGACCTTTTAGAACGGAATGTCGCTTGTCTGAAACAGGGCAGTGTCTATTTTCTCATTGCACAACAGCCCGAACTGCAAGGATATAACGGTATTAAAGCATTATGCGACCACCTCATTTTCAAGAAAGAGGTAAATTGTATCAATTATATGCCCATCGACCTGCTGACGGTGGAGACAATCGACTATTACAGCAACAAGTAAAGGGATTTACGATTATAAATAAAAAGGACATCATGGAAACAAAGTTTTTAAAAATCAACCCTGCCGACAATGTAGCCGTAGCTATTGTCAACCTGCCTGCAGGAGAAAGTCTTTCAGTAGACGGTATCAACATCACCCTGAATGAAGATGTGCCCGCCGGACATAAATTTGCCTTGAAAGATTTCGTCGAAGGAGAAGATATTATCAAATACGGTTATCCCATCGGACATGCCAAAATGGCGAAAAAGCAAGGCGACTGGATGAATGAAAACAACATAAAGACCAATCTTGTAGGAGTTTTAGAATATACCTATCATCCGATACAGGTTTCACTCGATATACCCCGAAAAGACCTCACATTCAAGGGCTATCGCCGCAAAAACGGAGATGTAGGTATACGTAATGAGATATGGATCATCCCCACTGTAGGTTGTGTAAACGGCATCATCAACCAATTGGCTGAAGGACTGCGTCATGAGACAGAAGGTAAAGGGGTAGATGCGATCGTAGCCTTTCCTCACAACTATGGCTGTTCGCAGCTGGGCGATGACCACGAAAACACCAAAAAGATCCTTCGTGACATGGTGCTTCATCCCAATGCCGGTGCCGTATTAGTTGTCGGACTGGGATGCGAAAACAATCAACCGGATGTATTCCGCGAATTCTTGGGCGATTACGATCAGGACCGCGTAAAGTTCATGGTCACCCAGAAAGTAGGTGATGAATATGAAGAAGGAATGGACATTCTTCGTGAATTATACGCCAAAGCGGTTAAAGACGAACGTACCGAAATCCCCCTGTCAGAATTGCGCGTAGGGTTAAAATGCGGTGGTTCCGACGGTTTCTCCGGTATCACGGCCAATCCGCTATTGGGTATGTTCTCCGACTTCCTCATTGCACAAGGAGGAACCAGCGTATTGACGGAAGTTCCGGAGATGTTTGGTGCAGAAACAATTCTCATGAACCGTTGCCGCAACAAAGAGTTGTTCGAACAGACTGTCAAGCTGATCAATGACTTCAAAGAATACTTCCTGTCGCATGGTGAGCCTGTAGGCGAAAACCCGTCACCTGGAAATAAAGCCGGTGGTATTTCTACTTTAGAGGACAAAGCCCTGGGATGTACACAGAAATGCGGAAAAAGCTATGTAGAAGGTGTGTTATCCTACGGAGAACGTTTACAGGTCAAAGGGCTGAACTTGCTGTCGGCTCCCGGAAATGACCTGGTTGCTGCTACCGCATTAGCTTCTTGTGGCTGCCACATGGTATTATTCACCACCGGACGTGGAACTCCTTTCGGTACTTACGTCCCCACCATGAAGATATCCACCAATTCTACTCTGGCAAAGAACAAACCGGGATGGATCGATTTCAATGCCGGTGTGATTGTTGAGAATGAACCGATGGATAAAACCTGTGAGCGCTTCATCGATTATGTCATTAAAGTGGCAAGTGGAGAGTTCGTCAACAACGAGAAGAAAGGGTATCGTGAAATTGCCATATTCAAGACAGGAGTAACGCTGTAAAACAGGACTCAGAAATTAAATATAGTCAGTAGCCGATAGCCGGAATCTACTCAGCATGCTCATTGCATGCCGTATGGATTTCGGCTATCGGCTACTGACTTTTTTAATGAATGACTATAACTTACACAGGAAACCATACGGGATAAAACCATACCGAATTCCACAGAACCTAAAACAGACAAAAGACACAAAATACACCAATAAAGTGACACAATTTTCAAATATAACGATTTATACTAACATACACTTTGATCAAAAAGCAGCAAATAGAGCAAAAAGTGCATAAAAGAATGAATAAAATGCACTCTTTTTGCATATTTTTACACAAAAGAGGATAGATATGCACTTTATCCCGACTGATTTATCCGGTTTTCTTCGAGAGAAAATTTCAGTTCCTCGTAGAGGAACGAGTTGTTCCTCTACGAGAAACTATAAGAGTCTCTAGGAGGAAGGTGTGTTTTCTCTTGTAGAAGCCGTTTTTTACGCTAATAGCTGATGGAAGTCAGACTGTTTTGAAAAAGAATAAAGGATGATATATACGCATTTTTAAGACAAGCCGAAAGCAAAACATCCAAAAGACTATCATAACAACAGCCAATCATCCATATCAATGTCCTTTTAGAATATCCAATATAGGAATGCAGAAGATTTTTAGTATCAACAAGCTCTCCTGCCTTAATAAACGGATTCTTCAAAAACAAAAATACCATATTGACATTTTGTAAAAGACACTCCCGCCTTTTCGTATGAAGTCCGGTCATGTATTTCTATTTCAAATTCGTATCTTTGCACTCCGAATACAAGTACAACTCAAAGAATGGATACAGAAAAGAATACCAAAAGAACATCCGGTTGGTGGGCACTTAGTCCGCTATTAGTTTTTCTATGCTTATATTTAGCCACTTCGATTATCGTCAATGACTTTTACAAAGTGCCTATTACTGTTGCATTTCTAATATCCTCATGTTATGCCATTGCCATTACCAAAGGATTAAAACTGGATCAACGGATATACCAGTTCTCCGTTGGTGCTTCAAACAAAAACATCATGCTCATGGTTTGGATCTTTATTCTTGCCGGAGCTTTTGCCCAAAGCGCCAAACAAATGGGCGCCATTGATGCAACAGTAAACCTCACCCTGCACATACTCCCGGAGAATCTGCTTTTAGCAGGTATCTTTATTGCTTCTTGTTTCATATCGCTCTCTATCGGCACCAGCGTAGGAACCATTGTAGCGCTTACCCCGGTTGCTACCGGATTGGCGCAAAAAACAGGAGTAGACCTCCCTTTCATGGTAGCCACCGTAGTAGGCGGTTCTTTCTTTGGCGATAATCTGTCATTCATCTCCGACACCACCATCGCCTCTACCAAGACACAAGGTTGCGTAATGCGCGACAAATTCCGGGTTAACTCCATGATTGTAGTCCCTGCCGCACTCATCGTATTGGGAATTTATATCTTTCAAGGACTATCCGTCATCGCTCCGGCACAAACGCAGGAAATCGAATGGCTTAAGGTTATTCCCTACCTGATTGTATTGGGAACAGCCATTGCCGGTATCAATGTAATGATCGTTCTTCTTCTCGGCATCGTCAGTACTGCTATTATCGGAATCGCCACGGGCAGTTTCAGCATATTCGAATGGTTCGGTGCAATGGGTAGCGGCATCACCGGGATGGGCGAACTTATCATTATCACCCTATTGGCAGGAGGCATGCTCGAAACAATCCGCTATAACGGTGGTATCGATTTCATCATTGAAAAACTCACACGTCATGTCAATGGCAAGCGTGGCGCCGAACTAAGCATTGCCGCCCTGGTAAGCATCGCCAACCTCTGCACTGCCAACAATACAATCGCCATCATCACCACCGGACCGATAGCCAAAGACATTGCCGGCAAATTTAATCTCGATCGCCGCAAGGTTGCCAGTATCCTCGATACTTTTTCCTGCTTTATACAAGGCATCATTCCTTACGGAGCACAACTGCTGATGGCTGCCGGATTAGCCAATATCTCCCCTATCAGTATCGTCGGAAATCTGTATTATCCTTTCACGATGGGAGCATTGGCGTTGTCGGCTATCGTCTTCCGCTATCCACGCCGATATTCATAAAGAACATCCCATTCCCATGATTTGAATATGAATGCGCCAATACAAATCATCCCTGCCACAGTATCTGCAGCAGGGATGATTTTGTTAACAAGAGAATTTTATTACTTATATTCCGCCCAACTTTTTATAGCAATATCCTCAATGTCCATCGTACAGAAAGCATTGATAAACGCACTTGCCAAACGGGCATTGGTAATCAACGGAATATTCAGGTCGATAGCTGCACGGCGGATTTTATATCCGTTATCAAGCTCACCGGCCGTAAGATTCTTCGGAATATTGACCACCATATCTATCTCCTTATTATGGAGCATCTCAAGAGCCTGCGGATGCTTACCCGTCTCGCTCGGCCAGTAAACAAGCGTACTTTCGATACCGTTTTCTGCAAGCGCACGATGCGTTCCTCCGGTAGCAAAAAGTTTATAACCCTTATCTACCAACATACGCGCAGCTCCCATCATATCGACCTTCTGCTTCGGAGTACCGGTAGAGAGAAGAATGTTCTTCTTCGGAATACGGTAACCTACGGAAAGCATCGCTTTCAGAATGGCACAGGAAGTATCGCTTCCGATACAACCCACCTCACCGGTAGAAGCCATGTCTACTCCAAGTACGGGATCGGCTTTCTGCAAACGGTTGAATGAGAACTGGGATGCCTTGATGCCGACATAATCGAGTTCGAAAAGATTCTTCGAAGGTTTCTCCACCGGAAGACCGAGCATTACCTTTGTAGCCAGTTCGATAAAGTTGATCTTCAGTACCTTGCTGACAAACGGGAAGCTACGCGAAGCGCGAAGATTACATTCGATTACCTTGATATCATTCTCACGGGCCAGATACTGGATATTGAACGGACCGGAGATATTCAGTGCCTTCGCAATCTCACGGCTGATACGCTTGATACGGCGAACCGTTTCCACATAGAGTTTTTGCGGTGGGAACTGAATGGTCGCATCACCGGAATGTACCCCGGCAAACTCGATGTGTTCACTGATGGCATAAGCAATAATCTCACCGTTTTGTGCCACAGCGTCCATCTCCACCTCTTTGGCATGCTCGATAAACTGGCTTACCACTACCGGGTGTTTCTTAGACACATTGGCTGCCAGTTTGAGGAAACGCTCCAATTCATCCTGATTGGAACAGACATTCATCGCCGCCCCACTTAGCACATAAGACGGCCGGACAAGCACCGGGAAACCGACTTCATCGACAAACTCATTGATATCGTCCATCGAAGTAAGTTCGCGCCAACGGGGCTGATCCACCCCGATGCGGTCGAGCATGGCAGAGAACTTCTCACGGTCTTCGGCATTGTCGATGCTCTTGGCTGAAGTACCGAGTATATTGACCTTCTGCGCGTCCAACCGCATGGCAAGATTATTCGGAATCTGACCACCGGTAGAGACGATGACTCCATGCGGATTTTCCAGTTCAAGAATATCCATCACACGCTCGAAAGTCAGCTCATCGAAGTAAAGACGATCGCACATGTCGTAATCGGTAGATACTGTTTCCGGATTATAATTGATCATGACGCTACGCCAGCCTTCCTTGCGGATTGTGTTCAACGCCTGCACCCCGCACCAGTCGAATTCAACGGAAGAACCGATACGATAAGCACCGGAACCCAACACGACGATCGATTTATGATCGCCCAGATAAGTAACATCATTGGCCACACCACTGTAAGTAAGATACAGATAATTGGTCTGTGCCGGATATTCGGCAGCCAAAGTATCGATCTGCTTCACAACCGGAAGCACACCTACACTTTTACGATAATTGCGTACATAAAGGATGCCTTCCTCCATATCGCCTTCATAGCCGATGGCACGGGCTATCTGAAAATCAGAGAAACCTTGCCGTTTGGCTTTCTTCAACAGTTCGAGAGGCAACTCGGTGATCTGTTTATGGTTATTTCCCCAGCTATGCAACTCTTCGGAAGTACGCATGATGTTCATCAGCTTCTGCAGAAACCACTTATCAATTTTCGTCAGTTCATGCACCTGGTCGATGGTATAGCCGGCACGGAAAGCCTTTGAGATAACAAAAATACGTTTATCCGTAGGTTCCCGCAATGCCTTATCGATGTCGGCGATGACAAGTTCTTTGTTCTCCACAAATCCGTGCATCCCCTGCCCTATCATACGAAGTCCTTTCTGGATAGCTTCTTCAAAAGTACGCCCGATAGCCATCACCTCACCTACCGATTTCATGGAAGAGCCCAGCTCTTTATCGACGCCATGGAATTTGCCTAAATCCCAACGGGGTATCTTGCAGACTACATAGTCCAGTGCCGGTTCGAAGAAAGCACTGGTTGTTTTCGTTACAGAGTTTTTCAGGTCGAACAATCCGTAGCCGAGCCCCAATTTGGCAGCTACGAAAGCCAACGGATACCCTGTTGCTTTGGATGCCAGTGCCGATGAGCGTGAAAGACGGGCATTTACCTCGATCACACGATAATCCTCCGATTCGGGATCGAACGCATACTGCACGTTACATTCGCCTACAATACCGATGTGACGGATAATGCGGATGGCAAGCTCGCGCAATTTATGATATTCCTTATTCGTCAGCGTCTGAGAGGGAGCAATAACGATAGACTCACCGGTATGAATGCCCAGCGGATCGAAATTCTCCATATTACAAACAGTGATACAGTTATCGAACCGGTCGCGTACCACCTCATATTCCACCTCTTTCCATCCTCTCAGTGATTTTTCTACCAGCACCTGCGGAGAGAAAGCAAAAGCCTTTTCTACGAGTACAGTCAACTCCTCCTCATTGTCGCAGAAACCGGAACCGAGTCCGCCAAGAGCGTATGCGGCACGCACAATCACCGGATAACCTAAAGCAGCAGCGGCACAACGGGCATCTTCTACATTCTCTACCGCTTCACTCTTTATGGTCTTCACATCGATTTCATTCAGCTTTTCGACAAAGAGTTCCCGGTCTTCCGTGTCAACGATAGCCTGCACGGGTGTACCCAGCACCTTTACATTGTATTTTTCAAGAGTGCCTTCTTTATAAAGAGCCACCCCACAGTTGAGTGCGGTCTGTCCGCCGAAAGCGAGCATAATGCCGTCCGGTTTCTCCTTCTGAATAACTTTCTCCACAAAATAAGGAGTGACGGGGAGAAAATAAATCTGATCGGCCACCCCTTCACTGGTTTGTACTGTGGCAATGTTCGGATTGATAAGAATTGTTTCTATCCCCTCCTCTTTCAAGGCTTTCAGCGCTTGCGATCCAGAATAATCGAACTCACCGGCTTCACCGATTTTCAAAGCACCGGAACCGAGAAGCAATACTTTCTTTATATTTTGTTCTTTCATTATAGTCGGTTATTTTAGCAGATTTACAAATTCATCAAACAAGAACTCCGTATCCGTCGGTCCGCTGGCAGCTTCGGGATGGAACTGTGCAGAAAACCAGGGATTGGTTTTGTGCCGGATACCTTCGTTCGATCCATCGTTCATATTGATAAACAAAGGTTCCCAATCGGCACCCAGTGTATTGTTGTCTACTGCATAACCATGATTCTGACTGGTGATGAAGCAACGTTCTGTTCCCACCATGCGTACCGGTTGGTTATGACTGCGATGTCCGTATTTCAATTTATAGATTTTGGCTCCTCCGGCTTTGGAAAGCAGCTGGTTGCCCATACAGATTCCGAAAATAGGGAGCTTCGGATTCTGCATCGCCTTACGGATATTTTGTACGGCGGCATCGCAGGTATCAGGATCGCCCGGGCCATTGGAGATAAACAATCCATCGAACTCCAGTTCATTGAAATCATAATCCCAGGGCACACGGATCACCTCGACATCACGCTTCAACAGACAACGGATAATATTGGTCTTTACACCGCAATCTACAAGCACCACCTTCTTTTTTCCTTCTCCCCGGTTGTAGCGGATGACCTCTTTACAGCTAACCTTATCCACATAGTTGACTCCTGCATAAACCGCTTCCGGAGTATTCTGCGGATCATCATCAAATACGATTTTTCCCATCATCACCCCATGTTCACGCAAGACCTTGGTAAGTTCGCGGGTATCTATTCCTGCAATTCCGGGTACTTGCTCACGCTTCAACCAATCGGCAAGGCTCTCCACAGCATTCCAGTGGCTGTATTCCTCTGAATAATCACTCACAATAATGGCTTCTGCATGGATTTTTTCACTCTCCATAAAAGTAGGCAACCCATTGGGTTCGAACGTGAAAGGAGGTACTCCGTAATTACCTACCAACGGATAAGTAAGAGTCATCAACTGACCGGCATACGAAGGATCGGTCAAGCTCTCCGGATAACCTGTCATGGCGGTATTGAATACTACTTCACCTGCCACCGGCTTCTCATAGCCAAACGACTTGCCATGAAAGCGGCTCCCGTCGTCGAGGATTAAAGTTACATTTCGCATCTTTTATATTTTCGATTTGACGATTTTCGATTTACGATTGAAATTACCCTTTTATATTGACGATTTGGCGATTGACGATTTATGATTGAAAATACTGTTCTATTTGTAATCGAAGCCCTTCTCTGCTTGTGAATTTAAATAGCGACCTCAATTGTAAATCGTCTAATCGTAAATCTCAAAATTGGTATACTTGTTCTATATAATTTATAAACGCTTCATTCAACAACTTCACGCCACCCGGTGTGGGATAGTCTCCACTGAAATACCAATCGCCACTATGGTTAGGACAAGCCTCATGCAAACCGCTCAAAGGCTGATATACAATTTCCACTTGAGCTTTTGTGCCTTTCGGAGTAAGCAGTTCCACCATCTTGGCTGAGATTTCCTCATCGGTGAACGGCGCATAGATTTCTTTCACGTAATTCACCATCTGCTCTTTCGGCAATCCCACCTGATCTTTCGATTTACGGTAAGCAGCGGCGATTACATCTTTCATATCCCGGTCTTTCAGTAGTTCGACAGCTGCTTTAAAAGCGATAAACTCACTCATCTTTGCCATATCGATGCCGTAATAATCGGGATAGCGCACTTGTGGAGAAGAACTAACAATGACAATCTTCTTCGGTCCCAGCCGATCGAGAATGCCGATAATACTTTGCCGGAGTGTAGTACCCCGCACAATACTGTCGTCAATAATCACCAAATTATCAATACCGGCACGCAGACTGCCGTAAGTAATATCGTACACATGAGCTGCCAAGTCATTACGGCTGTTGCCTTCGGCAATAAAGGTACGTAGTTTGATATCTTTGATGGCCACCTTTTCACTGCGGATGCGCCGGGAAAGGATTAGCTCCAGTTCCTCCAGATTCGGATTATGCCCCAGAGAAGCTATCTGCTGCACCTTCTCTTCATTGAGATAATTGTCCAAGCCTTCGAGCATTCCATAAAAAGCCACTTCGGCTGTATTGGGAATAAAAGAAAAGACTGTATGGTCGAGATCATTGTCGATTGCTTTCAGAATACACGGAATCAATTTCTCACCCAGCAATTTCCGTTCTTTGTATATATCGACATCACTACCTCTGGAAAAATAAATACGCTCGAAAGAACATGCTCTTTTCTGCCGTGCTTTATTGATCTGAGTGGTATGAAGCTGGCCTGCTTTGTTGATAAAGAGCGCCTGTCCCGGCTGAAGTTCCTTAATCTCTTCGACCGGAACATTAAAGGCGGTTTGTATAACAGGACGTTCGGAAGCCAACACGGCTATTTCGTCATCCTGATACCAAAAAGCAGGACGAATGCCCCATGGATCACGGATGGCAAATGACTCACCGCTTCCTGTCAATCCGCAAATGACATATCCCCCATCCCACTCTTTGCTGGAAGAACGCAGCACGTTGGCAAGATCAATATGCTCTTCGATGTAGTTAGTCACCCCCATTCCAGTCAGCCCCTCCGCTTCTGCAAGATTAAAAAGGCGCTCCACTTCACGGTCAAGGCGGTGTCCTACCTGTTCGAGCATGATATAGGTATCGGCATATTTACGGGGATGCTGACCGATGGCTGTAATACGGGCAAAAATCTCATCCACATTTGTCATATTGAAATTACCGCAAAGTGCCAGATTCTTGGCACGCCAGTTATTTCTTCTCAAGAAAGGATGAACATAAGAGATACCCGATTTTCCGGTAGTAGAATAGCGTAAATGCCCCATATAGGCCTCTCCGGCGAAAGGCAAGGCGCGTTTGGCAAAGTCGGCATCGTGCAACTGTTCGGGAGTCAGATCCTTGAAATGACTCTGTACCGTCTCAAATATTTCAGTAATAGCCCCCGAACCCAATGCCCGTTCACGAAACATATACTCCTCACCGGGATTGGCAGCGAGCTTCACGCAGGCAAGTCCTGCGCCTTCCTGCCCGCGGTTGTGCTGTTTCTCCATCAAAAGATAGAGTTTATTCAACCCGTACATCCAAGTGCCATACTTCTTTTCGTAATACTCCAAAGGCTTAAGCAGGCGTATCATGGCGACGCCACATTCATGCTTTAATTGTTCCATAACAATAATGTGCCAATATGCCGATGGGTAATGTGCCCATTGGCTGCGCACACAACATATTAATTATTAATACTATTCATTTTCAATTCATTGGTAAATTCCATCATTGCCACATTGGTCAATCGGGATATTGCCTCACCGGCACACTATTCTACCGTCACTGATTTTGCCAGATTTCTCGGCTGGTCTACATCCATCCCCTTGCACACAGCCACATGATAGGCAAGCAACTGCAAAGGTACAGTAGTTATCAACGGGTCGAGACATTCCAGTGTTTCGGGAAGTTCGATGCAACAATCGGCGATCCTGCTTATCACCGTATCCCCCTCGGTAACGATGGCTATCACTCTTCCTTTACGGGCCTTGATTTCCTGTATATTGCTGAGCACCTTTTCGTACATACCGTTATGAGTGGCAATCACCACTACCGGCATCTCGGCATCGATCAATGCAATAGGGCCATGCTTCATCTCGGCTGCAGGATATCCTTCAGCATGGATATATGAGATTTCTTTCAGCTTCAAAGCGCCTTCCAAAGCTACCGGATACGAATATCCCCGACCAAGATAGATAAAATTATGCGCATACGTGAATATTTTAGACAATTCTGCAATTTTATCATTTAGTTTCAATACTTTTTTCATTTTTTCAGGGATGCTGTTCAGTTCACGTACAACACTGAGAAATTGAGCCTCATCGATGGTCTGTTTCTCGCGCGCCAATGTCAGAGCCAGCATTGTGAGCACCGTGACCTGTCCGGTAAATGCCTTGGTAGATGCCACACCAATCTCCGGTCCTACGTGGATATACGAACCGGTATGTGTGGCACGCGGAATGGAGGAACCGATCGCATTGCAAATACCATAAATAAAAGCACCGCGGCTTTTTGCCAGTTCCACGGCCGCCAATGTATCGGCAGTCTCGCCACTTTGCGAAATGGCAATCACCACATCCTGCTCATCAATCACCGGATCACGGTAACGGAATTCGGATGCATATTCCACCTCCACCGGGATACGGCAGAAACTTTCAATCAGATGCTTACCGATCAGCCCGGCATGCCAGGAGGTTCCACAAGCCACGATAATAAAGCGTTTCGCCTTCAAAAGTTTTTCTTTATAGTCGATAACGGCAGAAAGTACGACATTGTCGCCTTCCACACTGATACGTCCACGCATACAATCATGGATACAATCGGGCTGTTCGAAAATCTCCTTCAACATAAAATGCGGATAACCGCCCTTCTCAAGTTGCCCCAAATTAAGTTCCACCTTGGTCACTTCGGGTGTCATTTCCACATTATTAAGATTAACCACCTTCAGTTCCTTGTCTCTGTGTATGACAGCAATTTCCTCATCCTCCAGATAGACCACCTTATCCGTATATTCTACAATAGGGGTAGCATCCGAAGCCAGAAAGAACTCATCCTTACCAATTCCCACCACCAACGGACTACTTTTACGTGCGGCAATGATCTCATCCGGATGGTCTTTCTCCAATACGGCAATGGCGTATGCACCGATCACCTCACGCAATGCCAACTGCACGGCAGTCAGCAAATCCAGATGATTGGTCACCTTTATGTATTCGATTAATTGCACGAGTACTTCCGTATCGGTACTGCTTTTAAATGTATAGCCTTTGGCCTGAAGTTTTTCTTTAAGAACGGCGTAGTTTTCAATGATGCCGTTGTGGATGAGAGCGAGAGTTTCGGAGGAGGAATAATGAGGATGGGCATTAACAGAACAAGGTTCTCCGTGAGTGGCCCATCGGGTATGTGCAATACCTATATTGCCGGAGATGTCTTTTTGCGCGACGAAATTTTCAAGATCGGAGACTTTACCTTTCGTCTTATACACATTTAACTGCTGGTTATTACTGATTAATGCTACCCCGGCACTGTCATATCCACGATATTCCAATCGCTTCAACCCTTTTATAAGGATGGGGTAGGCTTCTCTTTTACCAATGTAGCCTACAATTCCACACATATTATCCTATTTTTTATTTTCGGGGACAAATATACATATTATTAATAACACAAAGATTAGTTTTTCTATAAAATATAGACATAAGCATACAAAAAAGTGTTTTTTATGTCAAAACGTTAATTTTTCTATTATTTCAATCCCAAAAAGAAAGAACTTATAAATCTAAACAAAAACGAGTTTCCATGCTTTCAAATTAGTACAAAAACAAGACTTATCACTTTCAAATTATCATCACCGGCAGAGAGCAATCGAAATCGTGTAATACAAAACCAGCAAAACAGTATCATTATGAAATTAAATTCATATTTTTGCAGAACATTTTGATAGACAAAACAGGAATTATCATACAATAAAGCTAAAGAGAATGAGAAAAAGAGAACTTTTTATCAACCAGACAAAGAAATCACCTTACCAACGACAACCCGAACAGTTGGGATTGTATGATGCAACAAATGAACATGATGCATGCGGAGTTGGCATGTTGGTAAACATTCATGGAGAGAAATCACATGAAATTGTAGAATCGGCACTGAAAGTGCTTGAAAACATGCGCCATCGCGGTGCCGAAGGAGCCGACAACAAGACTGGAGACGGTGCAGGTATCCTGTTACAGATTCCCCACGAATTTATCTTGCTACAGGGTATCCCTGTCCCCGAAAAAGGACGCTACGGTACCGGACTGCTCTTTTTGCCTAAAGACACCAAGGCACAAGCAGATATCCTGAGTATCATTATCGAGGAGATAGAAAAAGAAGGACTCACATTGATGCACCTGCGCAATGTTCCTACTTGCCCCGAAATTTTGGGAGAATCGGCATTAGCAGCAGAACCGGACATCAAACAGGCATTTATCACCGGATTCACAGAAACAGAAACAGCCGACCGGAAACTATATATAATAAGGAAGAAGATCGAAAACCGGATAATGAAATCAACCATCTCCGGAAAAAAAGATTTCTATATCGTTTCGCTCTCGACAAAAAGCATCATATATAAAGGTATGCTTTCATCGTTACAATTACGCAACTACTTCCCGGATCTTACAAACAGTTACTTCACCAGCGGACTGGCATTGGTACACTCCCGTTTCAGTACCAACACTTTCCCTACATGGGGGTTGGCACAACCTTTCCGCCTGCTGGCACACAATGGCGAAATAAATACAATCCGAGGAAATCGCGGATGGATGGAAGCACGCGAAAGCGTACTCTCTTCTCCTGCCCTCGGTGATATCAAAGAAATACGCCCCATTATCCAACCGGGTATGAGCGACAGTGCATCACTGGATAATGTGCTGGAGTTTCTCGTTATGTCCGGACTCAGCCTGCCACATGCAATGGCAATGCTCGTACCGGAATCATTCAATGAAAAGAACCCGATCAGTGAAGACCTGAAAGCTTTCTATGAATACCACTCTATCCTGATGGAACCTTGGGACGGCCCTGCCGCACTGCTGTTTAGCGACGGGCGGTATGCCGGTGGTATGCTCGACCGCAATGGACTGCGTCCGGCACGTTACCTCATCACCAAGAATGACATGATGGTAGTAGCCAGTGAAGTAGGCGTTATGGATTTCGAACCGGGAGACATAAAAGAAAAAGGCCGCCTGCAACCGGGAAAAATACTATTGGTAGATACGGAAAAAGGAGAAATATACTACGATCACGAACTGAAAAAACAACTGGCGGATGCCAAACCTTACCGTACCTGGTTGGCCAACAACCGCATCGAACTGGACGAACTGAAAAGCGGACGTAAAGTGTTACACAATGTAGAACGATACGACCAGATGCTGCATATATTCGGCTATTCCAAAGAGGATATCGAGAAAATCATCACTCCGATGGCCACTACGGGAGCAGAGCCGATCAGTTCTATGGGTAACGATACACCGCTCGCCATACTTTCAGAGCAGCCGCAATTACTGTACAATTACTTCCGGCAGCAATTTGCACAGGTGACCAACCCTCCCATCGACCCGATTCGGGAAGAGCTGGTGATGTCACTGACGGAATATATCGGTGCCGTAGGAATGAACATCCTCACGCCCAACGAGAGCCACTGTAAAATGGTACGCCTCAACCACCCTATCTTAAGCAATACGCAATTGGATATTCTTTGCAATATCCGCTACAAAGGATTCAAGACAGTGAAGTTGCCTATGCTGTTCGAGGTCTCACGTGGCAAGACCGGCTTACAAGAAGCATTAACCTCCTTATGCAAGCAGGCGGAAGAATCGGTAGCAGAAGGAGTAAACTATATCATACTGACAGACCGGGATGTGGATGCCGAACACGCAGCCATCCCTTCGCTGTTGGCGGTAAGCGCCGTACACCATCACCTTATCTCGGTAGGAAAGCGTGTACAGACAGCTCTCGTTGTCGAGAGTGGTGAGATACGCGAGGTAATGCACGCTGCCCTGTTACTTGGCTTTGGAGCAAGTGCCTTGAATCCGTATATGGCTTTTGCGATACTCGACCAACTGGTTATTCAAAAAGAGATCCAACTCGACTATGCCACTGCAGAGAAAAATTACATCAAAGCGATCTGTAAGGGACTGTTCAAAGTGATGAGTAAAATGGGTATCAGTACCATCCGCTCGTATCGCGGTGCGAAAATATTCGAAGCCATAGGCCTGAGCGAGGAGTTGAGCAATGCTTATTTCGGCGGTCTGCAATCACGAATCGGCGGAATCCGGCTTGAGGAAATAGCCAAAAGTGCGATTTCTGCCGTGTCTCATCTTTCAACTTGCAGTTCACAACTAAACAACAAGGGACTGTATTCTTTCCGGAAAGATGGAGAAAAGCACGCTTGGAACCCGGAGACAATCAGCACACTGCAACTGGCTACGCGCTTGGGCAGTTACAAAAAATTCAAAGAGTTTACGGCTATGGTAGACAACAAGGAAGCTCCCATCTTTTTGCGAGACTTTTTCACATTCAAGCGTAACCCCATCGACATTGACCGTGTAGAACCGGTAGAAAACATTATGCGCCGCTTCGTTACCGGTGCCATGAGTTATGGCTCTATCAGCCGTGAAGCACACGAAGCAATGGCAATAGCCATGAATAAGATTCACGGGCGCAGCAACACCGGTGAAGGAGGAGAAGATGCAGCACGTTTTATTCCCCGTCCGGACGGAACCAGCCTGCGAAGCGCCATCAAGCAAGTGGCTTCCGGACGTTTCGGAGTGACAACGACGTACCTTGTCAACGCAGATGAAATACAAATAAAAATAGCTCAGGGAGCAAAACCCGGCGAAGGCGGCCAGTTGCCCGGATACAAAGTAGACCAGATAATTGCCAGAACCCGTCACTCCATACCGGGCATCTCGCTTATATCTCCCCCGCCCCATCATGACATCTACTCCATCGAGGATCTGGCACAGCTTATCTTCGATTTGAAAAACGTCAATCCGAAAGCCAAAATCAGTGTAAAACTGGTAGCGGAAAGCGGAGTAGGAACAATTGCCGCCGGTGTGGCGAAAGCAAAGGCCGACCTCATCGTGATATCGGGTGCGGAAGGCGGTACAGGTGCTTCCCCGGCTTCCTCCATTCGTTATGCTGGTATCTCTCCGGAACTGGGACTGAGCGAAGCACAACAGACTTTGGTATTGAACGGACTGCGCGGACAAGTCATGCTACAGGTAGACGGACAATTGAAGACCGGACGGGACATCATCCTGATGGCTATGTTAGGCGCCGAAGAATTCGGATTCGCAACTTCGGCATTGATCGTACTGGGCTGCGTGATGATGCGTAAATGCCATATAAATACCTGTCCGGTAGGCGTTGCCACTCAAAATGAAGAATTACGTAAGCGTTTTCGCGGCCGGAGTGAATATCTGGTCAACTTCTTTACTTTCCTGGCACAAGAAGTCAGAGAGTATCTTGCCGAAATCGGTGTGGAAAGACTGGATGATATTATCGGACGTACCGACCTCATCGAGCGCAAAGCCGATAATGGAAACCCCAAACATGCGCTCATCGACTTCAGTAAATTACTGGCACGTGTAGACAACAGCGCCGCCATACACCATGTCACCGACCAGGATCACGGCATATCTGCTGTCAAAGATGTGGAGATACTTCATGCTGCACAAGATGCCATTGAGTACCAAAAGGAAATCTCACTGGAATACACGATTGCCAATACGGACCGTGCCGTAGGTGCCATGCTTTCGGGGGCCATAGCTGCCAAATATGGTGAGAATGGGTTGCCGGAACATACGCTGAACATAAAATTCAAAGGTTCTGCCGGACAGTCTTTCGGTGCATTTCTTACTCCGGGAGTCAACTTCAAGCTGGAAGGGGAAGCCAATGACTACCTCGGCAAAGGATTGAGCGGTGGCCGTATATCCGTACAACCGCCGGTACGAAGCAATTTCGAAGCGGAAAAGAATACAATAGCCGGTAACACCCTGTTGTATGGAGCTACCAGCGGAGAGGTTTACATCAACGGATGTGTAGGCGAACGCTTTGCCGTCCGCAACTCGGGAGCCATTGCCGTAGTAGAAGGTGTAGGAGACCATTGCTGTGAGTACATGACAGGCGGACGCGTAGTAGTGTTGGGACAAACCGGACGAAACTTTGCAGCCGGTATGAGCGGCGGAGTTGCATACGTATGGAATAAAGAAGGGAATTTCGATTATTTCTGTAACATGGAGATGGTAGAACTATCCCTCATCGAAGAGGCAAGCTATCGCAAAGAACTGCATGAACTCATCCGCCAGCACTATTTATATACCGGCAGCAAACAGGCACGTATCCTACTCGATGACTGGAACCGCTATGTAGACGAATTCATACAAGTGGTGCCCATCGAATACAAAAAGGTGCTTCAGGAAGAGCAAATGCGAAAACTGCAACAGAAGATTGCGGATATGCAAAGAGACTATTAGGGTTTACGATCAGACGATTGACAAATTACGATCGAGGTTACTATAAAAAACAGATAGAATGATTTTAGTTACCAATAAGAAAGTAATTCAAATCGTAATTTGTCAATCGTAAAATCGTAAATCAAGATGGTATTTTCAATCGTAAATTGTCAATCGTAAAATCGTAAATCAAAATGGGAGATTCAAAAGCATTTTTAACCATACGCCGTCAGGAGGCCGGATATCGCCCCGTACATGAACGCATCACCGATTATGGCGAAGTAGAGCAAACCCTCAATACGCACGACCGGAAACTGCAAGCATCCCGCTGCATGGATTGTGGAGTACCTTTCTGTCATTGGGCTTGTCCGTTAGGCAACAAACAACCCGAATGGCAGGATGCCCTCTACAAAGGGAAGTGGAAAGAGGCATACGAAATATTGGCTGCCACATGCGACTTTCCGGAATTTACAGGCCGCATCTGCCCTGCCCTTTGCGAGAAGAGCTGTGTACTGAAACTATCGTGTGATGAGCCGGTGACCATCCGCGAGAATGAAGCCGCCATTGTAGAAGCCGCTTTTCGTGAAGGATATATCACTCCGGTAATACCGGAACGTAACGGAAAACGGATAGCAATAATCGGTGCCGGTCCGACAGGACTGGTAGCTGCCAATCAGTTGAACAGAAAGGGGTATACCGTTACAATTTTCGATAAGGCAGAAGCACCGGGCGGCCTGCTCCGTTTCGGTATTCCGAACTTCAAGCTGAACAAAAACATCATCGACCGCCGTATGGAAATATTAAAAGCCGAAGGTATTCTGTTCCAAATGAATACCCCCATAGACACGGCCCATCTGCCCGAAGGGTTCGATGCTTACTGTATTTGTACCGGTGCAGAAACGCCGCGTGATCTTTCCATACCGGGGCGCGAGCTGAAAGGAATTCATTTTGCTCTGGAAATGCTATCGCAACAGAACCGGATAATAGCAGGACAGACTTTTGCCAAAGACAAGATGGTGAATGCAAAAGGGAAAAAAGTGCTTGTCATCGGTGGAGGAGATACCGGTTCGGACTGTATAGGTACCAGTGTGCGCCAAGGGGCTGTCAGTGTAACCCAAATAGAAATCATGCCTAAGCCTCCTGTCGGACATAACGATGCCACTCCATGGCCACAATGGCCGGTGGTACTGAAAACCACCTCTTCACACGAAGAAGGTTGTACGCGCCGATGGTCACTTGCTTCCAACCGGTTCATTGGCAAAAACGGTAAAGTCACCGGTGTAGAAGTGGAAGAGGTAGAATGGATCACTCCTCCTACCGGTGGACGTTCGGTCATGAAGCCCACCGGCAAAAAAGAGATCATTGAAGCCGACATGGTATTACTTGCCATGGGATTTCTAAAACCCGAACAGCCGGAATATCCGACGAATGTGTTCGTCGCCGGTGATGCGGCAACAGGAGCCAGCCTTGTAGTACGTGCAATGGCAGCAGGACGCAAAGTAGCAAAATTGATTTCTATGAATTACTAATTAATCTCAAGCTGACATAACGAACCGTACCGTCTGAAGGCGTGTCAAAACCACCTGAGACATAGAAATCACCTCAGCCGCAGGCTGTAGCAAATCGGAATTCAGAAGCCGTAAATCAAAATTCATAAACTATAAATTTCAAAATCATGTGTGGAATAGTAGGAATATTCAATATAAAGAGCCAGTCGAAAGAATTACGGGACAAAGCATTGCGCATGGCGCAGAAAATCCGTCACCGCGGACCGGACTGGAGTGGTATTTATGTAGGCGGCAGTGCCATTCTGGCACACGAACGCCTTTCTATCGTCGACCCGCAAAGTGGAGGACAGCCCCTCTACTCTCCCGACCGTAAGGTAGTACTTGCCGTAAACGGTGAGATATACAATCATCGGGATATACGTGCACGATATGCCGGACGTTACAAATTTCAGACAGGAAGCGATTGTGAAGTGATACTTGCCCTTTATAAGGACAAAGGCATACACTTTTTGGAAGAGCTTAACGGTATCTTCGCATTCGCGCTTTACGATGAAGAAAAAGATGAGTTTCTCATTGCCCGTGACCCTATCGGCGTCATACCACTTTATATCGGGCATGATGCAGATGGAAAGCTCTATGTGGGCAGCGAACTGAAAGCTCTCGAAGGCTTCTGCGAAGAGTACGAGCCCTTCCTTCCCGGACACTATTACTACAGCAAAGAGGGTAAAATGAAACGTTGGTATACCCGTGACTGGATGGATTATGAAGCGGTAAAAGCGAACACCGCCCGCGTATCCGATGTGCACGATGCCCTTGAAGCGGCTGTACATCGTCAATTGATGAGTGATGTTCCTTATGGGGTATTGCTGAGCGGTGGGCTGGATTCCTCCATCGTTTCGGCCATTGCCAAAAAATATGCAGCCAAACGTATTGAAACAGATGGTGCCAGTGACGCCTGGTGGCCACAGCTACACTCTTTTGCCATCGGTCTGAAAGGCGCTCCCGACCTCAGTAAGGCCCGTGAAGTAGCCGAATATATCGGAACAGTACACCATGAAATAAACTACACCGTTCAAGAAGGGCTCGACGCGTTGCGTGATGTCATCTATTTTATCGAGACTTACGATGTGACTACCGTACGTGCCTCTACCCCGATGTATCTGTTGGCGCGTGTCATCAAGTCGATGGGAATCAAAATGGTACTCAGCGGTGAAGGAGCAGACGAGATATTCGGCGGTTACCTCTATTTCCATAAAGCGCCGGACGCCCGTGCTTTCCATGAAGAAACCGTACGTAAACTCTCCAAACTGTATCTTTACGACTGCCTGCGCGCCAACAAGAGCCTTGCTGCCTGGGGTGTAGAAGGACGCGTTCCATTCCTCGACAAAGAATTCCTGGACGTTGCCATGCGCCTCAATCCGGAGGCTAAGATGGCACCCGGAAAGGTGATCGAAAAGAAGATAGTACGCGAAGCCTTTGCAGATATGCTGCCGGAAAGTGTGGCCTGGCGTCAAAAAGAACAATTCAGCGACGGTGTGGGTTACAATTGGATAGATATGCTGAAGGCCATCACCGCAGCAGCCGTAAGCGACGAACAGATGGCGCATGCAGCCGAACGCTTCCCGATTCATACCCCGCAAAATAAGGAGGAATATTATTATCGCAGCATTTTCGAAGAACATTTCCCCAGCGCATCTGCTGCGAAAAGCGTACCAAGTGTGCCAAGCGTAGCCTGCTCCACAGCAGAAGCATTGGCATGGGATAGCGCTTTCCAAGGTAAGAACGACCCCAGCGGACGAGCCGTAAAAGGAATACACGAAGAAGCATATTGATGAAAGCATCTATATAACGCTCTTTTCACACTAATTCAGAATCCATAACTTGTGATTCCCAATATCTTCCGTAACTTTGTTATGCGGAATGATAGTCATGCCGGACTAAACTTATTTGCATTAATGAAAATAAAGAAGATTTTACTTGCCTCTGTCCTTGTTCTATCAGTATATGGCACAATGGCTCAAACCCAAGTTATCGCTCATCGCGGTTATTGGAAAACGGACGGTTCTGCACAAAACAGCATTGCCGCTCTCCTTAAAGCGGATTCTATCGGCTGCTACGGCTCCGAATTCGATGTGTGGCTCACAGCAGATGACAAGTTGGTGGTTAACCATGATCCTGTTTTCAAGTTGAAAAGCATGGAACGCTCTACAGCGGCAAACCTTACTTCGCTGAAACTGGACAACGGTGAAAACCTCCCCACGCTTGAACAATATCTCAAAGCTGCCCAAAAGATCCAAACGCGCCTTATTCTGGAACTAAAAGTACTCAGCAGCCCGGAAAGGGAAACGAAAGCCATCAAAAAGATCATAGCCCTGGTAAAGGAACTCAAGTTGAATGACAGAATGGAATATATCACCTTTTCATTGCATGCCACCAAAGAATTTATCCGTCTTGCTCCTGCCGGAACTCCCGTCTTTTATCTGGACGGCAAGCTGTCTCCCAAAGAGCTGAAAGAGATAGGATGTGCCGGTCCGGACTATCACCTAAGCGTCTTCCGAAAACACCCCGAATGGATAGAAGAATGTCACGGCCTTGGGATGAAAGTAAACGTCTGGACAGTCAATAAAGAGAAAGACATGAAATGGCTCATCGAGAAGAACGTAGATTTCATCACAACCAATGAACCGGAATTACTAATTAGTAAAATAGTAACTAATGATTAACGGAATAATGATTAATGAAACAGTGACTGGCGATCAGTAATTAATGAAATAGCGATTAATGAAGAAATAGTGATTAGTGATAAGCAGGCTGTGCTATATGCCGGATGACGCTTATCACTAATCACTATTCATTTTTTCAAAACTCTTCCAACACCAATCGGAATTCATCAACAGTCAGCTCTCCGATTTGCCGCCACAATTCCTTCCCATGATGTAGCAACACAAAAGCCGGGACGGTTTCTATGTTATAAGAATCTGCTACAGTTTTATCACTTTCGATATTCACTTTTACAAGTTCGACAACCCTCTTTTCGTACGTATCAATAACCGGTTCCAACCATTCATAATGAGGAGACCAGTCTGCATAAAACAAAATCAGAACCAGATGATCGGTCTGGGTTACTTCTTCTAATTGTTTGGTTACATCATCCATTTCTTCACTTTTTTGCTATGCTTATAAAACAATAGAAGTAGAAAAAGGTTTCATTTCAGAAGAAAGAAGCTATGCAGCATCATTTTTCTATCAAATTCCGGTTAAATAAGGCCCGAATCAGAATCAAAACAGCTCCTTTTTCTCTCATATATACCGGAAGAATATGCAAAACGGAAAATCGCGATAATAATTTATTCAAATAGAAGCTTTCTTGATTTCAAATTAAAAGAATAACAGCTATTATATATCAATATTGAAAGATTAATAGAATTATATAGATATTAGACACATATTTTATCAAAATACTAATCAAAAAGTCATATCTTTGCAGTGTTATAAAACAAAAGGACATAATTAACAATCAATAAAGAACAAAATGACAAACAAGATTCAGTTCACTAAAATGCATGGGGCGGGAAATGATTACATCTATATAAATACCCTCAAATATCCGATTGCAGACCCTGAAAAATGCGCTGTCAAATGGAGTGCGTACCACACGGGAATAGGAAGTGACGGACTTGTATTGATTGGTACATCCGACAAAGCCGACTTCAGTATGTGTATCTTCAATGCAGACGGTTCTGAAGCCATGATGTGTGGAAATGCAAGTCGTTGTATCGGTAAATATCTGTTCGAATACGGACTGACCGAAAAAACAACGATCACACTGGATACACTTTCAGGAGTCAAAGTGCTAAAGCTCCGGATAGAAAACGGTAAAGTAGCGGCAATAACGGTGGACATGGGTGAACCGAAAGGAACGGGAACAGTCGACTTCAGAGACAAACTGCCTTATGTGTCTACCACCGTGTCGATGGGAAACCCGCACCTGGTAACTTTCGTTGAAGACATTAACGAGATAAAACTTCCGGAAATAGGTCCCATATTGGAAAACGACCCGATTTTTCCTGATCGTACCAATGTGGAATTTGCACAGATATTGGATAAAGATAAAATAAGAATGCGTGTATGGGAAAGAGGGTCCGGCATCACCCAAGCCTGCGGAACCGGTGCATGCGCTACCGCAGTGGCAGCCTTTATAGAAGGTAAAGCCGGTCGGAAAACAGATATCATCATGGACGGCGGTACATTGACCATCGAATGGGATGAGAAAACCAACCATATACTGATGACAGGTCCTGCCGTGAAAGTTTTCGACGGAACCATAGAAATGGAAGAATAAAATAGAGGAAAAAGAAATAGAGACAAAATAGAAATATAGACAGAAGAACAGAAGTAAAAAGACAGATATCAGGATAACCAATTCAATAGAAGCAAAACTTAAAACAAAAAACAATATGGCACTCGTAAATGAACATTTTTTGAAATTACCGGGCAGTTACCTGTTTTCGGACATCGCAAAAAGAGTAAATACATTCAAGATAACGCATCCGAAACAGAATATCATCCGGCTGGGAATCGGAGACGTAACCCGTCCGCTGGCTCCGGCATGTATTGAAGCAATGCACAAAGCCGTAGAAGAGATGGCACATGCCGAAACATTCCGGGGATATGGTCCGGAACAAGGATACGACTTCCTTATTGAAGCGATCATTAAAAATGACTATGCCGCCCGCGGCATTCACCTTTCCAATTCGGAGGTGTTTATCAACGATGGAGCCAAAAGCGACACAGGAAATATCGGAGACATTCTTCGCCACGACAACAGTGTAGGAGTAACAGATCCGATCTATCCGGTATATATAGACAGTAACGTGATGTGCGGCCGGGCAGGCGTATTGGAAGAAGCTACCGGAAAATGGAGCAACGTGACCTACATGCCCTGCACCAGTGAAAACAACTTCATTCCCGCAATACCGGACAAGCGTATCGACATCATTTATCTATGCTATCCGAACAACCCGACAGGAACGACGCTGACAAAAGCGGAACTGAAAAAATGGGTGGATTATGCACTGGCCAATGATACGCTGATACTGTTCGATGCCGCCTATGAAGCATATATACAGGAAACAAACGTTCCACACTCCATCTACGAAATAAAAGGGGCAAAGAAATGTGCGATCGAATTCCGGAGTTTCTCAAAAACAGCAGGATTCACAGGCGTACGCTGCGGATACACGATAGTTCCCAAAGAACTTACCGCAGCTACCCTCGAAGGCGACCGCATCCCATTAAACCGCTTATGGAACCGCCGGCAAAGTACCAAATTCAACGGCACCTCCTATATCACCCAACGGGCAGCCGAAGCCATCTATACTCCGGAAGGCAAGAAACAGGTACAGGAGACCATCAACTACTATATGACCAACGCCCGTATCATGAAAGAGGGGTTGGAAAGTACCGGATTGAAAGTTTACGGAGGAGTCAACGCTCCCTACCTATGGGTAAAGACTCCTAACGGAACCGGTTCATGGAAATTCTTCGACCAGCTACTTTATGAAGCCAATGTAGTAGGTACGCCGGGCGTAGGATTCGGGCCAAGCGGTGAAGGATACATCCGTCTTACAGCATTTGGCGAACGCAACGATTGCATAGAGGCTATGAGACGGATAAAACAATGGATTTAAAGGGACGCAGTCTTCATCTTTAATTTATGAATCTCAAATAAAACGAAATAGTACTTGCGCGCTACTATATAACAGCTGGACCGTACATCCACATTTTTCTAACTAAAAGGTAAAAAGAGAATGAAAACGACAATTAACGAAAAATCAGGAAGGGTAGCAGTAGCATTATTGATGATGCTCATTTCGGCTACGATGACGGCACAAGACAAGTTTGAGATTTCACTGGGAGCTGATATTACGAGTAAATACGTATGGCGCGGCTTCGACCAGGCATCGGGTACATCCATTCAGCCCTCTTTAGGCCTGGCATACAAAGGAGTGTCCCTATCTGCATGGGGAAATACCAGTATCACCGACTTGGAGCCAAAAGAATTCGACATCACATTGGGCTACAGCATCGGAGGATTCGGCATTGTAGTGACCGACTATTGGTGGTCCGGCGAGAGTGGCAAATACGGACATTACAAAGACAGCCACTACTTCGAAGGTGCATTGAGTTATAACTTCGGCGACCAAGTGCCTCTGACAGTTTCGGCCGCCATGATGTTTGCCGGAGCAGACAAGAATCCGGACGGTAACCAGAACTTTTCAACTTACTTCAATGCAGCTTACGACATCGCTTGTCCGGGAGAGGTCACATTGACCCCCTCTGTCGGTATATCTACCAAATCGTATCTATACACGGGCGAGAAAATCAGCGGGTTCACAGACATTTCACTGAAAGCAGCCAAGAAGATCAAAGTGACAGAAAGTTTTTCGATCCCCATCTTTGTACAAGCTACCGTATCGCCTGTGATGGATAAGACGTATCTGGTATTCGGTATGAGTTTTTAAGAGTTTGCAACAGGAACACATTAATTCAATAAGGTATATGAAAAAGATTGAAGCTATTATCCGTAAAACCAAGTTCGAAGAAGTGAAAGACGCACTTCTGGAAGCGGACATCGAATGGTTCTCTTATTACGATGTAAGAGGTATAGGTAAATCACGCCAGGGACGTATCTACCGTGGAGTAGTCTATGACACAAGTTCCATAGAAAGAATACTTGTTTCGATTGTTGTACGTGACAAAAATGCGGAGAAAACCGTACAGGCTATCATCAAAGCAGCACAAACCGGTGAAATCGGTGATGGCCGTATCTTCGTCATTCCCATTGAAGATGCCATCCGCATCCGCACCGGTGAGCGGGGAGACATCGCACTTTACAATGCCGAACAGGAACGATAAGACGGAAAAACGGAAGATTTCCCACATCAGTTCCGGGGTTACCCAAACAACACTATCAAGTATTATAAAACAACAGATTAACATTATGGACACATATAGAAAACATACCATTGCAAAGCTGTGGATAGCCGGTGCTGTACTTTTCGCACTGTGCTTCGCCACGGAGACATTGGCTCAGGATACATTAACCGCCGCTGACGATGCAGCAGCAACGGCTGCAACAGCGGTAGCAACAGAAATAACCGCCGTAACAGTAGAAACTCCGGATACCCCAACGACTCCGGATACGATAGGAGAATTAGCCAACGGACTAAATACCGTATGGATGCTGCTTGCAGCCATGTTGGTATTCTTCATGCAGCCGGGATTCGCATTGGTGGAAGCCGGTTTCACACGAGTGAAAAATACCGCCAATATCCTGATGAAGAACTTCGTCGATTTCATGTTCGGATCCCTGCTCTATTGGTTCATCGGTTTCGGATTGATGTTCGGTGCAGGCGGCTTCATCGGAATGCCACATTTCTTCGATCTTTCGTTTTACAGTGGTGACGGACTGCCGACAGAAGGTTTTCTGGTATTCCAGACCGTATTTTGTGCAACGGCAGCCACCATTGTTTCGGGTGCCATGGCAGAACGCACCAAATTCTCCATGTACGTTGTGTATACCATATTTATCAGTGTATTGATCTACCCGATCTCCGGTCATTGGACGTGGGGCGGCGGATGGCTGATGAATGGTGAAGAGGGTTCCTTCATGATGAATCTATTCGGCACGACTTTCCATGACTTTGCCGGTTCTACGGTAGTACACTCCGTAGGTGGCTGGATAGCACTGGTAGGTGCCGCCATTCTGGGTCCGCGTATCGGGAAATACGGAAAAGACGGAAAATCAAAAGCTATCCCGGGACACAATCTTACCATTGCAGCCTTAGGTGTATTTATCCTTTGGTTCGGTTGGTTCGGCTTCAACCCCGGTTCACAGTTGGCTGCCGCTACCACTGCCGATCAGGTAGCTATCTCACATGTTTTCCTTACAACCAACCTTGCAGCTTGCGCCGGTGGATTCTTTGCCCTGATGGTAAGTTGGTGGAAATACGGAAAACCATCTTTGTCACTTACGCTGAACGGCATTCTTGCCGGACTGGTAGGTATCACGGCCGGATGCGACTGTGTGTCGGCAACAGGTGCTGCCCTCATCGGCGCTATCTGTGGTGTCGTAATGATATTCTCTGTTGACTTTATCGATAAGGTGTTAAAGATAGACGATCCGGTGGGTGCAAGTTCGGTACATGGTGTTTGCGGTTTTCTCGGCACGATTCTTACCGGATTATTCTCCACGAGTGAAGGCGTATTCTACACGGGTACTTTCGGATTCTTCGGCGCACAGTTATTCGGAGCAGTGGTTGTCGGATGCTGGGCTGCCGGTATGGGTTTCGCTATCTTCAAATCACTCGATAAGATCCACGGATTACGCGTTCCGGCACGTATCGAAGAGGAAGGACTCGATATTTACGAACATGGAGAGTCAGCATACAACTGATAATTTGTGAATTATGATTTATCGATTATGAATTGCCATGCAGATTAACAATACAGACAGTTCATCAATCGATAATTCATAAGTCATAGATCATAAAACCAAAAATCATAATTCATAAATCACAAAATTTTATGTCAAAACTTAGATTCAGAGTCGTAGAGACAGCTTTCAAGAAGAAAGCAGTTGAAGTGGTTACTCCCACAGAACGCCCTTCGGAGTATTTCGCGAAGTACGTGTTCAACAAAGAGAAGATGTTCAAATACCTGTCAAGCAGTGTATACAACAAGCTGATTGACGTAATTGACAACGGCGCTCCGTTAGATCGGAACATCGCCGATGAGGTGGCCGCCGGAATGAAAAAGTGGGCCATCGAAATGGGAGCTACCCACTATACACACTGGTTTGCTCCGCTCACCGAAGGCACGGCCGAAAAGCACGATGCTTTCATAGAGCACGACGGCAAAGGCGGAGTGATGGAAGAGTTTACAGGCAAGCTGCTTGTTCAGCAAGAACCGGATGCTTCCTCTTTCCCCAATGGCGGTATACGCAATACATTCGAAGCCCGCGGATACTCCGCATGGGACCCCTCATCACCGGCATTCATCGTTGACGACACACTGTGCATCCCCACTATATTCATAGCCTATACAGGTGAATCACTCGACTACAAAGCACCACTTCTCAAAGCACTGAGAGCAGTGGATAAAGCGGCTGTCGATGTTTGTCACTACTTCAATCCGGAGGTGAAGAAAGTAGTAGCCTACCTGGGTTGGGAACAAGAATATTTTCTGGTAGACGAAGGCCTTTATGCCGCCCGCCCCGATTTATTGCTGACAGGCCGTACACTGATGGGCCACGACAGCGCTAAAAACCAGCAGTTGGAGGACCACTATTTCGGTGCCATCCCTACCCGTGTGGCAGCTTTCATGAAAGACCTCGAAATTGAAGCCTTAAAATTAGGAATACCCGTCAAGACCCGCCATAACGAAGTTGCCCCGAACCAGTTCGAACTGGCTCCCATCTTCGAAGAATGCAACCTGGCAAACGACCACAACCTGCTCGTCATGTCACTGATGCGCAAGGTCAGCCGCCGTCATGGATTCCGTGTATTGCTGCACGAAAAGCCGTTCAAAGGTGTAAACGGTAGCGGAAAACACAACAACTGGTCATTGGGAACAGACACCGGTATCCTGTTGATGGGACCGGGTAAGACTCCGGAAGAGAACCTCCGCTTTGTGACATTCATAGTCAATACGCTAATGGCGGTTTACCATCACAACGGGTTATTGAAAGCATCTATTTCGAGTGCGACAAACGCTCATCGTCTGGGCGCCAACGAAGCACCTCCTGCAATCATCTCCTCTTTCCTCGGCAAACAGCTGTCACAAGTGCTGGAACATATCGAGGAAAGCACGAAAGACGACTTGCTGAGTCTCGGTGGAAAGCAGGGTATGAAACTGGATATTCCACAGATTCCGGAACTTCTGATCGATAACACCGACCGGAATCGTACCTCTCCTTTCGCATTCACAGGAAACCGCTTTGAGTTCCGTGCAGTAGGCTCGGAAGCCAACTGTGCCAGTGCCATGATTGCCTTGAACTCAGCCGTTGCCGCTCAATTGAAGAAGTTCAAGAAGGATGTCGACGCTTTGATAGAGAAAGGAGAGCCGAAGATTTCCGCTATCCTCGAAGTCATCCGTACATATATCAAGGAGTGCAAACCCATTCACTTCGACGGTAACGGATACAGCGACGAGTGGAAAGAAGAGGCCAAGAAACGCGGTCTGGATTGCGAGACCAGCGTACCCCTCATTTTCGATAATTATCTGAAGCCGGAAACAATCGCCTTGTTCGAATCTGTCGGTGTAATGACGAAAAAGGAGCTGGAAGCCCGCAATGAGGTAAAATGGGAGATGTATACGAAGAAAATACAAATTGAAGCCCGTGTATTGGGCGATCTGGCAATGAACCACATCATTCCGGTTGCCACCCAATACCAGACGGATCTGATAGATAATGTATACAAAATGAAATCTCTCTTCCCCGAAGAAAAGGCTGCCAAATTATCAGCTAAGAACCTGGAACTTATTGAAGAGATTGCTGACCGCACCGCATTCATCAAAGAGCATGTAGATGCTATGGTGGAAGCCCGTAAAGTAGCAAACAAGATAGAGAGTGAACGCGAAAAGGCCATTGCTTATCACGATACCATCGTGCCGGCTCTGGAAGAGATCCGCTACCACATCGACAAACTCGAACTCATTGTCGACAATCAGATGTGGACACTGCCCAAATACAGGGAATTGTTATTTATCAGATAGAGGTGAAGTAATGAATGAAACAGGGATCAGTGATAAGCAATTGCGTTATACAGACGCATGACACGAATCATATCACTGATCGCTTATCATTATTTTCTATTTCTTTTGTTGGTTGTTTTAAGTTTGCAGGGAGGATTGCCGTGAGGCAATCCTCTTCTTTTGTCTTATTCTATAATCTTAGCATCCTCTATATCATCCGATATAGGTTTCTGCGGCTTACGACGGGTAAACTTAAACCAATTGATTAATTCGGAAACGGCATAAACAAGGCTGCTGATGCCGATAATCATAAATGCCGTATTGCGTGCTCCCGTGGGATTGAACAGTGCTACAATGCCGGCAAGCAGGATCAGAGACGGCACCACATAGAATGCGGCGGGCACCACTGTCCAACGGCGCGCCATTGAGAGCGAAGCAATCTGTTGCACGCCACCCAAAATCAGGATGAATCCCAAAAGGAACATCAGCACATCGGCAAAGAAAGCCGGCATTATGATCAGCCAAAGACCGAAAAGCAAGCTGCCCGTTCCTTCTATCGGAAAACGGCGCGGCATGCCTTCCTCGGATTTCACTCCAAAGTAGCTGATGATGGAAATCAAACCGGGAATAAGAAACAACGCCCCAAGCGTAATCACAAGATACTGCACCGCAACATCCGGCCAGAGAACAAGTACCAAACCGATAATCAATGCGCAGACAATACGGATAAGAGAATAATTCATCGTTTTCATAATTTTCTATCTATTTTTAACAGGCTTCAGCCCAATTCTTTTGCGAATATACGGACTATTTTTACAATGCACTTTCCAATATTTCTTTGGCAACCTTACCTGTCACATCTCCATTCTCGCCGTATTTTGCTCCGCGGGCATTGAAACGCCGTTCTATTTCGTCAATGGTCTCTTTGCCGATGCCCTCCTCGCTTAGCCGGGTGGTCAGCCCCAATGACCGGAAAAACTCTTCCGTACATCGGATGGCCTCATCGATACGTTCTTCCCGTGTGCCGGAAGTGATTCCCCATACCCTTTCGCCGTATTGCAGTATCTTCTCTCCTTTCGATTTGCGCAGTACGCGTAAAGTGGCCGGGTAAACGATAGCCAGGGTATGGCCGTGTGTCAGCCCGTGCAGAGCGGTCAGCTCATGACCAATCATGTGGGTGGCCCAGTCTTGCGATACTCCCATGGCAATAAACCCGTTCAATCCCATCGTAGCCGAAAGCATAAAGTCTGCCATCAGCTGATAGTCATGCTGGTTCTCACGGATTTTCGGTGCAATCTCTACGAGTGTTTGCAAGATGCCCTCCGCCCAACGGTCCATCAGACGGCTTTGTCCCGGAGTCGTCATATACTGTTCTACCACATGCACAAAAGTATCGGCAATGCCGCAAGCCACCTGATGAGGGGGCAATGTAAACGTTACTTCGGGATCAAGAATCGAGAACAACGGATAGTTGGCATAAAAAGGATACTTCTCCTTTGTTTCGCGTCTCGATATGACAGCACCGTTGTTCATCTCAGAGCCCGTAGCAGGCAAGGTAAGTACGGTAGCAAGAGGCACGGTTTCCGTTGCGGGCCGTCCGGCTGTCACCAGATCCCAGGCATCACCCTCATACAGCAATCCGGCAGAAATCAGTTTCGTGCCGTCGATTACCGATCCACCGCCTACTGCCAGCAGATAATCCACCTTATTCTCTTTCCCCAAAGCAATCGCTTTTCTCAATGTCTCAATAGCCGGATTGGGTTCTATTCCCCAAAACTCCACAGTAAAGTACCCTTTAAGGGCATCTGTCACTTGCTGGTACACTCCATTCTTTTTCACACTTCCTCCACCGAAAGTGATCATGATCCGTTTATCGGACGGGATCTCTTTGCTCAACCGGGCAATCATCCCACGGCCCATAATAAGCTTAACAGGATTTTGAAAAATAAAATTATCCATTGTTTTTACTATTTTTATTAATAACAGATACAAAGATAACAATCCTGACACAATATCAGAACAAATTTCCATAAAAACAACCGGCCGCCTGTTTCACTGGAAAAAGACAGCCGGCCATTACATCAATTTACCGGCAGCCATGCACTTATATCTTCAGCTACCATAAGCCAGTACAACAACAAAAAAATAAAAATAACGACGGCAATTGCGATAAGCGCTCTCTTTGGTTTCATAATCGGTTTCTGTTAAATATGAATTGCATAAAGAAACAAATCCGAGAAAGAAAATGTTTACGCACTGCTTCCTTAAAAGCCTGTTCGAATTTTGCACAAAAGAAGCTGATAATAGCTTTAAGGGGAAAGTTTAAACAGGACCCGACACTACATAATAAAAAAAAAGACAGATTTTATTTGCGATTTCAAACATTATGCTTATATTTGCCCCCGTTAAACAACAAAAGACAATGAGAACAATGTTAATGAATACATATTGGTGGTGGCGCCCGTTACAACTCCGACAGTCGTAAGGGAGCAGTGCTCGTATGTATATACCTCATTAAAGATATAGCAAAATCGAAAGAGCCCTGTCGCAACTTGCGGCAGGGCTCTTTCGATTTTCCGGCCATTGGCAAAGTTCGGATTGCCGGTATCAACAAACAGAGTTTAATTATAAAAAGGAAATATATGAAAAGTTATCAAGTTGACAAAGACGGTTACTATGGAGAATTCGGCGGAGCATACATCCCCGAAATACTCCACAAATGTGTAGAGGAACTGACCAACACCTACCTGTCCGTATTGAATGACGAAAGTTTCAAGCAGGAGTTCGACCACCTGTTGCGTGATTATGTGGGCCGTCCTTCCCCACTCTATTTAGCACATCGCCTATCGGAAAAGTACGGATGCAAAATATATCTGAAACGAGAGGATCTCAATCATACGGGAGCCCACAAAATAAACAACACCATCGGACAGATACTCCTGGCACGCCGCATGGGAAAGACACGTATCATCGCCGAAACGGGAGCCGGACAACACGGTGTGGCAACAGCTACCGTCTGTGCACTGATGAATATGGAATGCATTGTCTACATGGGAAAGACAGATGTGGAACGCCAACACATCAATGTGGAAAAGATGAAAATGCTCGGAGCGACAGTCGTTCCGGTGACATCGGGAAACATGACCCTGAAAGATGCCACCAACGAAGCCATACGTGACTGGTGCTGTCATCCGGCAGATACCTATTACATCATCGGCTCTACAGTCGGCCCGCACCCGTATCCGGATATGGTAGCACGCCTGCAATCGGTTATCAGTGAAGAGATAAAAAAACAGTTGAAAGAAAAAGAAGGACGCGATTACCCCGATTACCTGATTGCCTGTGTAGGGGGTGGCAGCAATGCAGCAGGCACGATCTATCATTATCTGGATGACGAACGCGTACGCATCGTATTGGCGGAAGCCGGAGGTAAAGGAGTAGAAACCGGACAGACTGCGGCCACCATCCAACTGGGTAAAATGGGTATCATCCATGGAGCACGGACTTTCGTTATCCAGAACGAGGACGGACAGATAGAAGAGCCGTATTCCATTTCCGCCGGATTGGACTACCCCGGCATCGGCCCGATACATGCCAACCTTGCCTCACAACACCGGGCTACGGTAGTGGCAATCAATGACGATGAAGCCATAGAAGCCGCCTACGAACTGACCAAACTCGAAGGCATCATCCCGGCACTGGAATCGGCACACGCTCTCGGAGCATTGAAGAAAATCAAATTCAAACCGGAAGATGTGGTGGTATTGACCGTTTCGGGACGAGGAGACAAAGATATTGAGACCTACTTAACGTTCGCTTGAATTTTACCCAACCATTAAACAGATAAAATCGTGAAAACATTTTCCTATAAAACCAATAGCAAACAGGTGCTCGGTGATTTGCATACACCGGTAAGCATCTATCTCAAAGTGCGGGATATGTATCCGCAATCCGCACTGATGGAAAGTTCGGATTTTCATGCCGGAGAAAACTCCATGTCCTACATCGCCCTCTGCCCGTTGGCAAGCATCGGCATCAACAATGACATCGTCACTACCACCAACCCCGACAACACCCGGGAAGAAAAACCGCTGACGGAAACATTCACCGTAGAAAAGGCCATCAACGAATTCATCTCCCGTTTTCATGTAACGGGGGAACACCGGGAAGCATACGGCCTTTACGGATATACCACGTTCAATGCCGTAAAATACTTCGAACACATCCCCATCAAAGAGAGCCACGATGAGATGAATGATGCACCGGACATACTGTATATCCTTTACAAATATGTCCTCATCTTCAATCATTTCAAAAACGAGCTGACGCTGGTAGAGATACTCGGCGAAGAGGAAGAAAGCGGATTGGCACAATTGGAAGCCGCCATCGAGAACCGGAATTACGCATCGTATAATTTTTCGGTGACCGGTCCGGTAAGAAGTCCTATTACAGACGAGCAACACAAAGCGAATATCCGTAAAGGAATAGCACACTGCCTCCGCGGAGATGTGTTCCAAATCGTGCTTTCCCGAAGATTCATCCAACCTTACGCGGGAGACGACTTCAAAGTGTACCGTGCACTGCGCAGCATCAACCCCTCTCCGTATCTGTTTTACTTCGACTTCGGCGGCTACCGGATTTTCGGTTCTTCACCCGAGACTCACTGCAAAATTGAGGGAAAACAGGCCTGCATCGATCCGATTGCCGGGACAACCCGCCGCACCGGCGATTCCATAAAAGACAAAGAGCTGGCTCAGGCACTGCTTGCCGACCCGAAAGAGAATGCAGAACATGTGATGCTGGTAGATCTGGCACGGAATGACCTTAGCCGGAATTGCCACGACGTACAGGTGGTATTCTATAAAGAACCGCAATATTACAGCCACGTCATCCACCTCGTCAGCCGGGTCAGCGGAATATTGGACGAACAAAGCAATTCGATGAAAACCTTCATCGACACATTCCCGGCAGGCACACTCAGTGGTGCACCCAAGGTGCGCGCTATGCAACTTATCAGCGAGATAGAACCTCACAACCGCGGCGCTTACGGCGGCTGCATCGGATTCATCGGATTGAACGGTGACTTAAACCAAGCAATCACCATCCGTACTTTTGTCAGCCGCAACAACGAACTATGGCTGCAAGCCGGAGGAGGCATTGTAGCCCGTAGTCAGGACGAATATGAATTACAGGAAGTAAACAATAAGCTGGGGGCATTGAAAAAAGCAATCGATCTGGCAGTAACGCTCAAAAACTGAAGACAATGAAAATTTTACTTTTAGACAACTATGACTCTTTCACTTACAACCTGCTGCATGTGGTGAAAGAACTCGGATACACCGATATAGAGGTATTCCGTAACGACCGGATAAGCCTTGATGAAGTAGACCGCTTCGACAAAATCATACTCTCCCCCGGTCCCGGCATCCCCGCAGAAGCCGGCCTGCTCCTACCGATCATAAAACAATATGCACCGACCAAGAGCATATTAGGCGTCTGCCTCGGACACCAGGCCATCGGTGAAGTATTCGGAGCCACACTCGAAAATCTGGTGGAGGTATACCATGGCGTGCAAACCGTCATCGATATAACCAGAAAAGATACATTGTTCCAAGGTTTAGACCGCGAGATTCCCGTGGGGCGTTATCACTCCTGGGTGGTCAGCCGCAACCACTTTCCCGCCTGTCTGGAAATCACGGCAGAGAGCAAAGAGGGACAAATCATGGCATTGCGCCATCGCACATACGATGTACACGGCATCCAGTTTCATCCCGAATCAGTACTCACGCCACAAGGAAAAACCATCATCCGCAATTTCTTAAAAGCATAAATGTATGAAACAGATTCTATATAAACTTTTCGAACATCAATACCTGGGACGGGAAGAAGCCCGCACCATCCTGCAAAACATAGCACAAGGAAAGTACAACGATGCACAGGTCGCTTCACTGATCACCGTTTTCTTGATGCGTAATATTTCCGTTGAAGAATTATGCGGGTTTCGCGATGCATTATTGGAGATGCGCCTGCCGGTAGACCTCAGCGACTTTTCTCCGATAGACATCGTCGGTACGGGAGGAGACGGCAAAAACACATTCAATATCTCGACTGCTGCCTGCTTTACCGTGGCGGGAGCCGGATTTCCGGTTGTGAAACACGGCAATTACGGTGCTACATCCGTCAGCGGCGCCAGCAATGTGATGGAGCAACATGGGGTGAAGTTCACCACCGACGTTGATAAACTGCGCCGTTCCATAGAGAAATGCAACATCGCCTATCTGCACGCTCCCCTCTTCAATCCGGCGTTAAAGGCGGTAGCTCCGGTACGGAAAGCGCTGGCCGTACGTACTTTTTTCAACATGCTCGGTCCGTTGGTTAATCCGGTATTGCCGTCATATCAGTTGTTAGGCGTTTACAATCTGCCTCTGCTTCGTTTATACAACTACACCTATCAGGAAGGCAATACAAAATTTGCCGTAGTCCACAGTCTCGACGGATACGATGAAATTTCGCTGACCGGCGAGTTCAAGGTGGCAACCTGCGACAGTGAGAAAATCTACACTCCGGAAAGCCTCCATCTCCACCGCTATACGGAGAACGACCTGGACGGAGGAAACACTCCGGAAGACGCAGCCAGGATATTCGATAATGTCATGGCCAACCGTGCTACCGAAGCACAAAAAGAGGTGGTGATCGTAAATGCCGCCTTTGCCATCCATGTGATTTGTCCGGAAAAGCCGATAGAAGAATGCATTGACCTGGCACGACAGTCGTTGGAAAGCGGCAGAGCGCAAGCCACCCTCCGGAAGTTTATAGAACTTAATCAATAGAAGACAATGAAAGATATATTATCCGAAATCATCGCACACAAGCGCAAGGAAGTAGAGTTGCAGAAACAGGCGATCTCCATCGAACAGCTTTCCGAGGGTATCGACGATCTGCTTCCAGCCCGCTCCATGAAGCAGGCCATCGCCTCTTCTCCGACAGGTATCATTGCAGAGTTCAAACGCCGGTCGCCCTCCAAAGGATGGATAAAGGAGAATGCCCGTCCGGAAGAGATCGTTCCTGCGTATGCCGTTTCCGGAGCCTCGGCCGTCTCCATTCTCACGGATGAGATGTTTTTTGGCGGTACCCTGCGGGACATTCATACAGCGCGCCCTTTGGTGAACCTGCCCATCCTGAGAAAAGATTTCGTCATTGACGAATACCAGCTTTATCAGGCACGTATCGTAGGAGCCGATGCCGTGCTGCTGATTGCCGCCGTCCTGGAACGGACCCAATGCCGCGCTTTGGCAGACAAGGCCCATGAACTCGGTTTGGAGGTGCTACTCGAAATCCACAGCGCCGAAGAATTACCTTATATATATAAAGGTATAGACATGGTAGGTATCAACAATCGCAACTTGGGCAGTTTCCATACGGATGTGGCCAACTCTTTCCGCTTGGCGGAACAACTGCCGCAAGATACGGTACTGGTATCCGAGAGTGGCATCTCACAGCCGGCAACCGTTTCCCGCCTCCATGATGCCGGCTTCAGAGGCTTCCTGATTGGAGAGACCTTTATGCGGACCGAAAAGCCGGGCGAGACCCTGAAAGAATTCATATTGCAGATAAACAAGCAGTAACCAACTATCTTTTGTGAATGATGATAAACGGTAAATTAATAAAAGTATGTGGCATGCAGGATGGAGAAAACATCCGTCAGACGGAAATGCTGAACATCGACATGATCGGTTTCATCTTCTATCCCAAATCCCCCCGTTGCATTTATGAGATGCCCGACTACCTGCCCGTGCACGCCCGGCGCGTAGGTGTCTTTGTGAACGAGTCCAGACAGACAATAGATATGTTTGCCGACCGTTTCGGGCTGAACTTTATCCAGCTTCACGGACATGAATCACCGGAATATTGCCGTTCGCTCCAGTTAAACGGCTTCAAGCTGATAAAGGCCTTTTCCATTGCCGGACCCAAGGACTTGCATCCCGTTTATGATTACGAGAAGTATTGCGATTACTTTCTCTTCGACACCAAATGCCAGCAGTACGGCGGTTCGGGCAATCAATTCGACTGGAACATTTTACGTGCCTATAACGGCGATACTCCTTTCCTGCTCAGCGGCGGCATCAACCCGTACTGTGCAAAAGCCCTTCGGGAATTCCATCATCCCCGTCTGGCAGGTTATGATCTGAACAGCCGCTTCGAGACAAAGCCGGGGAGAAAAGATACGGAACGTATCTGCCAGTTTCTAAACGAATTACGTCAACAATAAAAAACAAAGTATATGAACCGAATTAACCAACTTTTCAATAGTGACAGGAAAGACCTGTTATCCATCTATTTTTGTGCAGGTGCTCCTACTCTGAACGGTACAGCCGACGTTATCCGCACCCTTGAGAAACACGGTGTGAGCATGATCGAAATCGGCATTCCTTTCAGTGACCCGATGGCCGATGGTATTGTCATACAAAATGCTGCCACACAGGCCCTCCGCAATGGGATGTCGTTGAAATTGCTCTTTGAGCAGCTCCGCGACATTCGCAAGGATGTAAATATCCCACTCATTCTTATGGGGTATCTGAACCCGATCATGCAGTTTGGCTTCGAGAATTTCTGCCGTAAGTGTGTGGAATGCGGTATCGACGGAGTCATTATCCCCGATCTCCCCTTCCGCGATTACCAGAAATACTACCGCCCCATCGCCGAACGCCATGACATCAAAGTAATCATGCTGATCACTCCCGAAACCAGCGAAGAGCGTGTCCGGGATATCGATGCCCATACGGACGGATTTATCTACATGGTGTCCTCGGCAGCTACCACCGGAGCACAGCAGGATTTCGATACGCAAAAACGTGCCTATTTCAAAAAGATAGACGACATGAAACTGCGCAACCCGCGCATGGTAGGTTTCGGCATCTCCAACAAAGCGACTTTCCAGGCTGCCTGCGACAATGCTCGCGGAGGCATCATCGGAAGCCGTTTCGTCACTTTATTAGATGAAGAAAAAGATCCCGAAAAGGCCATTCTACGGCTGCTGGAAGCCATCCGGTGACCTATGGGTTATCGGCCGTTCCACCCTTACTACAGACCGGACTGCACTCCTGAAGTTTATACCCACTTTCGGGGTGCAGTTCAGCCATCCGGACCTCAAGCGGTGCAATACGGGGCATTATGTCGGATTGAGGTTGATCCGTAATTCATAATCCGTAATTCACAAATCATAGTTCGTAAATCACATTTTTTCGTATCTTTGCTGCCGATTTAACAAGAAAGCCATAAATATGATAGCCAACTACCCTTCCGTTTTATTGATATATACCGGAGGAACTATCGGAATGATAGAAAATCCGGAGACCGGTGCTTTGGAAAATTTTGACTTCGACCATCTGTTAAAACATGTCCCCGAACTGAAACGCTTCAATTATCGGATCTCCTCTTATCAATTCGATCCGCCTATCGACTCTTCGGACATGGAACCTCTCTACTGGGCCAAACTTGTGAAAATCATCAACTACAATTACGATAACTTCGACGGCTTTGTCATCTTGCACGGGACGGACACAATGGCCTACACTGCCTCGGCCTTGAGCTTTATGCTCGAAAATCTAAGCAAACCGGTTATTCTTACCGGATCCCAACTTCCGATAGGAACACTGCGAACCGACGGAAAAGAAAACCTGATAACAGCAATCGAAATAGCCGCTGCCAAAAATGCAAACGGCACAGCAATGGTTCCGGAAGTATGTATCTTCTTTGAAAACCACCTGATGCGTGGTAACCGCACCACCAAAATCAATGCGGAAAACTTCAATGCTTTCCGTTCTTTCAACTATCCGGCATTGGCACGTGTCGGCATTCATATCAAGTATGAACCGAACCTCATTCACAAACCGGATCCGACAAAAGCCTTGAAACCGCACTATCTGTTTGATACCAATGTGGTCATATTAACCCTTTTCCCCGGTATACAAGAGCGTATCGTCACCTCCCTGCTCCATGTAGAAGGACTGAAGGCCGTGGTGCTGAAGACTTTCGGTTCGGGCAATGCTCCGCAAAAGCCGTGGTTCATAGAACAACTGAAAGCTGCTACCGAACGGGGAATCATTATTGTCAATATCACCCAATGCAGTTCGGGAGCCGTGGAAATGGAACGTTATGAAACAGGTATCCAATTGCTACAGGCCGGCGTTATCAGTGGTTATGACAGCACACCGGAATGTGCGGTAACGAAACTGATGTTCCTGCTCGGACACGGATTAAGCAACAAAGAAATCAGATATAAAATGAACTCCTGCCTGATTGGAGAAATAACCAAACCCAATCAGGAATGAAACCATGTCATCGCAACAAGGCGACATTGAATGGATTTTCGCATCCGGAGAGACACTCTTTAAAAAGTGTTTATAACACCAAAAGAAGCCTGTCTCCCGAACCTACAAGGGAGGGTGAAAAACATGTAGCATCTTTCAGAAAAACATATAACGTCTTTCAAAAAAAGATGTTATGTCTTTTAAAAAAAGATATAGCATCTTTCAAAAAAACATATAGCATCTTTCCCAAAAAGATGTTATGTCTTTTTCCAGGGGGCTGAATTGTTCTGAAAACAGCCTATATCCTATCTGTTTTTACCCCTTTCACCGCCTTCACCTTTTCCCCACAAAGCCTTTATCATCGCAGTTGTAAGGTGAACCCTCACTCGGCACAGTCTTCAAGAATCATGAATCCGGTCCTTACGAGTCATCGGCACGCTTATCATCGGCTATAAGCACGGTGTATGTAGACACAGGGCACCCCTTCACCCTCTATTGCCGATGAATAAGGCGATTGAGCAAAAAGGTGAAGGCGGTGAAGGGGGTAAATTCATACTGCATTCAAGCAATATGCTTTACCGGACAAACAAATATACACCTGATATCGCATAATGAGCAAGCATTCACTCCATGTGCTCTCTTTTTATAAACATAAACAAGACCCGGCAAACAAGATATACAATTTATAGAAATAAAAAAGGAATGACCGTATTTTCCATCGAATTATATTTCACTAATAAGCAAACAGTTATACACAATAAACAAATCCCGATAAAAAGTTGTCATATTTATCCACCACACATTTAAAAATCGTTAACGCGCATATATTTCCTTATACAACAAGAATACATTATAAATTAATAATGAGTACCTTTGCGCCCAATAACAAACTAAGACTTGTTATCTGTAGTAATCAAAACAAACACTCGACTATGAAATCCAATCTTTACAAGTCAAGCATAGTATCACTCCTTGTGGGAATAGCCGCATTTACAAGCTGTGTAGATAATGACAAAAGCTATTTTGATGCGGAAAAGACCAGAGAGCTCTATCTAAGCACTTTCCCCGTACAAGACATCGATCCAAGCACGGATTGGAAAACGACTCAAAGCGCTAATGTGTCCATTAGCGTAAATGAGGATATGGGGACTGATTACAAAGTGCAAGTGTTTGATGCCAACCCATTGGACAAAAACAGCAATGCCCGGCTTTTGGCGGAAGGATACGCTAATCAAGACATGAATTTTGAGACAGTGATGGATTGTCCGACTGCCTTGACTACCGTCTTTGTGGCCCGGATAGACGACAAAGGACGCTACGTCGTAAAACCGGCAGACATCAGCAACGGAAGAGTCACAACGGCTTTTGGCAATAGCAATACCATCGTTTCCCGTGCTACCCGTTCGGTAAACTTTAAAGTCTCCACCATGGAAGCGCCTTATAGCGAGCAAGAAATTGCAAAAAAGTTGCAAGAAGCCACCGAAGTTCAGAGAGGTTGGGATTTGGGAGCCATGCAATATTGGGACAGAAACAAATACGGAAACTATGATGTGTTCAATACCCCGAACAATCAGCCGCGTTTTTTCAAAGTGACCTCTCCCTGTTCCGATATTCTGTCCGCTTCGGGAAGCGCAACCATAAAAGTAATAGTAACCTCCAAGCTGACCTTGACCCAATCCCCGCAAATGTCCGGAAACATCGAACTGATCGTTGCTCCCGGAGGTGAGATTACCGTTTCGAGAGAATTGAGATTAACCCAGACTTCACAGGTCACAGTATTAGGTAATGGAAAAATAACAGGTCCGGGAACACTTCACCTGACCAATGTAGGCGACAGGAATCCCAATTACAACGCAGGAACCATAGAACTTTCAAAAATCAGCATGAACCAGCCCAATGGACTGATCTATAACTGTGGGACGTTCAAGGTAGGAAATCTGGATATCACCAACGCTTCTACCAGATTGGTCAATCAGGGAAAAGCCTACATCGAAAAGACGAACAGCCGCTGTACAATAGAAAACGGCTGCCACCTCGAAGCCGAAGATTTTGACGGCGTGCTCAGATTAGGAGAATCATCTTCCGCTACCATCAAAACTTACAATAAGAACAGAGGAGACAATCCGGATCTGACATTAGGAAAGAATTCCATATTATATATTGAGAAAGCGTATCTGACAGAAGAGCATTTCCATGGTCCTTCCCACGGATATGCGCTGGTAAAAATCGAAGAAGTCGAGCAGTTGAACAACTTCCAGTCAACCGGTAACATCTATTATGAAATAAAGAAATTTGATGACGCTATCAGTACCGACAGATGGATGGAGCGCTTCTATGATGCGTTGAAGAACTCAGAAGGAACAATCTCCAAATTCGGAGAATCCCCTATTACGATTCCTGAGGGAGATTGCACAGGAGAAGGCAATACCCCGAACGGGAGCGGTGAGGAAATCGATGTGAATCCGATGAACTTTACCTACGCATTCGAAGATAATTATCCCGGAGCGGGCGACTATGACTTCAACGATATCGTGTTGAATGTTTCGACCGAATATATAAAAGAGAAATCTACCAACGCGATAAAGTCGATACAGTACAACGTCACATTAAGCGCTGTCGGTGCGAGCAAACAGTTGGGAGCCGCCCTGCGCCTGGCAGGTATTGATAAAAGCGCAATTGAAAGTGTCTCATTTGCCGGAAGAACAGAGATGCGCTCGACATTGGTAAATTCCATGTTCGAAAACAGTGAGATAGAAAGTAACGGGAACGAAGTCGTCATCCCCCTCTTCGGAGATGCACACCAAGTGTATGGATTTGGTGGAAGTCTACGTCCGATGCTCAACACCGGACAACAACAGACCGACGAAACCCACACGTTGAAAGTAATCGTCACGCTTGCTGACCAAAGCCAAACGACTCCGATTCTGACCAAAGACAATCTCGATTTCTTTATAGCATACTTTATGGGTAACCAAAATCCGAGAACTGAAGTCCACTTATATGAATTCAGAAAATACGGTGCTACCGCCAAAGGCAATGTGTATAAAGAGAATCTGGATATTGCCGGAAATCTGACGTGGGGAATTTCCGTACCGGAATTCAAATATCCGGTAGAGATGACTAAAATTACCGAAGCCTATCCGCAATTTAAGGCGTGGGCCCAAGACCACACAAGCAACTTGGACTGGTACAAGCATCCTACCGATAAAACCGACAAAAAATACATCGTCGAATAAATCGGGGGAAACACTTCTCGAAAAGCAAAATGAAAGCCGGAATATTCTAATTCCGGCTTTTGTTGGATATCCAAATGGCAGATTTATATAAAAACAGACAAATTATTTTATTTATAGAACGCAGTTATCAAAATTATATATATATTTGCACGAATTGAGAAAAGGAAACGTACATTTGTCGTAATATTAACAAAGCAAACAGAATTTAAAAGCTTCGATTATTGACATGAAAAAGAAGATATTACTCATCGATGATAAAGCTTCCATAGCTAAAGTAGTTTCAATTTACTTGGGGAAGGAATATGATTTCACTTATTGTGAGAACCCGATAAAGGCCATTGAATGGTTGCATGAAGGCAACATACCGGATCTGATTATCTCGGATATACGTATGCCGGAAATGATGGGAGATGAATTTCTACTTTACATGAAACGCAACGAATTGCTCAAATCGATACCGATCGTTATGCTTTCAAGTGAAGAAAGTACCACCGAACGGATCAGATTATTGGAAGAAGGTGCTGCCGATTACATTCTAAAACCCTTTAATCCCCTGGAACTTAAAGTCCGCATAAAAAAAATCATTGATTAAGATTCTTTATGTTACATCTTATCTACATCGGAAGATACGAAAGAGCAATCGAACATTTCTCTAAGCAGGTAAAAGAATCATTCTACCATGTATTTACATACGCCAAAGCGACCAAAATCATAGACAAAATACGGGAGAAATTCGATGTTATCATATTGTTCGAACAAACCGACCCGAAGAAAGATATCCCGGACATCGAATATCTCCGGAAAAAGTACCCCGGAATATACATGGTGCTTGTGATGAATTCACTCACCAAAGAAGAGAGCCTGCAATATCTGAAAGCAGGGATCAATAATACAATCCCCTTCGATGCCACACAGGAAGCCATCGATAGTTTGATCAACTTCCAGATACGCAGAAAGCAACAGAAAATAAAAGAGATGCAACAAAAGGGAGAACACATTCAGACGTTCAAACTCCCTCTCTGGAAGAGATGCTTCGATATCTTTTTTTCCAGTCTTGCACTGATCATCTTATCCCCCTTGTTGATTATTACCGCCATAGCGATCCGCTTGGAAAGTAAAGGAGCGGTTATCTACAAATCCAAACGTGTAGGAAGTAATTACAAGATATTCGACTTTCTGAAATTCCGATCTATGTACACAAACGCTGACAAGCACCTGAAAGATTACAATTCATTAAATCAATATCAGGCGGATAGCATAGAAGAGGACGTCATCTGGGAAGAGACACCCGATTTCGAGGAAAATGAAGTTCAGAATGTCTTGGTTTCTGATGACTTTGTCATTTCCGAAGAGGCATATATCAATAAAAGAGCACAAGAGCAAAAAAACGCATTTGTCAAATTGGAAAACGACCCCCGTATTACACGGGTAGGACGCATCATCCGTAAATATAGCATTGACGAATTGCCCCAGCTTATCAATATCCTAAAAGGAGACATGTCCATCGTAGGCAACCGGCCGCTTCCTCTTTATGAAGCGGAACTGCTGACCAGTGACGAATACATCGACCGCTTTATGGCCCCTGCCGGATTGACCGGGCTTTGGCAAGTAGAGAAGCGGGGTAGCTCCGGAAGAATGTCGGCAGACGAACGTAAACAATTGGATATTAAATATGCAAAGACATTCTCATTCTGGCTGGACATGAAGATTATCCTGAAAACCGTAACGGCATTTATCCAAAAGGAAAATGTATAATATGTATGTCTGAATGATAGACACCCTTTTTCATATCGCAAACGATTTCTTTTTTTTCTGTATCACATTATCCGGTATATATCTGTTTGTTTTTGCCTTGTTGGCGTTATTCAGATATTCCGGTAAATACCCGGCAACAGAAAAGAAGTATCGCTTTGCCTTATTGGTTCCCCCGCAAACTCACATTGAAGAGCTGAAATATCCGAAAGAGCTATACACAGTCATCACCTACAACGATCCCGTTGCAGCCGTCAGAGAGCTTGATGAAAGCCGATACGACATCACGGTGATACTGGGAGAAACCACTCATGTCTCCCCGCTTTTACTGCAAGACGTCAATGATGCGTACGATGCAGGTGCAATGGCTATGCAGTTGCACCACATTATCGAACATCGCCCCACCGGAAAGATTCGCCGAAAAGCCATCCGTGAAGAGGTAAGAAACTCAATCTACAGGCAAGGGCATGTGCAGGCAGGTCTTTCTTCCGCACTCGAGAAGACAGACATAGCCATAGACACCCAATGGCTGAAGCAAAATCTGAAAACTGCGAAAAGCAACCTTGAAAGCAGACTATTAAGACAGAATATTTTCATAGAATATCTGCCCCATGTACTTGTGTACAGTGATTCTCCCCGTCCACTTCCCTACTTCATGTCCAAGTGGAAGGCTCTATACAGACTTCCGGGAGTGCTGCTTGCCGGAAACTGGGATTATGCCGACAAACTGTTCCGCCAACTGATTCCATCCTGGAAAGTCCTGTTCATGATTTGCAGTATCGGGTGCATCGCCACCACTAGTTATGACTGGCCTCTCTCACTAAGATGGTGGCTGCTGTTATTCGGCCTACTGTTCACCATCTGCCTGGCCATCCCCGACTATCTGGTAGAAAAGAAAAACAAATAATCCTGAGGTCTTCAATAATAAAGTCTTCAATAATTCTTCAACAATATGAATATCGGAAAACTTAAAAATAGCATCAAGCAACATGCCGGCTTAAAGAAAGCGTTACACAGATTTATCATGCATCCGGTAAAGACAAGGCCCAATTGGTGGATACGGCTATTTTACTTCACCTATCTGAAACGTGGGAAAGGCTCGGTGATTTACCGCAGTGTACGCAAGGACCTCCCCCCTTTCCGCCGTTTTTCATTAGGAAGATACTCGGTTGTAGAGGACTTCTCTTGTCTCAACAATGCCGTGGGAGATTTAATCATTGGAGATCATACCCGTATCGGATTGGGCAATACCATCATAGGCCCGGTGCAAATAGGTAACCACGTAAATCTGGGACAAAACGTAACTGTCACCGGATTAAACCATAACTATGCGGATGTCGACAGACCGATTGACGAACAGGGAGTGACTACCCTGCCGATCACCATCGAAGACGATGTATGGGTAGGTGCCAATGCTGTCATACTGCCGGGAGTCACTCTTGGAAAGCACTGTATCGTAGCCGCCGGCAGTGTAGTCAGCCGTTCGATGCCGGCCTATACGGTATGCGCAGGAACCCCCGCACGCGTCATCAAACGCTATGATCCGGTAAGTAAAGAGTGGAAAAAAGAGCAAAAGTAACTATATATAGTTAGAAGGGCTATGTAATATACCTCATTAAAGGGATTGTGCCACTGCTTGAAACGCCCTATCTTTGCAGTATCAGAATTTAATTAATTAGTCATAATTTTATTACGTAGCCACATTTAAGTAAAATGAAACAGCGTCCTGTCGAAGTGATTTCGCCAGGATTTTGTTTTTTTCCCAAACTCCTCTTCACCAGAAGCTAAAAAAAGAGGTGTGTCAAAACTCCCTTTTTTAGAGATTCCCCCGCTATGAATATCTGTAGCAGGGGCGAATCTTTTATTTGGACATTATGACACACCCTCGAATACATACACACTCAAGGTCGGCTTACTGACCTGCCTCACTCAACTTCTCTTTCACATCATTGGCTTTATCGGCAACTTTACCGGCTATCTTCACGCCTGCTTTCACTGCTTTTTCCTTGGCATCCACCATTGCAGTTTCCGCATCTGCCTCTATTTCCCGAAGTGCATTGAATACATCATTTTTCAACTTCTTAGCTTTTGCTGTGCGCGAAAAATGATAAACCAGCGCACCAATGGTAGAACCGATCCCCAGTCCTACCCAGAATTTAGTACTTCCACATTCCATAATCAAATCAATTTATGTTAGTTTACAAACGTTCTGAATACACCTTTTCACCTATATATACGATAAGAACAATTCTGTCGGAAGAAAGGTTCAGAAACCTGCCACTTTACTGCCACAAGGCATGTTGGAAAAAAATCTTGCAGATTCCACCGATATACAATATATTTCCGTAACTTTAACCTCTGAGAATACAGTGACAATCATTTTAATGCCGTAACAGAGTACTATAGTTTTAACAAGATACCGCTATATTTCTGATATTCAAATGAGTAACTTCACTCTCATATCACTTTGAATTAGCTTTCTATTTCAGCAGACAACTAAAGCGTAGCTAAGCCATGCCGATGATTCATTTACCGATTTTGTGAACCAATAATAAATTCAACACCATGAAGAGACCTTTTTTCTTATTTGCATTTTTACTCTATACTTTCTGTTTATCAGCACAGCAACAAGAGATACCTGTGCCCAGACCTCACCAATTAAAATGGCATGAAGCTGAAATGGGAGCGGTATTCCACTATGACCTACACGTATTCGACGGTATTCGTTACGGGCAGGGCGACAATCGTATCAACCCGATGGAAGACTATAATATTTTCAACCCCACCGAGCTGGATACCGACCAGTGGGTATTGGCGGCAAAAGCCGCCGGATGCAAATTTGCCATACTGACGGCTACCCACGAAACCGGCTTCGGCCTTTGGCAAAGCGACGTCAATCCTTATTGTCTGAAAGCTGTAAAATGGCGGGATGGCAAGGGAGATATTGTTCGCGACTTCGTCAACTCCTGCCGCAAGTATGACCTGCAACCGGGTATTTATATCGGTATACGCTGGAATTCCCTGTTTGGTATCCACAATTTCAAGGCAGAAGGAGAAGGGGAGTTTGCCCATAATCGTCAGACATGGTACAAACGCCTATGCGAAAAGATGGTAACGGAACTTTGCACCCGTTATGGAGACTTATATATGATATGGTTTGACGGCGGAGCCGATGATCCCCGTGGCGATGGACCGGACGTAGAACCAATCGTCAACAAATATCAACCGGAATGTCTTTTCTATCATAATGTCAACCGCGCCGACTTCCGTTGGGGAGGCTCTGAAACGGGTACGGTGGGATATCCTTGCTGGTCTACTTTCCCCTATCCATACAGCCACAGTAATGCCACCGAACCGGCACGCGACCATAATCAGTTATTAAAACAAGGAGACAAAGATGGTAAATTCTGGGTGCCGGCCATGGCCGATACTCCGCTGCGCGGCGCTAACGGTCGCCACGAGTGGTTTTGGGAACCGGATGATGAGAATAACATCTATCCACTGGACGTCTTGATAGATAAATATGAAAAATCAGTGGGACGAAACGCAACCCTCATCCTCGGCCTGACTCCCGATCCTAATGGTCTGATTCCTACGGGAGACGCTCAACGCCTCAAGGAATTGGGAGACGAAATCAACCGGCGTTTCTCTTCACCTATCGCACAAATTTCAGGACAAAAGAAAAGCCTGCTCCTGAATCTTGGAAAGAAACAAATGGTAAATTACTGCATTATCCAGGAAAACATAAAAAATGGGGAACGTATCCGCCAATATAAAGTAGAAGCAAAAGTGAACGGAAAATGGCAGACAATCTGTAAAGGAGAGTCCGTAGGGCACAAGCGCATCGAAAAGTTTGAACAGATAGAAGCAAGTGCATTAAGATTAACGATTCCTGAATCTATTGCATTGCCGGACATTATCGACTTCAGCATATACTCAGTAAATTAGCCTCGGAGATACAAAAAAAAGGAGAATTACCATTACATACATGAACATGAGTACATGAATATATGGACATGAATATATGAACATAGATATATGAACATGAATACATTAATATAATACCCCCATGAACAAAAAAGTATTATTGCCTCTGGCACTTACACCACTAACAATAAGCGGTCTGCAAGCCGAGAACGGTAGTTCACGAAATGAACGCATAGACAAACGTCCTAATATCATCCTCTTTATGGTAGACGATATGGGATGGCAGGACACTTCACTGCCTTTTTGGACTGAGAAAACCCATTACAACGAACTGTACGAAACTCCGAACATGGAACGACTGGCACGTCAGGGAATGATGTTCACCCAAGCGTATGCCAGCAGCATCAGTTCACCGTCCCGATGCAGCCTCATAACCGGAACGAATGCCGCCCGCCACCGGGTAACCAACTGGACCCTGCAAAAGAATACACTGACAGACCGCAAGGACAAGCTGCTGTCCGTACCCGACTGGAATTATAACGGTGTCAGCCAGGTGCCCGGAACTAACAATACCTTTGTTGGCACCTCTTTCGTTGAACTGCTGAAGGACAACGGCTATCATACCATCCATTGCGGAAAAGCGCACTTCGGCGCTATCGACACCCCGGGAGAAGACCCGCACCATTGGGGATTCGAAGTAAACATTGCCGGACACGCTGCCGGCGGACTTGCCAGTTATCTGGGAGAAGAGAATTACGGACACACCAAGGACGGGAAACCTGTGTCATTAATGTCTGTCCCCGGATTAGAGAAATACTGGGGAACAGAGACGTTTGTAACGGAAGCACTGACCTTGGAGGCTATCAAAGCACTGGATAAAGCTAAAAAGTATAATCAGCCTTTCTACCTGTATATGTCACAGTACGCTATCCATATTCCTTTGAATAAAGATATGCGTTTCTATGAAAAATACAAGAAAAAAGGGATGACCGACCATGAAGCCGCTTATGCCACATTGATCGAAGGCATGGACAAAAGCCTTGGCGACCTGATGGACTGGCTCGAAAAGAACGGGGAAGCCGACAACACCATCATCATCTTCATGAGCGACAACGGCGGACTTGCTTCCGAATCCGGTTGGCGCGACGGTAAACTGCATACCCAGAACTATCCCCTGAACAGTGGCAAAGGCTCAACATACGAAGGTGGTATCCGCGAACCGATGATCGTCAGCTGGCCACACGTAGTAGAACCCAACAGCCGGTGTGATGACTATCTGCTGATTGAAGATTTTTATCCTACCATTCTGGAGATGGCAGGTATAAAGAAGTATAAAACCGTGCAACCGATAGACGGTGTCAGCTTTATGCCCTTGCTGAAACAGACGGGCAATCCCTCCAAAGGCCGAAGCCTGTTCTGGAACATGCCCAATAACTGGGGAAATGACGGACCGGGTATCAACTTTAACTGCGCCGTCCGAAAAGGAGACTGGAAGCTGATTTACTATTATGCCACAGGCAAGAAAGAGCTCTTCAACATCCCGGAAGATATCGGTGAAAAGAAGGATCTGAGTGCACAACATCCCGACATCGTGAGACGACTCTCGAAAGAACTGGGGAACTATCTGAGAAAAGTAGGCGGACAGCGCCCCATCGTCAAAGCGACAGGAAAACCTTGCCCGTGGCCGGACGATGTGAAATAACGGACAGTTGCTGACAGTAACGGCCTAATCTAAAAGAGGGAGGCATCAAAATACACCTTTCTAGTAAAAAATTAAGAGTGTGTCAAAACTGAATTTTAAGGGAGGAAAACTTTCAATCTCACTCTATTCAACCATAAAAAGAGCCATATCACTGCTCAAAAATAGAGTTGATATGGCTCTTTTTTTATATCTATTGATTACAATCTGTAACTTTTTAAAGTGGACATTTTAGTTTTGACACACTCTCGATTTCTTAGTTTTATGTATTTGGACACCCCCTCCTTTTCCTTACTATCAGGGGATGCCCAAGGTTCAAATCAGTTTATTTATTATCACCATACATTCTCGCCCGTAACTCTTTAATATGATCCGAAGTGATATATTCGTCATACTCCATCATCTTATCGATAATACCATTAGGAGTCAACTCAATCACGCGGTTTGCCACGGTCTGAATAAATTCATGGTCATGTGACGAGAACAGGATATTGCCTTTGTAAGTCTTCAAGTTATTATTGAATGCCTGGATAGATTCCAAATCAAGATGATTGGTCGGTGTATCCAAGATAAGACAGTTTGCATTGCGGAGCTGCATACGGGCAATCATACAACGCATCTTTTCACCTCCCGAAAGCACACTCACTTTCTTCAGCACCTCTTCGCCCGAGAACAACATACGTCCCAGGAAACCTTTCATGTACACCTCATTTCCTTCACCATACTGGCTCAACCAGTCCACCAGATTCAGGTCGGTATTAAAGAAACGAGTGTTATCCAACGGCAGATAGGCGGTAGTGATAGTCACTCCCCAGTTGAAACTTCCGGCATCGGGTTTCATATTCCCATTGATAATCTCAAAGAAAGCAGTCATAGCGCGCGGGTCACGTGACAGGAATACGATCTTGTCCCCTTTCTCCACATTGAAATTCACATCGTTGAACAGTACCACTCCCTCTTCCGTTTTCTTGCTCAATCCGGAAACTTCCAGAATCTGATTGCCCGGTTCGCGTTCGGGTGTAAAGATGATACCCGGATATTTGCGTGAAGAAGGTTTAATCTCTTCCACATTCAGTTTTTCCAGCATCTTCTTACGGCTGGTAGTCTGCTTGCTCTTAGCCACATTGGCACTAAACCGACGGATAAACTCTTCCAATTCTTTCTTCTTCTCCTCGGCTTTAGCCTTCTGGTTCTGCTGCTGGCGAAGTGCCAACTGGCTCGATTCGTACCAGAAGCTATAGTTACCGGCAAACATATTGATCTTTCCATAATCGATATCGACTGTATGCGTACATACAGAGTCGAGGAAGTGACGGTCGTGGCTTACCACCAGCACGGTATGCTCAAAGTTGGACAGATAATCTTCAAGCCACATCACGGTTTCCATATCCAAGTCATTGGTAGGCTCATCCAGCAACAGATTGTCCGGATTGCCATACAACGCTTGCGCCAGCATCACACGAACCTTTTCCTTACCGCTCAACTCACCCATCAACGTATAATGCTTGTCTTCTTTCACACCCAAACCGCTGAGCAACATGGCAGCGTCACTTTCGGCATTCCAACCGTCAAGTTCCGCAAATTTCTCTTCCAACTCAGACACTTTCAAACCGTCTTCATCGGTAAAGTCTTCTTTGGCATACAATGCTTCGCGTTGTTTCATAATATCCCACAACACGGTATGCCCCATCATCACTGTATCCATCACCGTGAAAGCATCCCATTTGAAGTGGTCCTGGCTCAATACCGAAAGGCGTTCGCCCGGACCCAATGTAATCGTTCCGGTAGTCGGCTCCAGATCGCCATAAATAGTACGCAAAAAAGTAGATTTTCCTGCACCGTTGGCACCAATTATACCATAGCAATTCCCACTTGTAAACTTCATGTTTACATCATTAAACAATACCCTTTTACCAAACTGTACCGATACGTTTGAAACTGTAATCATCTTAAATAATTAATTAATGTGCTAATATGCCAATGTGCCAATTGCCCTGCGGTGTGCTATCACAAATGCAACCATGGGCCTCACGAAGCCACCGGTATATTGACACATTATTATTTTCGAGCGCAAAGATAGAGATTTTTAATGAATAACATACTATACCGATTGTGACAATCTGACAGAAAAGCATTACCTTTGCCGCGTTTTTTGGCATACAAAGTAACTTGGCAAAGTTTTTGCTGGCACACCAGCATACTGAAATGTCTATTGACATAGCATTGAATCCTTTTATTTAGAAACGAAAAAGAATAAAGATATGAATCCAAAAGAAAAAGAAACAAAAAAAGAGCGGAACAATCAGGATATTGAAAATATCGCAGACGAACAGTTGCAAGAAGAGACAACTGATCAGGGAGCCCCTCTTACCAAAGAAGAAGAGTTGGAACAGGAGTTGAAAAAAGCAAATGAAACCATTGAAGACCAGAAGGATAAATATCTTCGTCTGTCGGCTGAATTTGACAATTACCGGAAACGTACGGTAAAAGAGAAAGCCGAATTGATTTTGAATGGAAGTGAAAAGAGCCTCAGCAGCATACTTCCTGTTGTAGACGATTTGGAGCGTGCTCTTCAGACAATGGAAAAAGCAACCGATGTGGCAGCCGTGAAAGAGGGAGTGGAACTGATCTATAACAAATTTATTTCCTTGTTAGGACAAAATGGCGTGAAAGTAATCGAGACCAAAGACAAAGCGTTGAATACCGATTACCATGAAGCCATTGCAGTAGTCCCTGCACCGTCTGAAAAGCAAAAAGGAAAGATCCTTGATTGTGTACAAACCGGATATACACTGAACGATAAAGTACTGCGCCACGCAAAAGTAGTAGTTGGAGAATAAAATAAATATATGGAAAAGAGAGACTACTATGAAGTGCTGGAGGTGACAAAAACCGCCACAGCAGAAGAAATAAAGAAAGCGTATCGTAAAAAAGCAATCCAGTATCATCCGGATAAAAACCCGGGTGATAAGGTGGCGGAAGAAAAATTCAAAGAAGCAGCCGAAGCATACGACGTACTGAGTAATCCGGATAAGCGTGCCCGTTACGATCAGTTCGGTCATGCAGGTATGAGCGGTGCCGCCGGAAATGGAGGTCCGTTCGGAGGTTTCAGTGGAGGAATGTCTATGGATGACATCTTCTCTATGTTCGGTGATATTTTTGGTGGCCGCGGTGGTGGCGGTGGCTTTGGAGGTTTCAGCGGATTTGGTGGTGGCGGCAGCCAGCAGCAAAGACGTTACCGTGGCTCTGACCTTCGCGTAAAAGTAAAACTGACATTGAAAGAGATCTCTACGGGCGTAGAAAAGAAATTCAAATTAAAAAAATACGTGCCTTGTACGCACTGCCACGGAACAGGTGCAGAAGGTGACGGCGGTTCGGAAACATGTCCGACCTGTAAGGGAAGCGGTTCGGTAATCCGCAACCAGCAAACCATTCTGGGAACGATGCAAACACGTACCACCTGCCCCACTTGCAACGGTGAAGGTAAAATCATTAAAAACAAGTGTAAGGAGTGCGGTGGCGATGGCATTGTATACGGAGAAGAAGTAGTTACCGTGAAAATTCCTGCCGGAGTAGCCGAAGGTATGCAACTGTCCATGAGCGGAAAAGGAAATGCCGGTAAACATAATGGTGTACCGGGAGATCTGCTGATCCTGGTAGAAGAAGAACCGGATAAAAACCTGATCCGCGATGAGAACGATCTGGTATACAACCTGCTTCTCAGTTTCCCGGCTGCCGCCTTGGGTGGTGCAGTCGAGATACCTACCATCGATGGTAAAGTAAAAGTAAAGATCGATGCAGGAACACAACCGGGTAAAGTTCTTCGTCTGCGTGGCAAAGGATTACCGAGTGTCAACGGGTACGGTACAGGAGACCTGCTGGTAAACGTAAGTATTTATGTGCCGGAAGCATTGACAAAAGAAGAGAAGAGCACACTTGAAAAATTGGATGCTTCTGACAACTTCAAGCCGAATACTTCTATAAAAGAAAAGATTTTCAAGAAGTTCAAAAGTCTCTTTGACTGATAATACATAGTCATTGAATTGACAAATATCCGAAGAGGGTGTCGATACACCTGAATTAAAAAGCCACCCTTGCCACAGACATCTGTAGCAAGGGTGGCTTTTTTAACAAATCATACTTCTATTTACAAACACCACTCTTTGCATGCGGGAAAGCAGACCGGAAAGTAGAAGCCGGCAAGCCCTGAGCGTTTACCAGATTTGCACGGGAAAACGGCTGCCAGGCATAACGAACATGGCGTGGATGTTTCACCCGGTCACTGTATACTTTCACCTGATTTCCAACCACTTCGGCTTTAGCCGGATAATACACTCCTTCCGTCTCGGCTATTTCAAACTCTCTGATCAGTTTCCCGTCAGCCGTACGCAACCCGTCGGCATAATCGAAAGTCACATAAGCCGCCCCCTTCCGGAAATCCACACTACGGAACAAAGGTCCCGACGGAACAACCAGTTTCTTGTCATAAGTACGGTTTAATGCCCAACGCGCCAACCGTTCACCCACGGGACGCTTGTTCTTGGGATGTACATCCAGTGAGTCGCCATAATCGCTCGATACCGCCATTCCCGTATGAGGAATCGCCTCCATCAGCCTCCGCTGACTATCGCGAAACCAAGGCCATGCCGGTCTGTCGATAGAAGACAGCTGTACATAGTAAAAAGGCAAATCCGGAGCATTCCAGTTCTCACGCCAGCTGCTCACCAACAACCGGAACAGTTTCTCATGCGCTTCATAATTATGGGCATTCGATTCCCCCTGATACCAGATAACCCCTTTTATAGGAAACTTATCCAACGCAAGGATTCCCGACTCAAACAGATAGCAGGGTTCATAAGGATGACGCTGTAACTTATCTGTTGTCAGTTTAATATTCAAGGCCGCACGTCCGTGTACCCATTTCTGAACAAAATCATTCTTCAGCCAATCGCGCATAATAGCCGGGAATTCATATTCCAAGGCTTTACGACCGACCCACGCTTCCGTAGGCGAACCGCCGATAGCATTGCAAATCAACCCGACAGGCACCTGCAAACTGTCCTGCAACATCTTCCCGAAATAATAGGCTACGGCTGAAAAATCCGCCACCGTCTTCGGAGAACACTCCACCCATTCGGCATCTGCATAATATTGCAAATGATTCAGCGAGTCCAACACGGAAGCATCCCATTTTACTGCATTCGTACGCCAACGGGCTTTCATATCGAACAAGCGGATACCCGCATTCCCACTCTGTGGAATATCGACCTTACCATCCACTCCCTCCTTCATCATAAATTCCATATTAGACTGCCCGGAGCAAAGCCATACTTCTCCCACCAGCACATTCTCGAAATGCAGCCGGCGTTTTCCGGTAGAGACGGTCAGCGAATGAGGACCTCCCGGCTGTAGCGGCTTCAAGCATACGGACCACTTGCCGTCTGCTCCCGTTTTTGCGCTTCGTGTCTGTCCGGCAATGCTGACGGTAACTTTTTCACCGGCATCGGCCACACCATGAATATCCAACGGGCATCCACATTGCAACACCATATTGTCACTGTATATTTCCGGCAAACGCAGACCGCCATAATTTCCGGTAATGGCAGAACATGCAATTCCTGCCAGAATACCCGCCCCCTCTGCCGTAGGATGCACCGCATCCGGCAACATGAAAGGATACCGATAAAGCGGTTCGTGAAAATCGATCAACTGCACACCGGCATATTCAGCAACAGCCTCAATGGCTTGCTGTATCTCTCCATGCCAATCGCGCGTACCGGATTCAAAGCGCGGATGACGATCGGCGATAGGAGTCGTCCGTGCTACCAAAATCCGCACATCGGGGTTTGCCACACGAAAAGAGTCGATCAAAGCCAAGTAGTCTCTGACAAAGAAATCCCGATAGTCGGGCCAATCTCTCGAATCCGTATCATTAATGCCTAAATGAATGACAACAATATCCCCGGCAAAAGCCAACGCCTTTTGAAACTCTTCCTGCTTCATATAAGGACGGTGACCCTTATTCAGCAAAGTCGCTCCGGGTTTTCCGAAATTGCCGACAACATACCCATCGCCCAGCATCCTCTGCAACTGGGCAGGATATGAATCTCTTTCCCTATTTTCAATTGTACTGCCATACGTAATACTATTTCCTACGCAGGCAACTTTCACTGGTGTTTTAGCCGATACCCCCCAACACAGCAAGAGAGATAAGGCTCCTAAGAATATCTTTTTCATTTCTTCACTATATAAGGTTTTACTATATATAAGGTTTTACAATCTCTACCCATTTCAAATACCCCTTCCCCAAAAGATGGAGACCGTCATTGGTATATTCAACATTCATCTTACCGGTCTTCGGATCTACAAAGTGAGAATAAAGATCGATATATGTAAGTTTTTCCTTCTCCGCCAGCCGGATTAATCCTTCATTTATCTTCGCCACTTCTTCCCAATGCGCCGTATGCCCCCTGAACATACCATAATGGTCGCTTACCGGAAGCACACTTTGCAAATACAATCTTGTTTTAGGAGAATCTCTTTTTATTTTGGCAGCAATCCTCCCGATGTGTCCGACAATGGTATCCGCCGGAGTTCCCCGGCTCACATCATTAATACCGATCAGCAAAAATATCTTTGCCGGCTTTCCCTTTAAAACGGCATCCAGGCGGTCATAGACCCCCATACAGATATCCCCGCTAATCCCTCTGTTCTTGACATGCTTATTACAGAGCAGTTCCGCCCACTCCCCTCCATTCGTGATGCTGTTTCCCAAAAAGATAATGTCTTTCGAGGTGACCGGAAGTTCTTCAAACAAGGTTGCCCGTTGATAATAGAACGTTGAATATTTCCGCTCCTGTGCATTGCCCGCCATCGTTACAAGCAACAATAAGATGAAAATCCATTTGTGCGCCATCATATTCTTTTAATAAGTAACAAGTTCGGCAAACAACTCTGCATACTTTTCCGCAACAGCTTCCGCATATTTTTTCCCCTTCTCAGCCGTAGCCAGTTTAGGGTTTCCGATTCCCGTATCATCCGACACCTTCTGCCAGTTACGGGGTATCCACGCAACCTTTTCCCGCAGAGACTTAATAGCAAACGGTCTGTATCGTCCCTCGCCGGCCTCCCCCAGATTTACCAATTCGGTATGATAATACATCATTACGGAAGTCTCCAACTCATCGGCGTGGTCACCCGGCTGATCAAAATAATCTTTTGCGGGAAGTACGGCAAACCACTCGCTGCAGGCAATCAGAAAATCGGGATAATCCACAGACAAGTCCCGGATCATGTTCTTGAAATTATTTCCTCCATGCCCGTTTACAATAACCATTTTACGGATACCCTGCGTATGAAGCGAAGCTACGATGTCCGTAAGGATTGCTTTCTGTGTTTCGTATCGGGCATGTATACAGAACGGCAGTTCGCGCTGTCCGGGGTTTTGTGACCCCATCGTCACGGGAGGCATCACCATACAACGCACACCGTACAACCTTTTGGCCCGTTCGGCCGCATCGACTGCAACCGCATGAGACAATATGCAATCCGTCAGATAAGGTAAATGAAAGTTATGGGGCTCAGTGGCTCCCCAAGGAAGAATTACCAAATCGTAATCCAAATTTTTCGTCTCTCCGTAGCATGATACGGACAAATCAATTTCTTTATTCATCGCCATTGTTATTATCAGATAAATCATTTCTACCGAATTCAAAATGAAGAAACGGTACTCTCTTTCTTATAAAATTTCCGAAATCATTCTTATTTCAATTTCCTTTCAGGAGAATAAACCAACCCGTCGACAGCATGTTCACCATCAAGCGTAACAAAAACAGCGGTAAACATCCATTTCACCAGACGCACCTGAGGAGTTTTAAATTCTCCTACCGGAAGTTTCAGCAACACCTTGTTCCATCCCTTATTCAGATGCACCTTTATGGGTGGGCGAGCCGTGAAATTCTCATTTCCCAAGGGAATCTCATTATCCGCCACCGTATGAGCAGCCGTCCACACGGGAGGAAGCACTTCGGTGTCATTCAGCCAGATACGGCTACCTTTATAATCCCACTTGCCGGCAGGAGGAGGCAGATCCTTCTCTGAGCGCCCATAATTCTGAAACTCCGCCCATAGTCCAACATCCTGATTCTTGGGAGAATAAACCCAAGTGTATGCATACGCCGTATGGCTTTCTTCAGGTTCTTTATAGAAAGAAGGAATCAGAGTTCCCCACACATGGCGCAGATAGATGCCTGCCCCGATGGCCTGCCGCACGTTGTACTCCTTTCCTTCGTATGTGTACCGGTCTTTCAGTCCGGCTTCGGGCGGAAACACCTGCTCCAGATTCCCTTGATTCGGGAAAGCATCCGTAATGTTCCATTTCACATTCGTCTGCTTCACATAAGCAAAAGGATATCCCTTGAAATGGCAGGCTTTGTGCCACAGCATTCTCTCTTCAAAACGGGCAAAGCTCTTGAACTCTTCCGAATCCTCTCCAGGAAGCACCGTGCCGTTCCGGTCGAAGTATTCAAATCCTCCTCCCCGCCACGAACGCTCGGCAAAAGCCAGCATACTGGGGTAAAAGGCATTCTCCCGGATGACATTTTCCTCAGGCACCACTACCCTGTCTTGCCACACTGCCATGATGGCTCCGGCTATATCGTCACTTCCTTGCGGCCGGTTGTAAATACGGCTGTTGTATAAAGCTATTATATCGGCAAAGACATCAAAATGATTCAGATAATGAAACCTCGAATCGATGGCTGGAATCCCCTCCTGCGCCTTTCCACGGTAGCTCCAAAGGTGAGTCATGTCTATCTCTCCCAGTTTATAATTCCATCCCGGATTCCAGGAAATCACTTTCTTGCCTTTTGCACGGATATAGGCCACCATCTCCGGTGCAAACCGAGGGTTTGTAAAAGCTACTTCATCCGTACCGATGTGCAGATAAGGCACGTCAAAAGTCTCGCACACTTCATCCACCAGCAGTTTGAGTATTTTCATTCCCGCCTCACTCTGCATGTCGTGGCGAAAAGTACGCATAAAAGCAGCACTATGCCCCGGCATATCAAATTCGGGTATCAACAGCATGTGTCGCTGTTTACAATACTCCACCAACTCTTTGGCTTCTTCCTGTGTATAAAATTTGCCGGGCATACGGGTTATGTTGCAACTGTCATTCAGCATCGGGAAGATCTTACTTTCAAGTCTCCACGCCTGATTTTCTGTCAAGTGCCAGTGAAACACATTAATCTTATAGCGGGAAAGGATGTCGATTTCCCGTTTCAATTCGTCCATAGAGATGTATCCTCTTCCTACATCCTGCATGAACCCACGTATGCGAAAAGCAGGCCAGTCCACAATCTCACACCCAGGAACGAAAGTCTTTCCTCCCCGATGCGATAACATTTGCCGCAGTGTCTGCACTCCCCAATAGGCTCCCCGTTCGGCAGTAGCCTCGATGGTGATCCTGTGCGGTTTCACAGTCAGGCGATAGGCCTCGTTTTCGTTTAACGGTATATCTCCCAGCTTTTCAACCAAGCGGATTTCAATGACAGAAGAAGCCTTCCCGTCAACGGTTCCGCCGGCCTCAGCTACCAATGCCTCCAACTGCGGAACAAGTATGGATGAAGACAAGCCCACCCGTCCGACACAGAACTTTCCACCATTCAGCTTCACCTGCTGCGGTTCGGGCAGGAAGTGAATATTGTCTGCCCAAAGCGTAGAAAATACGCAAAACAACAACAGGAATGCAAAGCCGCGTTTTATCTGTCTCATTGAATGATATCTTTTATATTAATCTGCTGAAAAGTGATATGCGCCACGCTGCTTTCATACAGGATGCCGACCGTTTCGCTATCCACCAGTGTAAGGCAGGAGTATCCCCAGCCCTCTGCTTCATCTAGTAGCAACTGGTGTTGGGGCAACCAGGTCACTCCCCCGTCAAGGCTGGCTTTAATGGTAATGTGATTCCGTCCTTTTGTTGTATCCGGATTAGAAAACAACAGAATATCTCTACCCAGTACATTATCCTTTGCCTCTACCTTTATGAGGCTTGCCATGCACACCGGTTCGCGCAAGGCACTCCGTGAGGAGACATGCTCCGTCCATGTCTCTCCCAAATCTTTTGTAACGGACACCGCACGGCTTCCTCCGCGATTGTCACGCATATTCAGCATCAATACGCCCGGTTCTACCTCCGCCACCTGTGCTTCGGTGGTATTGGTACGTGCATAATTGTGTATTTTCCAAGTCTTCCCCCGGTCTTTACTGTACATAATACCGGCATTGGGTACACGGGTAGCATCAATAAACTGGATAGGAAACACCAGCGTACCGTCATGCATGGTGATGCCCCGCCCCGGTCCTTGCAGCAGGAAATACCAGGAAGGGTCTTTCACCTGCTCCGTGACGTTAATGGGAGCCGACCAGGTTTTACCATCGTCCGTGCTCTTTGTCATCACCAATTGCGCCGTATGATTCATGTCCATTCCCGGATGCGAACTCCGCCACGCGCGTTTGTTGCCCATGCCGTGTGTCCATGCGGCAACAATCCATATTGTATTCGTCTCTGTATCTACCAGTATAGACGGGTCTCCCACTCCATTCTGGGCAGCTGGCAGTCCGCCGGATTCGCCAAAAGCCAAAGGCAAACGCATCTTTTCCCACGTCTTTCCACCGTCTGTGCTGCGACTCAAACCGACATCCACATGTTCCTGCAAATCAACACTGCTATTGTAGCGCACATCATAGACACCCAGCAGCGTACCTTTGTTGGTGGTTACCAGCCCGGGAATACGGAATGCAGCCGACTGATCGTCTCCGGCATGACGCACCCCCACCCCCATACGGTGTTCTATCTTTTCCGGAGAGACGATATTCAAAGGTGCCTTTTTACCATCGAGCATCACCGAGGCGATGCTTGCCGTAACCTTAGCAGCGAGCGAAGTACCGGGTTTCATTTGCAGACTCACCCAAAAATAGTTGACCCCCGGAAACAGTTTTTGATTTCCTTTCAACAGCACTTCATTCTTGATGTTATTCACTTGGGCTTTCTTCATTGAATAAGAAGGGTTGGCAGCCAGGGTCTTCCCCGGAGTGTGACTGGAGATATATTCGACAGGCGCAAAATGCAGTTTGTCCTTGTCCTGCAACGCTTCCGTTCCACTGTAGTAGAGCTTCACCGATTGAATATCAGAGAGTCTCGTCCCTTCATTGAATTTCAAGATTACATCGTCCAGCATCTTGCTCTCATTGGCATTCAGGTGTAAACGAAACAGGACGTTGTCTTGCCTTTCAATCAATACAGGGATACGCGTCTCCTGAATAAAAATAGTATCTGCTGCGTGTAGCACGGTGGACAAGAAACAGAAAAGTAAAGATAGAAGTGTGACCTTTTTCATGGTAATGAATAAAATGTATTAATGTTATTGAGAGCAAAGATAACATTTTTCATTTAGCAACGCTTAAATTAATGAAATAAATCAGTATATACTCGATAATTAATAAACATGAGTCATTTAGAGACACACCATATAAAATAAAGGTGTGCTCTCTTCCTTTCCGAAAAGAGGAAAACACACCTTAGTCAAAAAAGATGTAGGGTTTCGTGTACGATCAAAGTTTTACTTTAGCAATCAGCTTACGTATTTTCCCTTTTCCGATAATGGGAGCATGAGGATCTTCGGGGTACACAATCATAAATTGTCCCGGAAGCAGATCGACAAAAACAGTAGGAGTATCTGCATAAAGTGCACAATCTCCCTCCTTTTCATAAGGTTTTGTCTCATCAGTCAAATCCTCAATGGCTTTCCAGCCGATTCTTTCGGTTCCTTCCAGAAGGATATGTACGTCAATATAATCCCGATGCAACTCGAGTACTTGTTTGTCAGACGAGACACACTCCAGATTCACATTATTGATAAAGAGATTATCTCCCTCTATCTCGATGCGTCCCAATTCGGCATGAAGCAAATCATGCGTTTTCACGTAATCAAAAAGCGTTTTGAACAATGGGTGCAGGCCCTCTACGCGCTGGCTGTTTTGCAAATTAGATACAATCATAATTTTATTATCAATAAGTGGTATATAAACATTTTCCTGTCCTTATTTCATAATCAACCCTTATCGGCAAATTTCATATTAATATCATGCTTCAAAGATATCTTATATTATCGACATTGACAAAATAAGGCAATTAATTCTTCTTCAATAAAAAAGCACATTGGCTTGAAAATTCATTCCTTATCTGCTCTTCCCGAAAGATGCTATATCTTTTCCCGAAAGACGCTATATCTTTTTTTGAAAGACTTAAGTCTTTTTTTAAAAGATGCTATATGTTTTTTGGGGGTTGATTATTACTCCATGTTATCAGTTTTAGGTCTCAGGAAGTAGAGTTGTAAAGCCAATGCTATCAAAACAATAGCGCTAAGCCATGCAAAGCCTAAACCTAAATTTCCACCATCCGTCCATCGTCCCAGCAGACTGGTAACAGCCGCTCCGGCAAATACCCCCGTCATATTCATTATCCCGTAAGCAGTGGCACGATATTTTGCTGATACGAACTGACACAGAATAGGCATATTGTTGGCATCAAAAATGCCGAAACCGATGCCAAACAACAAACCGGCACCTACAATTCCTACTGTACTATGCCCAAAGCCCAACAACATCAGTGCCGGGATCGTCAGTCCCAAGCCAATGGCGCCGGTATAAACCCTGCCCCGAATATTCTTCAACACCCATCTGTCCGAAAGTATCCCCCCGAGCAATACACCAACAAAAGAAGACAAAGCAATAGTAATGGTCGACATCGGCCCTGCCTCGGCCATTGGAATATTCAAATTCTCGGCAAACAGTGTCGGCAACCAGTTCTTTGTAGCCCATCCCGGAAGACTGGGCGCTGCAAAATAAAACAGTATCACCCAAAATGCAATATTACTAAACAACAGAGACACCCCCTTGAATATGGACGCTTTCTGTTTCGGCTCTTCCCGACGCAAACGTTCTACCTCAATATGTTCTTTATTCTCACGCAGAAACAATACCAAAACCACAGCATAGACAATGCCGATAATACCAAACCAATGGAAAGCCGTATGCCAGGAATAAGCAGCCGCCACAGTTGCTCCAAAGCCACCGATAGCCTGCCCTGTATAGAGACCGGTCATGTGGATACCCACTGCCAAAGATCTCGATTTATCCTGATGCCAATCGGCAATCAGCGAGAGTCCGGCAGGGATGTACAGTGCTTCGCTCACCCCCATCAAAGCGCGTAGCCAATATACCTGATTGAATGTTTCGGCATACCCCATACTAAAAGTAACAGCCGACCAGACAAAAAGACTTCCCACAATCAGCCACTTCCTGTTCAACCTGTCGGCAATCATACCGGCAACCGGGCTCATAAACCCATATATCCAAAGAAACACAGCCATCAGACGGCCGAAATTGGTAGCCGATTGCAGTTCCGAAATATCCATTTGCATTGCATCTTTCATCGTCGAAAGCATCTGACGATCCATGTAATTGAGCAATGCCACACCCCAAAGAAGAGCAACAACGATCCAAGGGTAAATTTTTGAGTTTTTCATGATTTTCTGTTCTTATTTTTAATTTACGATATACACATCGCTACCAATAAAGCTAACTTTGGGCATACTTCGTCGAATACCGGTCCGAAAAAAATTAAGACTCCGGTACCGGTATCCATCAAATACTATTTGGTATTATCTGCTTTCAATGCTTCAATCTGCTTTTGTTGCTCTATGACATAAAGGGTAAGTTCTTCAATCTTTTGTAACAAAGCTTTATTGATTTCATGCTGAGAGTACCCATTCTCGGCCACCTCCTTTGCCGAAGGGACATCTGGTAAATGGTTGTTCATGCCGATGAAATGTTCCACCTCAGAAAGAGGTCTAAGGCGATAGTCCTTATTGAAAACAAAATCGGACCATGAAGACACAGGAGCTATTGGAAAATCTTCTGAAAGAACTCCCTTTTTAATAAACATCGAGTACTTGTTCAATAGCTGTGAGCGTACAGTCGGCATATTCTCTGAATTAAAACCAATATAGCAATGATTGGTAGGAGCACAATAAATAGTCTTCATAAGATTAGCCCCTAAAAACAGACCATTATTGGTATACGTTCCTATCCAAGATTTATTAGTATCGGTGGTCACACCAAGTGCGGTCTTTATATCGCCACTCTGGTTGCTAATATAAGTACCTTTAACATGCAATGTACCATCGCCTGTTCCCGATCCTAATCCGATCCCAACTTTTCCATCTTTCAAACTCATCAAAGGAGCATCATTCAATTCCACTTGGTCATTATCCCATATAGCCACACCTCTTTTGGAGCCTATTCTGAGAGCACGATCATAAGTGCTCGATAATGTAGGATCACCATTTCTGCCTGATTTAATTATAATTCCTCCAGAAATATCAGGAGTTAGAAATAAGCTGAGAGGCTTGTAGAAGGAAATATCCGAATCAAAAATAGCAACTTCAGCACCTCCTCTAACTCTAAATCTTAACTGCCGCGCTGCATCAAAACAAAAGTTCTGGCTACCTGTATGAATTGAGCCGAACCATTCTCCCAACTGTGTAAAATTCAAACGGGCATTATAATCTCCTCTCACAGGTCCAAACGTCATTTCTCCTAAAGTCGTTACTCTAAAAATCGGTATAGCACTACCCGATATGGATCGCAACGATTGAATTTCAAAACATCTATTGGCCGTACTGGAAATATTATTTATCTGAATCCGATAATTATTATTATACCAATTGTAATCATATCCACCTGGAATATCAGGCCACTGAGCAAAAACATAATTTGTAGAAGTCCCTATCAACATTAAAAATAGAATGAAATACATTCTTATAATATTATTCTTCATGGTTGTCTTTTTTTAGTTAATTATAAAAACAATTTTGAGCTACTAAAGCGCACGAAATAATTGGTTTACCACCATACACTATATATTAATCAGTTCACTATCATAATTTTGCGTGTAAAGATAACATCCTGCATCACTACTTTTACTATATAAATCCCGGCATCCAATCCTGACAAATCACAAGTCTCTTCTGATTTACCCTCGAATAGCAGGCTATCATATCGTCTCACAAAAGCTCCTGTCGAATTATACAATACAATCGTTGCGTTAGTATCTTCCAATGAGTGAATTTTTACCGTCAACGTTCCATCTTTAGGCACAGGATTCGGATAAATCTGTACACAAGAGTCACTTGCTTCATTAGTATCTACACCCGTAAATTGCATACTACGAGTTGTCGTATTATTCCAAAAGTCACTATTACCGGATGGGAGTTTTTCAGCAACTTCAAGTTGATAGACGGAACCAATAAATTTATTTTCACATGACTCAGAGCTTCCACCTATTACTATTTTATTCATGTTTCCAACAAAAGCCGAAAATGGTAAATAAGCATAACCTCTGGCATAACAGCTATCAACAGCCGTAGGAATATCTCTTCTAAAATTCCATATAATCTCCTGAGCTAAAACTTTCTCAAAATTCAAGCTTTGACAATTAACCCGTACAATCGTAGTTTCCTCATCATAGGTCTTATCATATTTTCGATCTCCCTGTTTTACAGCCTCAACAGTCACAACTACATCTTTTCCTTGGAATGCTTTTTCTGAAGGGGGAGCTATTTGCATATTCAAATAATCCATCCCTTCTTTTACCAAACGATACCTAAAGCTACCATTCGCAAGATAATCCATCGATATATAGTTTTCATTATCACCAAACATTTTGAATATAGTCTGATCATACGAAGCATTTTTAGGATTCACTTTTATAGCCATTGATCCCGACTCCATTTGAGTAGGTAATACCTGATTGGGTATACGTTCAAGTCCTGAAAAATCTTCTATATGGCATTCCGCCAATATTGGAACAGAAGGTTTAAAATTCCAAACTCCCGTTGATTTAAATTCATTGGCTTTATCTACATCTATTGATACAGTTTCGTCTTTTGCTTTCATAAACTTTACACCATAAAAAGTTGCATTTTTAACTCTTGTCTCAAACACTATAGGAATGTCCTGAAAGTCCTTAAAAGAAATAATCTCTGTTGGTTCCAAATCTGAAAGAACTTTCAAATACCTCAGGATTCCTTCTTTCGAAATGCCGTCAACACCTTCTGTGGTAAATTCAATAGCCATATAATCGTCAGAAATGGTATGTGTACCAGGTTTAGAGCTACCTAAAGTTCCACCTAAGCAATATCCTAAACCATTCGTATTTCCCGGATTGTAAGTAAATATACGTACACCCACATAGCTGTTCAACTCTGCCAGATTCTTATCAGTAGGGTCATCAGTAATATCTCCCAAAATATACGGATAAAACTCTCCATCTATAGCAAAAGCATTCTTTATAGAGAATTGAGGCATATCCGATACGGTAAGCCCAAGGTCATTTAAAGGAGTCATTGAATAAAACATCTTCTCTGAAGAAGATTTCAAGCCAGCCAACTTTCCATATTTTGCTGTAGCCAGTGATATGCCAGGATTACGTCCCTCTTCATGTTTAATCCGTGAAGAAGCATAAAAGAAAAATGGATCATTTGAGTTTCTTCCGGTATGAAATTTCGTATTATATACAGGAGTAGCTATATTAATACACCCGAAATCATCCGCCTGTATATCCGTTCCATTATCTAAAAAAGGAGTACCAGGCTTCAAATAATGCCAGTCTTTTCCATTATTTGAAATAGCAAGTTCGGTCCGTTGTTTCTTTTCTATCGAAGAATACCCTTCCACGCCATACATTGTCACTAATCCTAACCACACATCCTTTTCAAATCCAGGTAATCGGAAAGGTTGCATACCATAAGGCTCCCATTGCTTAGTTGAATAATCCAATACCACATCAAAATCCACAGTTTTAGATACGATTTGATCACCGACCTCTGTTATCGTACTTCTTCTAAACCGCTTACGTGGGTCCAAAGTAAATGGAGGAATTTCATCTGGTTTCAATGCAGATCTACGTGAATTGACGCGGGAAGTGAAAAAGAATTTTCCATTATGTTTCATCCAATTCATATGAGTATCAGCATTGATATTACGAAAAGTAAAAACTTTCTGTTTTTGCAAACGATCATTCTTCAGTTCAGTAAATCCCGATAAGATCCCTTCTGATGTGAAATTTCGATCTACTTCATAAGCTCCTAAATATTTATACAGAAATTCACGCTGAGGCATATATAGCAGTTTTATTGGTTTAGAGGAACTTCCATCATCATAAATTCCTAAACTTTCAATATCGACAGCTACAAGATTAGTATTTTGGTAACCAGATTTATAAGTTGCAGAAATTTTCTCATCAGCAGTTCCCCCTGCAGCATTATACCAATACAATCCTGCATTCGGACGTGTCCAAGATGTGAGATCAGATGTTGTATTGGTAAATGCCATCACTCCTACTTTAGAAGGAGGGGTAGGGGAAAAAACAATAAAGCTGGAAAAATAGACTGATACATTTCCTTTATCGTCCACTAATACGTTGGGCATGCCGTTTTCTAAACGTTCTTCCCAAGGAAAGCGTTCCGGATCGGGTGACAATAAATGTGTACCATTATTATATTTTTGAGGAGGATTAATAAATACATCTTCAGTCGTATAAAGAAATAGGGCCGGATTCACCGCCGAGAAATGCCTATCTTGCGCATATAGCAAAGATGCCATCCCCGTTAGTAACAAAATTAATAAATGTTTCATAGGCTTTACATTAAAGTATAACAAAAAAAGTAATCAACAATCAAGCACTTCCCCCCCTTCTTTTACCTGATATTTAATGGTCTGTTCAAATTCAGAACAAAATTCAAACAGACCATAGATGTGAAAAAAATAGTTATATTCTGTTTTAACTGAATAATAAAAGAAGTAAATTGTAAAATTACCGTATATCCATACCAGTATGACTTAAACCTGGTCCTCCCCCTGCAGTGTATCCGCAACTCTCTCCCGTTTCCCAAGGAGAAATCCAAAAGGAATACAAATCGCCATTAGTCAGATAAAACTTCAAACGTATATTTTTCCCTTTCAAGACAGATAAGTCCATTTGCCGTTTCCAACAAATCATTTGTTTGGTAGAATTTCCCTTTTTCATAAAAATACAATCTTTGACACCAAAACCTTCTATCGGCATACCATACTCATCCAATACTTCCACTGCAAGTTTACCATCTCTGACATCAGCGTTCACAAACAAGTATGTACCATCAAAAGAAATTTTCTCAGTCAAAAGCGTTCCTTCTTTTTTCCCCGCCTGCATCGACACAAATCCATCACGTCTTAGTGTTGCAAGTCCCGTTGATGTATGGCTATCCCACATTATTTTACTCAAACGGCGCCCGCTGGAATAAAAATAAAGAGAATCACCAACAATTAAAGGCACTCCATTGACAGATTGCATATTTCCCCAATTCCAAGCACCATCACTTTCATTCACATCCATAAAAGGTTGGTGAGTAGGACGGGCATAGTGAAAACCATCCCGGCTGTATCCCAATGAGATCACATTCCTCTTCTGAATGCCATCCCGTTCACATATACGATTTTCCGGACCGGCCCATGCACTATAAAAACCAAGCATAATACTTTCATAAGGAATAGCGTCAAAATTATAGATACCGGGCTCCACTTCCGGATATTTCTCATGACGTAATTCTTTATCATCCGGAGTAAACCAAAAGACGATAAATTTGTCATCAGCATCTTTACGAATGCGATGTGCCAAACTCACTAACATCTCTGGATCTTCATGTTCTATATAAAAACGAGAACGACTGGAGACTGCCGTGCTTCCACGCATACTTAACGCCCATTTTTTTGTAAATGGATTGTAAAAAGCTGTAGTACGATCACCTTGATCACCAGATTGTGCCACTCCCTTACTCCAATGGATACCGTCCGGAGAATATTTCAAAACTACCTGCCAGCGTCTATCTTCCGGACGACGTTCGATATTGAAGAATTTCCAACGTTTTGCAGGATCTTTTTCTTCCCGATCTAACCATATAGTAGCAGCATCACGATTACAAGTATCAACAATGTTTGTCCCCGGAACAATATCTTGATTTACTTTTTTCCATACTTTGCCATCTTCCGATTCGGCATAACATGTATAAAATGTCTGCTTTTCTTCTTTATGAATTGTCCCGGCACCAGCCAAATACCACATTTTATATTTATTATCCTTTTCGTCATACCAAATTCCATCACTAAACGGAGCGGCATACAAGGCTCCTTGAGTAGTTTTTTCCCACTCCTTATCGGGCTCCAACACCGGATTCTTTTCATAGAAATTTGGAGTATGATAAACGCTCTTCAAATCAGTTTCCTGAATTAAGAAATCATCTACAAACAATTGACGTCCTGTATTCACAGATATTATTGTTGGTTTGCTCTTCAAATAAGGAACCGGCATTTCTTTACGTTCTGTCGGTTCCGAACAACGCGGTGGCCATTGTTCCGGCAATGTAATGCCATTGTGCAGTGTTTGGGCAGACATCAATGAAGAAAGGCAAATAAGTAATAAACTTGTTGATATTTTATGCATAAGTTACATTTTTTATATTAAGAAACTGATTTTATATTAAGAAACTGATTTTATATTAAGAAACTGAGAAATTTCAATGGATCTTTCCGAAAACCATATTAATTCCAACCAGGATTATTCTCCGTAATAAAAGGATTTCCCTCCACTTCATCAATAGGAATGGGCAGCCATTCATCTCTACCTTCTTTAAAACCTAAATAAGCAGAAATATTATATTGCTTAAAGTTTGGATCGGAAACCTCCAATTCGCGAAAACGGGGAGCTAACTTACCCCAGCGAAGAAGATCATAAAAGCGATGTCCTTCTTGAGTCAACTCCAAGATACGCTCCCGTTCAATAATATTCATATCCACAGAAGCCACCTCGGGTAAATTCACACTCGGACGAGTTCGAACCTGATTCACAGCCTCCACTGGCGTCAAGTTACCCTGTTTTCCGCCTGAGACAACAGCTTCAGCATACATCAACAGTACATCTGCATAGCGAATATAAGGATAGTTCAACCCATTAGCACGCAGATTTCCAATCCACATATTATTTCCCGGATTCACAGTAGGAAGTGTCCAATCAAGCCCCTTACGGCAAGCGGATTTATATTTTCCGGCCTGAGAACTTACTATGGAAAAACCTTTTGTTACACTACCATCTTCATTGACTTGCACATAATATTCATCAAAACTTTGCCCATCAAAAACACGAACTTCATCTCCAACTTTCGCTTCAATTTCAGGTGCTGTATCGTCAAATATCAACGTACCGAACATACGGGAATCAATTTTACCATTGGCATCTTTAGATGAAACAAAAACATCATATACCCACTGGTGGATTACATGAGCATTATTAGACACCTTTGAAGGAGGTTGAAGTCCACGCGGATCTCTCCACACACCACTATTAGTTAAACCCGGATTAAAACCTGTATTCACAGCATCACCTACAAACTGAAATTCTAAGATCGATTCTTCATTATTTTCGGTTGCAACCTTAAAATTATCATTATAATCAGCCACCAAACTAAATGAACCATGTTCGCCTTTAATTATCTCATCAAAGCATTTTGCAGCTTCATCATAATAAACAGTAGATGATTTCCCATAACGCGGCTCAATTCCGCTACGATACAAATAAGCTTTGCCCAATAATGCAGCAGCAGAAGCACTTGTTACACGTCCTATATTATCACCCTTCCAAAAGCCCTTTCCCGGCAGCAAATCTTTTGCTTTTTTCAAATCGGAAATAATAAAATCCCATGTAGCTTCCGGATCAGATTGCGGTTTATAGTCTTTTGATGATTTAGGAAAATGCTCCATCAAAGGAATATTCCGAAAATTCAAAAATAAGAACCAATGAGAAAAAGCCCTCAAGAAATAGGCCTCACCCAAATAAGCATCTTTCAATTCCTCATTCGAAAAGTTAACTTCCGGAATGACCTCAATCATCTGGCATGCCTGAGAAGCAGCTGTATAAAACAAGCCATAAGGTTCTACAATCGTATACCATGAAGGAGTTAACGATGCACAGTATTGACCCGGCACTCCATAATCGGTACGGTCACTGGATTCGTCCCCCCTATTAGCCATAATACGGAAGGCAGAAACTCCCATAGCACGGGGAGTAGTCACATAGGCATAAACTCCCAATACACCTTTATTGATATTTTCCGGAGTATTATAAAATGAACTTACATCCTGCTGATTCGGATTGACGGCCAATTCGTTGAAAACATCATTGCATGAGGTTGATAACATACTAATCCCCATAAATGCTAATATTATTGTCTTACTATATTTTTTCATTGCTATAACATTTTAGAAAGTTAAATTAAATCCGAAGTTATAAGTTCTCGCATTTACTCTCGGAGCATCTTGATATAGTCCGTCAACCCCTCTGTCAAACAAAGTATTACTGCTTACTTCCGGATCATATAAAGAATAATTAGTTATGGTAAACAGATTTTGAACACCGGCAAAAAGACGGGCAGATTCAATAAAACCTGTTTTCTTCAAAAGTTTCCTATCAAATGTATAGCCAATCTGTAAGTTCTTACAACGAAAATAAGAGCCGTCTTCCACATAAAAACTGCTGGGTAATGAATTGCCACCATTGAAGTTATCCGTTTTAGCAATAGGCAACGAAGTATTCTTATTGGAAGGAGTCCATGAATTTAATGCATCCGCTAAATTATTATTATCATAATTGAAATAAAACTGATACTTGGCAGCAGCAAAAATATCATTGCCTTGTGTTCCTTGAAAGAAAGCAGTAAAATCCCAGTTCTTGTAACCGACGTTCACATTCAAACCATAAGTAAAGTCAGGAGTCGGGTTACCAAGTACCTGCTTGTCAGTTTCATTTGCCTCAGTAAGAGTTTTGGGCATACCATCCGCTCCTTCAAACAAAAAATCACCTGTATCCCCTATTCCTACAACTTTATATCCATAAAATGAACCAATAGGTAATCCTTCTTTGGTTATAGTTGCACGATCGGAGAATTTAGAACTCATCGTATTACCTCGGATAGGTTGTACCCCCTCACCCAATTTACGAACTTTGTTCTCTAAAAAAGAGATATTCCCCTGTATATCAACGCTCCAATCATTCCATGTTTTACGATAGCCCAAAGAAAGTTCCAAACCCTTATTCTCCACAGATGCCGTGTTATAATAAGGAAGATCACCATCATTTACAATAATAGTTTGGCCGGAAGATGGAAGAGACTCCAAAGGAGCCAACAAATCATTATTACGCCTCAAGAAAAATTCAGCAGTAAAATTCAGCGAATTATTCAAGAACCCCATTTCTACAGCAACATTGGACGAAACAGCTGTTTCCCAAGTCAGGTCCGTTTGAGCCAGACGAGTGACATAGCCATACTGACGTTTATCATTGAATATAGTCGGAACCGGTCCGTAAGCCAATGAAAGAAATGAATAAGGATCTATAAAGTTGGCTCCCAACTCACCATAGCTACCACGAATTTTCAATTTTGACATCCAAGATACATTGAAAAATTCTTCTTGATGTATATTCCAACCTGCTGACACTGATGGAAAGTATCCCACCCGCTGATCTTTGGCAAACTTGGAAGACTCATCACTACGAATACTCAATGACAATAAATAACGGTTCTTATAATCATAGTTGACGCGAGCAAAGAAAGAAAGCAATGCAGAATTCAATTCATTGGAACCAATAGTACCGGCACCATTGTATGTTGTAACAGCCGGTGCTCCCAAATCATTAACACCAGAGTCTATAGACATGATACGATAGTATTCACGCATCCAACTGGTACCTAACAGAACATCAAACGTATGGCCGCTAAATGTACCGTTATAAGTCAATAAGTTATCAATCGTATAGTTGAAACTTTCACCTCTCGACTCTGACAAAGAAGTATAAGGCTGGCTAAAATGAGAATCCGGAGTTCCATCTGCATCCCAATAAGATGCATAAGCTGGAGTATGCGTGTATCCATGTGTATTCAGATAGCTACCTGCCAAGTTCAGTTTATACTTAATACCTTTCCAAATATCCAAACCGATGCTCAAACTACCTGTAATATCTGTTTTTTTAGTATAATGGTCCCTTGCGTAAATACTTGCCAAAGGATTTGTTATGTCTATATTAGTTGTGGAATAGCCATCTGCAAGAGGTGTGGAAACATATCTCCCCAAAGCATCTGTTACAGGGAGGGTAGGTAACATGATACTTCGCCCAGCCGGGGGCGACTGTTTACTGGTATGTGCAATAGAAAGATTCTCGGTAATGGTAAAACGTCCTTTCTTATAAGACCCATTAACGCGTGCATTATACTTCTCGTAGTTAGACTGAATGATGATACCATCCTGGTTAGTATAACCAATACTTGTACTGAATGTTGAGTTTTCACCACCACCGGAAATAGCAGCACTCAAATTCCACATGGCAGCATTCTGATAATAAAGATCTTGCCAGTCTGTACTCATGTTCGGATTAGTTGGATTGACATTTTGGGGAGCCCGATCGAAAGCCGGACTATTATCCGCTACAGTATTCGCAAACCCTCTCCATTGCTCAGCATTCATAAAGTCAAGCATTTTAGAAGGAGTTTGATATGAAAACGAACCATTAATATCAACAACGGTTTTACCGTTCTTACCGCTTTTGGTAGTAACCAAAACGACACCATTAGCTGCACGCGAGCCATAAATGGCAGCAGCAGAACCGTCTTTCAGAATCTCTATTGACTCAATATCATTCGGATTCAAAGAATTAATGCCATTATTACTTACTGCACCGTCTACAATATAAAGAGGTTCAGTAGAACCAAAAGTACCGGCACCACGGATCAAGATACTGACATCACCACCCGCTTCACCGCCATTTTGCAAAATTTCAACTCCCGGAGTACGCCCTTGCAAGGCAGAAGCAACATTAGAAGTTACCTGTTTAGTAATCTCTTTTGCCGAAACAGAGGCTACAGCCGCTGTCATACTTGATTTTTTCTGTACACCATAGCCCACAACTATTACTTCGTCCAACTGCTCGGTATCTTCCGACAGAATGACATCAATTATTGTCTTATCGCCTACAGTAAATTCCTGTGTTGTATAGCCGATATAACTAATTACCAAAGTAGCTTTAGGAGAAACCGTCAGTTTACATTCTCCATCCAGATTTGTAATAGTACCATTAGAAGTGCCTTTTTCAAAAACAGAAGCACCGATGACAGGGTCGTTGTGGATATCAACAACCTTTACTGTTAGCGACTTTTGCTGTGCAAATATGTAAATACTAAAGACACAGCAAAAAAGTGTTAGAAGATACTTTTTCATAAGCATAGTATATTAATTTAAGGGAAAAAAAAGTTCCTATGTTTGTAACTGTTAATAGGGACTCTGAGAAAATATTTGTTCTTAAGACAATAATTCCCGGCAAAGCACATATCCTTTCGTCAACATCCTGGGTATGTGGAAAGGCCCTTTGAATAGGTTACCTTTTGCCGGTTGTGAGACTGTTCCGTCACGATGAAGGTATCCGTACCACTCTCCAAATTCATGATCCGGAAAATGAGTATATGTCCAATCACTGATTTGCTGATGCATAACGAGATACTTTTCATCTTTTGTAGCCTGGTAAGCATAAAGTGTAGCAATAATGGCTTCGGTCTGTGGCCACCAGAATTTCATGTCATGTGCATAATCCTGTGGGGGCAGGTTACGACAGTCGCGGAAGTTGATGATACCTCCATATTCTTTATCCCATCCCCACTCCCACGACCAGTCGAGGATAGTAAGCGCTATATCGGTCAGTTGCTTATCCCAATTCCGATATTTGGCTTCTTCCAGAATAAACCAGGCGGTTTCAATGCAATGCCCCGGATTGATAATACGCCCATTAATCGTGTCGATGAACTCCCCATCGGGGCCAACCGTCTCTAATAATGCATTGAATTCCGGATGCATAAAATCTTTTTGCAACAATGCAATCGAATCGTCTATCTGCTTATCAAGTACCGGATCGGCAATGGCTGCACGGATGCGTGAAGCTGTATTTATAAGAATCATGACGATGGAATGGCCTTTCGACTGTACCGTATTCCAATACTTAGGTTCCAGAACACCGGGAGTAGCAAGAAAATGCTGAATATCCTTAAACAGCCTCAAGGCTTTTTCTGCATATTCCCTCTCACCGGAAGCGATGGCGTATTCTGACATAGCGATGGCAGCGAAAGTTTCAGAAAATACATAGCGACGTTTACGTATAGGTTCTCCGGAAGCCGTTACTTCAAAAAACATACGACCATCGGTATCAAAACAATGCTGCTCTATAAAGTCGATCGTACTTTTTGCTGCAGCCAGCCATTCCGGATTCTGCCCGATATGGTTATAAGCATAGCTACATATAAACGCAAAACGCCCTTGAAACCAAACTGATTTGGTCGTATCGATCAAAGAACCGTCACGATCCAAACAAGTATAAATGCCGCCGTTCCGAAGATCCAACCCATGCTTCAACCAAAAAGGCATTATATTCCCCGACAGATCATCCCGATAAGAGACCGACCATTTCTGTAGATATTCGGTTACATTCATAGCATTAAAGAATTAAAACTTATTACAGCGATCAAAAAAATGGATAGCTTCCAATTCTGCTTTCATACGGGCTTCTTCCTCATCGGTCATGTTCTGGAATGGAGTACGATTCTTACCCAAATCCAAGCCAATCAGTTTCATGATGCGTTTGCCACCTACGATATTGCCTCTAAAATGACAGATTACATTAATCACTTCCTGAGAAAAGTTCTGAAGTTCGCGTGCCTTCTCTAAATCACCGGCATCCCATGCATCGATAATACCAACCAGATTGCAGCCATTGTAATTGGTAGTACCCCCAATTCCGCCCCGGGCACCTCCCATTGCCAAACAAGGAAGAATCGTTTCATCCTGTCCATGCAGCATGTCAAACTTGCCATTCTTGTAAAGACGGCACTGATTGTACTCATACAAGCTTTCATAGGTGTACTTTATACCTGCAAAATTAGGAATGCGCCCATCTACCGCCTCAAGAAAAGCAACCATAGATAGGAATGCACCGTTAAAAGCCGGAATATGATAAAAATAAAAGGGCAGCTCAGGAGCACCACAGGCTATCTCTTCACAATACTTCACCAACTCCTCTACACGACCAACTTTAGGAAATGGAGGAGCCATAGCACCAATACCCCATGCACCGATCTTTTGTGCATGTTCTGCCAAACGACGGCTTGACTTCACACAAGTGCTGCCCACATGCACAATCACCTTGAAGCCCTCGGGGGATACTTCTATCCAGCGTTCAGCCAATTTCATACGTTCCTCTTCCGTCAGCATATAGCCTTCACCGGAGGAACCGTTAATGAAAACGCCCTTCAACCCATTTTTCGCCAGCATAGCAGCATAAGCTTCAATCGGTTCATAATTTACTTCTCCATTCTCATGAAAAGGAGTAAAAGGGGCATTAATCAATCCGATAATCTTTTCCATAAATATACAGTTTTAATACGACAAATAATTCATTCAGATATCTACGCCACAAATATAGATATTTTTAATTAAACAACAAGCATTTAATAAATATTTTTATTAAATATCGCAGATAAATATAAAATCTTTTATTATTTAGATAAAAGTCAGAGTTACAACCACGGGCATTAATAAATTATGGCGATAAAATGAAACGAGATATTCAAATAACTCGTATATTTGTTCTGCATAAACCATTAATATAACATATATGAAACATAATTTGCTCAAAGAAATAGAAATAGGCTCTAAGAATGCGCTTGTAAAGAAGAGGATTATTACACATTATATATATAATGGAAGCTCAACCATCACTGACCTTTCAAGAGAAATGGATCTGAGTGTGCCCACCGTAACCAAATTTATTGATGAAATGTGCGAAGACGGGTATATTAATGATTACGGCAAACTGGAGACAAGCGGCGGACGCCACCCAAACTTATACGGACTTAACCCGGAATCCGGCTATTTTATCGGAGTGGATATAAAAAAATTCGCCATTAATATCGGACTGATCAACTTCAAAGGAGATATGATGGAACTCAAAATGAATATCCCATATACTTTTGAAAATTCAAAAGAAGGACTGAATGAATTATGCAAACTCATATCGGATTTCATAAAGACACTTAGTGTCGACAAAGAGAAAATATTGAATATCAATGTGAACGTATCCGGCCGGGTAAATCCGGAGTCCGGATACAGCTTCAGTCAATTCAATTTTGAAGAGCGTCCGCTGGCTGATGTACTGACAGAAAAATTGGGCTATAAAGTAACCATAGACAATGATACTCGCGCCATGACCTACGGAGAATACATGCAGGGCTGTGTAAAAGGAGAAAAAAACATCATATTCGTCAATATCAGTTGGGGATTGGGCATCGGTATCATCATCGACGGGAAAATATATACCGGGAAATCGGGCTTCTCCGGTGAATTCGGCCATGTAAGCGCTTATGAAAATGAAATCATCTGCCACTGCGGAAAAAAAGGATGCATTGAAACAGAAGCATCGGGAACGGCCTTGCACCGCATATTACTGGAACGTATCAAAAACGGTGAGAACTCAATCTTGTCCAGCCGCATATCATCGGATGAACCGCCGATAACTCTCGATGAAATCATTGCAGCCGTCAACAAAGAAGATGTTCTCTGCATTGAAATAGTAGAGGAAATCGGACAAAAATTAGGAAAACAGATTGCCGGACTTATCAATATTTTCAATCCGGAACTCGTCATCATCGGAGGTACTTTATCACTTACCGGAGACTATATTACCCAGCCGATCAAAACGGCCATCCGTAAATATTCCCTCAACCTGGTAAACAAAGATTCGGCTATCCTTACTTCAAAACTGAAAGACAAAGCCGGAATTATAGGGGCTTGCATGCTTGCACGAAGCAGAATGTTCGAAGATTAATTTTGAATATATGTTCCAAAAGTCTACGCAGGCGAGGATTATCCTTGCCTGCACAGATATATTATCCTGCAAGAAACCGGTAATAAAATTCACAGAATACTCATTTCACTTTTTCAACTGCATCAGCAGCAACCAGAACCAAAGCGGAACCCAATCCTGCAATACGAAGCATCAGCTTATCTTTTCCCTGATAATCGACCAATTCTCCTTTTACCCCTTTGAGCTGTCCACGAACAACCTGAACCATCACGCCAGACGCCAATTCTTCTGTAAACTCAACAGGTTCCACTGCATTTTCTACCATACAGCGGAAAGTTTCCATCTGATCCTCCGGAACAGAAACATACCGTCCTTCTTCTCTAAAAAGAAAAGAAACTCCTTTTATGCTTTTGATTTTGGCAACTTCATCCTTTGGCAGACGTACAAAGATGCATCTCGGAACAACCGGAATCATTACTTTCCTCTTACAGTTATTCCACGAACGAATGATAGGCTGAAGTGGTAAATAGCTCTCAATACCTGCCTTATCAAGTTGTTCTTTCACCCTCTTCTCCGCCCTTAGTGCTGTATACACAACATACCAACAAGTTTTTTTTTCTTCTATTTTCCCGTTTATTGTTTCCATCCCTTTAATAAGTCTTTCACAAAAAGCATCCATCTTATCCAATCAATATCTGCCAACAATAAATAAAAATCAAGATATCACCTAATAAAGCCGGCTTCCAAAGTATCACAAACAATCGATCTATGCATAAGATATTCAGATTAATCTTTTTGAGTCTTTTATAAACTGGTTACAAAGGTAACATATTATTTTCATAATATACATTTATTTTATTACTAAGTTTTTGATTTTGTATCAAAAGCCGACAGTAATTCAATGCTGTTCTTTTCTTTACAGAAAGCTATAACTCGCTGATAGACAAAATTAAGAGAAAATAATAATCAAAAAAAAGACATTTTTTTTTTGATTATTCGAATAAAGCTGTAATTTTGCATGCCGTAAACGAATAACGCCGCTATAGCTCAGTTGGTAGAGCAACGCATTCGTAACGCGTAGGTCGCCAGTTCAAGTCTGGCTAGCGGCTCTTAAATAAAGCGCTGATTATAATATTTAATCAGCGTTTTTATTTTCTAAGCATTCGATTCCGAATAAAAAATGTTTATAATATAAGAGAACGCCAATTACATTTCTCTATATATAAAATTATTCAGGCAGATAAAAACAACAAACCCGATAGTTTGACGAATCAAGGGCTATCGGGACACTAGGATAAACTATCTTGTAGTGTAATAAAACGCTGAGTTTGTTATTTTTCTCGCCAAACAGAAAGCGATTGCCAGTATTTGGGGAATCCCATATCTTTAAGGTCAAGCAAACGGTAGTCGGATTTGAGCAATTCTTTGATATTCCTTTTAAAGTCGCTTCCGGGACTGATAATATCAAGAATATATGTAACACAAGAAAGCGCAGCAAATAATTTGTTTGTGCGTATTTGTCCGATTGTTGTTCTATCCATGAACGGATAAAGAGTGTTGTATGGCAGTGTCACGCTAACCATAAAACGGCGATTCCACACTCGGCTGTGGTGGGCGCAACAATTACGGAGATTGGAAATAGCGTGTAGCCAGTTCTCCAATATAGCTACTTTTTTCAAACCGAATTGTTCAGTAATGTACTCTTTGCGGTTGTCTAACTTTAAGGATTGGAACAAGCGGCTCAATGTAGCAAACGATACCACTTCGAGTGCCATCCAACTTGGCGGCATCGGGGGATTGTCGTATTTTGATTTGTAATGCTTAATAAAATCTTCGTTGCTTCGGTTTACGTCAGCATCAACATGATTCATCAAATCGTCATAGCCGAAACGATATAAACTTTCATCATCATACCAATGGCTATCACCTGTGCTTTCAGCATATACTTGTACGATTTTTGTGCGCACTGCCACTTCTATTTTTTCAATAGCATTGAAAATAAGAGAACGTAGTCTGCGGTCGAAACAATAAAGGTCTATTATGTCTTTGAAGTGAATATCTTTGCGAGTAAAGTTATGTTCAGAATCTTCGCCGTTTTCTTGGAACGGATAAGTGTATGCACGAAGCCGATAGTAACTAATATTGTTAAGATAAGCAATAGCCTCGTTTTCGTCATCGAAAACAAGCCCCCGTTGTTTTAGCCGTACGACTTGCTCGGCGAGGGTCAACGGTCTCTTTGTATAATCAGTTTTATCAGCCAATCCCATCAAAGCTATTATATAAAAACTCGAAGACCTCCCCGGGTGCGCTGTTCTACGGGAAGCGTGGGAGGTCATATCGAATGCAAAGATAATACTTTTATTTGATTCTGCAATGGATATACCAAAAATATTTTCGACATTGTGAGAGTTTTGTAATAAGTTATAGTACACTACCTACAGATAACCTAATTACATGGTTTTATTGCTTAATGCAGTAGAAGTTTAGTTGAGAATAACAGGCTTAACTCTTACAATTATCGGGAACTATATGGTATCATTGTCACATCATTCGCAATAATTTTATCTGTATCACACAGCTTTATCTAATGTTATTCGGTTCAAGCGTGAAACCGAATGGAATCACGCCCTAATTTTGAATTTAAAAATTCTTATACTCCCAACACTATATTGGCATCAATATTTAGCTTCCGGCTTATCTCACGAGCAACCTTCAAGGTTGGTTCACACTTACCAGAAATGTAATCACTAAGGCGTGAGGGGCTAACGCCAACCAATTTCGCAAGTGATTTTTGATTAAGCCCCATTTCATACATACGAAGTTTAAGAACATCCACAAGCGTTGGCTCCCCCAATGCAAAATGTTCTTCGGAATAATCAGCAACCAAATTAGAAAGCAACTCCAATTCTATGCTATTCGGGTCGTTCAAAGAAGTATCATCTTTCACTAATGGAAGAAGTTCTTCTACTCGTTTTACCGCCCATTCATATTGGGCTTGATTCTCTATCTTTGTCATAGTTCTAAATATTAATGCAATCTATTTTATCATATTCTTTATGAGTACCAATAAAGCGAATATACACAAACTGAATGGTAAATTTAATCACTACTACCAAACGATAGTTATTACCTTTGATGTTGAAAACATAGTGCTGATTACCTACATTATCAACGCTATTAAATGTTTTCTTAATATCGGCAAAGCAAGTCCACCTGTTTCTTTTCACAATGGTAGTCCATTCTTGCAAAGCAACCCTTGAATCGGGGTGGCTCTCTGCATATTCTTTTAATGATTGTTCGGTAAATATCCTCATTAGTTACTCAATTATCGTTTGACAAAGATACACACATAATTCTATAATTCAAAACAATATTCTAATATTTATAATTTGAAAGGCAAAAAAATAGCGGCAACCTTATCGAACCACCGCCAATTGTTCTATTTTTCTTATCACAAAATTATTAGTTCTGTATTTTTCTGACTAAGAAGCGTTTTTCTGTCCCTTATTTCCGAATTGCTCATCCCTTGCTGCTTGCTCTTCCTTGATTTCTGCAAACCCCTCCTCTACCCCCTATCAGCATTCCCGGCAAACATGGTCCCTTTCTTTAAACCCTCTTTTTTTCCTATGATTGCCTGAAGTGAAACAAGAGAATGACACATTAACCTTATTTAATATCATTGTAATAGTATAAAGTGCAGTAAAAAGTACATTTGTGCAAAATTAAAATGAACAAGTAGTAAAAAAGAAGTATTGCAATCAATTTTAGCCATGCCATGAGCCGGAAAAAGAATCAAAAGAAAAAGAGCAACAAAAAGCGCTATCATATAGAATGTATTATTACTATTATAGTTTTAATACCTGTTTTTTACGGTTTATACCTTTACCTTCAACAACCCGAGACACTCCCCTCTCCTCCGGCAAAGGAAGTCGCAATACCTGCTACACCTGTTTGCCAGACGATGCCGACAGCCGAAGAACTCGCAATACCGCAAATGATTGTTCCCAGAAAAGAACAAATCATTCACCATACCGGATATACCGTTTCCTATAATGAGAATCTCTGCCTGCCCAACTGGGTTGCGTATGAACTGACACGACAGGAGACACAAGGTAATGCCCAAAGAACAAACCGCTTCATTAGCGATCCTTCAGTAAAAGGTGTCATTGCCACCAATAGCGATTATGCACGTTCGGGATATGACAAAGGGCACATGGCTCCCGCTGCCGATATGAAATGGAACAGTACGGCAATGAAAGAATCATTTTACTTTAGCAACATGTGCCCGCAACATCCGGAGCTGAACAGACGCAAATGGAAAGACTTGGAAGAAAAAGTGCGGGATTGGGCCATTGCCGACAGCGCTATTATTATAATTTGCGGACCTATCATAGAAAAGACACCACAGAAAATAGGAAAAAACAAGGTAACAGTTCCGCAGAAATTCTTCAAGGTCATTTTATCACCTTTTACCGCATCACCCAAAGCCATTGGATTTCTATTTAAAAACGAACGTTCCGTATCCCCACTCGCAACTTACGCAGTCCCGGTAGATAGCATTGAAACACTGACGGGAATGGATTTCTTCTCCCCGCTGCCCGATGAATTGGAAAATAGAATAGAATCACAGGTAAATAGTGCCCAGTGGGGACTGTAGATCGAACCGAACTCTGATTCCACCCCTCTAAGAAGCGTCAAGACCACACCAGAAAGATAAAGGTATACTTGATATTTTTTTATCACACCGGCATATAAATCGAGATTTATACTTAAATTTGATGAGTTTTTATAATATGAACACCTTTCTATGGACAAGAAAAAGAAAAAAATCCTTATCGCCCTAACGGCCATCTTCTTTATAGTTTGCATAGCAGGAATCGGCATCATCTATTATTACCTCCTGTATCCGCAATTTCATCCTGCCCAAACAGTTTATGTGTACGTAGACCGTGACGATACGGCAGATTCCATCTATAACAAGGTTAAAACGAAAGGACATCCCGGCAACCTTACCGGATTCCGTTGGATGGCGAAATATCGCAAATTAGAGAAAACCATCCACACCGGCCGCTACGCCATTCGCCCCGGAGAAAATGTATACCATGTCTACAGCAGGATATCCCGCGGTTATCAGGAACCGGTCAACTTGACAATCGGCAGCGTGAGAACGCTCGACAGACTGGCACATAATGTAGCCAAACAATTGATGATAGACTCCACCGAAATCGCAACTCTGCTATTCGATTCCACCTTCCAGCAAAAAATGGGGTACGACAAAGAGACAATGGCATGCATGTTTATTCCCGAAACGTACCAAGTGTACTGGGATATGAGCGCCGACAGCTTCTTCGAACGCATGCAGAAGGAACATAAAAAATTCTGGAATAACGAACGTCTTGCCAAAGCGCAAGCCATCGGAATGACCCCGGAAGAAGTGTGTACCCTGGCATCCATCGTAGAAGAAGAGACCAACAACAATGGGGAAAAGCCTATGGTGGCAGGATTATACATCAACCGGCTGCAAAGAGGTATGCCGCTTCAGGCAGATCCCACTATCAAATTTGCATTGCAAAACTTCGGATTAAGAAGAATCACCAATGAGAACCTGCAAGTAGAATCGCCATACAATACTTATACAAATACCGGACTTCCCCCGGGGCCGATCCGCATACCCTCCGTCAAAGGCATAGACAGCGTCCTCAACTACGCAAAACACAATTACATTTATATGTGTGCGAAAGAAGATTTTTCGGGTACCCACAATTTCGCGTCCAATTATGCCGACCATATAGCGAATGCCAGAAAATACTGGAAAGCATTGAACGAAAGAAAGATTTTTGAGTAATTCTGTAATAAAATGATCTTGAAAATACCTCTTTCTTCTATAAAAAAACTTTTTATATCCTCCGGTGTGGAAATCTCATGATTTTCATCTAAATTTGTCCAAATAAACAATAAAACTGTGACTAACACCAATTAAAAAAGATATATGAGCAAGCAACTCTTACTTGGCGATGAAGCCATTGCACAATCCGCATTGGATGCCGGACTTTCGGGCGTTTATGCCTATCCGGGCACCCCTTCAACTGAGATAACGGAATATATCCAATCATCTCCCATCACAAAAGAACGGAACATACACAGCCGTTGGGCCACCAACGAGAAGACAGCCATGGAGGCCGCCTTAGGAATGTCATTCGTAGGCAAACGGGCGCTGGTCTGCATGAAACACGTAGGCATGAATGTAGCAGCCGACTGTTTTATCAATTCAGCGATCACCGGTGTAAAAGGCGGACTTATCGTCGTTGCAGCCGATGACCCCAGTATGCACTCCTCCCAAAACGAACAGGACAGTCGTTTTTACGGTGATTTTTCATTGATTCCGATGTATGAACCGAGCAATCAGCAAGAGGCTTACGATATGGTTTACAACGGATTCGAATTTTCAGAAAAGATAGGCGAACCGTTATTGATGCGTATGGTTACCCGCCTGGCGCACTCCCGTTCCGGAGTAGAGCGAAAAGCTCCGAAGCCACAGAATGAAATATCTTTCGGAGAAGATCCGCGCCAATTCATTCTTTTGCCGGGCAATGCACGCAAACGCTATAAAGCATTGTTGTCACGTCAGGACGAATTCATCAAAGCATCCGAAGAATCTCCCTATAACAAATATACCGACGGCCCGAACAAAAAGACTGGTATCATAGCCTGTGGCATCGGATACAACTATCTGATGGAAAACTATCCGGAGGGCTGCGAATATCCGGTATTGAAAATAGGACAATATCCACTGCCAAAAAAACAATTAATGCAGCTGGTAGAGGCTTGTGATGAGATACTTGTCTTGGAAGACGGCCAGCCGTTTGTAGAAAAACAGCTGAAGGGCTATCTGGGGCTTGGTCTGAAAGTAAAAGGCCGTCTTGACGGCACACTTTCACAAGACGGAGAATTAAACCCGGATTCCGTAGCACGTGCCATAGGAAAAGAGAACAAATCCGAATTTAAAGTCCCCGATATTGTAGAGGTACGCCCACCCGCCCTTTGTGAAGGCTGTGGCCATCGCGATATGTATACTACCTTGACCCAAGTACTGAAAGAAGAATATCCTGCCCACAAAGTATTCAGTGACATCGGATGTTATACCTTGGGAGCCAATGCACCGTTCAATGCCATAAACTCCTGTGTCGACATGGGAGCGTCCATCACGATGGCAAAAGGTGCCGCTGATGGAGGATTGCATCCCGCCGTAGCCGTTATAGGCGATTCTACTTTCACCCACTCCGGAATGACCGGATTGCTGGATTGCGTCAATGAAAATTCAGATGTCACCATTGTCATCTCCGACAACGAGACAACAGCGATGACAGGCGGTCAGGATTCCGCTGGAACAGGACGTATCGAAGCAATCTGTACCGGAATCGGAGTAGATCCCGCACACATCCGAGTAGTGGTTCCTTTAAAGAAAAACTACGATGAAATGAAACAGGTAATACGGGAAGAGCTCGATTATCACGGTGTATCCGTTATTATCCCCCGCAGGGAATGTATACAAACATTAGCACGTAAAAAAAAAAGTAAATAAGCCATGAAAAAAGATATTATACTATCAGGAGTAGGCGGACAAGGTATCCTGTCAATCGCTACAGTCATCGGTGAAGCAGCCCTGAAAGCCGGACTTTACATGAAACAGGCAGAAGTGCACGGAATGAGCCAACGCGGTGGAGACGTACAGTCCAACCTGCGTATCAGCGACCAGCCCATCGCTTCGGATCTGATACCATCGGGAAAATGTGATCTGATCATATCCTTAGAGCCCATGGAAGGGTTACGGTATCTCCCCTATCTTAGCCCGGAAGGGTGGTTGGTAACCAATGAAACGCCGTTTATCAACATCCCGAATTATCCGGCTGAGGAGAAAGTACTGGAAGAGATCAACAAGCTGCCTCACAAGGTGGTGCTGAACGTAGACAAAGTAGCCAAAGAAGTAGGATCGGCACGTGTTGCCAATATTGTTCTGTTAGGAGCCACGATCCCATTCTTAGGAATAGATTACGCGAAGATACAGGACAGTATCCGTGAAATATTCCAGCGCAAAGGAGATGCAATCGTAGAAATGAACCTCAAAGCATTGGCTGCCGGAAAAGACATAGCAGAAAATTTAATGTAATCTGTGTATCCTGCCGATATGCCGGTTGGCGCAAAACAGTCCAAGCCATGTATGCAGCCGGCATATCGACAGGGCTGCACATAGAATAACTGTCCAAACCATGAATACAAAATACTGGGAAGAAGAAATAGAAACGATGAGTCGTGAAAAACTGAAGGAATTGCAGTTGCAACGACTACGTAAAACAATTTCCATAGCTGCAAACGCTCCTTTCTATAAGGAAGTTTTCGCCAAACACGGCATTACAGCCGACTCCATCCGCTCACTGGAAGACATCCGCAAAATTCCATTCACCACCAAAGCGGATATGCGTGCCCATTACCCTTTCGGTCTTGTGGCCGGTGATATGAAAAATGACGGGATACGAATCCACTCTTCCAGCGGCACCACCGGCAACCCGACCGTGATAGTACACTCACAGCACGATCTTGACTCATGGGCAAACTTAGTGGCACGCTGCCTTTACATGGTTGGAATCCGTAAGACCGATGTATTTCAGAACAGTTCCGGATACGGAATGTTTACAGGCGGATTAGGATTTCAGTACGGCGCCGAACGGTTAGGGGCATTAACCGTACCTGCCGCTGCCGGTAACAGCAAGCGCCAGATAAAGTTTATCAACGACTTTAAGACGACCGCCCTGCATGCGATTCCCAGCTATGCCATACGCCTGGCCGAAGTATTCCAGGAAGAGGGTCTGGACCCGGCAGGTACTACCCTGAAAACGCTGGTTATCGGAGCCGAACCACATACCGACGAACAAAGAAAAAAGATAGAACGCATGCTGGGAGTGAAAGCCTACAACAGCTTTGGCATGACAGAGATGAATGGTCCGGGAGTAGCCTTCGAATGTACCGAACAAAACGGTATGCACTTTTGGGAAGACTGCTATTACGTAGAAATTATCAATCCGGAAACCGGTGAACCTGTCCCCGAAGGGGAAATAGGAGAATTGGTACTGACCACACTCGACCGGGAGATGATGCCCCTGATTCGCTACCGTACACGCGATCTTACACGTATCCTCCCAGGGAAATGCCCTTGTGGACGCACTCACCTGCGCATAGACCGTATCAAAGGACGCAGCGACGATATGTTCATCATCAAAGGGGTCAATATTTTCCCAATGCAAGTCGAGAAGATATTGGTACAATTCCCGGAATTAGGCAGTAATTATCTCATTACCCTGGAAACCGTCAACAATCAGGATGAGATGGTCGTTGAAGTAGAGCTGAGCGACCTTTCTACCGACAACTATATCGAGCTAGAGCGTGTCCGTAAAGAAATCACCCGCCAATTGAAAGACGAAATATTAGTAACACCTAAGCTGAAATTGGTCAAAAAGGGTTCTTTACCACAAAGCGAAGGAAAAGCCGTAAGAGTAAAAGACCTGAGGGATAATAAATAAACAGGAATAAACAAAGTATACCTTAGTATATTCATACTTCAATCTATATATATGGAACTATTGAAAAGAAGAATTCTACAAGACGGAAAATGCTTCGAAGGAGGCATTCTGAAAGTAGACAGCTTTATAAACCACCAGATGGACCCCGTACTGATGAAATCCATCGGAGTGGAATTCGTACGTCTTTTTGCAGGAACCAATGTCAATAAAATCATGACTATAGAGGCCAGCGGCATCGCTCCGGCCATCATGACCGGTTATCTGATGGACTTACCGGTGGTATTTGCCAAAAAGAAATCCCCCAAAACCATACAGAATGCACTGAGCACCACCATTCACTCATTCACCAAAGACCGCGATTACGAAGTCGTCATCAGCAGTGATTTTCTAACGCCCGAAGACAATGTTCTTTTCGTAGATGATTTTCTGGCATACGGAAATGCCGCCTTAGGCATATTGGACTTGATCAAGCAGTCCGGAGCCAATCTGGTTGGAATGGGGTTCATTATCGAAAAAGCCTTTCAAAACGGGCGTAAGGCGCTCGAAGAAAAAGGGGTGCGCGTAGAGAGTCTGGCCATTATAGAAGACCTGTCCAATTGCCAGATTAAAATAAGATAATCCCTATTTTTCATTCGGATTAAAATATTGTCCTTTTTTTCTCGTCGCACTTCCATATTGTACAGCGTTTCGGGGACAGATATGATAGCAGGCCAAACAAGAGGTACAGTCTGTCCCCCAAACCGGTTTCCATCCTACCATCACAATATTATTCATAGGACAAGCCTTCTCACAACGCTTGCAAGCGATACAGGCATCTGTAGCCCGAAATTTCTTTGCAGATATTCCCCACTTTATGAAAAGCGGGTTAATCAGCTTCGTCTTTATAAAAGGGAAACTGCCTTCATGACACTGAAACATCTCCTTTCTTTCTGCCAACAGACTGCCTATTTCTGCCAACCTCGGAACCGCATCGGTCAATTTCCGCCTTTCAACCTCCTTTGAGTCCACATCGAATCCCGGAAGCAACACATAATTATTAGGCATAATGACAGAAAAGCCGGCATCACATTTCCATCCCCTTCTTGCCACAGCCTTGCAAAACACCTGCTGGGTCAATCCCGTGTCATCTCCACAAGAACAGACAAAAAAAAGATACTGCTTATCATAACGCTGAAGATTCAGTTGCCCAATAAACTGCAACACTATGGGAGGAGGCCCCCAGGAATACACAGGAAACACAAAGCCGATTTTTTCTTCATCAGCCATTTCATAATCAAATCCAGCATTCCGCATTGTTTCCGGAATAAGCACCAACTGCTCCTTAAGCCTGTCGGCAAGCTGTTCTGCAATCCATTTGGAGTTTCCTGTACCTGAGAAATAAAAAATCATAATTGGATTTTTTATATATCATACTTAAAAAGAAGAGGAATAAAAAAAAGCCGCACCGACGATGTGATGAAACTCTGATAGAACAAGATTTGAGTGCTCGCCCTCTTTGTAATCCACCGGCATAAAGCTGTCCCGAAGGATGTGGCCCGCCATTGAGAGCTGAAGCGTTCTCGGTATATCAGATTAATTTGAAGAGTTTCCCGATCAAGTCGATACGGCTAATATTTTAACTACACAAATGTAACGACTTTGTATGAAATAAACAAGGAAATATAGAATTTGTTTATTCTAAAAGTTGCTTTTTTGTAGTCTGAAAATCTTTAGCAGGAATAAAAATGCCGGTCACTTTTCAGCAACCGGCATCTATTATTCTTAAACTGTGTAACTTAAGCAGCTTTAGCTTTTGCAACTACAGCTTTGAAAGCTTCCGGATGATTCATTGCTAAATCAGCCAAAACCTTACGGTTTATCTCGATACCGGCTTTATGCAAACCACCCATCAATTTAGAATATGACATTCCTTCAAGACGTGCAGCTGCATTGATACGTTGTATCCAAAGAGCGCGGAAGTTTCTTTTCTTGTTTCTACGGTCACGGAACGCGTATGTCAAACCCTTTTCCCAAGTGTTTTTAGCTACGGTCCAAACATTTTTTCTTGCACCAAAGTAACCTCTGGTTAATTTCAAAATTTTCTTTCTTC